>CAWBUT010000012.1:0-498034 GCA_963792045.1 uncultured Alphaproteobacteria bacterium
GAGCAAAGCCGCGAGCCGTCGCGATAGACGCCTGGCGCGCGTTCTTCGATGCGCTCAAGAGTCTCGATGTCGGCATATGCGGTGAGGAAGACGACGGTTGCCCGATCGCCGTCGTCACTGTTCTTGCTTTTGCGAAGGAAGAAGCCCGGTCTACGGGGGGTCAGGCCGGGCTTCTCCACACGATGCACTGAACGCGGCATCGGCACCGGCTGCCGTGGGTCGCAGAGAGTGAGCACCGACACCGATCGGGTGAAACGCGGGGAGGACCAATCGATCGGGTGAAACGCGGGGAGGACCAATCTCGTTCCCGGCTAATCAGCGGAACCGAGTTGCGCACCATGGCACCAACCATCGCCCGACAGCGTTAGTACTCCGTGGGCACTGCCGGGATGCAATGGAGTCCAGCCATGCCCGAGAGGTTTCCTCCACGCGCCCTCATTGTAGAGGACGAAATCATGATTGCCCTCGACCTCGAAGCTCAAATGCAGGCTTTGGGGTTCAACGTCTTTGCCTTAGCCGCAAACGCGTCACAGGCACTTAGGGCGGCCATGGATACCCCGCCAGACGTCGCCATAATGGACATTTATCTCAGTGGGGCTCGTGATGGCATAGAGGCTGCGCGGCAACTTCGCGAATTGTACGACACCGATGTAATATTCGTGACCTCTTACAGCGATGACCCCGGTATCAGTGAACGAATTGAGCAACAGCTCCCCGGCGCCCGGATCCTGTCAAAGCCTCTGTACGGTCAGCGACTAGCTGATGCTCTTAGCGGCTTCAGTCAATAGAGATCGCAATTCGATCGCCTTGTTCGGCTATGGCTTCAGGCCACTCGTCCGCCATCCTAAGCCATGTGTCCGCCAGCTGCATGAATGCAGTCGCTGCTTCTCCCGCCGGCGGGCATCGCTTCTCGCTCGCGGTTTCAACCTCTCGCATTGTGCTTCTGAAATAGGGGCCCTCGTGGGTATGACCAAGTTTCCGAGTCACCGCTCCAACAGACTTTTCAGCTCCTCCCACTCACGCCCGAATGCAGCCCAGTCGCCTCGCCGGAGGGCTTGGTCGGCCTTCGATAGCGCCTCCCGCGCCTCGGATGTGGGCGCTGCAGCCTCCGGCATCTCTTCCGACGTCGACGGTTGTTCGCCCAATACGACTTCGAGGGCGTTTGCGAGCGTCGATTCCATCGCGACGTGATTGCCGTCGCCGACGATGACCCGCTTGAGCTGCGGAATGTTGGTCTCTGCGGCTAACAGAAATACCGGCTCGACATAGAGAAAAGACTGATCGACCGGGACGACGAGGAGATTGCCACGGATCACGCGCGAACCGCGCTGGTCCCACAAGGTGAGTTGGCGGGAGATCGTCGTATCCTGATCGATCATCGCCTCCATCTGAAGCGGCCCAAGGACGAGACTATCTTTCGACAGCTTGTAGACGATCATCTCGCCATACCCAGGGAAATCCGATCGCGCAGCAATCCAGGCGATCATGTTGTCGCGGTCGCGCGGCGTGACGGGAGTCATAAGCAGGAACCCAAGCCGGTTTTCGCCGGGTAGCTTCATCAGGACATAGTAAGGCTCCATCTGAATAGTGTTGCCGGCAAATCGCTCGCGCGGGGGCGCCCAAACGTCCTCCCTATTGTAGAACACCTGCGGCACAGTCATGTGATAGGTGTTGAATTTGTCGACCTGGATTTCGAAAAGATCCTGGGGATAGCGCAGATGTTGGCGCAGGCCAGGTGACATGTCATCAAGCGGGCGGAACAAGTCAGGAAATGCCGCGCGATAGACGCGCAAGACGGGATCTGTCGGATCGATGATATAGAAGCGAACATCTCCTTCATAGGCATCGACCACAACCTTCACCGAATTGCGAATGTAGCTAAGTCCAGCGCCGGGGGCTGGCTCGGAATAGGGAAACCCGTCGGCGACGGTGTAGGCATCCTGTATCCAGAAGAGTCGCCCCTGATCGACAACGAGATAGGGATCGCGATCCAGCTTCAGGAACGGCGCAATCTGCGAAACCCGCTGCTGGACCGTTCGCCACAGCTGGATCCGGCTTCGCGGCGACAGATAGGACGACAATACGATACCGATGTCGGACTGCTGCCAAGCGAACAGCGCCTTTTTCCAGAAGCTATCCAGCAGCACGCCGCCATGGCCGGTGTAACTAGTGTAGACGTTCTCGTCTCCCTTGGGATGGTCCAACTCCTTCACCGCAGTCGGCACGATTTGATAGCTGGTCATCTCAGTGCCGTAATAGATCTCGGGACGAGAGACAGAGGGCGAACCTTTAGGCGGCAGGTCCTCGATAGTGAAGACGGGCCCGCCCTGATCGTCCTTCTCGGCGGCGAGACACATCGCCAAGCCGTAACCATGGGTGTACTGGAGATGCCGGTTGACCCAGCTATTGCCTTTGCCGGGCAAATCCGCGGAGAGTTCGCGCGCCGCCAGCATGACTTGCCGATAGTCGCCATCGATCCAATACCGATCAACGTTGACGTCGCTGAAGCTGTAGTAGCTGCGGATCTGTTGAAGCTGGCGGAAAGTCTGGCTCAGGGGGCGATGGTCCCAGATGCGAATGTTGGCGATCGTCGACTGATTCCCTTGCATCTGCGCCGCGTCGAACTTCGTTTCGGCGGTGTGAAAACGCACGTCAATCTTGTCCAAGCCATAGGCCGCTCGGGTCAGCGCGATGTTGTTGCGCAAAAACGGTGTCTCGAGTTCGAGCTCATTTGGCTCGACGATCAGACTCTGGAAACCCACCGGTATCACTTCTAACGCGGTCAACAGAATGACGAGATAGCCAACAATTCCCAACACTGCGAAACGCGGTGCGTCCGTCGCAGCGGCCCAGACCAGCACGCCAATTAGGCTCACTGTCGCGCCCAGCGCGACCCACAAGCCGGGCAGGACAATGTGAACGTCCGTATATCCCGCACCAAAGACCGCACCGGCCGATTGGGTCAGCAGTCCGTACCGGTCAAGGTAGAAACCCCAGGCCACTGCCGCCAGCAGCAGAACGCTGTTGCCAATGAGGTGGCGCAGAACTTTTGGATCCCCCTCTAGGTATCTTTTGGCACTGAATCGAAGACTGCCAGCCCGAAGGTATGCGAATCCAAGCAGCAACGTGCCGCTCAAGGTGAGCACGATGAGGCTCGTCTGAACGAGATTGAGGAACGGCAATATGAATAGGTAAAAGCCAATGTCGTGCGCGTAGATGGGATCTGTCGTGCCGAAGTCCTGAGGCCAAACGAGGCGTAGGAATCGATCCCATTCGCCTGAGGCCACGAACCCGAAAACGGCGGCTATTGCGGCTGATCCAAGAATGAGAAGCAGAACGAGTTGGTGCGCGTTTGTTGCCACTCCCCAGCTTCGGGGTATGCCAGCGGCACCTCCGCCGCGCAGAAGGCTCGGCAGGTCGATCAGCCTGTCCAGGATCCAAAGATTGAGCAGCACATAGATGAACACGGGAATGGACGCGATGGCGAACATCGCCACCTCGGAGATGCGAAGTCGCCAGAAAACGCTTTCATAGCCGAGTGCCTGGAACCACAGCAGTTCCGCTAGCCAATCGAAAAGTTGGAAAAAGACGCCGCAAAGAATCACCCCGAGCAGTACCAAACCTACGGGGGAGAGGAACATCCGACGCGAGGCGCCCGCAGAAGGGGGGCCGACGCCCCAGGGCATCTTTAATCTGTCAATCATAGCAGCACTGCTCTTCTGCCCCTTTTTGGTGCGTTGAATTCGAGCACGTGCGACGCAAACCATTGTGAAGATGTACCTTCGACGCGACTAGGATACCGATATTATAGACTTGGCGATCCTTCGGTGCCCGATGAACTCACGTCCCGCAAACCCATGAACTCTCTACCCGCACGACATGTAAGGGCCTTTGCGGCGCTCACCCTCTCAGTTGGCTGTGCATTGGCATAGAGTTCGGCGCTATAATTAGCGGGGTCCAGCAGCTGACGATGGAGATCCGTACGACACTTGCCGCAAGCTGTGCGATCTCGCCGACATGGGGAGCGGAGCGTGTCCCACCGGGGCCTGTTTCGACAGATATTGTGGAATGGCGACAATCAAACCAGGACCACGGCGGCTGCCACGCTCGCGGGATGAAGAACAGCGGATTGAAACGCCGATAGTTGGGTTGCGACGCCGTGATTGCACCAAACTTCATGCTTGGCCTTTAAATCTTAGGGGCCAACTGGGACTTGCTCTGGCGCTATAATCAAATGTCCGGGGACCTGTGGCCCTGCCAACTTCCGCTTTTGAGACGGAGTTCGCTTCATCCAGCATGGACCCCTGAAGCCTTGGCTATATTCAATTCCGACACCGGCTGATAGCGGAGCATGGCACGGCGGCGGTTCCATAGATCGTTTTCAAGGACACAATCCACGCGATCTTTCGGTGGGATTGAATTGATCGCCGCAACGACGTTGCGGTATTCGCCCAGGGCATTTTTGCTTGCGACGCCCTCCCGAAACGCGGTTCTCCACGCAACCAAATAATCATCCCATTTTTCAGATTGAGTGTTTTTGGGGAAAGGGATGCCGGCTGAGGCCATTTTCCGCGCGAGAATTTGTGTAGCGACCTCCTCACTGAAGCCGGTCGCAATGAGCAGATCGATTACAGCACAAACTCGTGCCAGTAGTCCGTCGCAGGCTGGCTGTCCGCGGCGCCTTTCTCTAAGTTCTAGAGACGGCCTTGCTCGCTCCCTAAAGCGAGCGCGGTTGCTTGCGGTGGAATTTTTCGGCGCCATCCCTATGCGGTTACGACCCTCTGTCTTGGCACAGTAGAGGCCAATATCTGCGCGCTTCAGGGCTTCGTCCGGTGTGTCACCAGGTAATAGTTCGCCCAAGCCGAAGCTGCAGGTCACCCGCGCCGTCTCCTCTGCCGTATCCAACTTCAGTCCGGAGAGGTCACGTTGCAAGTCTGCGGCGAATTCGCTTGCTTGCGAAAGGTTGCAGTCTTTTAGAAAGATGGCGAATTCGTCCCCACCAAGCCGCCCCACGACCGGTCCACGTCTTAGCGCTACGCTGGCCACTGCCCTGATTGCACGGTCACCGACGTCGTGGCCATAACGATCGTTCAACGCCTTTAGACGATCAACATCGAGCACGACAATCGCCGTGGGTTGTCCGGTCCCAGCTTGGCTACACGCTTCTGCAATCTCCTCAAAGAATGCACCACGATTGAGTGCCCCAGACAGAGGATCCGTCGTCGCCGAACGTATTAGCTTTCTTTGCAGCGCGAGCATCCGCTCGGCTGCGCGTAGCTTCGCATAGAGTTCGATTGAGCGCGCCGCGTCCTCGATCACATCGTCCGCACCGCCATCAAGCGCCTCGGCTGTTGTGATCTCATCGCCGGCAGACGCTATAAGGAAAATGTAAATCGCCCTCAATCGGCCCGCTAGAAGGCGCGCTTCCCAGCACAATTCGACGCCCGATATCGACCCAGCTTGAGCGCTCGTAATTACAGCATCGACGTCGGGGTCGGTCGCGATTTTCGTGAGGCCCTCGCGCCCGTCTTCAAAAGAAAAAAGCTCGTGGCCACGCGCCTCCAGCAGGCGCGTCAGGCCGCCGCGAGCACCACACATTGGTTCAACGAGGACGATGCGCATCTGACTGGCTCAAAAAAATAAGATCGCACAGATACCTTGCAGGCTTTTGGATTCGATTTAACGGGTTATATTCAAATTGAATCTCTCGATTAAGAATTGAGGTTGGGGTGGAGTTGTTAGCGGGAGGGCGCACCGTCGATGGTTCGTAAGTGAGATCGGCTTTGGATAATTGGGAGGCGAAGTGTTTTGGTTTTGAGCGCCAAAAATCCAGAGACATTCCGCTGGACTTCTCCTGCAAACAGAGCACTGGTGGTGTAGACGGACAGACAGGCTGACCTCTGTTCCGCGCACGTCCGCGGCCCGGCTTCAGTTCCGGGCTTGTGGTGGTGCAAGCGCCCGATTTTGGGCATCGGAACAGGAGGTCAGTCATGGATACATCTCACCATCATTCTGCCGCGCGGCGTGGGGATGGACCCAGGCCGGACCCGGCGAAGTCGGCGGAGTTGCCGGTTCCGACAAACGCCAGCCTAGAGGAACTCCGCCAGGAATGGCGCCGGCTCTATCACCGTGAGCCGCCAAGGCTCAGCCGCGATCTACTCGTGCGCGGGATCGGCTACCGCCTTCAGGAGCTTCAACATGGCGGGCTCAGCAAGTCGACGCGGCGCAAGCTTAAGACGCTGGCCAAGATGTTTCGCACCCAAGGCCGAGTCGCTGCCGATCCGGCCCTTAGCCTCAAGCCCGGTGCCCGGCTGGTGCGCGAATGGCATGGCCGCACCCACACCGTCACGGTGACGGAAGACGGCTTCGAATATGCCGGCTTGACTTATCCGTCCCTCACCAAGATCGCCAACAAGATCACCCGCACCCATTGGTCTGGCCCGCGCTTCTTCGGCCTCGTGCGCAGCGGAGCATCTCGCACAAATAACGGAGGCGACAATGGTTGAGTCCCGACATTCGGCCAAAAGGCTCCGCTGTGCGATCTATACGCGCAAATCCTCCGAGGAAGGTCTGGAGCAGGCTTTCAACTCGCTCGACGCGCAGCGTGAGGCTTGCGCGGCCTTCATTCTCTCGCAGAAGCATGAAGGCTGGACGGTGTTGCCGACGCTTTATGACGACGGCGGGTTCTCCGGCGGGACCATGGACCGCCCTGCCCTGCAGCGGCTTCTCGGCGACATTGCCGAAGGCCGAGTTGACGTTGTCGTGGTCTATAAGATCGACCGGCTGACCCGCTCGCTGTTCGACTTCGCCAAAATCGTAGAAGCCTTCGACGCAAAGGGCGTGTCCTTCGTCTCGATCACCCAGCAATTCAACACAAGCACGAGCATGGGGCGGCTGACCCTTAACGTGCTTCTGTCCTTTGCCCAGTTCGAGCGGGAATTGGCTGGCGAGCGTATCCGCGACAAGATTGCCGCTTCCAAAAAGAAGGGCATGTGGATGGGCGGCCTGCCGCCGCTTGGCTATGACGTCAAGGATCGGAAGCTGGTGGTCAACGAGGAGGAGGCTCGCACCGTTCTCCATATCTTCCGGCGCTATGTAGAACTCAAATCAGTGCGCGCCCTCAAGACCGAACTGGAAGAAGCAGGGATCAGGAGCAAGCAGCGGACTCTGGCGGATGGCACCCCTTATGGCGGCCAGAAGCTCTCCCGCGGCGCCCTTTATCTCATGCTGCAGAATCGCATCTATCGCGGCGAGATCACCCACAAAGGCAATGCCTATCCCGGAGAGCAACCGGCGATTGTCGACCAAGCCCTTTGGGACCAGGTTCAGGCCATCCTTGCCGAGAATCGGGTCGATCGGGAGATGGGCTCGTACGCAAAGCAGCCAAGCCTCCTTGCCGGGTTGGCCTTTGACGAGACCGGCGAGCGGCTGACGCCGAGCCACGCCGTCAAAAAGGGAACGCGCTATCGATATTACGTCTCGAGGTCTCTCATTATCGGGACAGCCAAGGACCATTCAAAGGGACGACGCATCCCGGCCGGCAATCTCGAGACCCTGGTGATCAATAGGCTTCGCGCGTTTCTTTACGGATCAAGGGGCCATCCTCGATGCCGTCCGCAATGAACATCCTGATGGCACTAACCAGAAGCGCCTGATCTCGCGTGGTCGCCAGATTGCCGAAGAGCTTCCAACCATGGCGCCTGACCAGACCCGAGCCATGCTGATGGCGCTCCTCACCCGCGTCGACCTCAAGTCCGATCGCGTCGAGATCAAAATGCGTCGGCGGAGCCTAGTTGAGCTGCTTCATGCGCAATCGACTGGACCAACCACGCAAGGACGCAAGTCCGACAAGGACGTCAGAGGACATTCTGACGCTGAAGGTGAAAGCACGCCTGCAGCGCGTCGGCCGTGAGATGCGAATGCTGGTGGAGAACGCGCACGACCAGACGTTAGCCGATCCCGGCCTGCTCAGGATTATCGCTCGCGCACACGATATCCATGCACGCCTGATGCAGAGCACTGACCTGACCCTGCACGCCATCGCCAGCCAGGAGCGCGTTACTCCTGGTTACATCTCCCGGCTGTTGCGTCTGCCCTTGCTGGCGCCCGACATCGTCACCGCCATCGTCAACGGCAAGAATCCGCCGCAACTCACCGCAAAGAAGCTGATGCGCCTCGCCCTCGAAATTCCAATCGACTGGACCGAACAGCGCAAGCTGCTGGGATTTCATCACCAATAAGCGGCGCTAATCTGCAGCGCCTGCCAGCCCTCGTGCGGTGATACCGGCGATCACCAGGAACCGAATGTTGACCCCCAAATGCCGCCCGAGAGACTTTCGCGTCCGGGCGCGGCCAAATTCGCCGAAGAAGTGTCTCTGCCGCTTGAAACCGAATCTGAGGGGCCGAAATCAGGCGGCAATTCGCGAGGAATTCGACAGTCCCGTGAGAGCAAGAAAATACTGCTATATCAATGACTTAGACTGGCTGGGGCGCCGGGATTCGAACCTGGGATCACGGGACCAAAGCCCGTTGCCTTACCGCTTGGCCACGCCCCAATCTTTACGTCTTGTGACATGAAACGCCGCCGTGTTGCCTTCCCGATTCGGCCGGGCTTTAGGCGCTCGCGGGTTAATATAGTGAGCGGATGCCCTCCTAGCAGCATCCGCCTTGGTAAACAACGGATGGCGGCCCCCCTCCCCGCTCCCACTTGAACCCTTCGCCTCAGACAAAGAACAGCAGCGTGAGCAAGGCGAACAGCGGCAACAGGATGCGTCCGGACCACAGCATATAGCCGAAGAAGCTCGGCATCTTGATCCCGTGCTCCTCGCAGATCGACTTCACCATGAAGTTCGGTGCGTTGCCGATATAAGTATTGGCGCCCATGAACACCGCGCCGGCGGAGATGGCGGCGAGCGTGCCGGCGAGCGGCCCCATCAGCTCTTGCGGTCGCCCCGGCAAGGTTGAAGAAGACGAGATAGGTGGGGGCGTTGTCGAGAAAGCTCGACAGGGCGCCGGTCGAGCCAGAAATAGGCGGCTTCGTTAGGGGTGCCGTCGGCTCGCGTGACGAGGTTGAGCAGCGGTGCGAAGGGACCCTGGTGATCGGCGCGAAGCATAGCCAATATGGGGATCATGGTGATGAAGATGGCGGCGAACAGGATCGCTACCTCCTGGAACGGCGTCCAGGTAAACGCATTCTCCACGCGGATCGGGGCGACGTGTCGTCTTCCATGACAGATAGCTGATAAACAGCAACACGGAGTCGCGCAGCAAGTCGTTGAGCGGCATCTCGATGCCGAAGCCGACAGGGACCGTGACATCGCGCGTCCCACAGTCCGCTGGAGAGCACCGTGTCGACGACAACGGCAAGATAGATGATGTTGTGCGCGCCCTCGATCCGGATTTGGCGGGGACGCGCCTTCTTGCCCTTGACCTCGCTGTACTCCTTATACCAGGCGAGCCGGTCAATGACGTAGAACAGGGCAAGCAGGATTCCGCTCGCGAGCAGCATCGGCCGCCACATGGTCTGTAAGGTCCACAGGAAACTCACGCCTTTGAGAAAACCTAGGAACAGGGGTGGATTTCCGAGCGGGGTAAGCGAGCCGCCGATATTGCCGACGAGGAAGATGAAGAAGATGAAGACATGGGACTTGTGTTGCCGGTCTTGTTGGCCTGGATCAGGGGCCTGATCAGCAGCAGGGAAGCGCCTATGGTGCCGAACAGGCTCGCCGACGAGCGTGCCGAAGGCGAGAAGCGCAGTGTTGGTCGCTGGCGTGCCGACGAGATTGCCGGTGATCCTAATTCCGCCGGCAACCACGAACAGCGCAAAGAGCAGCACGATGAAGGGGAAGAATTCGAGGGTCAGCGTGCGCCAAACTTCGGCGCCGCTGCCGCCGTCGCTCCAAATGCCAGGGCGGCAGGTACGAACGAAGGCGAGCGCCCAGGCGCAAGCGATCTCGCCGAAATGATGCTCCCACAAGCGGGGCGTGAGCAGCGGGAAGAGAGCGATCGATAAAAGAATGCCGGCGAATGGGAGGGCCCAGGCAAATCCGAACCCGGCGCCATCCAGGCCTGGCAGCGGCTCACTTTGCCTTCCTGCGGCTCAAAGGGGATCCGGCATGGCGCCTCCGCGAAAAGGGTTGTGTAGGGCGGAACCGCAATCCGGCGCCAGCGCAACCGAATGTCTCGGGCAAATTTCGCGCCACTCACAGTGATTTGCTCATGCGACGGGAGCATCCCCGGACGCGCTTGGGCAACTGTCGCACGACAAGCAAGTGAAGCAGCCGCAAGGCGCGTAACGCCGACAGTGCGCATGCTCTTATTGTTTCCCCTGCGCTGGCCTTGGGCCGTACGCCGCCGGAGCCTCCTGCCGCCCGATGCCTTCGCGGGGAAATTGATCATCCTTGCCTCAGAAGGGCGCCCAATCTCCGAGGCCGCGACCGAGTTTGCCGGGAGCATGGCCAAGAAGGCGGGGGCCGAGGTCAACGTGCTCTCCATCGCCCGCATCTGGGGCACGAGCTTCGGCTTGCCCAATCCTGGGCTGCTTCCTAACAAACGAGAACTGCAGGAGCAGCATGAGAGCGTGGCGGGCGCGGTGACCTTGCTGAAGCGCTGCCATATCGCGGCAAGCGGCCAGGTCACCGGCACGCGCAATGCCGCCAAGCGGATCGTGGCCGAAGCTCGCCGCCGCGGAGCCGATGCCATCGTCATGGCCGCAGACCCGCCGCAGCACTGGTTCGTCTCCGGCATGGACTGGTCGCAGGAGCCATATCGGGTACGCCGGCTGGCCTCCGTCCCCGTCTATTTGGTGGTCGAGACCGAGCAGTCCGGCGAGCGCTAACGTTGTCCCAGCAGCCACGTTAGGGTCTATAAAGCGACGACCTAATTTCTAATCGTGGCGGCGCGCAGGAGGGTGCGGGTTCATCGAGCGATGATCGGGTTCATCGGCGACGTACATCGGGCGTTCGACCGCCTCGCGGGAGCGGTCGCTGGGTTTCCGGCCAACGTGGATGTTGCAATTCAAGTCGGCGATCTCGGCCTACATGCTGACGATCTCGACCTCGACCGGACCAGGACTTCCGCCACTCGCGCGCAAGGTTTACTACGTCACCGGAAATCACGACCACGAGCCGTCCTACCGGGGGATTACGCGGCCGACCGAGATGGCGCCAAACCTCGTGTTTGTGCCCCGCGGGACGGTACTGGAACTCGACGGAAGGCGGATCGCCTTCCTCGGCGGCGGAAGACTCGATCATCGACCGGGCCGTGCGGCGGCGTGGCGTGGACTGGTGGCCGGAAGAACAAGTGACCTTGGCCGACGTCGCCAGGTTCGATGGCGCCGGCAAAGTGGATTTCCTGGTAAGCCACACGCCGCCGGCTTTCGTTTATCACTTCTTTCGCCTGCCTCCGGATCCCTCGGCGCTTGCGGTGGGGCAGGCATGGCAAATCCTGGGACGCCCTCAAGTGATTTGCGGTCATATGCACCGGTCGCGCGAAGTCGGCCGCGTGCGCGTTCTGGATGAGCTCGAGGTCCTGATCGCCTAGGCCCGTCATATACCGGGAGGAACAAACCGGTTGAGCTGTTGTTGGGCGCGGCCGATGGCGTTGAACGCCTCGCGAAGCTCAGCGCGCGCGAGTGGGCCAGCTCCTCGGGACGGATCAAATTGCCGGGTTTAAGGCCATGCACGAATTTGTTGAGCCTGGTGATCCAAGCGAACCTGGTAGATCACCGCGAAAGCCTCTCGCAATGATTGCCCGGTCTCTTTGTTGATGGCTCCCAGCCCCTCCGCAGCAACGAGCCGATCAAGGGTGGAGGAGACGGTGATGCCGTTCGCGAGTGCGTGAAACCGCGCGAGGTTGGCGATCGGGACGACCCCGCCCTTCTTGAGGTCCATCTCCTGCCGCTCCCATCGTCTCAAAAAGAACCGATGCGGTAATGACGGAGGGGTGTCGGTGGCGGTGCGGGCGAGTTGGGCGAGGAAGGGCGGGTGCTCACGGGCGTCCCGCAGCACCGCCACCAGGGGTGGCGTGACCTCCAAGCCACCCGCGACATGGCGGAAATCGAAAGCCACGACGGCGCGGACCAGGCGCGAACGGTCGGGCAACTCAAGACAGTCCTGAAAGGTGTGAACCCATTGTGACTCAGACATGCGCCAGAGGGTGTTCGAGGCCACTACACCCGAGGTGTCGGCCCCGAACCCGGCGCGGACCAGGCCCGCATTCACGTCCTGGGCGATCCGCTCGAAATAGGCATCGACCTCAGGGTCGGCAGGATCGGCGTAGGCAAGAGCGTTGTCCTGATCGGAGGCGAGGGTGAGCTCGCGGCGGGCCACGCTTCCGAGCGCGAGCCAGGCCCAAGCGCAGGGGGCTGGCCCGTGCCGGGCAATGGCGAATTCGAGCAGGCGTGTCGTCACTGCATCGCAGTTCAGCGCGAGGACGCGTCCGATGTCGGAGGCTTTGAGCCCGGCCTGAACCAGAGTTACGAATAGCTGAGGCAGTTCTTTGGTCGCGGCAGTAGAGGGCCGCTTCGCTGGTCGCATTGAAGACGGCGGCGCGAAGGGCAAAGGGGCTCCAATAGGCGAGTGCCATAAGGTCTTTGGCGGACACGAGCCCCACGACCGCGCCGCGCGCATCCGTCACGGCAAGGTGCTCCACGCCCGCATAAAACATGTCGAGTGCTGCATCGTCCGCGAAGCGGTCCGAGCGAACGGTCAGGAGCGGGCGGCTCATGATCGTGGCGATCGGCGCTTCGGGAGACACACCGCCTGCCACCACCTTCTGGCGGAAGTCGCTGTCGGTCACGATGCCCAGCCCGCCGGCCTCAGAAATGAACAGTCCCGAAACGCGTTCCGCGCTCATCAAACTGGCGGCTTCTCGGATTGTTCGTTCTGGGCGGCAGAGCACCGGCGGCGCTGTTATTAGGTTGCCGACCCGGATCGTGCGGACCTCCGGCAGGCCGGGGACGGTGTGTCCGGTGCGGGCGAGCCTCTCTCGCATGGTCCGGGCAACGAAAATGGCCCCGGCAGGACGTCCGAGAACCTCCAGCGCAGCCTCGCGGCCGATCAGGTAGCAGGTGGTGTCTTCATGCGCCCGCACGGTGAATGCCGCCGCCATGCCCGGTCAGCAGCGATGGGTGGCCGAAACTCTCTCCAGGCTCGAGGATGTCGACCACCTCATCTTGGTGGCGGAGCTCGACCGAGCCGCTGCGAACGACGAAAAGCTCCTCCGCCGGGGGGCCATCCTCGACCAGAATGTCGGTGCCTGCCGCGTAGGACCGGAGCGTTATCGACGCGGCGACGCGCGAGAGATCGTCCTTGCCAAGCTGATCGAATGGGGGGAAAACGGGCGAGGAAGCCGGCGATCTCTTCGGGGTGCCTATCGGGAGCAGTAGAGGCAGCGTCATGCGAACGCCTGCCGTCCTCAGGATAGGGAGGCGAGCGCCGCCTGGCCCGAGGATTAAGCCACAAAGCTCCCGGGACGAGTCGAATCGAACACCCGCCGTCGTGCGGCGGGTGTCGAGCACCTGTCCGGGCGTCACGCGGGACTTGCCGCCCCGCCTATTTCAAGCAGCTTTATGCGTGCCGGTGACCGGCTCGCGCTTGTCTTCGACATAGACCCGGTACCAATAGAGAGGCAGATAGGCGAGCAGCGTGGCCCAGCCGAGCCAGTAATAGATCTGGACATTGCCGATCTTCGAGTACCACAGGCCGCCAAAGAGCCAGAAGACGAAGTAGAGCGCGGCCAAAATCAGGGCGACGTACTTCATGAACTCCGGCAGCTTGAAGGGCCGCCGCAGATGGGGCTTGTCCTGGCGCAGCAGGAAATAGCCGATCAGCACCGGGAGGAAGGACACCGTGTAGCCGACGTTGGAGAAGCTGTAGATCTCCACCGCGCCGCCGAGCAGCACGATGATCAGCGATGCGACGACGTTGAAGCGCCATGGCGCGCGCCGGCACGCCATGCTCGTTGACCTTGGCGAACCAGGTCGGAAACTCGCCGTCGAGCGCCATCTGATAGAGGGCCCGGCCCGATCCCAAAATGGCGTTGAGGGCCGAGAGCGCCAGCGCCACGATCAGCATGAAGGCGATGACCCAGTTGAGCACCTCGCCGCCGATGCCGGGGAAGACCTTGCCGGCGAAGGTCACGAAGATGGTCTTCGGGTCGGCCAGCGCGGGATCGGCCAGCGCCTTGGCACCGAGAACGACGATGAAGGCGATCGGGATCAGGGTGTAAATGAACACGCCATAGCCGCCTTCGAGGTTCATCGCGATCTTGGCGTCGTGATCGGGATTGGCGCATTCGCCGATGTAGCAGGCAGCCGCCTCCATGGCGATGACGTTCCAGGTCAGCAGGAAGCCATAGGCGATATAGACCTGCCACCAGTTGAAGCCGCCGATGTCGGAGAAGAAGCTCGATCCGTCGACATGCGGGAAGCCGGACAGCTCGCCAAAGTTCACCACGCACGGATTGAAGATCCAGGCGACCGCGATGAAGGTCAGCGGGATCATCGACAAGCAGCGCCAGCACCGTCGCAAAGGTGGCGCCGAAGCGAATGCCGCGATAGGCCGGGATGAAGAACAGCAGGATGCCCAGCGACCGAGATGATCAGCGTCGACCAGGCGATGAAGGTATGGATCGGCGTGAATCCGGCCGTCGTGTCGAGGTGGAAGCGATCGGCCAGATAGAACGACGCCAGGATCATGTTCAGCGGCGCCACCGGGAACCATCCGAGCCAATAGGCCCAGGCGGTGAAGCCGTTGATGTGCTTGGCGAACCTCGGCCAGCGATCCTTGAAGGCGGGATAGGCGTAGGACGGCGATCCGCCGGTGCGCTCGGGCATCATGGCGGCCAACTCAGCCAGGAATGAGGCAAAGCAGCCAGCCGGTAAGGGTGATGAAAACGGTGATCGGGATCGACGAGGCGCCGAGCTGTGTCACCATGACCGGCGCGATACCGGTCACCAGGATCGTGCCGGCAAGGCCGATGACGAAGGCGCCCCACCAGCCCGTCTCGCGTTTCAGATTTGCTGATGCGTATTTCAGCTCTTCGGAGGCAGTGGTCTGCTGCTTGGAATCTGCGACCCATGATCTTCCCCCGTTAACCCGAAGCCCCACGCCCGCGTCTGGCGTTTTCCCAAACTACACTAGCAGGAAAGAAAGTTTCCCGCCAGTCCAACATATATGCGATTCCTATGGGAATTTGCAGTCCTTTTAGGCAGGGTGCCCTTGAGCAGATCACTCGGCGTCACCTGAGGAACAGGCGGTAGCGGACGAAATCGTCCGCTACCGCAAACTCATCGTAAAGGCGCCGGGCTGCCGCGTTCCCTGCGCGCGTATGCCAATAGAGCCGCGACCAGCCGCGCTCCTTGGCGCGGGTGACCAGATCCTCGATCAGGGCGCGGCCGATGCCATGGCCTCTGGCCTCCGGATCGACGAACAGATCCTCGAGGTAGCAGACGGGGTGAAGCGTCCATGTGCCTTGATGAAGGACCGAGACGGTGAAGCCCGCGAGCTTGCCCTGCCATTCGGCCAGGCGCCCGAACAGCGGCCCGTCGGGCACCAGCATCCGCTGCCAGGTGAATGCCGTCACCTCCTCGCTCAGCTGGGCCTCGTAGAATGCGACATAGCCCGCCCATAGACGCCGCCAGTCCTGCTCGTCCTTGGGCTCGGGATCGCGAATGAGCACCATAAATGCAATCTCGGGTTGACTTGGAGGGTTGGGCCGGAGAAGAGGTCGCAAGGCGCAATGATAGAGGCGATCGTCTTCGCCGGGCAGGAATTTCCGTGACCGCAAAGAAGACTTTAGCAAAACCCGCCCCAGGCAAGCGCAAACCCGCAGGGGCGAAGCGCGACATGGGCGCGGCGAAAGACGAGCGTCTTGAAGACGGGCTCGCTCGCGCCGCAGCCGGCGGCGTCCCGCTCCATCGCCGCCTCCATCGGCGCCCAGGTGCGCAGCCTCCGCCACAAGCTCGATCTCACCGGCGCCGAGCTTGCCGACCAGGCGGGGCTTTCCGCCGGCATGCTGTCCAAGATCGAGAACGGCGCGGTCTCGGCCTCGATCGAAAGCCTCGAAGCGCTCGCGCGCGCGCTGAACGTGCCGCTCACCACCTTCTTCGCGACCTATGAGGAGCAGCGCGACTGCTCCTTCGTGCCGTCCGGCCAGCGGCGTCACCATCGAGCGGCGCGGCACCAAGGCCGGCCACCAATATCAGCTGCTCGGCCACTCGATCTCGGGCGAGGTCGTGGTCGAGCCCTATCTCATCACGCTGACCGAGGAGGCCAAGCCCTACACCATGTTCCAGCATGCCGGCGTGGAGTTCATCTTCATGCTCACCGGCAAGGTGGTCTACCGCCATGCCGACAAGGCCTATCCTTTGGCGCCGGGCGATGCGCTGTTCTTCGACTCCGCCGCGCTGCACGGGCCGGAGGAGCTGACCAAGCTGCCCATGACCTATCTCTCCATCATCATCTATCCGCGCGGATGAGGCCTTCGCCTGTTTCATAAGAGGAAAATATTATTCCTGACAGTTGACAAGGCGGGCAACGCCGCCCCTACGTTAAAAATGGGCGGAAAACAGGGGTCGGTAGGCCAAATGTGCGGAATTGTCGGCTTGTTTCTGAAGAACCGGGCGCTCGAGCCCGAGCTCGGCGGCATGCTCGCCAAGATGCTCGGCACCATGTGCGACCGCGGTCCCGACAGCGCGGGCTTCGCCATCTATGGCGCGGGCGATGCCGGCCACGTGAAGCTCACGCTCCGGGGCACTTCCGCCGCGTACGATTTCGCCGGCCTCGCCAAGAAGGTCGAGGCGGCGATCGGCGCGCCGGTCGCGCGTCGAGATTCATGCGACCCACGCCGTCTTCACCTGCCGGTGGCGGCGGAAGAGGCGGCGCGCGCGAGCATCGCCGCCTCGGCCAAAGGCGTGAAGGTCGTCGGCTCCGGCACGCGCATGGAGCTCTACAAGGAGGTCGGGCGTCCCGATGCGGTCGCCACGCGCTTCGACCTCGCCCATATGGCGGGCTCGCACGCCATCGCCCATACCCGCATGGCGACGGAATCGGCGGTGACCACCGACGGCGCGCATCCCTTCTCCACCGGCCGCGATCAATGCCTCGTGCATAACGGCTCGCTCTCCAATCACAACGGCTTGCGCCGCAAGCTCGCGCGCAAGGGCCTCACCTTCGAGACCGAGAACGACACCGAGGTGGCCGCGGGCTATCTCACCTGGCGCATGAGCGAGGGCGATAGCCTCGGCGACGCGCTCAGGCACTCGCTGGACGATCTCGACGGCTTCTACACCTTCGTCGTCGGCACCGAGAACGGCTTCGGCGTGCTGCGCGACCCCATCGCCTGCAAGCCCGCCGTCATGGCCGAGACCGACGATTATGTGGCCTTCGGCTCCGAATATCGCGCGCTCGCCGGGCTTCCCGGCATCGACAAAGCGCGCGTGTGGGAGCCCGAGCCCGCCAAGGTGTATTTCTGGGAGCGCCACTGATGCCGGTGGTCGATCTCGACGTCACGAGCCTGCGCGAGCTGAACCAGATGCTGCATGAACTTTCCGAAGGCACCAACGAGACCCTGTTCCGCGTGATCAATCCGCGCGGGCGTCACGCCATCGCCGCGGGGCTCGATGCGCCGGTGACGGTCGAGATCGACGGCAATGCCGGCTATTACTGCGCCGGCATGAACAAGCAGGCCAATGTGATCATCAATGGCAGCGCCGGCGTCGGGCGTCGCCGAGAACATGATGTCGGGCCGCGTGCACGTCAAAGGCGACGCCTCGGCTTCCGCCGGCGCCACCGGCTGCGGCGGGCTGCTGGTGATCGACGGCAATGCCTCGGCCCGCTGCGGCATCTCCGCCCGCGGCATCGAGATCGTGGTCAAGGGCTCGGTGGGCCACATGTCGGCCTTCATGGCGCAGGCCGGCACCCTCGTCGTGCTCGGCGACGCCGGCGACGCGCTGGGCGATTCCATCTATGAGGCGCGCCTCTATCGTGCGCGGCAGCGTGAAGAGCCTCGGCTCCGACTGCATCGAGAAGCCGATGTCCGACGAGCATAAAGCGACAGCTCGGCAAGCTGCTCGCGCATGCCGGCATGAACGGCGAGGTCGACCCGAGCGAATTCCGCCGCTACGGCTCGGGCCGCACGCTCTATCACTTCCACATGGACAATCTGGAGGCCTATTGATGAGCGCGGAAAGACCGCTGGGTGCACACGCCGCCGCGGGCGTCGGCCACCTTCGATCGACATGCGATCGCCGAGATCCATCGCGCCGCCGCGACCGGCCTCTACGACATTCGCGGCTTCGGCGCCAAGCGCAAGGTGCCGCATTTCGACGATCTGCTGTTTCTCGGCGCCTCCATCAGCCGCTATCCGCTCGAAGGCTATCGCGAGCAATGCGGCACCGACGTCGTGCTCGGCGACCGCTTCGCCAAGAAGCCGCTGCATCTCAAGATCCCGATCACCATCGCCGGCATGAGCTTCGGCTCGCTGTCCGGCCCGGCGAAGGAAGCGCTGGGGCGCGGCGCCTCGGCGGTCGGCACCTCCACCACCACCGGCGACGGCGGCATGACCGAGGAGGAGCGCGAGCAATCGTCCAAGACGCTCGTCTATCAGATCCTGCCCTCGCGCTACGGCATGAACCCCGACCATCTGCGCAAGGCCGACGCCATCGAGATCGTCATCGGCCAGGGCGCCAAGCCCGGCGGCGGCGGCATGCTGCTGGGCCAGAAGATCTCGCCGCGCGTGGCGCAGATGCGCACGCTGCCCGAAGGCATCGACCAGCGCTCGGCCTGCCGCCATCCCGACTGGACCGGCCCCGACGATCTGGAGATCAAGATCGAGGAACTGCGCGAGATCACCGATTGGCAGAAGCCGATCTACATCAAGATCGGCGCCGCGCGGCCTTATTTCGACACCGCGCTCGCGGTCAAGTCCGGCGCCGACGTGGTGGTGCTCGACGGCATGCAGGGCGGCACCGCCGCCACGCAAGAGGTGTTCATCGAGCATGTCGGCATTCCGATCCTCGCCGCCATCCGCCCGGCGGTGCAGGCGCTGCAGGAGCTCGACATGCACCGCAAGGTGCAGCTCATCGTCTCGGGCGGCATCCGCAACGGCGCCGACGTGGCCAAGGCCCTGGCGCTCGGCGCCGACGCCGTCTCGATCGGCACCGCGGCGCTGATCGCGCTCGGCGACAACGCCCCGCATCTGGCGGACGAGTACGCCAAGCTCGGCACCACGGCCCGGCTGCTACGACGATTGGCATGAGGGCCGCGACCCGGCCGGCATCACCACGCAGGACCCCGAGCTGATGCGCGCGCTTCGATCCCGTCGCCGGCGGGCGCCGGCTCGCCAACTATCTCTCGGTGCTGACGCTCGAGGCCCAGACCATCGCGCGCGCCTGCGGCAAGAGCCACGTGCACAATCTCGAGCCGGAGGATCTCGTGGCGCTCACCGTCGAGGCGGCGGCCATGGCGCGCGTGCCGCTCGCCGGCACCAATTGGATACCAGGCAAAATGGGCGGCTCGCTCTGAGGCGGGTCCGCTGGAAGTCAGGAGAGTAAGGGCATGGCGACGGATCTGGCGAAGGCCGCAAAAGAGCGCGGGATCAAATATTTCCTCATCAGCTATGTCGATCTGTTCGGCACCATGCGGGCGAAGCTCGTGCCGGCCGCGGCCATCGACGGCATGGCCAAGACGGGCGCGGGCTTTGCCGGCTTCGCCAGCTGGCTCGACATGACGCCCGCCGATCCCGACATGCTCGCCATGCCCGATCCCGACAGCCTGATCCAGCTGCCCTGGCGCAAGGAGGTGGGCTGGCTCGCCGCCGACCCCTACATGAACGGCAAGCTCGTCGAGCAGGCGCCGCGCAACGTGCTGAAGCGTGTCGATCGCCGAGGCCGCGGCCAAGGGCTATGAGCTCAAGACCGGCGTCGAATGCGAGTTCTTCCTGATCTGCCCCGACGGCCAGAGCATCTCCGACGCCGGCGATCATCAGTCGAAGCCCTGCTACGACCAGCAGGCGCTGATGCGCCGCTACGACGTCATCACCGAGATCTGCGACTCCATGCTCGAGCTCGGCTGGCAGCCCTATCAGAACGACCATGAGGACGCCAACGGCCAGTTCGAGATGAACTGGCAGTACGACAACGCGCTGAAGACCGCCGACCGCCACGCCTTCTTCAAATACATGGTGAAGTCGATCGCCGAGAAGCACGGGCTGCGCGCGACCTTCATGCCGAAGCCGTTCTCGACCTCACCGGCAATGGCTGCCACGCGCATGTCTCGCTGTGGCGACGGACGGCAAGAATCTGTTCGAGGATGCCAACGACCAGCTGGGCCTGTCGCCGCTCGGCTATCAATTCATCGCCGGCATCATGCATTCGGCCGAAGGCGCTCGCCGCCATCACCAACCCCACGGTCAACTCCTATAAGCGCATCAACGCGCCGCGCACGCTGTCGGGCGCCACCTGGTCGCCCAACACCGTGACCTATACCGGCAACAACCGCACGCACATGATCCGCATCCCCGATCCCGGCCGCTTCGAGTTCCGGCTCGCCGACGGCGCGGCCAACCCTTATCTGCTGCAGGCGGCGGTGCTGGTCGCCGGTCTCGACGGCATCGACAACAAGCGCGATCCCGGCCAGCGGCTCGACATCGACATGTATGCCGACGGCCACACGGTGAAGGACGCCAAGCGCCTGCCGCTCAATCTGCTCGATGCGCTGCGCGCGCTCGACAGCCTCGAACGTGCTCGACGGCGGGCCTCGGCGCAGCCCTTCATCACCGCCTATCTCAAGCTGAAGCACGCCGACTGGAACGAATATGCCGGCCAGCTGACCGAGTGGGAGCGGCGCACGACGCTCGACTGCTGAGTCGTGAGCCGGCGGATCTCGTGCGCTATTCAGTTTTCAACATCATCGCCCAGGCCTTCGCCGGCAATCGCGGCTGGCCGGTCGCGTGGCGCAAGGCCGCGCCCAAGCCGGCCTATGACGTGGTCATCGTCGGCGGCGGCGGCCATGGGCTCGCCACCGCCTATTACCTCGCCAAGGAGCACGGCATCACCAACGTCGCGGTGGTGGAGAAGGGCTATCTCGGCTCGGGCAATGTCGGGCGCAACACCACCATCGTCCGCTCCAACTATCTGCTGCCCGAGCAACATCGCCTTCTACGAGCGCTCGCTGAAGCTGTGGGAGGGGCTCGCGCAGGAGCTCAATTTCAACACGCATGGTCAGCCAGCGCGGCGTCCTCAACGTCTTTCATTCCGACGCGCAGCGGAACGCCTATGTGCGGCGCGGCAACGCCATGCGGCTCGTCCGGCGTCGACGCCGAGCTGCTCGACCGCGAGCAGGTGCGCAAGCTGCTGCCCTTCGCCGATTTCGACAACGCCCGCTTCCCCATCCGCGGCGGCGCTGATGCAGCGGCGCGGCGGCACCGTGCGCCACGACGCCGTGGCCTGGGGCTATGCGCGCGGCGCCGACGCGCGCGGCGTCGACATCATCGAGCATTGCGAGGTCACCGGCATCCGCATCGAGGGCGGCGCGCGTCATGGGCGTGGAGACCAATCGCGGCTTCATCGGCGCGCGGCAAGGTCGGGCTCGCCGTCGCCGGCAACACCTCCCGCGTCGCGGCGCTGGCGGGGCTGCAGCCTGCCGATCGAGAGCCACGTGATGCAGGCCTTCGTCAGCGAGGGGCTGAAGCCGCTGATCGACCACGTCGTCACCTTCGGCGCCGGCCATTTCTATGTGAGCCAGTCCGACAAGGGCGGGCTCGTCTTCGGCGGCGATCTCGACGGCTACAATTCCTACGCCCAGCGCGGCAATCTGCCCGTGGTGGAGGACGTGGCGGAGGGCGCCTGCGCGCTGTTCCCCAACCTCGCGCGGCTGCGCATCCTGCGCAATTGGGGCGGCCTCGCTCGACATGACCATGGACGGCTCGCCCATCATCGACAAGACGGACGTTCGACGGCCTCTATTTCAACGGCGGCTGGTGCTATGGCGGCTTCAAGGCGACGCCCGCCTCGGGCGTGATGCTTCGCCCATCTCATCGCCACGAACGAGCCCGCACGACTTCATCCGCCGCCTATCGTCTCGATCGTTTCGCGCGCGGGCGCGATCCTCGACGAGAAGGGCATGGGCGCCCAACCCAATCTGCACTGAAGGCCCGGCATGCGCATCAAATGCCCCTATTGCGGCGAGCGCGACTTGGCCAGGAGTTCGCCTATCTCGGCGCCGCCGATCTGAAGCGCCCCGACCCGGCGGCGCCGGACGCCGCGCGACGCCTTCTACGACTATGTCTATCTGCGCGACAACCCGGCGGGGCCGCATGCGGAGCTCTGGTATCACGCCGGCGGCTGCCGCTCCTGGCTCAGCGTCGTGCGCGACACGCGCAACCACATCATTCTCAGCGTCGTAGCTACGCCCGCCGGCCGGGAGACGGCGACTGATGGCCCCGCGCGAACAGGGGGTGCCCGAGCCGTTCCGGCTGCCGCAAGGCGGTCTCATCGAGCGCGGCGCGGACGCTCATCTTCACTTTCGACGGGGAGCGCTACTACGGCGACGCCCGGCGACACGCTCGCCTCGGCGCTGCTCGCCAACGGCGTCCATCTCGTCGGCCGCTCATTCAAATATCACCGCCCGCGCGGCATCTTCACCGCCGGGCCGGAGGAGCCGAATGCGCTCGTCGAGCTGCGGCGCGGGGCGCGGCGCGAGCCCAACATCCAACGCGACCACGATCGAGCTCTATGACGGGCTCGAGGCGAAGAGCCAGAACCGCTGGCCGTCGCTCGCCTTCGATCTCCTCTCGATCAACTCGCTGCTCAGCCCGTTCCTCTCCGCGGGCTTCTACTACAAGACCTTCATGTGGCCGGCGCGCTTCTGGAAGGCGGTCTACGAGCCGATGATCCGGCGCAGCGCCGGGCTCGGCCGCGCCGCGCGCCAGCCCGATCCCGACACATTACGAGAAGGCGCACGCCCATTGCGACGTGCTCGTCATCGGCTCGGGCCCTGCCGGGCTGATGGCGGCGCTGGCTGCGGCGCGCGCCGGCGCGCGCGTGATCCTGGCCGAGGAGGATTTCCGCTTCGGCGGGCGGCTGCTGTCGGAGCGGCTTCATTTGGATGGCGCGCCGGCGCTCGACTGGGTCGGACGGCGGTCGTCGCCGAGCTCAAGCCGCCTCGACACATGTGCGGCTGATGCCGCGCACCACCGTCTTCGGCGTCTACGACCAGGGCACCTATGGCGCGGTCGAGCGCGTCAACGATCATGTCGCCGTGCCGCCCGAATATCAGCCGCGCCAGCGCGGCTGGCGCATCGTCGCCAAGCAGGCGGTGCTCGCGGCCGGCGCGCATCGAGCGCGGGCATCGCGTTCGCGCGACAACGACCGGCCGGGCGTCATGCTCGCCTCGGCGGTGCGCAGCTACGTCAACCGCTTCGGCGTGGCGCCGGGAAAGCGCGCCGTGGTTTTCGCCACTTGCGACGATGGCTGGAGAACGGCGGAGACCCTTGCCGCCGCCGGCGTGGAGGTCGTGGCGCTGGTCGATGCGCGCGACGGCGCCGCGGCGCGCGACGAGGCGCATCCCTGGCGCGTCATCCAGGGCGCGGTCGAGAGCGCGCATGGCGGTCATCACCTGCGCGGCGTGACCGTCCGCGACGCAAACGGCAGCCGCATCGAGCTTGCCTGCGACCTGCTCGCCATCGCCAATGGCTGGAACCCGTCGCTGCACCTCACCTGTCACCTCGGCGGGCGACCCGTTTGGAACGATGCGATAAACGCCTTCGTCCCGGGCGACGCTGCCCGCCGGGCATGCGCGTCGGCGGCGCCGCGGCCGGACATCTCACCCTCGCCGAGGCGCTTGGCCGACGGCGCGCGGCTCGGCGCCGAGGCGGCCTACGCGGCGGGGTTCGATGCCGAGCTCGCCCCGATCTGCCGGAAGTCGAAGGCGATGCAGGCGCGCCGGCCGCGCCGCTGTGGTGGGTCAAGGGCGGCCGAGGGCACGGCCTTCGTCGATCTGCAGAACGACGTGACGGTCAAGGACATCGCGCTCGCGCAACGCGAGGGCTATGGCGCGGTCGAGCATCTGAAGCGCTACACCACGCTCGGCATGGCGACCGATCAGGGCAAGACCGCCAACGTCGTCGGCCTCGCCATCATGGCCGAGCTCACCGGCCGCTCCATCCCCGAGACCGGCACCACCATGTTCCGGCCGCCTTATGCGCCGATCAGCTTCGGCGCGCTCGCCGGCCAGCATCGCGGCACGCATTTCCGCCCCAAGCGCCTGCCGCCGTCGCATGGCTGGGCCGAGGACGCAAGGCGCGGTGTTCGCCGAGGCCGGGCTGTGGCTGCGCGCGCAATGGTATCCACAGGCCTGGCGAGAAGCGTTGGCAGGACGAGCGTCGCGCGCGAGGCGGCGACGGTGCGGGCCGCGGTCGGCGTGTGCGACGTCTCGACGCTCGGCAAGATCGACATTCAGGGTCCCGACGCGGCGCGCCTTTCTCGACCGCGTCTATATCAACAAGATCTCAGTCGCTGGCGGTGGGCAAAGCGCGCTACGGCGTCATGCTGCGCGAGGACGGCTTCGTCGCTGGACGACGGCACCGTGGCGCGGCTCGGCCGAGCAGCATTACGTCACCACCACCACCACCGCCAATGCCGGCAAGGTGATGCAGCATCTCGAATTCTGCCGCCAGGTGTTGTGGCCCGAGCTCGATCTCCGGCTCGTCTCGGTCACCGACCAATGGGCGCAATATTCCATCGCCGGGCCGCGCGCTCGCGCGACGTGCTGCGCAAGCTGGTCGATGCGGATTTCGACATCTCCAACGAGGCGCTGCCGCGCATGGGCGTGGCCGAGCGTCACGATCTGCGGCGGCGTGCCGGCGCGCCTGTTCCGCGTCTCCTTCTCGGGCGAGCTCGCCTATGAGATCGCCGTGCCGGCGCGCTATGGCGATGCGCTGATGCGCGCGCTGATGGAGGCGGGCGCCGAATGCGGCATCACCCCTTACGGCACCGAGGCGCTCAACGTGCTGCGCATCGAGAAGGGGCATGCGGCGGGCCAGAGGTCAACGGCCAGACCACGGCGCGCGATCTCGGGCTCGGCAGGCATGATGCCCGCGAACAAGGACTTATCGGCCGCGTCCTGGCCGAGCGCCCGGCCCTGCTCGGCGCCTGAGCGCCCCATCCTGGTGGGGGTGAAGCCGGTCGATCCCGCCCGCTCGCTCGCCGCCGGCGCGCATCTGCTTCCGCTCGGGGGCCGGCATGTGGCCGCCAATCGACGAGGGCCATCTCACCTCGGTCGCCTGCGTCGCCCGAGCTTGGCCACGACATCGGGCTCGGCTTCCTCGCCTGGGGGCGCGAGCGCTTCGGCGAGCGCATCCGCGCCGTCGATATTCTGCGCAAGACCGACGTCGAATGCGTGGTGTGCTCGCCGATCTTCATCGATCCGGAAGGAAATCGAAGCCGTGCCTGAGACCCTGCTCAAACCGCGCAACCCGCTTGCCGATCTCGCGCATGCCTGGCCGCTATGGCCGCCGCGTCGGCGGACCGCGGGCAGTCGTGCTGATGGAACGTCCCGGCCTGCAGCTGCGCGTGCTCTCCGCGGGTCGCGGCCGCGTGGGCCAAATCGGCGAGACGGTGCGCACCCTCACCCATCTGATCCTGCCGGAGGGACCGAAGCGGGTCACGGCCGAAGGCTTGAGCCTCATCGGCACCGCGCCCGGCCAATGGCTCGCGGTGGCGGAGGATGCGGCGGCGGCGGAGCGCTTGCGCGCGTTGACCGACGCGCTGGCCGGTCTCGCCACGAGTGTGGACCAGTCCGACGGCAAGGCCGTGCTCCGCATCGCCGGACCGCGCGCGCGGGAGACGCTCGCCAAGGGCTGCGGGCTCGACCTCGATCCGCGCGCCTTCGAGCCGGGCGATGCCGCAACCACGCCGATTGCGCTGATCGATTGCGTGCTGTGGCAGGTGGATGAGGAGCCGAGCTACGATCTCGCCGTCCCCTCGACGCTTGCGGAAAGCTTCTGGTCGTGGCTCACCGCCGCCGCCGCCGAATATGGCTATGAGGTTGTGCCCCCTCACCCGGGTCCGGAACCGGCCTAGGCCCCTCGCCCGGCCTTAAGCCAAACATTTCAGCCCATCGAAAAGATTGCCCAAAGCCCGTTCGGCGGGGCAAATGAGCATCACCTGAATCCCAGGGAGCACAGCACCCGTGCCGGGCAAGGATTTGGTATTTATTACAGGGGCTTCCGGCTTTGTGGGGTCGGCGGTGGCGCGGGCGCTGTCGCGGCGTGGGCTTTGCCTTGCGGGCGCTGGTGCGCTCGGGGAGCCCGTGGACCAATCTCGAAGGGCTCGATGTGCAGCTGGTGGAAGGCGACATGCGCGACCGGGAGGTGGTCTTCGCCGCCGCGCAAGGCGCGCGCTATGTCTTCCATGTCGCGGCCGATTACCGGCTCTGGGCGCCGCGTCGCAAGGAGATCATGCGCGCCAATGTCGAGGGCACGCGCCTCGTGATGGAGGCGGCGCGCGCGGCGGGCGCCGAGCGCATCGTCTACACGTCGAGCGTGGCGACGCTCAAGCTGCGCGAGGACGGCGAGCCCGCCGACGAGACGGCGCCGCTTGCCGAGGACGAGGCGATCGGCGCCTATAAGCGCAGCAAGGTCGCGGCCGAGCGGCTGGTCGAGCGCATGGTCGCCGACGGCCTGCCGGCGGTCATCGTCAATCCCTCGACGCCGATCGGCCCGCGCGACCTCCGCCCCACCCCCACGGGACGCATGATCGTCGAAGCGGCGGCGGGCCGCATGCCGGGCTTCGTCGATACCGGGCTCAATCTCGTGCATGTCGACGACGTCGCCGCAGGGCCATCTCGCGGCGCTGCGGCAGGGCCGCATCGGCGAGCGCTATATTCTCGGCGGCGAGAACATGACGCTCTGCCGAGCTGCTCGGCCGGATCGCGCGCCTGACCGGCCGCGCGCCGCCGCGCCTGCGCCTGCAAGCGCCCGCTTCTCTATCCGCTCGCTTTCGCCGCCGAGGCGATGGCCTACGTGACGCGGCGCGAGCCGTTGGTGACGCGCGACGGCTTGAGGATGGCGAAGCATCGCATGTTCTTCACCTCGGCCAAGGCGCAGCGCGAGTTCGGCTATCGGGCGCGGCCCGTCGACGAGGCGCTGCGCGACGCCATCGACTGGTTTCGCCAGGCGGGCTATCTGTCGTGACGCTCTCGCTCATTCCTGGCGGCTCTCGCGCTCGCGATCTGGATTTACCTCCTCTTCTTCCGGGGCGGGTTCTGGCGCGCGCGCGAGCGCGACGATGCCGATCAGCCGGCCCTCCCGCCGGGCAGCGCATGGCCGAGCGTCGTGGCCGTGATCCCGGCCCGCAACGAGGCGGCGATGCTGCCGCAAAGCCTCGCCTCGCTGCTCGCGCAGGACTATCCCGGCCGATTCGCGATCGTGCTGGTCGATGACGAGAGCAGCGACGGCACGGCGAGCGGTCGCGCGCGCGGTTGCCGCGTCCGCCGGCCGCGAGGTCGACCGTTCTCGCGGGCAAGCCTTTGCCGCCGGCATGGACCGGCAAGATCTGGGCCATGCAGCAAGGGATCGAGCGGGCTTGCGCCACCGATCCTCCGCCCGATTATCTGCTGCTGACCGACGCCGATATCGCCTATGCGCCCGATGCGCTGAAGCGGCTCGTCGCGCCGCGCCAAGACGAAGGGCCTCGTGCTGACCTCGCTCATGGCCAAGCTCCACTGCGAGACTTGGCCGAGCGCGCGCTGATCCCCGCCTTCGTCTTCTTCTTCCAGATGCTCTATCCCTTCGCCTGGGTGAACCGCGCCGAGGCCAAGAGTGCGGCGGCGGCCGGCGGCTGCATGCTGGTCGAGCGGCGCGCGCTCGCCAAGGCCGGCGGCGTCGCCGCGATCCGCGGCGCGCTGATCGACGATTGCGCGCTGGCGCGACTGCTGAAGGCGCAAGGGCCGATCTGGCTCGGGCTCGACCGAGCGCGTGCGCAGCCTGCGGGCCTATCCGCATATCGGCGACATCCGCCGCATGGTGGCGCGCTCGGCCTATGCCCAGCTCCGCTACTCGCCGCTCCTGCTTGCCGGCACCGTGCTGGGCATGGCCGTGACCTATCTCGCGGCGCCGCTCCTCGTGATTTTCGGCGGCTTTCCCGCCAATGCGGTGGCGCGGGCTCGCTTGGGCGCTGATGGCGCTCGCCTTCCTGCCGATCTTGCGTTTCTATCGCCTGTCGCCGCTCTGGGGCTTGGCTTTGCCCTTGATCGCTGCGGGTTATTTGGCCTTCACGCTGGATTCGGCGTACCAGCATTGGCGCGGCCGGGGCGGAATGTGGAAGGGGCGCAGCCAGGCGCTCGTGGCGAAGCGATGACGGTCGTGGCCGATATCGAGTCGAGCAAGACGGAGCACGGCGAGAATTTTCCCGTCGCCTCCCTGCTCATCGCGCCGCGTCTCCGCGCGCCCATCTTGAGCTTCTACCGCTTCGCCCGCGCCGCCGACGACATCGCCGACCACGCCGACGCTGTCCGAGGCCGACAAATTCGCGGGCCTCGACGCGCTGGAGGCGACGCTGCTCGGCAAATCGGAGAGCGCCAAGGCGGCGCTGCCGCTGAAGCGCGTGCTCGCCGAGCCGGCCTTGCGCCGCGCATCCGCTCGATCTGCTCAGCGCCTTTCGCCCCGACGTGACCAAGCGCCGCTATGCGGATTGGGCCGAGCTGATGGACTATTGCCGCTATTCGGCCATGCCGGTCGGCCGCTTCGTGCTCGACGTCCACGGCGAGGCGCGCTCGACCTGGGCCTCTTCCGATCCCCTCTGCGCCGCGTTGCAGGTGATCAACCATCTGCAGGATTGCGGAAAGGATTATCGCGCGCTCGACCGGGTCTATGTGCCGCTCGACATGATGGCGGCGCATGGGACAAGCGTCGAGGCGCTCGGCGCGGCCAAGGCCTCGCCGCAGCTGCGCGCCTGTCTCACCGCGCTCGCCGAGCGGACGGCGCTGCTCCTGCCCGAAGCCGCGAAGCTGCCGCTCGCGGTGCAAGACACCCGGCTCGGGCTCGAGACCGGCATCATCGTCAGGCTCGCGCACAGGCTGACGCGCTCCTCTTGACGCGCGATCCTTTGAGCGAGCGCGTGCATCTCACCAAGCAAGGCGCGCTGTGGCAGGCGACGCAAGGAGCCGCGGCCACGCTCGCGGCACGGCTCGCGCACGCGGGTGACCGGCCATGAGCGTCGGCGGAGCGCGCAGAGCGCGATGAGCGAGGCGTCGGCGCCGGTCGCCACGGCAGAGCTCCTTCTATCTCGCCATGCGCATCCTGCCGCCCCGCAGCGCGAGGCGATGTATGAGGTCTACGCCTTCTGCCGCGCGGTCGACGACATCGCCGACGATGGCCGGCCGCGCTCCGCGCGCCTCGCCGAGCTCGACCGCTGGCGGGCCGATATCGCGCGCCTCTATGCCGGCCAGGGCACGACCGAGCTCACGCAAGGGCTCGCCGGGCCGGTCAAGGCCTTCGGCCTCCGCAGGAGGATTTCCTCGCCGTCATCGACGGCATGGAGATGGACGTGCGCCGCGACATCCGCGCGCCGAAATGGGCGGCGCTCGATCTCTATTGCGACCGCGTGGCGTCGGCGGTCGGCCGGCTTTCGGTCCGGATCTTCGGCATCGAGGACGAGAGCGGGACGGCGCTTGTCGCATCAGCTCGGCCGCGCCTTGCAGATGACCAATATCCTGCGCGACCTCGACGAGGACGCCGAGCATCGGCCGGCTCTATCTGCCGCAAGGAGGCCTTGGTCGAGGCCGGCATCGCAGGACGAGACCATCGCCACGGTGCTGGCCGCATCCCGCGCTCGGACCGGCCTGCGCGCATCGTCGCCGCGCGCGCCCGCAGGCATTTCGACGAAGCCGACGCGGTCATGGCCGCGCTGCGCCGCGACAGACCGTGCGCTCGCCGCGCATGATGGCCGCGGTCTATCGCCGCATCCTCGACAAGCTCGTCGCGCGCGGCTGGACGGCGCCGCGGCGTGAGAGTGCGGCCGTCGAAGCGGCAATTCCTCTGGGCGGTCCTGCGCTACGGCCTCTTCTGATGGCGAGGGCACGGTCCATATCGTCGGGCGCCGGGCTTGCCGGCCTGTCGGCGGCGGTCGCCTCGCCGGGACGGGCCGCGAAGTCGTCGTGCACGAGCTGCGCGCCACGCCGGCGGCCGCTGCCGCTCCTATTTCGAGCCGGCGCTCGGCCTCACCATCGACAACGGCAATCATCTCCTGCTCTCCGCCAATCGCGCCGCGCTCGCCTATCTGAAGACGATCGGCGGCGAGGACACGCTCGTCGGGCCCGACGAGGCCGAGTTCGCCTTCGCCGATCTGGCCTCCGGCGAGCGCTGGCTGCTGCGTCCCAACGACGGGCCGCTGCCCTGGTGGATTTTCTCCGCGCCGCGGCGCGTGCCGGGCACGCGCGCGCTGGACTATCTCGCGCTTCGGCGCTGCTGCTGCCCGCGGCGCGACGCGACCATCGGCGAGGTCATGGCCTGCAGCGGGCCGCTCTATGAGCGCCTCTGTGCGGCCCGTGCTGCTGGCCGCGCTCAACACCGAGCCGGCGCGAGGCTCGGCGCGCGCTCGCCGGCGCAGTCCTGCGCGAGACGCTGGCGCGCGGCGGCCAGGCCTGCCGGCCGCTGGTGGCCGAAGACGGGCTCTCCGCCGCCTTCATCGATCCGGCGCTCGCCTATCTCGAGCGCCACGGCGCCAAGCTGCGCTTCGACCATCAGCTGCGCCGCATCGAGCTTGCCGACGAGCGAGGTCGCGCGCGCTCGATTTCGGCGAGGACACGGTCGCGCTCGCGCCGACGATGCGGTCATCCTCGCCGTTCCGGCCGCGGTCGCGCCGCTGCTCCTCCCGGACCTCACCGCGCCGAACGAACTTCCGCGCCATCCTCAACGCGCATTTCAAGATCGCGCCGCCGCCGGGCTTGCCGCCCATCCTCGGCATCATCAACGGCACGACCGAATGGCTGTTCGCCTTCCCCGAGCGGCTGTCCGTCACCATCAGCGCCGCCGACCGCTTGATCGAAGCGGCGCGCGAGAGCTGGCGCGGCAGATCTGGCGCGAGGTCGCGACGCTCACCGGCCTGCGGCGAGCGCTGCCGCCCTGGCAGATCGTCAAGGAGCGCCGGGCCACCTTTGCCGCCCTGCCGCAGGAGAATGCCGAGCGCCCGAGCGCGGAAACGCGCTGGCGCAATCTGTTTCTCGCCGGCGACTGGACGGCGACGGGCCTGCCGGCCACCATCGAGGGCGCGATCCGCTCCGGCAACAGGGCCGCGCGAACTCGTGATGAACAGACGCTGATGAGCGGATCGCGCATGAGCGGATGAGACCGAGGAACGACAGCGCCGTCGCTCCGGCGCCGGACGGCGCGCAACGCGCCGCGCACGGACCGAGCTCGAAGGCGTCGATCGGCTCGGCGACGCGAGGCGCTCTGCGCGCTGCAGCGGCGCGGACGGCCATTTGGTCTTCGAGCTCGAGGCCGACGCGACGATCCCGGCCGAATACGTGCTGATGCGCCATTACCTCGGCGAGCCGGTCGACGCCGCGCTCGAAGCGAAGATCGCGCGCTATCTCCGCCGCATCCAGTCCGCAGACGGCGGCTGGCCGCTGTTCCACGAGGGCGCCTCCGACATCAGCGCCAGCGTGAAGGCCTATTTCGCGCTGAAGATGATCGGCGATGGCGTCGACGCGCCGCATATGGCGCGCGCGCGCGCGTGGATCCTCGCCCATGGCGGCGCCGCCGCACAGCAACGTCTTCACGCGCAATCTGCTCGCGCTCTACGGCGCCATGCCCTGGCGCGGCGTGCCGGTGATGCCGGTCGAGATCATGCTCCTGCCGCGCTGGTTCCCCTTCCATCTCGACAAGGTCTCCTACTGGGCGCGCACGGTGCTGGTGCCGCTCATCGTGCTGAAGGCGCTGAAGCCGCGGGCGCGCAATCCGAAAGGCGTGCGGCATCGACGAGCTGTTCGTCACGCCGCCGGAGGAGGTGCGCCACTGGCCCAAGGGCCCGCATCAGACTGGCCGTGGTCGCAGATCTTCGGCGCCATCGACCGCGTGCTTGCGCGCGGTCGAGCCCTATTTCCCGAAGGCGATGCGCGCGCGCGCCATCGACAAGCGCCGTCGCCTTCGTCACCGAGCGGCTGAACGGCGAGGACGGGCTCGGCGCGATCTTCCCGGCCATGGTCAATTCGGTGCTGATGTTCGACGCGCTTGGGCTATCCGCCGGACGACCCGACGCGTCCGTACGCGCGCGCGCGTCGATCGAGAGGCTGCTGGTGGTCAAGGAGGACGAGGCCTATTGCCAGCCCTGCCTCTCGCCGGTCTGGGACACGGCGCTCGCCGCGCATGCGCTGCTGGAAGTGGGCGGCGCCGAATGCGAGCGGCGCGCCGTGGCGAGCCTCGACTGGCTGAAGCCGCTGCAGGTGCTCGACACGGTCGGCGACTGGGCGGCGACGCGTCCCGACGTGCGCCCCGGCGGCTGGGCCTTCCAATACGCCAATCCGCACTATCCCGATCTCGACGATACCGCCGTCGTGGTCATGGCCATGGACCGCGCCTCCGCGCGCATGCCGGACGAGCGCGCGCGACATATTCGGCGAGGCGATGGCGCGCGGGCAGCGAATGGGTCGATCGGCCTGCAGAGCACGAACGGCGGCTGGGGCGCCTTCGACGCCGACAACGACTACTACTACCTCAACCAGATCCCCTTCTCCGATCACGGCGCGCTGCTCGATCCGCCGACCGCCGACGTGACGGCGCGCTGCGTGTCCATGCTGGCCCAGCTCGGCGAGACGCGCGGGCAAGAGCGAGCGCGCTCGACCGCGGCGATCGCCTATCTGCTGCGACACGCAGGAGAAGGACGGCAGCTGGTACGGCCGCTGGGGCATGAACTACATCTACGGCACCTGGTCGGTGCTCTGCGCGCTCAACGCCGCCGGCGTCGATCCGCATCGCCCGCCGTGCGCAAGGCCGTCGACTGGCTGCTGTCGATCCAGAATGACGGACGGCGGCTGGGGCGAGGACGGCGACGAGCTACAAGCTCGACTACAAAGGCTACGAGCCCGCGCCGAGCACGGCCTCGCAGACCGCCTGGGCGCTGCTCGGCCTGATGGCGGCGGGCGAGGTCGAGCATCCGGCGGTCGCCAAGGGCGTCGCCTATCTCGCGGCAAGCGCAAGGCGAGGACGGCTTCTGGACGGAGGAGCGCTTCACCGCCACCGGCTTCCCGCGCGTCTTCTATCTGCGCTATCACGGCTATGCGAAATTCTTTCCGCTCTGGGCGCTGGCCCGCTACCGCAATCTGAAAGCCGCCAACGCCAAGTCCGTTCTGGTCGGGATGTGAGCGCGCGAGCGCCAAGCGGGTTTCGTCATCGCCGCGACGGGCTTGCGCGCCGAGGCGCGCATCGCCGCGCGGTCCGAGCGGCGTGCAGCGCGGTCGCCGGCGGCGGCGATGCCGCGCAGCTTGCGCAGCTCATCGAGCAGGCGCTGGCCGAAGGCGGCCAGGCCATCATCAGCTTCGGCATTGCCGCGGGTCTGGCGCCAGGCTTGACGCCGGGGACCTGTCTCGTCGGCACGCGAGGTCGTGCATGACGGCGCGACCTATGCCGCCGATCCGGACTGGACCGCCCGCATCGCCAAGGCCATCGGCGCGGCCGAGCCCGTCGACCATCGCCGGCGTCGATCGCCCGCTGACATCGCTTGCGGAGAAGCGGGCGCTGCACGCGGCAACCGGCGCCGTCGCGGCCGACATGGAAAGCCACGTCGTGGCGCAGCTCGCCACGCGCCATGGGCTGCCCTTCGCGGTGCTGCGCGTGGTCGCCGATCCTGCGACGCGCGACATTCCTCCCGCGGCGCTCGCGGCCATGCGCAGCGACGGCGGCGTCGATATTGCGGCGGCTGCTCGCCGCGCTCGGCCAGCGACCCCGCTCAGCTCACCGCGCTCGCTGCGGCTTGCGGCTGACACGGCGCGCGCCATGGCCGGGCTATTCCGCTGCCACTGACCTGCTCGGCGCGCGGCCTCGGCTTCCCGGATCTCGGCTAGCTTCTGCTCGACGTGGCGCGAGAACACGTATTCGGCCGGCCGCTGGCGATCGAGCGGGATGTCCGGCGCCATCGGCCCTCGGTCTTGACGCCGGCAGCGCGACGCGCGCGACCTTCCACGGCTTCTTGACCGCGTCGATGACGGCGGTCGCCTCGAAGCCGCTATGCACCATGCAGTCGGCGCATTTCTCGTAATTGCCGGTGCCGTATTTGTCCCAGTCGGTGTCCTCCATCAGCTCCTTGAAGGTCTTGGCGTAGCCTTCGCCGAGCAGATAGCAGGGCCGCTGCCAGCCGAACACGGTGCGGGTCGGGTTGCCCCAGGGCGTGCAGTGATAGGTCTGATTGCCGGCGAGGAAATCGAGGAACAGGCCCGACTGGAAGAACGGCCATGCTTGCCGCCGCTGCCGCGGCGGAAGATGTCGCGGAACAGCTGCTTGGTCGCTGTGCGGTTGAGGAAATGCTGCTGGTCCGGCGCGCGCTCATAGGCATAGCCCGGCGAGACCGTGATGCCGTCGACGCCGAGCGCCTTGACGTGTCGAAGAAGTCGGCGACGCGCGCGGGCTCGGCGTCGTTGAACAGCGTGCAGTTGATGTTGACGCGGAAGCCGGTCGCCTTGGCCGTCTTGATGGCCGCGACGGCGCGATCGTAGACGCCGTTCTGGCACACCGATTTGTCGTGCATCTCCTTGTCGCCATCGAGATGCACCGACCAGTTGAAGCGGCTATGCGGCCGATAGAGATCGAGCTTCTTCTCCATCAGCAGCGCGTTGGTGCAGACGGTGACGAATTTGCCCTTGGCAAGCGCGCCCTCGACGATCTCGGGAAGCTCCCGGTGCAGCAGCGGCTCGCCGCCGGCGAGCACGACGACCGGCGCGCCGCATTCGTCGATCGCGCCGAGGCATCGGCGACCGACAGGCGCTGATTCAGGATCTCGTCGGGATAATCGATCTTGCCGCAGCCGGCGCAGGCGAGATTGCAGCGGAACAGCGGCTCGAGCATCAGCACCAGCGGATAGCGCTTGCGGCCGCGCAAATGCTGGCGGACGACATAGGCGCCAACTGCCAAGGCCTGACCGAGAGGAATACCCATGGGCTCCGTTGCGTGCGCGACGGCATCCAGGCTCCGACCAGCTCGTGCGGCAGCCGGAAGTCGAACTTTTTCCTCGATGCCGGACAGCGTCGTCACCTCGAGCGGGCCGAAGCGCGCGAGCGATGCGATCACGTCATCGACCAGGGTTTCCGGCGCCGACGCGCCGGCGGTGAGGCCGATGGTGTCGCAGCCGGCGAACCAGTCCGGATCGAGCGTCGCTGCCATCGGCGACGAGATAGCTCGGCACGCCGCATTCGGCGCCGATCTCGCGCAGGCGGTTTGAATTCGAGCTGTTGCTGGCGCCGACGACGAGGATCAGATCGACCAAGGTGGCGAGCTCGCGCACGGCGGTCTGCCGGTTTTGCGTGGCGTAGCAGATGTCGCGGGTCTCGGGGCCCACCACGTCGCTGAAGCGGTTCCGCACCGCCACGATGGTGGCGCGCGTATCGTCCACGCTCAGCGTCGTCTGGGTGATGTAGGCGACGGGAGTATCGAGCGGCGATGTCGAGCCGCTCGACATCCTCCTTGCTCTGGATGAGATGCACCTCGCCCTTGAGCTGGCCCATGGTGCCCTCGACCTCGGGATGGCCGGCATGGCCGATCAGGATCACCACGCGGCCTTGGTCCAAATAGCGCTGCCCTTCATGGTGCACCTTGGCCACGAGCGGGCAGATCGCGTCGAGCACCGCCAGAGCCGCGGGCGTCGGCGTCCAGCTCGACGGCGCGCGAGACCCCATGGGCGCTGAAAATCGTCACCGCGCCGGGCGGCACCTCGGACAGCTCCTCGACGAAGCGGGCCCCCTTGGCCTTCAGGCTCTCGACGACATGGCGGTTGTGGACGATCTCGTGGCGCACATAGACGGGCGCGCCGATACTTCTCGAGCGCCCGCTCCACGATCTCGATGGCCCGGACGACACCTGCACAGAATCCGCGCGGCTGCGCCAAGATGACTTTCATGAGCCAGACCAGTTTGGGAAGCCCGATTGCCCCACCCGAAGGCCTTCATTAGCCTGCGAGGCAGCCCGGCGGTCAAGACGCTTCGGTGTCGCCGGCTCGACACAAATCCCTGCAACATCGGCGCATGCCCTTTGTCTCCAGACCGGCTCAACTCGATCTGACCAAACAAGCGGGCACCGGTCGCCACTACCCCGTCACTATTGCGAAATGCTTGAGACTGTAGTCGTCAACGTTGTCAAGGCTTGCTGCCGGCGTCCGGGCCTTACGCTCTTGGTCGCCTCGGCACTAACCTTCGGCGCTGTCGCCTACACTTACGAAAAATTCGCGATCAACACCGACAACAGCCAGCTCATCTCCTCGAAATTGCCCTGGCGCCAGCGCGAATTGCAGCTCGATGCGGCATTTCCGCAGCAGGTGGACACCCTCCTCGTGGTCGTGGACGGCGCCACGCCCGAGCAGGCCTCCGGCGCGCGCCAAGACTTTGGCCGCCGCGCTCGCCAAGAGCCCGGAGCATATCCAAGCGGTGCAGGAGATCGAGGGCGGCCCCTTTTTCGAGAAGAACGGCCTCTTGTTCCTGTCGGTCGCCGAGGTCAAGCGCACCACCGACGAGCTGATCCGGGCGCAACCCTTCCTCGCCACGCTCGCCGCCGATCCGACGCTGCGCGGTCTGGCCGAGGCGCTCGCCATCATCCCGCAAGGGCGTGCAGGCGGGCGCCATCACGCTCAAGGACCTCGCCACGCCGCTTGCCCGGCTCTCGACCACCATCGACGCGCTGTTGGCGGGGCGCCCCGCGGCCTTCTCCTGGAGCGAGCTCATGACCGGTGCGGCGCCCTCCCCGCGCGAGCTCCGCCGCTTCATCCGCGTCAAGCCCAAGCTCGACTATGGCGCGCTCGAGCCGGGCGCCGCGGCGTCGGACACGATCCGCGCCACGGCCGCCACGCTCGGGCTCACGCCGGACAAGGGCGTCACGGTCCGCCTGACCGGCCCGGTCGCCATGGCCGACGAGGAGTTCGCCACGGTCGCCGACGGCGCGCTGCTCAACGTGCTGCTGACCGCGGCGGCGGTGCTGCTCATTCTCTTTCTCGCGCTGCGCTCGGGCCGCATCATCCTTCCCGTCATGCTCAGCCTCGTCGGTCGGGCTCGCGATCACCGCGGCGCTCGGCCTCGCCATGGTCGGCGCGTTCAACCTCATCTCGGTCGCCTTCGCCGTTCTGTTCGTCGGCATCGGCGTCGATTTCGGCATCCAATTCGCGGTGCGCTACCGCCGCGAGCGCCATCGCGACAACGACCTCCACGCCGCGCTCGCCACCGCCGCCGGCGACGATCGCGCGGCCGCTCACCCTTGCCGCCGCCGCGACCGCCGCCGGCTTCTATGCCTTCGTGCCGACCGACTATCGCGGCCTGTCCGAGCTCGGGCTGATCGCCGGCACCGGCATGCTCGTGGCCTTCATCACCAGCGTCACCCTGTTGCCCGCGCTGTCTGACGCTGCTCGCGCCGCCGGCCGAGCCCGAGCGCGATCGGCTATCGCAGCCTGGCGCCGGTCGACCGCTTCATGGCGCGCCACCGCGTGCCGATCCTGATCCTGGCCGGCGCTCGCGGTGGCGGCGGGGCTGCCGCTCTTTCGCCACCTCGAATTCGACTTCAATCCTCTCAATCTGCGCAGCGCCAAGGTCGAGTCGGTCGCGACCTTACGCGATCTGATGCAGGACCAGGCCACGACGCCGAACGCGATCAAGGTGCTGGCGCCGTCGCTCGACGACGGCCGAGGCGCTGGCGCGGCGGCTCGACGCCCTGCCCGAGGTTTACGGCACGGTGACGCTGCAAAGCTTCGTGCCGCAGGACCAGGACGAGAAGCTCGCGCTCATCGAGGATGCGGCGGCCATTCTCGGCCCCGACCCTCGATGTGGCGGAGGTCAAGGCGCCGCCCAGCGACGCCGAGACGAAACAGGCGCTCAACGATGCCGCCAAGGCGTTCCGCGAGAATCCCGGCAGCGGCGAGGACGCAACGCTCAGGCAAAATCTCGCGCAATCGCTGACGGCGCTCGCCGACGGCCGACCCCGCGCGCCGCGCCGCCGTCGAGACGGCGCTGCTCGAGCGGGCTGAAGCTCAGGCTCGACCAGGTGCGCGCAAGCCTAGCGCCGGAACGCGTCACCATCGACCGGCTGCCCGAAGAGCTGACGCAAGAATGGGTGGCCGAGGACGGCAGGGCGCGCATCGAGGTCAGGCCCAAAGGCGACCAGAACGACAATGCGGCGATGGAGCGCTTCGCCGCCGCCGTGCTCAACGGTCGCGCCCGAGGCGACGGGGACGCCGATCCTCATCCAGGAATCGGCCAACACCATCGTGCGCGCCTTCATTCAGGCGGCGGGCTTTGCGCTCGTCTCGATCACGCTGATCCTGCTCATTGCGCTGCGGCGCATGAGCGACGTGCTGGTGACGCTCGTGCCGCTGCTGCTGGCCGGCGTCGTCACGCTCGAGCTCACGGTGCTGTTGGGACTGCCGCTCAACTTCGCCAACATCATCGCGCTGCCGCTGCTGCTCGGCGTCGGCGTGGCGTTCAAGATCTATTACGTGCTCGCCTGGCGCGAGGGGGAGACGAGCCTGCTCGCCTCCTCGCTCACCCGCGCCGTCTTGTTCAGCGCGCTCACGACCGCGACCGCCTTCGCCAGCCTGTGGCTGTCGAACCATCCCGGCACGTCGAGCATGGGCAAGCTGTTGAGCCTCTCGCTGGTCACCACGCTCGCCGCGGCCGTGCTGTTTCAGCCGATCCTGATGGGACCGCCGCGGAAGTCCGCGCCGGCGAGCGAGCCGCCGCCTCCGACCGACACCGATTAGGCGGCGATCTCGCGCCGCTCGCGCAGGAAGTGGAAGAACTCCACGCCTTCGCGCAGGCGCCGCTTCATCATCTCGGGGCTGCGCACCATCTCGCCGACGATGGAGGCGATCTTCGGCGCGCGGAAATAGAAGCGCTTGTAGAAGTCCTCGACCGAGTCGAAGATCTCGGTATGGCTGAGATGCGGATAGTACAGCGGCGCGATCTGCATGCCGAGCTCGTCGATCAGCTCCTGATCCTCGTCGAGCCAGCCATTGTTCTCGCGCGCCTGCTTGTAGAGGAAGGTGCCGGGATAGGGCGCGGCGAGCGAGACCTGGATCGTGTGCGGGTTGATCTCGTTGGCGAAGCGGATGGTCTCCTCGATCGTCTCCTTGGTCTCGCCCGGCAGGCCGAGGATGAAGGTGCCGTGGATGACGATGCCGAGCTCGTGGCAGTCCTTGGTGAAGCGGCGGGCGACGTCGACCAGCATGCCCTTCTTGATGTTGTGCAGGATCTGCTGATTGCCGGATTCGTAGCCGACCAGCAGCAGGCGCAGGCCGTTGTCCTTCAGCACCTTCAGCGTCTCGCGCGGCACGTTGGCCTTGGCGTTGCACGACCAGGTGACGCCGAGCTTGCCGAGCTCCTTGGCGATCGCCTCGGCGCGCGGCAGATCGTCGGTGAAGGTGTCGTCGTCGAAGAAGAACTCCTTCACCTGCGGGAAGGCGTCGGCCGCCCATTTCATCTCCTCGATGACATGGCCGACGCTGCGCATGCGGTAGCGATGGCCGCCGACGGTCTGCGGCCAGAGGCAGAAGGTGCAGCGCGATTTGCAGCCGCGGCCGGTATAGAAGGAGATGTAGGGATGCTTGAGATAGCCGATGAAATAATTCTCGATGACGAGGTCGCGCTTATAGACCGGCGTCACGAAGGGCAGCGCGTCCATGTCCTCGAGGATCGCGCGATCGGCATTGTGCACGATGACGCCGTCGGCGTTGCGGTAGGACAGGCCGGCGATCTTGCTCCAGTCGCGGCCGTCGGCGACTTCCTTGATGGTGAAGTCGAACTCGTTGCGGGCGACGAAATCGATCGCCGGGGACGCCTCCAGGCTCTCCTTCGGCTCGACCGCGACCTTGGCGCCGATGAAGCCGATCTTGAGGCTCGGATTGAGCTCCTTCAGCGCCTCGACCGTCTTGACGTCGCTGCGAAGGACGGCGTCGAGGTGTGCAGGACCATGAGCTCGTATTCGCGCGCCTAGGGCGCGATGTCGGCGAAGCTCAGCCGTGCGGCGGCGCGTCGATGAGCTTCGAGTTCTCGACCAGGGCCGCGGGCTGGGCGAGCCAGGTCGGATACCAGAACGAGCGGATCTCGCGCTTCGCCTGGTAGCGCGCGCCGGCGCCGCCGTCGAAGCCGTCGAAAGAGGGGGCCTGCAGGAAGAGCGTGCGCATGAGACTTTCCCCTCAGCTCGGCGTCAGCGTCCCATCGGACTGAAGCTCGTAGCGATGACCCCGCCAGACGATCGGTGCCGGCAGGAAGCCGGCCACATACATCATAGCAGCTCAACAGGTCGCGCAGCAGGACTGAGGAAGGGCGAAACGCCCCTCTCCCCCACGCCGCCCTGGCGCCGATTTGTAGCGAAACCACGAACCGGCAAGCAAGGGCAAGCGCAATGAGGGCGATGCCGGCGGCGCCGAAGCCTTGCAGAGCGGCGGCGGCAAGGGCGAGCGGCAAGGGATGGGTGATCACCAAGCCCGCATAGCCCAACGGATCGAGGCTGCGCAAGGTGCGCGCCCAGCGCAGCTCATGGCTGAGCAGCGCGCCCAAGCTTTCCTCCGCGCAAGTATGGCCGACAAGGAGCGGCGCGATGGCCACGGTCAGGCCGAGCCCGCGCACGGCCTCGCCCATCGCATAATCGTCGGCGAGCAGGTTGGCGAAGGCCTTGAAATCCGCCAATCCGGTCGAGGGTCTCGGCGCGGAGCGCGAGGGTCGAGCCGAAGCAGGGCCGCGCGAGCCCAAGCTTCGAGCCCCACCAAGACGCTCGGCAGGAAATGATGATTGATGGCCGCCGCGGCGAGGCTGGACCACAGCCCGCGCGACGGGGATGCCATGATAGAGGCAGGTCACGATGCCGACGCCCGGCTCTGCCAGCGCCGACACGACACCCGCGAGGTAATCCGGGCCCACCCGGATATCGCTGTCCGACACCACGATGATGCCGTGCCTGGCCGCGGCCAGCATATTGGCAAGATTGGAAATTTTTCGATTGCTGCCATGCAGGCTCGGGTCGACCACGAGCTCGATATCCTGGTCCGGAAAGCGCTGCTCGCAGCCGCCGCACGATGGCTGCCGCCGGGTCGGCCGAATCATGGACGCCAAAAACGAGCTGGACGGCGCCCGCATAGTCCTGCGCGCAAAAGGTCGCGAGATTTGTTTCAAGCCCAGGCTCGGCCCCGCAAAGCGGCTTCAGAACCGTCAGCCCGGGGCTGGAAAGCCCGGAAATGGCCGATTTTTGGGCAAATCGCCGCAGCAGGGCCGCCGCAAAAAGGGCATAGACGCAGCCTGTAATCGTTAAGAGAGTTAAAATTGGCCAGAGCCAAGCGGCCAATTTCACAGGTAAAATGCATTCTAGGGAACTTTCGACTTTTCGGCGGATCCGATCCGACCGCACTATAGACCCATCAACGGGTGGGGGCGAATGAGCGTCCGAGGGCTTTCCATTTTGGGGCGGATGATGGCTGCCGCGATGCTTGCGGCTGGGCTGTCGGCTTGCGCCGCGAGCGGGCCCACGGTCACCTCGCCCGAGCTCCTTGCGTCACACACCCAACCGGCCGATGCGAAAGGCGAGCACGCAGCGGTCGACGCGCCGACCGACGTGGCCTCTCTGCCCGACGAACCGCAAGCCGTCCGCGATCCGTTCGAAAAGATGAACCGCTCGGTGTTCGAGCGTAATCAGCGCTTCAATCACGCGGTGATCTATCCGGTGGCCAAGGCCTATGTCGACACGGCGTCCCGGAGGGCGTGCGCAATTCGGTCGAGTCCTTCGCCGGCAATCTCGCCGAGCCGATGGTCTTTGCCAACGATCTGTTGCAGCTGCGCTTGAAGGCGGCGGCGACGACGGCGAGCCGCTTCGCCATCAACTCCACGATCGGCGTGGGCGGCCTGTTCGACGTCGCGTCGCGCAAAGATCTGCCGCGCCAATCCGGCGATCTTGGGCAGACGCTCTATGTCTGGGGCATGCGCAAGAGTCCCTACCTCGTCTTGCCGGTGATCGGGCCGACCAATGTGCGCGACCTGATCGGAACGACGGGCGAGTTCGTCGCCACGATCCCGGCCGGAGGACTGTTCGGGACCCAGCTCGCGACCACGGTCAACAATCTGACCGTCGCCGGCTCGGTGGCGAGCCCGTTCACCAAATTGGGCCAGGCCGACCAGATGGAGGCGCTCGAGGACAGCTCGATCGATTTCTATTCCATGCTGCGTAGCGTCGTGGATCAGAAGCGGCAGGCCGAGCTGCAAGAGGCGCTGGAAACGAGCGGCTGGACCGCGGGCCGCTATGCGCCGAGCCCGGCGGACGGGCAGGCAACGGCCTCGGTGGCAACCGTCGCCGGCTGGAAGGTGACCATCCCTGCAACGAAAGAGCAGGAGATGGTGGCCAACACGGTGCCCGGGGCGCAATGATTTTTGGGCCGGTGAACAGAGTCAGGCGCACCCTCTTGGTCGCCCTGCTGGCGCTGACGCTGCCGCTCGTCGCGCCCATCAAGGGGCATGGCGCCAGCAGCGATCCCGCTGCCTCGCGCATCGACAGCCTTTATGGCGCGCTGCTCGACACGATGAAGCAGGCGAAGCAGCTCGGGCTCAAAGGCCGCTACGACAAGCTCGCGCCCGTCCTCGCCAAGACCTACGATTTGGCGGTCATGTCGCAGATCGCGGTCGGGCCGAGCTGGAGCGCGCTGTCCGCGGCCCAGCAGCAAAGCATCGTCCATGCCTTCGCGCGCATGACGACGGCCACCTATGCCAGCCGGTTCGATGGCTTCTCCGGCGAGCAGTTCGAGGTGCTGGAAGCCGTCGACCGGCCGAACGGGGACAAGATCGTCAAGACGCAGATCGTCCAGTCCGACGGCAAGACCGTGGCGCTCAACTATCTGCTGCGCAAGATCGGGGGCGAGTGGAAAGTCATCGACGTCTATCTCAACGGCACCATCAGCGAGCTCGCCACCCGCCGGGCGGAGTTCGGCGCCGTGTTGAAATCGGGCGGCGCCGATGCGCTCGTCAGCTCGCTCACCAAGCAGGGCGACAAGCTGCTCGCCGGAGAGCTGAGCAGACCGCTCCCCTCAGCGCCGGGAGCGTGAGGGTTGCTGCCGCCACAAGAGCCGCCGCGCCTCGACACTCTGCCAGAGGATCAGGCAGGGCAGGCCCGTCGCCAATTCGCGGGCGCGCTTCAACAGCGATAAAGCGAGTGCCACGTCCGGCGAAAGGCCGAACAGGCTCCCGAGCACGATATAGCCGCCCTCCTGGACCCCGATGCGCGAGGGCACGACGAAGGTCGCCGTGCGCAGCGCGAAGGCCACGCTCTCCAGGATCAAGGCGTCCGACCAGATGAGCGGATGGCCCATGAAGCGCAAGCCCACCCAGGCCTCGCCGGCGCCGACGACCCAGGCGGCAAGATGGAGGCCAAGGCCCGCCAGAATGCGCCGGCGATGGGCGTAGATCTTGTGGATGCCGGCATGCACGCTTTCGGCGGCCGGCAACGCCTTCCACGCCCATTTAATATTGAGCCGCTCCGGCAGCCGCTCCAGCAGGATGAACAGGCCTTGGCGTTGGGCGAGAATGAAGCCCGCGGCGGCGAGCACCGAGAGCGCGATGCCGGTCACGAGCCACGCGCCGATCTGCTTGTCCTGATACCAGGTCAGCAGCAGGACGAGGCCGAACAGGGTGAAGACGATCTGGCTCAACAATTCCAGCGTCAGATCGACGACGGTGCTCGCCCCGGCCATGCCCGGACGCACGCCGAACAGGGTCAATTCGCGGGCGCCGGCGAGCTCGCCCGCCGTCGGCACCAAAGCGAGATTGCCGATGCTTTCGCGCAGCCAGCGCGCCCACAGGCAGACGAGAAGAGCGTGGCGCGGCGCGTCGAGCAGGATCGCGCGCCAGGCGAGCGCACAGAGCAGGAGGCAGACGAAATAAATGGCGGTGATGGCGGCAAGCCCCTGCCAGCCCGCGGCGAGCGCCGCATCGGCGACCTGGCGCCAGCCGAAATGAATGATGAGGCCGGTGGCGAGCGCGAGCCCCACCAAGGCGCCGAGGATCATCCCGGTCTTCACGCCGCTCGTCCCCTTTGCCACGCCCATCCCCTCGCGATCGTTCCGGCGCATCAGGCCGGGGGTTCGCGACCGCCGTCAAGGGCCGCGCGAAAGGACAGAGGCTTCAGACCGGAGGCGGCGATCTTGCTTTTGACGGCGGGACTGAGGAGGGCGGCAAGCTCCGCTTCGGGCTGGTAGTCGGGAGGGAGATTGTCGGGGCCGTCCCAGCGCTTCGTGGCCGGATGGCAATAGAGCTCGGAGACACCTTCCGGGAGCTGCTCGAGCAGCGCGAGCAGGCGGGCCTCGCTCAAGGCGCCCGTATCGTAGAGCCCGAACAGATGATCGTTGGCGGCGAGGCCAGCGGCGCGCAAGGGCGCGCGCATGCGCCGCGTTTGCAGGGAATAGAAGAGCGAGCGCGCGAGCCGGCCCAACCTATGGTCCCGGTTGGCGCGAAACGAAGGGCCGAAGGGCTCAAGCGGAATGCGGACCGGCGGGGCGCCGAAGCGCTCCGCGTTCCGCACGATCGCGCGCAGGACGACGGGGTGCATATGGAAGTGCCAATGGCCGTTGACGTGATCCATCGGAAGCCCCGTGCCGGCAAAGCGCTCGAATTGCGCGTCGATCTCGGCGTCGGCCTGGCGGCGCAGCTCGGGGGAAAAATAGAGTGCCGTGCCGAAGCGGACAGGGTCGCGCCGGAACCGGCCGTCGGGCCCCACGAGACCCGGCACCTCGCCGGGAGGCAGCACGGGGCGCCCGTCGAGCAGCGTCACATGCAGGCCGACGCCGAGGGAGGGCAGATCGCGCGCGCGCGCCACGGCATCGGCGAAGGCCGGGGCGCCCACCATCAGGCTCGCGGCCGACAGCACGCCCTGGCGATGGGCGCGCTCGACGGCTTCGTTCACGGGAACCGCCAGACCGAAATCATCGGCGGTGACGATGAGGCTCTTCACTCAGGCTCTTCCTCCGGCACGGGCAGGAGGCCTCACGGCTCGATCTCAGCCACGGCGCGCTCGTCGAGCGCGACCGTTTTCACCAGCGCGAAGACGCGATCGCCGCGCTTAAGTCCGAGCTCGTCGATCGCCTTGCGCGTGGCGGAGGCGACGAGCTGACCATGGCCGTCGAGGTCGATCGTGACGGAAGCGAGCGGGCCGGCATCGGTCTCGATCTTGGCCACGCTGCCGGCAAGGGTGGTCCTGACGCTCAGATCGTGCGGGCGCAGCGTGGCAAGCGTGACGTCGGTCGCCTTGACGACGACGCGAACGTCGCGCCCGAGCGGACCGGCGCGGCCGGCGAGCCAGATGGTGCCGGCGGGGTGCGCGATCTCGGTGAGGCCGTAAACCGCGTCGATGCCGGACAGGCGCCCGGTGATGATGGACGAGCGCGCAAAGCGATTTTCGCCGGGAAAGCTCAAGCCGGCGCCCAAGACCTCCTCGACCGTGCCGATGGCGACCACGCGGCCGTGCTCCAGCACCACCACGCGGGAGGCGAGCCGGGCCACCTCCTCCACGGCATGGGACACGTACACGATGGGAATGCGGAACTCGTCGCGCAGCCGCTCGATGAGGGGAAGGATCTCGAGCTTGCGCTCGGTGTCGAGCGAGGCGAGCGGCTCGTCCATGAGGAGGAGCTTGGGCGAGGCAAGCAAAGCGCGGCCGATCGCCACCCGTTGCGTCTCGCCGCCGGAGAGCCGCGCGGGCTTGCGCTGCAAGAGATGGCCGATGCCGAGCGTCTCCACCACGGACGCAAAGGCGATGTTGCGCTCGAGGTGCGGCGCGAACCAGCGGCCGAAGAGAAGATTCTGCCGCACGGTGAGATGAGGAAAGAGCTGGGCGTCCTGAAACACGAGCCCGATGCGGCGGCGATGGGCCGGCACGAAGATCGCCGCATCCGTATCGACCAAAGTGCGGCCGTCGAGCACGATGCGGCCGCGGTCGGGACGGGCGAGCCCGGCGATCAAATTGATGGTCATCGATTTGCCCGCGCCGGACCGGCCGAACAAAGCGGTGATGCCCGCCTCGTTGGCGAAGACGATTTCGAGGTCGAAGGTGCCGAGCGCGAGCGCCACATCCACTTCGATCATGCGCTGCGACCCCAGGCCGTAGTTGTTCGAAAGGTGCGAGAAACCGAGTTCATAAGGCGAGTTCGTCCAATCTTCCAGCCGACCGCGTGCTTTTCCGGACCCATGGCTTTCTTGCGGCTCACGGCCGGGCCGTCTATATACGTCACCTCTCAGCCATCGGAGTGTAGCGCAGCCTGGTAGCGCACCTGCTTCGGGAGCAGGGGGTCGCAGGTTCAAATCCTGCCACTCCGACCATGGCTGCTCCGCTTTTATCCTTTATTCTCAGGCGCTTCGCGCCCCGGGCCAAGGCGGAAGCCACATTTTGCGCCAAATGCGCCTGCACAGTTAAGCTTGTCGCAGAGGCGGCGCCACCGCGCGCCGGTAGTCGGCTAAGATCAGTCTTGCGGGTTTGCGTGCAACCTTAGGTCCGAGACCATGTCGGCGGAGCTCGCCTTCAATCGCAATGTCGAGGTGGATTACGGCGTGGCCGAAGAGGTCGCGCACGGGGTGCGCCGCATCGTCGCCAACAATCCCGGCCCTTACACCTTCCTCGGCACCAACACCTATCTCGTGGGGCACGGCAAGATCGCGATCATCGATCCCGGCCCCCATGACGATCGTCATTTGAGCGCGATCGCCGCGGCGACCAAAGGCGAGCGGGTCACGCAGATCCTCATCACCCACAGCCATCGCGACCATTGCGACGGCGCGCGCGCCTTGCAGGCCCTGCTCGGCGGCGAGATCCTGGCCTACGGTCCCACGGGATCGCGGCGCGGCGCCGGTGCGCCGGGCCTCGGCGACGCCTTCGTCGACGCGGCCTTCGTGCCCGACAAGACGCTCGATGACGGCACCACCATCAAGGGGGCGGGCTTCGCGCTCGACGTGCTGCATACGCCCGGCCACTCGCCGGACCATCTCTGCTTCGCCCTGGTCGGCCAGCGCACGGTCTTCACCGGCGATCACGTCATGGGCTGGAACACGACGGTCGTGGCACCGCCGGAAGGCAACATGGCCAAGTTCCTCATCTCGCTCGAGCGGCTGCTCAAGCGCCACGACAAGATCTTCCTGCCGGGACATGGCGGCCGCATCCAGACGCCGCAACGGGTGGCCAAGGCCTATCTCATGCATCGGCGCTGGCGCGAGCAGACGATCCTAGCCTGCCTCGATGACGGCGAGAGCTTCATTCCCCGCATCGTCGAGCGCCTCTATGGCGGCCTCGACACCGATCTCAAACAGGCCGCGGCGCTGTCGGTGCTCGCCCATATGGAGCATTTGATCAGTCGGGGCTTAGTAGCGGCGGACGGGACTCCGGGGCTGTCGGCGCCCTTCTCACTGTGCCGCGGCGCTTCTTCACCCGCTTCCTGACCGACTTCAGCTTCTTGGCCGGCGCGGTCTCCGTCGCCTCTTCCAGCCCGGTCGTCTCACCCTTCTCGAGCTCGCTCTTCACCTCGGCGAACAGGGTGCGGATGCGCCCGGCATTGGTGCCGAAATCGTGCAGCCCATAGCGCGACACCGAGCGGACATCGATCAGCGCATGCGCATCGTCGCCGGTGACGCGGACCAGAACGTCGTCGGTAAAGCCCATGATCATCGTCCGGTCGGTGGCCTCGATGCGGCCGACCCCGGCGTCGCCCGGCGGCTCGGTCATGACCACCTTCCAGCCGAGGCGCTTGACCGCCTCGGCCACCATGTCGAACACCTCGCGCGAGGAGCGCTCGAGCTCCATGGGGCGGATGTCGGGATAGGCCTGCTCCTGCAGCGCGGCGGTGGTCTCGTCCGGCTCCTCGATGGGGTTGGCGCCGGGCGGCCGCGTGGAAGCGAGCTGCTTGAAGTCGATCGGCTGCCGCGGCGTCGTCTCGATATCGGTGAGCGAGGGCAGCATGAAGAATTGGGCGAGATACCACAGCGGGAGCGCGAGACCGATCAGCGCAATGACGATGCCGGCAAAGGCCTGGCGCCGCGCCGAGCTGACCGCTGAACCAGATGCGGATGAGCGTCCCGAGCGCGAGCAGAATGGCCAGAACGAGCCCGATACAGGACACGGCGAGCAGGTTCATCGCCGCCGGCGTGCTCAACGAGGTGAAGCGGGCCAGCACCACGGTCAGCACCAGCAGCTGGAGGAAAAAAAGCGCCAGACGCCGCGCCCAGGTCGCGGTGTGCGCCTCGCTTTGCACGTAACGCGCGCTCAAAGATCGAACCCCGTTGCGACCTCAGGCCTAGCCATGCTTTACCCTGCCGTCCGTTGAGAGCAAACCCGCCGGATTGTCCCATGCCGCCGCTTGACCCCGCGCAGCGACGCGACGTCGGGAGCCTCGTGCACCCTTATACCGAACTTGCGAGCTTCCGCGACACCGGTCCCACGATCCTCGTGCGGGGCGAAGGCATCCGCGTCTTCGACGAGGCGGGCCGAAGCTATATCGAGGGCGTGGCAGGTTTATGGTGCACGGCGCTCGGCTACGGCAATGCGGAGCTGGTCGAGGCGGGCCGCGAGCAGCTGGCCCGGCTGCCCTTCGCCCATCTGTTCGGGGCCAAGAGCCACGATCCGGCCGTGGCGCTCGCCGAGAAGCTCAAGGCCATCGCGCCCGCGCCCACCTCCAAGGTCTTCTTTACCGCGTCCGGCTCGGAGGCCAACGACACCCAGGTGAAGCTCGTCTGGTACTACAACAACGCCCGCGGGCTGCCGGCCAAGAAGAAGATCATCTCGCGCCTGCGCGCCTATCACGGCGTGACGCTGGGGCTTCGAGCCTCACCGGGCTGCCCAACAACCATGCCGATTTCGACCTGCCGCTGCCCCGCTTCTTCTATGCCGATTGCCCGCATCATTATCGCGGCGCGGAGCCGGGCGAGAGCGAGGCGGCGTTCGCCAGCCGGCTCGCCGCCAATCTCGAAGCGCTGATCCTGCGCGAGGGTCCCGACACCATCGCCGCCTTCATCGCCGAGCCGGTGATGGGGGCGGGCGGGGTCATCGTGCCGCCGGAGGGCTATTTCGACGCCGTCCAGGCGGTGCTGCGCCGCTACGACATCCATTTCATCGTCGATGAGGTCATCACCGGCTTCGGGCGGCTCGGGACCTGGTTCGGCTCGCAGGCCTTCAAGCTCAAGCCCGATACCGTCAGCATGGCCAAGGCCCTCACCTCGGGCTATGCCCCGCTCGGCGCCGTCACCGTGCCGGAGCCCGTCTACCAGGCGATGCTGGACGAGAGCCGCAAGATCGGCGCCTTCGCCCATGGCTTCACCTATGGCGGCCATCCGCTCGCCGCCGCCATCGCGCTCAAGGCGCTCGAGATCTATGAGCGCGACGACATTATCGGCAAAGCGGCCCGGCTCATCCCCCGCTTCCAGGCGCGGCTCAAGGCGCTTGCCGACCATCCGCTGGTGGGCGAGGCGCGCGGCATGGGGCTGATGGGGGCCGTCGAGCTCGTCGCCGACAAAGCCACCAAGCGGCCCTTCCCGCCCAAGCTCTATGTGGGCACGCGGGCAAGCGCGCTCGTCCAGGATGAGGGGCTCATCACCCGCACCATCGGCGACACGCTCGCGATCTGCCCTCCCCTCATCATCACCGAGGCCGAGATCGACGAGATGTTCGACCGCTTCGCGCGCGGGCTCGATAGGGCCGAAGAGATGGTGGCCAGTGAAGGCCTGCGGGCCGCCGCTTCGCCCTAGCCTAACCAATCCTCAATAAAGGCCAGGGATGCTGTCGAACGCCGCGAGAGCGGTACGCGCGGGGTCCTGGTCTTGCGTCTGTCGAATCATAGCCGCCTGCTCATGGCGCTCTTCGGCGTGTTGCCGCTCAGTGCTTGCGTCTATGAGCAGGAGGGGCCGCCGGAAGCCCATTTCGAGCAATTCGCGGCCAAGCCGCCGGAGGCCAACACCGTCACCATCTGCCATGCCTATGGCTGCAAGGCGCAGACGCCCTTCACCTTCTCCGCCGCCGATATCGCGGCGCTTCGCGATCTCATGGCGCGGGTGGAACGGGACGACAGCGCACGCGAGGAGCGCCGGGCGCTTGCTTATGCCATCGGCTGGATGGAGCGGCGCGTGGCGCCCACGGTCGGCACGGCGAGCGACCGGCCGAGCATGGACTTTCTCGGCTCGAGCGACCCGAGCCAAGAGGACTGCGTGGACGAGGCCACCAACAGCACGAGCTTTCTCCTGGTGCTGCAGCGGAACGGCCTCCTGCGCCACCACGACGTCGAGCGCCCCTTCGCCAAGGACGATGCCAGTCACTGGACCCATTGGGCGGCGGTGATCCGCGAGAAGGAGTCGGCGTGCGCTATGCCATCGATTCCTCGTCGGGGCCCAATGGCGACAATCCCACGGTGCAGGCGGCGGCGAGCTTCTACGTGCCGGACGGCGATGAGGACAATGCGCCGCCCGAGACGTCCGGGCCCGCGATCGCCAATGCCGGCGGCCGCGACCGCAGTCTCGCCTATGACGACCTCGGCGATCTGATCCGGCACATGCAGGCCTTGGGCTATTCCGACAGTCCGACCGGCAGCACGCGCTAGGCCGATCTGGCCGTTAGGCCCGCTTGATCAAGGGTAGAGCCGCGTCTTGACCCAAGGCTTGTTGGGCGCGCCGCGCCGGAACACGATGCGGTCATGCAGGCGGTGGGGCCGGCTCGCCCAGAACTCGATCTCGAGCGGGGTGACGCGATAGCCGTGCCAATGCGGCGGCCGGGGCACCTCGCCCTTCCCGAATCGCTCGCCATAGCGCGCCACCGCCTCCTCGAGCTTGGCCCGGCTCGCCAGCGGCCGCGATTGGCTCGACGCCCAGGCGCCGATGCGGCTCTCGCGCGAGCGGGAGGCGAAATAGGCGTCGGCCTCGGCGGCGCTCACCGGCTCGACGGGACCGCGGATGCGAATCTGCCGGTGCAGGCTCTTCCAATAGAACAGCAGCGCGGCGCGCGGGGCCGCGGCGAGCTCGAGCCCCTTGGCGCTCTCGCAATTGGTATAGAAGACGAAGCCGCGCTCATCGGCCCCCTTCAGGAGAATCATGCGCACATTGGGCGCGCCTTGGGCGTCCACCGTGGCGAGCGCCATGGCGTTGGGATCGTCGGGCTCGCTGGCCTCGGCCTCCGCCATCCAGCTGGCGAAGAGAGCCAAGGGCTCCTCGGCCGCGGTGAAATCGGGGCCCATAAGGCCCGGTTCGGGCTGATCTTGGGCCATGGCCTAAGCGGACCTCGTTATTTTGCAGGCGTTTCGAAGAGAAACGGGCATTTACGTTTTCCTCACTCTGATAGGGCACCATGAGGATTGTTGATAGTGGCGCGGGGGCTTTGCCCTTGCGATGAGTTGGGGACGAGTGGTTATGCGTACGTTCCGAGGGAACGCTCCTATCATCATTGGGGCGGGCGCATTAGTTCTTTCGTTATTAGCGCTCGCCCCATCTCCTCTCCAAGCCCAGGACGAGGCTCGCCTCTCCTCCGCGCAAGCGGTCGCCGCGCCGGGCGCCACGGCCATGACCGGGCCCACACCCACGCTCGCCGAGCTTCGCTCCAAGCTCGACGCCAGCGACCGGGCGATTGCCCTGCAAGCGCTCGACCTCGCGCTCACCGAGCTTGGCGACGGCACGACGCTGATGTGGAAGCGGCCGACGCGGCAGCTCGCCGGCGCCGTGCGGCCGATCTCGGTGTTCCGGGACGATTCCGGCCGGGTCTGCCGGCACGTGCTCTATGCCCTCACCCTTGGGCCCTATAGCAAGCAGGTCGAGGGCATCGCCTGCCGCGGCGCCGACGGGCACTGGTCGCTTCAAGGCTGAGCAGGCCTGGCGCCCAGGCGCCGCAACCGCCTCCAGCGAAAAGCCTTCCGGGCCAAGGGGCCCGAGCATTATAAAGCCCGCTCACCGGCGCGGAGGAGAAATGGCCGAAACGGGCAAGCTCATGGCAGGCAAGCGGGGCCTCGTGCTCGGCGTCGCCAATAATCGCTCCATCGCCTGGGGCATCACCAAGGCTTGCCACGAGAACGGCGCCGAGATCGCGCTCACCTATCAGGGCGACGCCATCAAGAAGCGGGTCGAGCCGCTCGCGCAAGAGATCGGCTCCAAGCTCGTGCTGCCGTGCGACGTCACCGACGAGGCAAGCGTCGAGGCCGTGTTCAAGACGCTCTCCTCCGCCTGGGGCAGCCTCGACTTTCTCGTGCACGCGGTCGCCTTCTCCGACAAGGAGGAGCTCGACGGGCGCTATGTCGATACGAGCAAGGACAATTTCGTCCAGACGCTGCTCGTCTCCTGCTATTCCTTCACCGCGCTCGCCAAGCGCGCCGAGAGACTGATGCCGAATGGCGGCTCGCTGCTGACGCTCACTTATTACGGCGCCGAGAAGGTGATGCCTCATTATAATGTGATGGGGGTGGCGAAGGCCGCGCTCGAAGCGAGCGTGCGGTATCTCGCGGCCGATCTCGGCAAGGGGAACATCCGCGTCAACGCCATCTCCGCCGGGCCGATCAAGACGCTCGCGGCCTCCGGCATCGCCGACTTCCGCTACATTCTGAAATGGAACGAGTACAACTCCCCGCTCCGGCGCACCGTCTCCATCGAGGATGTGGGCGGGGGCGCGCTCTATCTCCTCTCCGACCTCGTCGCGCGGCGTCACCGGCGAGATCCTGCATATCGACGCGGGCTACCACGTGGTCGGCATGAAGAACGAGGACGCCCCGGATATTTCGGTGGCGAAGGAGTAGCGGCAGGGCCCGCATTTTGCGGGCCGGCGAAAGGGTTCGTTTCGAAGTTGGCGCTATGGTGGGTCCGCTAGACGCCGCATCCGCCACGCTCCTAAAAGAACCCATGTCGCACAACACATTCGGCCATCTCTTCCGCATCACCACCTGGGGCGAAAGCCACGGGCCGGCGATCGGCTGCGTGGTCGATGGCTGCCCGCCCGGCATCCCGATCACCGAGGCCGAGATCCAGGCCTATCTCGACAAGCGCCGGCCGGGCCAGTCGCGCTTCACCACCCAGCGCCAGGAGCCCGACCAGGTGCGCATCCTGTCCGGCGTGTTCACCGACGAGGCGACGGGCGCGCAGGTCACCACGGGCACGCCGATCGCGCTCGAGATCGCCAATGTGGATGCGCGGTCGAAGGACTATGGCGAGATCAAAGACAAGTTCCGCCCCGGCCACGCCGACTTCACCTATCTGCAGAAATACGGCGTGCGCGACTGGCGGGGCTCGGGCCGCGCCTCGGCGCGGGAGACGGCGTCGCGCGTGGCGGCGGGCGCCATCGCGCGCAAAGTGGTGCCGGGATTGCGCGTGCGCGGCGCGCTGGTGCAGATCGGCAAGGACGCCATCGAGCTGCAAGAATTTCGACTGGGACGAGGTGGGCAACAATCCCTTCTTCTGTCCGGACGCCAAGGCGGCCAAGCGCTGGGAGAGCCTGCTCGATCAGGTGCGCAAAGCGGGCTCCTCCGTGGGCGCCGTGATCGAGATCGTGGCCGACGGCGTGCCGGCGGGGCTCGGCGCGCCCATCTACGGCAAGCTCGACCAGGACATCGCCTCCGGCCTGATGAGCATCAATGCGGTGAAGGGCGTGGAGATCGGCGCGGGCTTCGCCGCCGCGGCGCTCATCGGGCGAAGAGAATGCCGACGAGATGCGCATCGCGCCAGCGACGGCACGCCGGAGTTCCTGTCCAACCATGCCGGCGGCATCCTCGGCGGCATCTCCACCGGGCAGCCGGTCGTGGCGCGCTTCGCGGTGAAGCCCACCTCCTCGATCCTCACCCCGCGCCGCACGGTGGACGCCAAGGGCAAGGACACCGAGATCTCCACCAAGGGCCGCCACGATCCTTGCGTCGGCATCCGCGCCGTGCCGATCGGCGAGGCGATGATGGCCATCGTGCTCGCCGACCATTATCTCCGCCACCGCGGCCAGACGGGCAAGGGATAGGCTCGTTCAGCCGTCTTTGTTTTTCACGCGGAGCCGCGGGGTCTCGCGCGGGCGGGAATTGTTCAGGCGGGCGAGCAGCGCCACGCGGAGACGGTTGCGGTCGAAGCGATAGAGCACGCGATAGCCGCAAGCCTCGGCCTCGATGAAGGCACGCGCCGGCGTGCCCGTGGCCTCCGCCCAGTCCTTGCGGCGCAGGGCTTGCAGGACGGCCGCGACCCGCTGCCCTTCGGCAGGCCGCAGCGAGGCGAGCATTTCGGCGGCGGCGCGCGACAGCTCAATCCCGCAGAGCGAGCCGTCCGTTGATAAGGGCCTCGGACTCGGCGGCACCGAGATAACCGTCGCCCTCCGCGGCTCCCGCCTGCGCCGCCCAATAAGCGCGTTCAAGCGCCTCCACACGTTCATACTCCTCGTAAGACAGAACGACCGCGACGGGACGCCCATGCTTGACCACCAGCACGGGCTCGGTCCGCGACTGGTCGAGCAGGCGCCCGAACTGGTTCTTCGCGTCCTTGGCAGTGAAATATTTCATCCCCGGCCCTCCCCGCTCACGCAGGCCATGGCGACTTGAACAGCGCACGCCGCCTCTCACCGGCAGGCTGCCGCGTCCCTATTCTAATCATGGGGCGAGAAAGCCTGTCACGCCAAACCAACCGCTCGAGCCGCTTAAGGCTTGAAGGCCGTGGCGAAAAGAGCGCAGTGGCTCGATTGGCCCCTGTGGCTCTTTCGGCCAATGTGACTATTCGGCGGGCTTAGCGCTCAAGATGCGCCACGGCCTCGATATGGGGCGAGAAGCGGAATTGATCGACCGGGACCACGCGGGTCAGGCGATAGCCGCCATCGACGAGCAGGCGCAAATCGCGGGCGAGCGTGCCGGGATGGCAGGACACGGCCACGATGCGCGGCACGGAAGAGCGCGCGAGTTCCGCCGCTTGCGCCTTGGCCCCCGCCCGCGGCGGATCGAAGATCACGGCATCGTAGGGCCAAGCTCCTTGACGCTGAGGGGGCTGCGGAAGAGGTCGCGCGCGATCGTCCGCACGGGCTTGAGCTTCGGGGTGGCGCGGGCCGCCTGGGCGAGCGCCGCCAGCGAGGCTTCATCCTGGTCGAAGGCATCGATAGCGGCGCGGCTCGCAAGCGCGAGCGTGAACGGCCCGAGCCCGGCGAAAAGATCGGCGACGCGCTTGGCCTCGTTCGCGCCCGCGCGCACGAGGTCCACGAGCATGGCTTCGGCCTCGCATGAGGCCTGGAGAAAGGCGCCGGGCGGGAGCGCGAGCTTGGCGCCGCCGACAGCGAGGGTGGGAATGGCCTGCTGCATCACGACCTCGCCATTGAGCGTGAGCCGCGCCACACCGTGCGGAAGCGACGCCCGCCGCAAGGCGCGGCAAGATCGTCCGCGCCGAGCCGCTTGACGCCGCCCTCCACCGCCACGTCCAGCCCGCTCCCGGTGGCGGTCACGAGCACACGCGCCTGCCCCTTCGCCGGGGCGAGGCGCGCCAGCGCCGATTTCAACTGGGGCAGCCGCGCCACGATCGCGGGCTCGAGCACCGGGCAGGTCGCAATGTCGATGATGTCGTGGCTGGCGCGCTGGTGATAGCCGAGCACGGGGCCCGACCCAGTGCGCGCCAGGGCGAAGCTCGCGCGGCGGCGGCTCGCCAGCGGCACGCTCAGCGCAGGCTCCACCTCCGCGTCCAGCCCGCGCGAGCGGAGCGCGGCGCGGACGAGATCGCGCTTCCAGGCAAGGTAAGGCGCCTCGGCCAGATGCTGGAGGGCGCAGCCGCCACAGACCCCGAAATGGGGGCAGATGGGGGCGATGCGGTCGGGACTGGGCGCGAGCACGGCGAGCAACGTGGCGTGGTCGTGGCCCTGATCGGCCCGGACCCTCACAAGCTCGCCGGGAAGCGCAAAGGGCACGAAAAGCGGTCCATCCGGGCCTTGCGCCACGCCGTCTCCTCCCGCGCCGAGGCGGTCGATGGTGAGCTCAAGCTCCATGGATGGCGCCGATCAGGAACTCTTCATTGCCGCTGCCGCCCCGGATGCGGCGAGGCGATCTCGCCGATGACGGTCCAGCCGGGCTCGCCTGCGATGAAGGCGCGCACCCGCGCCACGGCCTTCTCCCGGTCGGCTGCCTCCCGCACGATGCCCCCTTTGCCCACGGCCTCCCGCCCCGCCTCGAATTGCGGCTTGACCAGGGCCACGAGCCAGGCGCCAGGCGCGGCGAGGCCAAGCGCCGCGGGCGAGCGCCTGGGTCAGGCTGATGAAGCTCACATCGGCGACGATGGCCGTCACCTCCTCGCCGATCAGCGTCCGGTCGAGGCGGCGCGCATCCGTGGCCTCCAGCGCCACGACGCGCGGGTCGGCGCGGATGTCGGCATGGAGCTGGCCGCGCCCGACATCCACGGCGAAGACACGGGCCGCCCCGCGGGCAAGGAGAACATGGGTGAAGCCGCCGGTGGAGGCGCCGATATCGAGGATGGTGCGGCCGGCCGCCTCCAGCCCGAAGGCGTCGAGCGCGGCTTCGAGCTTCAGTCCGGCGCGGGAGACATAAGGGTTGGCGCCGGGGCGGATGGCGAGCGGCGCGTCGGGGGCCACGAGCGCGCCCGGCTTCAGCACCGCCACCCCGGCCACGCTCACCTCGCCCCGCCTGATCAAGTCCGCGGCTTGCGAGCGGGTGGGGGCCAGACCGCCCTCCACGAGCCTTTGGTCGAGGCGCTTTTTTTTGTAGATGGGCACGTGAGCTTCTCATACACTCGCAGCGCGCTCGGAGATTCTGGCGCGCGGATCTGAACCGGGAGCGGCCGGAACCGCAAGTGAAGCACCTCTGAAAAGCGCCCCGCTCAGCGCCCTTGCGGAGGTCTCGTGAGCCAAGGTCAATCGGCCTATCTCACCGACAAATGCGAAGTCCGAAATCGTGACGTGACAGGCGGCAAAGCCGTCATCGCCCGGGAGCTGATCGTTCCCGGCGAGCTCGTCGCTGTGTGGAGCGGACGCATCGTCACCGCGGCGGAGCTCGACGATCTGTCGCCCGAGATCCGGCGCCACACGGTGCAGGTCGAGGAGAATTGCTATCTCGCCTCGCTCCACCCCGACGAGGCGCCGGACTTCATCAATCACAGCTGCAGTCCGAATGCGGGCCTGCGCGGGCAGATCACCATCGTCGCGATCGAGCCCATCGAGCCCGGCGCCGAGGTGACCATCGACTACGCCATGTGCGACGGCTCGCCTTACGACGAGTTCGACTGCGAATGCGGCTCGCCTGCCTGCCGGGGCCGGGTGACCGGCGAGGACTGGCGCGATCCGTCGCTGTGGAAGCGCTATGCCGGACATTTCTCACCCTATCTCGAGCGTCGCATCCTGCGCCTGCAGCGGGCTACCGCGCAACGCCGCGCCCGGCGCAAACGCTCCTTGCTGACAGTCGCGGACGGAGCCACCGGCAATCCCGCATGAGCCCGCTGCTCTTGTTTCCTCGCGATCGATCGGCCGCGCACGCTGCCGCGATACGCCTTCCTTTTCCACCTGAACTCTGAGCCAAACAACGAGGCCTGTGATGATGCTCGTCAGGACATATGTGGGACCCAGCGCGATCGAGGGTCTTGGCGTTTTTGCCGGTGAGTTTATCGCCAGCGGAAGCCTGTTATGGGCGCTCGACCCCAAATTCGACATCGTCATCGAGGGGAGCGAGCTCGAGCGCGTACCGCCGCACATGCGGGACTATATCGCCCGCTACAGCTATCCCCATCTGGAGCGCCCCGGCGTCCTCGTGCTGGACGCCGACGACGGCAAGTTCATGAACCATAGCGAGCAGCCCAACACCGATTTCCGCGTGTTCGACAAGGGCTATGCGCTGGTCGACATCGCCGTGGGGGATGAGATCACCTGCAATTACCACGAGTTCGACCCGCGCTTCACCGGTTGCTTCGTGAGCCCGCCCCGGCGGGGCCGGGCCGTCAGGCGTAACGGCAACGGCAATGGCAACGGCAAGACCTTGCGGGCTTAGGCTCGTCCTGGTTGCCTCTGTCGCCGTGTTGCTCGCCGGGGCGCCGGCCGCGCGCGCGGCCGAGGCCTTCGAAGGCTATGCCTGGGGCTATAGCGACAACGAGTCCGGCCCTTCGCTCGTGCTCGGCTCGACCGAGACGACCGAGGACTACGTGTTCCTGCTCATCTGCAACAACGCCGACAAGGCCGCCGAGATGACGGTCTATGTCGACATCCCGGGCGCCAAACTCGGTCAGCCGGTGACGATCGAGCTCTCCCGCGACGGCGCCAAGGCCGCGGTCAAGGGCAAGACGGCGACCGACGAGATGAGCGGCTTCATCTTCGCCGAAGCCAAGAAATTCCCCATCAAGCCGGTGATCGCCGTGCTCGATGGTAAAGGCGCGGTGACCGTGACCACCGGGAAAACGGTGACCGTGCTGCCGGAAGAAGGCCGCGGGCCCGAGCTCGCCAAGTTTGCCAAACAGTGCCGGCTGGACTAGCAAAGGCACTGGCGCGGCCTTAAATCCCGAGCCGGTCATGCGGTTGGCTTAGGGAAGGCCAACCCCCAATCGAGCGAGAATCCTGATGTCGGTCAAGTCGAGAGCCTGCCTTGTTCTTCTCACGCTTGCCTCGACCGTTGCGGCCCTGCCGCTCGCGGGGCTCGCCCGCACGGAGGAAGAGCCGCTGCTGTGGACCGAGCGCTCGAGCGACAATCTCACCTCGCTCGCTTACGGCTCGCTCGACCCCGCCAAGAACCCGCTCTTCGTGCTCTCCTGCTTCAACGGCATGAGCATCGCCGTGCTCGACGTGCGCCATGACCTCAAAGGCACCAAGCCCGGCGCGCCGCTCACCATCGAGCTTTCCGCGGGCGACGCGCAGTCGCCGGTCAAGGGCGAGGCCACGCTCGACGAGGAAAGCGGCCTCACCTTCGCCGAAGCGACCGACATCGAGGTCAAGCCCGTGCTGGCGGTGTTGCGGGCCGCGGGGCCGCTCACGGTCAAGACCGGAGAGACGAGCGCGACGCTGTCCGACAAGGGCCGGGCGGAAGCGGTCGCCCAATTCAGCAAGGATTGCGAGCTCGACTAGCAGCTCGCGCGCTGCGCGGGCGAACCCTCAGGCGAGGCGGATCACGTCGGCCACCGCGCCCTGCTCCCGGCCAAGCGCGGCGAAGACCGCGGCGACAATGGCCGGCGCGTTGAGCCCCGCCTGCTCGTACATGACATGGGGCTTGTTCTGCTCGATGAAGCGGTCGGGCAGCGTGAGCGTTCTCACCTTCAGCCCGCGATCGAGCAGGCCGGAATCGGCGAGCGCCTTGAGCACGGCCGAGCCGAAGCCGCCGCTTGCGCCTTCCTCGAGCGTGATCAGCACCTCATGATGGCGGGCGAGCTGGGTCACGAGCTCACGATCGAGCGGCTTGGCGAAGCGCGCATCGGCCACCGTGGTGGGAAGCCCGAAGCCCGCGAGCTGCTCGGCGGCGGTCAAGGCTTCGCCGAGTCGCGCGCCGAAAGACAGGAGCGCCACCGCCGAGCCTTCCTTGACGATGCGGCCTTTGCCGAGAGGAAGCGGCGTGCCCCGCTTGGGCAAGGCAAGGCCGGTCCCCTCCCCGCGCGGATAGCGGAAGGCGGAGGGGCGATCGTCGATGGCGGCCGCCGTCGCCACCATATGCATGAGCTCCACCTCGTCGGCGGCGGCCATCACCACCATGCCCGGCAGGCAGGAGAGATAGGCGACGTCGAAGGCGCCGGCATGGGTCGGGCCGTCGGCGCCGACGAGCCCCGCCCGGTCGATGGCGAAGCGCACCGGCAGATGCTGGATGGCCACGTCGTGCACCACCTGATCGTAGGCGCGCTGCAGGAAGGTGGAGTAGATGGCGGCGAAGGGCTTGAAGCCCTCGGCGGCGAGGCCCGCGGCGAAGGTCACCGCGTGCTGCTCGGCGATGCCGACGTCGAAGCAACGCTCGGGGAAGGCGTCGGCGAAACGGTCGAGCCCGGTGCCGGACGGCATGGCCGCGGTGATGGCGACGATCTTGTCGTCGGCGCGCGCCTCCTCGATCAGCGCGTTGGCAAACACTTTGGTGTAGCTCGGCGGGCTCGGCGCGGACGCTTCCTGCGCGCCGGTGACCACATTGAACCGGCCGACGCCGTGGAACTTGTCGGCGGAGGCCTCGGCCGGGGCGTAGCCCTTGCCCTTCTGCGTCACCACATGGATGAGGATCGGCCCGTTCTCGCCGTCGCGCACATTGCGCAGCACGGGAAGGAGATGATCGAAATTGTGGCCGTCGATGGGGCCGACATAATAGAAGCCGAGCTCCTCGAACAGCGTGCCGCCGGTCCAAAAGCCGCGGGTATATTCCTCGGCCCGCGCCGCGCGGCGCTCCCAGCCTTTGGGCAGCGTCTTGGCGAGCTGCTTCGCCCAATTGCGCAGCTGGCGGTAGGTGCCGCCGGAGATGAGGCGCGCGAGATAGGCGCTCATGGCCCCGACCGGCGGGGCGATCGACATGTCGTTGTCGTTGAGGACGACGATCAGGCGAGAATCCATGGCGCCCGCATTGTTCATGGCCTCATAGGCCATGCCGGCGCTCATGGCGCCGTCGCCGATCACGCAAACGACATTGTGCTTCTGGCCGGACAGGTCGCGCGCCACGGCCATGCCGAGACCGGCCGAGATCGAGGTCGAGGAGTGGCCGGCGCCGAACGTGTCATAGAGGCTCTCGGCGCGCTTGCAGAAGCCGGACAGCCCGCCCGGCTGGCGCAGCGTGCGGATGCGGTCGCGCCGGCCGGTCAGAATCTTGTGCGGATAGGATTGATGCCCCACGTCCCAGATCAGCCGGTCGGTGGGCGTGTCGAAGACATGATGCAGGGCGACGGTGAGCTCCACCACGCCGAGCCCGGCGCCGAGATGGCCGCCGGTCACCGAGACCGCGTCGATCAGCTCGCGCCGGAGCTCCTCGGCGAGCTGCGGCAGCTGCCGGTCTTCCAGCTCGCGCAGGTCCTTCGGCTCGTGGATTTGGTCAAGCAGCGGCGTTTGGCTTTCGGCGCTCATGCAGTCCCCCGGTAACCTTGGAAGAAGCCTTTGAACTGGCTGTTTTTATAGGCCTCATATCGACCCTGCTAGGGGCCGTCGAGTACCCTAGCAGCTAGGTGAGATCGAGTCATCGGTGACAGGACCCGCCGCAACCATACCGCTCCTGCCCACCCCGCCCAGCGGCCGCTGACGCCGCCGGGGCGGCTACTCTTCCACGTCGAGAGGCGCGGTGCCGGTGGGCTCGCCGCTCGCATTGAGCACGATCTTCTCCACCTTGGCCTCGGCCTTGCGCAGCAGCGTGTCGCAATGGACTTTGAGCGCCTCGCCGCGCTCATAGATGCGGATCGAGGCCTCGAGCTCGACATCGCCCTTCTCCAGGCGGTCGACGATGCCTTCGAGCTCCTTCAGCGCCTGCTCGAAGCTCATATCCTTGATGTCGGCATGATCGGAGTGCTTGGCCATGGCGTGGCTTAGCCCCTCAAGGCGGCGCGGATCAAGAGGCAGCTCCCATCAGGGTCTCGACATGGATGGCGGCCGAGCGGCCAAGCGCATCGAGGTCGTAGCCGCCTTCGAGCGTCGAGACGACCCGGCCGCCGCAATGCTTGGCGGCCATCTCCAAGAGCTCCTGCGTCACCCAGGCGAAATCGGCCTCCACCAGCCGGAGCTGCGCGAGCGGATCCTGGCGATGCGCATCGAAGCCCGCCGAGATCAGAATGATGTCGGGGCCGAAATCGTGCAGCGCCGGCAGGATGCGCGTCAAGAACGCCTCGCGGAAATGCTCGCCGTCGTCGCCCGGGCTGAGCGGCGCGTTGAAGATATTGTCGACGCCCGTCTCGCTCAAGCGCGCCGCTGCCGGGAAAGAGCGGCATCTGGTGGGTCGAGCCGTAGAACAAATCCTTGTCCAGCCAGAAGGCCGCTTGCGTGCCGTTGCCGTGATGGACGTCGAAATCGACCACCGCCACGCGCTCGGCGCCGTGGGCGGCGCGGGCGTGCTGGGCGGCGATGGCCACAGTGTTGAACAGGCAGAAGCCCATGGGCCGCATCGGCTCGGCATGATGACCGGGCGGCCGCACCGCGCAGAAGGCGTTTTGCGCCGCGCCCGCCATGACCTGATCCACGGCGTAAATGGCCGCGCCCGCGGCATGGAGCGCGGCCTCGAGGCTTGCCGGCGACATGACGGTGTCGGGGTCGAGATGCACGTGACCGCTCTCGGGCAATGCCGCCGCGATCGCGTCGAAATAGCGGCCTGGATGCACGCGCTCGATCGCGGCCCGGTCGGCGCGCGGCGCCGTCTCGCGCTTGAGCCTCGAGAAGGCATCGCCCGCGAGCGCAGTCGTCGATGGCGCGCAGGCGGTCGGCCCGCTCGGGATGGCCGTAGCCCGTATCGTGCTCGAGGCAGGAGGGGTGGGTCAGGAGAAGCGTCGGCATGCGCGCTCATGGTGCGGCGGCGCTGGCTCATGGTCAATGCCGGCTTTCCTGCGAGGCAAGCAGGTGGTGGAACAGAACGCTCGGTTCAGCCTATAAGCCAGCCATGGCCATCATTGCCGCCACCGAAGACGCGATCAAACGCGCCAGCGAGGCGCTTATGCGCGGCGAGATCGTCGCCTTTCCCACCGAGACCGTCTATGGGCTCGGCGCCAATGCGCTCGACGCGACCGCGGTGGCCAAGGTGTTTGCCGCCAAAGCGCGGCCGCGCTTCAATCCGCTGATCGTGCATGTCTTGAGCCTGGAGGACGCGGAGGCTTACGCGGAGGTTAACGACACCGCGCGGAAACTCGCCGACGCCTTTTGGCCGGGACCCTTGTCGCTCGTGCTGCCGCGGCGCGCCGATTGCCCTATTTCCGATCTCGTCAGCGCGGGGCTCGACACCATCGCGCTGCGGGCGCCAGCCCATAAGGTCGCGCGCGCGCTGCTTGCGGCGGCGAAGCTGCCCATCGCCGCGCCGAGCGCCAACCGCTTCGGCCGCATCAGCCCCACCACCGCCGCCCATGTGCAAGAGGAACTCGGCGAGATTCCGAGCATGATCCTCGATGGCGGCCCCTGCCCGATCGGGCTCGAATCGACCGTGCTCGGCGTCGCGGGGACCGCGTCACGCTGCTCCGGGCGGGCGCGCTGCCGCGCGAGAAGATCGAGGCGGTGCTGGGCCGGCCCATCATCAAGGCGGAAGCCGCCGCGCCCATCGTTTCGCCGGGACAGCTGGCGAGCCATTACGCGCCCGCCACGCCGCTGCGCCTCGACGTGACCGCGCCGCGCAAGGGCGAGGCGCTGCTCGCCTTCGGGCCGGACGCGCCGCGCTTTGCCGGACCCACGATCAATCTCAGCCAGCGCGGCGATCTTGCCGAGGCCGCGGTCAATTTCTTCGCCGCGCTTGCGCAGCCTCGACGCGGCCGGCGCGACGGCCATCGCCGTCATGCCGATCCCGGCCCACGGGCTCGGCGAGGCCATCAACGACCGGCTGCAACGCGCCGCGGCTTCCGCGGCCGTGGCGGTCGCGGCCGGTGTGCCCTCCCCATGACCGCGGAGCGCACCATGCCGCCCATGCCGAGCGCCGACACGCTCGATGCGCTCGTGCGCATCGTGGGCGAGGAGCATGCCATCCGCGATGCCGACGCCATGGCGCCCTATCTCACCGAATGGCGCGACCGCTATGTCGGCAAGGCCGCGCTCGTGCTCAAGCCCGCCGACACGCAAGAGGTGGCGGCGATCCTCGCCCGCGCGCATGCGACGGGCACGGCCATCGTGCCGCAAGGCGGCAATACGGGTCTCGTCGGCGGGCAGATCCCGTTCGAGACGGGGCACGAGGTCGTGGTCAGCCTCAGCCGGCTCAACCGCGTGCGCGACATCGATTTGAGCGGCGACACCATGACGGTGGAAGCCGGGCTCGTGCTTGCGCATGCGCAACAGGTGGCCGCCACCGCCGGGCGGCTGTTCCCCTTGAGCCTCGCCTCGGAAGGAAGCTGCCAGATCGGCGGCGTGCTCGCCACCAATGCCGGCGGCACGAGCGTGCTCGCCTATGGCAGCGCGCGCGACCTCACCCTCGGGCTCGAAGTCGTGCTCGCCGACGGCGCGGTGTGGGATGGGCTCAAGACCCTGCGCAAGGACAATACCGGCTACGACCTCAAGGACCTGTTCATCGGCTCGGAGGGCACGCTCGGCATCATCACCGCGGCGGTGCTGCGCCTCTTCCCCAAGCCCGCCGAGACGGCGACCGCCTTGGCCGGGCTTGGCGCGATCGAGCCGGCGCTCGCCTTCTTCTCCCGCCTCTATGAGCGGGCGGGGCCTTCACTCATCGCCTGCGAGATCATGCCGCGCATCGGGCTCGACTTCGTGCTGCGGCATGTGGAGGGCACGCGCGATCCGCTCCCCTCCCCGCATGAATGGTACGTGCTGTTCGAGCTGGCGAGCCCGCGGCCGGGCGACGGCATGCGGCAGCTCGCCGAGACGCTGCTCGGCGAAGGCCTCGAAGCCAAGGAGATCGAGGACGCCGTGCTCGCCTCCTCGCTCGCGCAGGCGCAAGGCCTGTGGCGCTTGCGCGAGACGATGAGCGAGGTGCAGAAGCACGAAGGCGGCAGCATCAAGCATGACGTGGCGGTGCCGGTGGCGCGCATCCCCGAGCTCATCACCCGCGCGAACCAGCTCGTCGAGCTGATGATCCCGGGCGCGCGGCCCGTTCCCTTCGGCCATCTCGGCGACGGCAACATCCACTATAATGTCAGCCAGCCGCCGGCGATGGAGCGCGCCATCTTCCTCAGCTATTGGGACGCGCTCAACGCCGCGGTGCATGAGATCGTGCTCGATCTCGGCGGCTCGATCAGCGCCGAGCACGGCATCGGCCGCATGAAGCGCGAGCTTCTCACCCACGCCAAGACGCCGCTCGAGCTCGAGCTGATGCGGCGCATCAAGGCGGCCTTCGATCCGAACGGCATCCTCAATCCCGGCAAGGTCCTGTAGGGCAGACGCGATGAGCCAAGAGCAGTGGAGCGAGGTCGACCGCTACATCAGCGAGCATTTCGTGCCGGCCGACGCCGCGCTCGAGGCGGCGCTTCACGCGAGCGATGCGGCGGGCTTGCCGCAGATCAACGTCGCGCCCAATCAGGGCAAGCTGCTGCAACTGCTCGCGCAGAGCATCGGCGCGCGCAAGATCCTGGAGATCGGCACGCTCGGCGGCTACAGCACCATCTGGCTCGGCCGCGCGCTGCCGCCGGGCGGCCGGCTCATCACGCTCGAATTCAATCCCGCTTTTGCGGAGGTGGCGCGCGCCAATATCGCCCGCGCCGGGCTCGCCGACCGGGTGGAGATGCGGGTCGGGCCCGCGCTCGACAGTTTGCCCAAGCTCGAAGGATCGGCGCCGTTCGACCTCATCTTCATCGATGCCGACAAGGAGAACAACTCCGCCTATTTCCGCTGGGCGCTCAAACTCGCGCGGGTCGGCAGCCTGATCATCGTCGACAATGTGGTGCGCGAGGGCGGCGTGATCGACCGGAGCCGCCACGATGCGCATATCGAGGGCGTGCGCGATTTCTACGCGACGGCCGCGGCCGAGACGCGGGTGAGCATGACGGCGATCCAGACGGTGGGCTCCAAGGGCTATGACGGCTTCGCCATCGGCCTCGTCACCGCCGCGCCCTAGAGCAAAGAGAGCTGGACCGGCTCCTGGATGCCCGGCTCGTCGCGGCGCGAATCGTTGATCTTGGGATCCATCTCGATCGCCTCGAAGAGATCGTCGGGCGCCGGCTGCAACAAAGCGAGCGCTGCCTCCGCGGCGGTGCCCTTGCAGTCGAGCCAAGCGTCGAAACCCTCCGCCGGCAAAATGACGGGCATGCGGTCATGCAGCGGCGTCACCGTCGCATTGGCGGCGCAGGTGAGAATGGCGACGGTGTCGATCTCGCCGCCCTCGCGGTCGCGCCAGCGCTCCCACAGCCCGGCAAAGGCGATGAGGCCGCCGCGGCGAGGCCGCAATAGAAACGGCCGGCGCTTCCCCTTCGCGCCCGTCCATTCGTAGAAGCCGTCGGCCGGGATCAGGCAGCGCCGCTCGGCGAAGGCCGCGCGGAAGGCGGGCTTGGTCTCGACCCCCTCGGCGCGGGCATTGATGAGCGTCGGGAACTCTTTCGGGTCCTTGGCGAAGGGAGGCAAAAGCCCCCAGCGCATGAGGCGGAAGGCGCGCCTGCCCTCCGCGTCGAGACAGACGACGGGAATGGCCTGCGTCGGTGCAATGTTGTAGCGGGCCGGGAAATTCGGCGTCTCCCGGTAGGCGAAATAGGCGCGGACCGCTTCGGGCGGCGAGGTGAGGCTATAGCGTGAGCACATTGGGACGGAAGGGTAACACTTTGGCAATCATGTTGGGGCAACACTTAACCCGCGGTTGCACAATTCCCAGTCAAACGTCAGTAAGGCGTCGATGCTTCCCGACCAGATCGAACGCGACGACCTCACCGCACCGGAACTCCGCGAAGATGTGTCCCGCGAGGATATCGTGGCGGCGTTTCGCTCGGCGATGGTGAGCCATTTCCGCTCGCATATTCCCGGCACCAACATCAACGAAGCGACGCTGCTGGCGACCGACTATCTCAATCACTTCCACGAGCTCGTGATGCTGCTCGAGGCGGTTCCGGCGGAGGACCAGGACTTCACCCCGGACCTGCTCGCCTGGCGACCTCTGACCTATGAAGAGCATTTTGCCGAATCGGGCTTCCGCGACAAGAACCTCGCCATTGCCGCCTATCGCCGCGCGCCGGCCAAGATTCGCGCCCGCTTCGACGAGGCGGTGGCGCGGCTGCATGGCGAGGCGGTGACGCTCATCGGCGAGGTCGCCGCCGAGCTGAACGGCAAGAACAAGCGCCGCCTGAGCAAGCGCTGCGCGGAAGCGGCCGAGCGTTTGCGCATCCTGATCGACGAGGCGAACGCCATCGCCAATGGCGAGGTGGTGCCGGGCCGGGCGGTCCAGCCGCGGCCGGCGATATCAGCGGCCAGGCCTCGATCGACGCGCTGTTCGACCAGAAGTAATTTGGCGGCGTCGCGGCCGGCCGGTTAGGCTCGCCGCCATAGTCGCATGACCCAAAGCCAAAACTCAGCTTCGCGCCGAGCGTCGGTGCGAGCATCGCCGTGTTCAAGGACGGCGCCGTGCTCCTGGTCAAACGCGGGCGGGCGCCGAAGGAAGGGTTGTGGAGCCTGCCGGGCGGGAAGATCGAGCCGGGCGAGACCGCGCCCATGGCCGCCTTGCGCGAGCTTATGGAGGAGACCGGTATCGAGGCGGAGCTCGCCGGCAGTCTGGGCAATGTGGAGATCGACGCGGCGGGACGTGGGGGCGCGGCGCTCCGCTACCGGCTCACAGTATTCTATGGCCGCTATGTGGCCGGCGTGGCGCGGCCGGGAAGCGATGCCGCGGCGGCCGAATGGGTGGCGTTGCCGGGGCTTTCGGAGCGGGCGATGACGGAGGGCACGGCGGCGCTGATCGCCCAGGCGGCAGAACGGCTGCAAGGGGCGCCCAGCGGCTAGATTTCGCCCCGAAGAAGGGGTACTTCAGGACCATGCGGGGACCGGCCCAAAGACTGCTTCGCCTCGGCCTTGGCGCGTGCGCGCTCGCCATTGCGACCATGATTCTCGCCCCCATTGCCGAGGCGCAATTCTTCGGGCTCCCTTGGTTCGACGAGCAGCCGCGGAAGCCACGGCGGCCGGCCAAGCCTACCCCGCCGCCCGGCGACGACCTCCCGCCGATCGTGCCGCGCGCCGAGACCACGGCGCCGCCGCCGCCCGACGACCGGCCCTATGACACCAAGCTCCTGCGCCTCGCCGAGATCCTCGGGGCGGTGCACTATCTGCGCGAGCTGTGCGGCGCCCAGGAGGGGCAGCTGTGGCGCGACCAGATGAAGGATATCCTCAAGAACGAGGGCACCACCGCCGTCCGGCGCGCCAAGCTCGTGAACAGCTTCAATGACGGCTATCGCGGCTATCGGCGCACCTATCGCAGCTGCACCTCCTCCGCGGCGCTGGCCATCACCAGATTTTCCACCGAGGGGGCGCTGATCGCCGTCGCGCTGGCGCAACCCTCCCATGTCGCGAGCCGCGCACCGGCGAATGAGCCCACGCCGCCGCAAGACGCCAATAAGGAAAAGTCGACCGAGGCCGGCGCCACGCCGACCGACCAGACCAAGCCTGACCAAAAGAGCAAGTGCGACCAAGAAAGGCACGCCCCAGGCCGATGCGGGGAAGCCCAGCCAAGACGCGCAAGGAGTCCAGGCACCCCCGGGGACGAAAAAGCATCGGCGTTCGCGGCAGGCGCAGCCGCCACTGCTGTCGCCCGATTAGCCGCAACGGTTAACTCGGCGCTTGCGGCCTACGTGCCAGGGGCCAAGCGCCCAGCCGGCGCCGGCGCAACCAGCCCAATTAGCCATAACGATTAACTGTCAGTTCACTCTGTTTCCTCGCGGGCTAGGGCAGCGGTGTATTGGTCGAGCTCCAGCAACCGGGGCCGCAAGAAGGGGAACCCGCCTTGCGTCAACCAAAACGACCATCGCGCAGCTCAGGCGACGGCACTCAGAAGCAGGACGCTCTGAGATACATCCTCGATGCCTGGGAAGAGGCGCTGCATGACGGCATCGAGCCGGAAATGCTCGCCAATGCCGCCTTGTTCGCCGCGCTTGCCGACCTCATCACCGTCTATGGCGAGGATGCCGTCGCCAAGATGACGGCGGGTCTGTCGCGCCGCATCCAGCATGGCGAATTCACGATCAAGCGCACGTCGCAATAAAGCGCGCGCTTCCCGCTAGGGGAGCCGATGCAGCAGCCCCTCCACCACCAGAACAGCGCCGAAGGCAAGCAGCACCGTTCCGGCTATGCGGTTGATCAGCTTGAAACGCTGCTCGGTCAGCTTGTGCCGGATGGTGGAGATCAGCTCGGCGAGGCTGATCCACCACAACAGGCTGCCGCCCATGACGGCAACAACGAGCAGCAGCGCTTCGAAATAATTGAGGCCGCCGATCAGCGAGCCGAGGCCGCCGAAGATCGCGAGCATGCCGAGGATGGCGCCGGGGTTGGTGACGGTGAGGAAGTAGGTGTGGGGAATGATGCCGGTGTGCTCCCACAGCCGCGATTCTTCTCCCGGCGCGAACTTCGAGCATATGGCGCCGCGCCAGCAGCATCACGCCGAAGCCGATCAGCACCAAGCCGCCGGCGATCTGGATCGGCGCGGCATAGGCGAGCATCACGTCGGAAATCGCCGTCATGCTGAAGGCGGCAATGGCCGCGAGCGTGCCGTCGCCGAGCATGGCACCGAGCCCCGCGGCAACGCCGCCGAAGAAGCCGCGCGAGACGGTGCGCTGGATGCAGAGCACATTCACGGGGCCGATCGGCGCCGCCACCAGCACGCCGATCCCGATGCCGGCAAGCACCAGTTGGATGCCGGACAGCACGATTTGCGCGCCGGACTGCAAGACCCGCTACCCAGCTTCAGGATGCGATTTGCCGCTCGGCGGCTTGGCGCTATAGAGGTGCGACCGAGCTCGGCCAAGCGGTGAGAGCGGGCGCGCGACGACGGAGCGATGCATGCAGAGCGGCAACAGATGGATCATGATCGGCCTCGCCGCATTGGTAGCGGGCGCTGCTGTCATTGTCTACGCCCAGCGGGGCGAGCGCTGGCGTCGGCGTCGCGCCCGCGACGACCAGCGCCGTCACCACCGAGGCCAAGAAGACAGGCCCGTCCCATGCCGTGGCCGAGAGCGAGGTCCCGAAGCCTGCGCCCGCCACGCCGCCCGCTGCGGCCGCACCTCCCGCCGCAGAGCCTTTGCCCGCGCCGCCGGCAGCGGCGCCCGCTACGGGTCCCGCGCCGACCGGCAAGGGCGTGCCCAACGTGCTCTACGACGCGACCGAGCTGCCGGAGCCGGCGCGCCGGATGTTCGAGGAGATGATGCTCGCGGCGCAGAGCGGCGATATCGAGCAGCTCCGTCCGGTGATGGAGATGAACGAGCTGAAGCCGATGGTCGCGACCTCGGCCGTGGACGACCCCATCGCCTATTGGAAGCAGCACTCCGCCGATGGCGCGGGCCGCGACGTGCTCGCCGCCTTGCTCAACGTGTTGAGCTCGGGCTTCGTGCGGGTGAAGGAGGGCAAGGAAGAGATGTATGTGTGGCCCTATTTCGCCGAGGCCGATCTCACCACGCTGTCGCCGGCGCAAACGGTCGAGCTCTACCGCGTGGTGCCCGCATCGCAAGCCGTGGCCATGCAGCGCTCGGGCAAATACAGCTATTACCGGGTCGGCATCGCGGCCGACGGGGTGTGGCACTATTTCCTTCAATAGCGCTTAGGCGGCAGCGCCTCGCCGAAGCGGACCGGCTCGCCTTGCGCCTCGCCGAGCTCGCCCTCCCACATGGCAAGGTGTCCGCGCACGAGCGTGCCCAGGGCCAGCCTTGCACGGTCTTTCCGGCAAAGGGCGTCCAGCCGCAGCGGCTCGCGATCCAGGCATCCTCGATCACGCGGCGGGCTTTGAGATCGACGAGGGTGAGGTCGGCGTCATAGCCAACGGCGATGCGGCCCTTGCCGGCGATGCCGAAGATGCGCGCCGGCCCTGCGCTGGTCAGATCCACGAAGCGGGCCAGGCTCAGCCGTCCTTGGGCGACATGGTCGAGCATCACCGGCACGAGCGTCTGCACGCCCGGCATGCCCGAGGGCGAGGCGGGATAGCTTTGCGCCTTTTCCTCCAGGCTGTGGGGCGCATGATCGGAGCCGAGCACGTCGACCACGCCCTGGTCGATGCCCCACCACAGCCTGTCGCGATGTTCGCGGCTCCTGAGCGGCGGGTTCATCTGCGCCTTGGTGCCGAGCTTGGCATAGGCCTCCTCGGCAATGAGGGTGAGGTGCTGCGGGGTGACCTCGACGCTCGCCACGTCCTTATGCAGGGCGAGCAGCTCGATCTCCGCCGCCGTCGAGACATGCAGCACATGCACGCGCTTGCCCGCCTCGGTGGCGAGCCTGAGCAGCCGCTCCGTGGCGGCAAGTGCTGCTTCGGCATCGCGCCATTCGCTGTGGCTCGCGGGATCGCCCTCGCGCCGCAAGGATGCGCGGGCGCGCAAGCGTGCCTCGTCCTCGGCATGGAAGGCGGCGCGCCTGCTGATGCGGGCAAGGATCTCGCGCAGCGTCTCTTCGTCGTCGACGAGAAGGTCGCCGGTGGACGAGTCCAATGAACACCTTGATGCCGGCGGCGCCCGGCAGGCGCTCGAGCTCGGGCAATTGATCGACATTGTCGCGCGTGGCGCCGACATAGAAGGCAAAGTCGCAATGCATGCGCCCCTTGGCGCGGGCGAGCTTTATCGGCCAGCGCCGCGGCGCTCGTGGTCGCGGGCTTGGTGTTCGGCATCTCGAACACGGCGGTGACGCCGCCCAGCACCGCAGCGCGGCTGCCCGAGGCCAAATCCTCCTTATGCTCCATCCCCGGCTCGCGGAAATGCACCTGGGTGTCGATCACGCCGGGCAGAATGTGGAGGCCGCGCGCGTCGAGCGTCCTCGCCGCCGGCCCGCGCGCGCTTGCACCAATGGCGGCGATGCGTCCGGCGCTGATGCCGATATCGGCCACGCCCTCGCCCGCGGGGCTGATAAGGGTGGCGCCCTTGATGAGGAGGTCGAAACTGTCGGCCAAGCTTGCGGCTCTGAGGTCCCTTGCGGGCTTGCGCCCGCTTCAATACATCTGGCGACGTTGTGGTAGCAGAGAAGCACGCCAAGAACCATTGCCATGCGGCGCTGCTGGCCGATCGCGCGGCTTTGCGCGTGCGCGGACCCGACGCGGCCAAACTGTTGCAAGGGTTGATCACCAACGACATCGCCAAAGCGCGCGACGGCGCGGCCATCCATGCCGGGCTGCTCACGCCGCAAGGGAAAATTCTGTTCGATTTCTTCGTGGTGCCGTGCGAGAGAGGGATTTCTGCTCGAGGTCGCGGCGGGGCAAGTGGCCGACCTCATGAAGCGGATCGTGTTCTATAAGCTCAGGGCGCAGGCGGAGATCGTCGCGGAGCCGAGTTATAGCGTGGCGGCGGTATGGGGCGAGCGCCCCGCCACGCTCCCGGCGGGCGCCATTCTCTATGCCGATCCGCGGCTCCCCGCGCTTCGGCTACCGGGTGCTGCTGCCCGCATCGCCTCCCTTGCCGCGCTCGGCTGCGTGGAGGCGAGCGAAGCCGAGTATCATTCCTGGCGCATCAGGCTCGGCGTGCCGCAAGGCGGGCTCGATTACGCCTATGGCGACGCCTTTCCCCACGAGGCGCTGTTCGATCAGCTGCATGGGGTCGATTTCAAGAAGGGCTGCTATGTGGGCCAGGAGGTGGTGTCGCGCATGGAGCATCGGGGCACGGCGCGGAAGCGCGTGGTCCCGGTCGAGGGCACGGCGGCGCTGCCCTCCCCCGGCACGAGCATCGAAGCGGGCGCAACGGCGCTCGGCAATCTCGGCTCGGTGAGCGGCAGCCACGGATTGGCGCTGATGCGGCTCGACCGCGCCGAAGAGGCGCTGAAGGCAGGGATCCCGATGCGCGCGGGCGAGGTGACGGTCACGCTCGACCGGCCGGCTTGGGCGAGCTTCCTCGCCGTACCCGCCGGCCCGGCATGAGGGCGACGCCGTCGACGCGCTGCCCTTGGGCGGGCTCCGATCCGCTCTATGTCGCCTATCACGACACGGAATGGGGCGTGCCCGAGGGACGACGACCGGGCGCTCTACGAGAAGCTCGTTCTCGACGGCTTCCAGGCCGGACTCTCCTGGATCACCATCCTGCGCAAGCGCGAGAATTTCCGCCGCGCCTTTGACGGCTTTGCGCCGGAGAAGGTCGCCCGCTACAGCGAGAAGCGCATCGCGCGTCTCATGCAGGACGAGGGCATCGTGCGCAACCGCATGAAGATCGAGGGCGCGGTCGCCTCGGCACGCGCCTGGCTCGACATCATGGAGACCGGTCCCGGCTTCGCCGCGCTGCTATGGGACTTCGTCGAGGGCAAGCCCATCGTCCACCGCCGCAAGACCATGGGCGACATCCCCGCCGAGACGGAGCTGTCGCGAACGATCTCCAAGGATTTGAAGGCGCGCGGCTTCAAGTTCTGCGGGCCGACGATCGTCTATGCCTTCATGCAGGCGACCGGCATGGTCAACGACCATCTCGTGACCTGCCGGCGCCATGCCGAATGCGCGACGCTCGCCCGCGACTGGACGCTAGCCCTTTGACCTGCGCGGATCCATGCTGCGCGGATAGGTGCGCTCTTCCTGGATCTTGCCCGTCTCGTTCTGATGCGCACCGAGCCCTGCTTGCCAACGGCCTTCTCCAGCACGCCACCCTTCGTGGCTTTTGCCTTGGTGGCAAAACTCTTGACCACTTCTCCGGAGCCTTCGTGCTTGAGCTCCCACTTCTTGCTCTTCGCATTGTGGGCGAGGGAATATCTGGGCAGCGCCATGTCGGTTTCTCCTGTAAGTCTCAGACGGCGGTTGAGCCGTATGCGTACAGAAAGCGGCTAATGAATGGCATTATGAGCGCGCTTCGTCCATGCTTTCGTGCATGAACACGCAACTGTGCAGAAACGGTGATCATGTCGTCAGCGATCCTTGCTGAGAATTTGGTGAGCCATGCATAGCGTCGTCACCAATACCGCGCCGCGCGCTTGGCAGCGGATGCTGAGCGGGCGGCGGCTCGATCTGCTCGATCCCTCCCCGCTCGACATCGAGATCGAGGACATCGCCCATGGGCTCGCGCGCGTCGCCCGCTGGAACGGTCAGACGCAAGGCGAGCACGCCTTCTCGGTGGCCGAGCATTGCCTGCTCGTCGAGAGCATCGTGGGCGACCTTGCGCCGCAGCTCGATCGCCGCTTTCGCCTCGCGGCTTTGATCCATGACGCGCCGGAATATGTGATCGGCGACCTCATCAGCCCGTTCAAGGCGGCGCTGTCGCTCGACTACAAGGCGTTCGAGATGAAGCTCCTGGCCGCCATCCATCTCCGCTTCGGCCTGCCGGCCGAGCTGCCGGAGGAGATCACCAAGCTGATCAAGCGCGCCGACAAGCTCGCCGCCTATTACGAGGCGATCGGGCTCGCCGGCTTCTCCCGCGAGGAGGCGCGCCGCTTCTTCGGCAGCCCGCGCGGGTTGAGCCCCAAACTCGTGGGCAAGTTGTCGCAGCTGAAGGCGGCGCCGGCGGAGGCGGCCGAGGCGCGCTTCCTCAAGCGTTTCAACGAGCTTCACCCATGACGCCCGGGCCCCATAAATCCGTCTTAAGCAATGCGCCGCCTTCCCTGATTTCGCCAAGAGACTCGACTACACTAGGGGTCATGATGCGGTCAGAGACCATCTATGTCGCGCCTTTGAGCTGCGTCGCCAATACCATCGCCACGGCGCAGATCGGCCACCTCGTGACCCTGATCAATGGCGAGACGCTCGTCGCCACGCCGCCGACCATCCGGCCGGACCGGCATTTGCGCCTGGCCATGAACGACATCTCCGAGCCCGCGCCCGGGCTCGTGCTGCCGTGCGAGAACCACGTCGCCGACCTCGTCAATTTCGCGCTCGAATGGGACCGCGACGCGCCGCTCCTCATCCATTGCTGGGCCGGCATCAGCCGCTCGACGGCGGCCGCCTTCATCACGCTATGCGCGCTCAACCCCGAGGCGAGCGAGCTGTTGCTCGCGCAAAGTTTGCGTCAAGCGTCGCCCACGGCCTTTCCCAACCGGCGTCTGGTCCGGCTCGCCGATAATGCGTTGGCGCGGGAGGGGCGCATGATCGCGGCCGTCGAGGCGATCGGAAGGGGCGAATATGCCGACGAGGCGCAAGTGTTCGCCCTGCCCGCGCGGGCCGCGGCCTGACGGCGATGGCAGAGCCGCGCCGCGCGATCGAGCCCACCGGGCTAACCCAGATCGAGCTTGGGCTGAACGCGGCCATCGTCAGCGTCCGCGATCAGCAGCCGCAGATCCTCGTGGTGCGGCCGGGCGTGGTCGGCTCCGGCGATTGGGACGCGCTTCCGCTCGGTCCGTTCGCGCCGCGCGCGCATCGCACACTCGAGATCGGACTGCGCGCCTGGGTCAAGCAGCAGACCGGACTCGATCTCGGCTATGTGGAGCAGCTCTATACTTTCGGCGACCGCGGACGCCACGCCGAGCCCGGCGACACGGCCTCCCACATTTTGTCCATCGGCTATCTCGCGCTCACGCGCGGCGCGGAAGAGGAGCTGCTCGGCTCGCATTGGTCGCCTTGGTACGCTTATTTCCCCTGGGAGGATTGGCGCGAGGGCAAGCCCGAGATCCTCACCCGGGAGATCGAGCCCCGACTCAAAGTGTGGGCCGCGCGCGCGGCGCCGGCCGATGAGCCCGCCCGTCCGCTCCGGCGCGCGGAGCGGCTGCGCGTAGGCTTCGGCATCGGCGGGTCGTGGGACGAAGAGAAGGTGCTCGAGCGCTACGAGCTGCTCTACGAGGCAGGGCTCGTGGCGGAGGCCAAGCGCGACGGCCGCCCCGCGGCGGGGCAATGGGACAGTCTGCCGGAACTCGGCCGGCCCATGGCCTTCGACCACCGCCGCATCCTCGCCACCGCCATGGGCCGCCTGCGCGGCAAGCTCAAATACCGTCCGGTGGTGTTCGAGCTCTTGCCGCCGGAGTTCACCCTGTACGATTTGCAGAAGACGGTGGAGGCCATCTCCGGCACGCTGCTGCACAAGCAGAATTTCCGCCGGCTCGTCGAGCATGGCGGCCTCGTCGAGGCCACGGGCAATGTGTCGACCAGGACGGGCGGACGGCCGGCCAAACTCTACCGCTTCCGCCGCGAGGTCGTGGTGGAGCGGCCCGCGCCGGGGTTGCGGGTCAAGGCCGGACGTCTGCAGCAGGAATGACTGAGAAAGCGCAAGGCGCAAGAGAGCCTCTCGTTGCGCTGACCGGCGCCACGGGCTTCGTCGGGCGCCATCTTCTGCGCGAGCTGCCGAAGCGCGGCTATCGCTTACGCGTGCTGCTGCGCCGGCCGAGCGCCGAGCCGCTCGATTGCGCGAGCGCGCTGATCGGCGATCTCGCCCAGCCCTACAACATGGCCGAGGCGCTTGCCGGCGTCGATGCGGTGATCCATTCCGCCGGCGTGGCGCAGACCATGTCGGGCCGGCCGGAGGACGATTATCGCCTGCTCAATACCGAGGCCACCATCAGACTTGCGCGCGCGGCGCAACGGGCGGGCGTCAAGCGCTTCGTGTTTCTCTCCTCGATCCGGGCGCAGGCCGGCCCCGCCGCCGATACTGTCCTCACCGAGGATCTCCCGCCGCAACCGACCGACGCCTATGGCCGCTCCAAGCTTGCCGCCGAGCAGGGGCTGGCCGAGACCGAGCTCGATTGGGCCGCGCTCCGGCTGGCGCTCGTCTATGGGCCGGGAATGCAAGGCAATATGGCGCGGCTCAAGGACCTTGCGCGCTCTCCCTACCCGCTGCCGCTCGCAGGGCTACGCGCGCGGCGCTCGCTGCTCGCACTCGACAATCTGGTGGAGGCCGTCACTTGCGTGCTCTCGGCGCGCGCGCCGATCAAACGTCCTCTCCTCGTCGCCGATCCCGAGCCGCTGTCGATCGCCGCCATGATCGCTTCCATGCGGCAGGGGCTTAACCGGCGCGCTTCTCTGTTCTATGCCCCGCCCGCGCTGCTGGCCGCGTCCTTGCGGGCGATGGGGCACGCCGAAATGGCCCCGCTTCTCGCCGGCTCGCTGGTGGCGGATTCATCGGCGCTTGCCGGCCTCGGCTGGACGCCGCGCGTCACCACGCAAGAAGCGCTCGCCGCGCTGATGCGCGACTGAGGCTCGTTCACCGTTTGCGCCGGTAGGGGCGGTAGACCGGCGTCCACATCTTGGCGGCGATGAGACCGTCGAGCGCCGCGTCGGGAAAGTGCGGGCACACCCCCTCCTCCCGCGCCGCGAGCGCCACGGCGCGGGCGACGGCGATGGCGACGGCGCGCAGCTCATCGACATGCGGCAGGAGGTTGGCGCGCGGGTCGTGCTTGGCCGGCGAGATGTCGGCGAGCGCGCCGGCCGCGGCGCCGAACATGGCATCGGTCACCCGCTTAGCCTTCACCGCGAGCACGCCGAGCCCCACGCCCGGAAAGACATAGGCGTTGTTGGTCTGGTCCACGGTGAAGGGCTTGCCGTCGCGCAGGATGGGCGGAAAGGGGCTGCCCGTGCCGATCACCGCGCGCCCCTCGGTCCAGGCATCGAAATCTTGCGGGGCGGCCTCGGCCTGCGAGGTGGGGTTGGAGAGCGGGAAGATGACGGGCCGTGCCACGCCCGCGGCCATGGCGCGCACCACCTCCTCGCCGAACAGGCCGCCTTGCGCCGAGACGCCGATCAGCACCGTGGGCTTTGCGTTCTTCACCACGTCGAGCAGCGCGATTTTGTTGGGCTCGGCGCATTGCCAATTGCCGACGGCAGCGCGCGGCTGCACGAAAGGCTTCTGGAAGTCGAGGCAGTCCATGCCCTCCACCAGGAGCCCGTCGCGATCGATGGCATAGAAGCGCGCCCGCGCCTCCTCTTCCGCCAGGCCCGCCTCGATCATCTCGCGCAGGAGCAGCGCGGAGATGCCGCAGCCGGCGGAGCCCGCGCCCACCACGACGATGCGCTGCTCGGTCAGGGGAATGCCGGTGACATTGACGGCGGCGAGCAGCGTGCCGGCGGCGACGGCGGCGGTGCCTTGAATATCGTCGTTGAAGGTGAGCAGCCGGTCGCGGTAGCGCGCCAAGATGCGGCCGGCATTGCCGCGCGCGAAATCCTCCCATTGCAGCAGCACATGCGGCCAACGCGCGAGCACCGCCTCGACAAAGGCCTCGACGAAGCTGTCATAGTCTTCGCCGCGCACGCGCTCATGCCGCCAGCCGACATAAAGCGGATCGGCCAGCCGCTCTTTGTTGTCGGTGCCGGCGTCGAGCAGGATGGGCAGCGTGGTGGCGGGGTCGATGCCGGCGCAAGCGGTGTAGAGCGAGAGCTTGCCGATGGGGATGCCCATGCCGCCCGCGCCCTGGTCGCCGAGCCCTAAGATGCGCTCGCCGTCGGAGACGACGATGACCTCGACGCGATCGAAGCGCGGATGGGCGAAGATCGATTTGAAATCGGCGCGATGAGGAAAGCTCAGAAACAGTCCGCGCGGATAGCGCCAATAATGACTGAATTGCTGACAGGCCTCGCCCACGGTCGGCGTATAGACGAGCGGCAGCATCTCCTTCAGGTTGCGCTCGACGAGCGCGTAGAACAGCGTCTCGTTGGAATCCTGCACATCGCACAGGAAGAGATGGCGCTCGAGCGCGGTCTCGTAGCTGCGCATGGCCTCGATCTGGCGCTCGACCTGCTCGTCGAGCGTGGCGACATGGGGCGGCAGCAGGCCGTGCAGCGCGAAGGCCGTGCGCTCCTCCTCGGTGAAGGCCATGCCCTTGTTCAACAAGGGATCGGTGAGGAGCGCGGTGCCCTCGAGCCCGATTTCGACTTCTGCTTCAGGCACTGTCACCTCCCCTCTGCAAGCGCTTGAAATCTTAGGCCTTTGATTGGCGGTGGAATTCCTGCCCTAGCGGCGCGTGGCGCGCTCGACTAGCATGGTTTGCCTTCAAAACGCCCCCTCCATCTCCCACCTAGCTCAGTCTAAGCCGCCTTCACCATCTCCCGACGCGCCGCATCGCCCATGCCACCCGCCATTTCCGTTGTCGACCTGTCCAAGACCTATGCCTCGGGCTTCGAAGCGCTGAAGCGGATCAATCTCGAGATTCGCCGGGGCGAGATCTTCGCCCTGCTCGGTCCGAACGGCGCGGGCAAGACGACGCTGATCAACATCATCTGCGGGATCGTGAACCCCTCGCAAGGCTCCGTCGCCGTCGAAGGCCACGACATCGTCAAGGATTATCGCGCGGCGCGCTCGCTGATCGGGCTCGTGCCGCAGGAGCTCACCACCGACGCCTTCGAAACCGTGTGGGCCACGGTCTCCTTCAGCCGCGGTCTGTTCGGCAAGGAGCCCAATCCCGACTATATCGCCAAGCTGCTTAAGGATTTGTCGCTGTGGGACAAGAAGGACAACAGACTGATGACGCTGTCCGGCGGCATGAAGCGCCGCGTGCTGATCGCCAAGGCGCTGTCGCATGAGCCCAAGATCCTGTTCCTCGACGAGCCGACGGCGGGCGTCGATGTCGAGCTGCGCAAGGACATGTGGGAGGTGGTGCGCTCGCTGCGGGCATCGGGCGTCACCATCATCCTCACCACCCACTATATCGAGGAAGCGGAGGACATGGCCGACCGCATCGGCGTGATCAACAAGGGCGAGATCATCCTGATCGAGGACAAGCGCGAGCTGATGCACAAGCTCGGCAAGAAGCAATTGACGCTCAATCTGCACGACCGGCTCGATGCCGTGCCCTCGGCGCTGTCGCGGCACGATTTGGCGCTCGCCAATGGCGGCGAGGAGCTCGTCTACACCTATGACAGCCAGGGCGAGCGCACCGGCATCACCACGCTGCTGCAAGACCTCGCCAGCGCCGGCGTCCGGTTCAAGGATCTGCAAACGACGCAGACCTCGCTCGAGGACATCTTCGTCGATCTCGTGAGGCAGGGCCGATGAACCTGCCCGCCATCCGCGCGATCTACACTTTCGAGATGGCGCGCGCCCGGCGCACGCTGATGCAGAGCATCGTCTCGCCGGTGGTGTCGACCTCGCTCTATTTCGTCGTGTTCGGCGCGGCGATCGGCTCGCGCATCAGCCAGATCGAAGGGGTGAGCTACGGCGCCTTCATCGTGCCCGGGCTGATCATGCTGATGCTGCTCACCCAGAGCGTGGCCAACGCCTCGTTCGGCATTTATTTCCCGCGCTTCACCGGCACGATCTACGAGCTCCTGTCGGCGCCGATCTCCGCCTTTGAGATCGTCATCGGCTATGTCGGCGCCGCGGCGTCGAAATCGATCCTGCTCGGCCTCATCATCCTCGCCACGGCATGGATGTTCGTGCCCATCCATATCGCCCACCCTGTCTTCATGGTCGCGTTTCTGGTGCTGACGGCGGTGACCTTCAGCCTGTTCGGCTTCATTCTCGGCATCTGGGCGGACGGCTTCGAGAAGCTGCAGATCGTGCCGCTCCTCATCATCACGCCGCTGACCTTTCTCGGCGGCACCTTCTATTCCATCCACGTGCTGCCGCCCTTCTGGCAGAAGGTCACGCTGCTCAACCCCGTGGTCTATCTCGTCAGCGGCTTCCGCTGGAGCTTCTACGGGCTCGCCGATGTGAGCGTGGGCTCAGCCTCGCCATGACGGCCTTCTTCCTCGCGAGTCTGTCTCGTCGTGGTGTGGTGGATCTTCAAGACGGGCTACCGGCTGAAGAGCTGAGGCATGCGAGTCAAAGGATGGCGCAAATGAGAGGCGTCATGCTTGGCACGAGGCCGCTGTGGCCGAACGCGCTCCTCGGAGGGCTCGTGGCGCTCACGCTTCTGGCGACACCGAGTTCGGCGGCGGAAGATCGCGTGATCGAGAGCGAGGCCGGAAAGCTCCAGGTGCAGACAATGGCCGAGGGGTTGGCCCATCCCTGGGGGATGGCCTTTCTCCCCGACGGCGATCTGCTCGTGACCGAGCGGCCCGGGCGGCTCCGCCGCCTCGCCAAGGACGGCACGCTGTCGGAGCCCCTCAAGGGCGTGCCGAAGGTCTTCGCCAAGGGTCAGGGCGGCTTGCTCGACGTGGCGCTCGATCCCGATTTTGCCGCCAACCGGCTCGTCTACATCTCCTATGCCGAGCCCGGCGACGGCGGCGCCGGAACCGCGGTGGCGCGCGGGCGCCTCGGCGATGCCGGCCTCGAGGACGTCGAGATCATCTTCCGCCAGGAGCCCAAAGTGGATGGCGACAGTTCATTTCGGCGGCCGGCTGGCCTTCGCCCCCGACGGCAAGCTGTTCGTCACGCTTGGCGAGCGCTTCAAATTCACGCCGGCGCAAGACCTCGCAAGCGATCTCGGCAAGATCGTGCGCATCAATCCCGACGGCTCGGTGCCCAAGGACAACCCGTTCGTCGGACAGAAGGGCGCGCGGCCCGAGATCTGGTCCTATGGCCACCGCAATCGTGCAAGGGGCCGCGATCAACCCCGCGACCGGCAGACTGTGGGTGAGCGAGCTCGGGCCCATGGGCGGCGACGAGCTCAACATCCCGGAGGCGGGCAAGAACTATGGCTGGCCGGTGGTGAGCTGGGGCAAGCATTATGACGGCAGGTCCATCCCGGAGCCGCCGACCCATCCGGAATTCGCCGACGCCATCACCCATTGGACGCCGGTGATCTCGCCCTCGGGCATCGCCTTCTATACCGGCGACGCCATCCCCGCCTGGAAGGGCAATCTCCTCATCGGCGGCCTGTCGTCCGCAGGCGCTGGTGCGCCTCACTCTGGATGGGGAGACGGTCACGAGCGAGGAGCGCATCCCCATGGGCACGCGCATCCGCGACGTGGCGCAGGCGCCGGACGGCTCGGTCTACCTCCTGACCGACGAGGATGACGGGAAGGTTCTCCGCCTTACGTTCGACGCTCCGGCGAGATAACGCGCATTGAATGGATTACAAGAATTCTTGTGCTGACTGAACAGGATTAATTGCACTTTGAAAATAACTTGGCGTTCTCGCTTGTTTTTGCAAATTGCGGCATGCTAGTTTTTTATTAGTAATTTGAATATTGAGCACTCAAACGATATTTCCTGGGTTCTAAAGTCATGAGCACGTTTGACTACAAGGCAGAAGCCGAGCTGTTCCCGGCCCGGAATTGGCGATCCAAATCACGGGCGGTGACCTACAAGCGCTTCACGCGGGCCGCCGAGGCCATTCGCTTCGCCATCGAGGAGATGCCCGCCGAGGCGCTTCTGGGCGCCTATCTCGAGGTCGAAGAGAAGAGGTTCGACCATGGCGGCATACGCCGCCTGTATGAGAGTCGCGCCTATCCCCTCACTCGCCAAGATCATCCCCCTGGCATGCAGCGTGCGGCCACAGAACAGGGTCATGCAGACTTACGTCGCAGAGATTAGCGGACGGCCGATCTTCGCCTTTCGTTCGATCGACGTCTCCTGCGCGCAAGCGTGGCTCGACATCTATGGCGTGATGCGGCGCAGCCTTGAACGGCTCCAGAGCGGCGGCCAGGCCATATGGGACGGTCAGGCAGCGATCGTTGCCCGCAAGGCGACATCCGACGAGTTGATCCTGTGGAACCGGTCAAGCGATCGGGTCGCCCATGACGAGCAGATCGAAGAGCTCGACAGCATCATGGTGTGGCTGATCCCCACCCCTCAGGATCCGGCTCGGTCGCAGGCGCCGGCTCCCGCTTCGCGGCGCGCCTCACGGAAAGCCGGCGAGATCCAAGTAAGCCCGAATTCTTAGGCAGCGCCCTTGGGGCCCCTGGCCACCTCGCCGCGCCCTCTAGGAATCCCCTCTCCCTTTGCCTATACTCAGATTGAGGATAGCGGGAATCCGCGCACCGGCCCCTTGTGCCGGCTGTTTAGCGGCCCATATATGCTCAGTGTGAGCATTATGGGACGATGGAGGAACGAAGCCATGCGGGTCGAACCGTTCAAGCGAGGCGCGCGTCGGGCAGACGCGGCGGTCGGCACGCCGCCTCCGGCGATGCTGCCCGACCTTGCCTATACGCCCGAGGTGGCGCGCGCGACCGCGCATCTTTACGAGCGCGTGGCCCGCGTGATCCCGCCCATCGAGTGGCCGGGCTTCGCCCCTTACATCAAGGCCATCAACGATCTCAAGCGGTCGCGCAACGCCGTCGTGCTCGCGCATAACTACATGACGCCCGAGATCTTCCATTGCGTCGCCGACGTGGTCGGCGATTCGCTCCAGCTCGCCCGCGAGGCCGCCAAGTCGCAAGCCGACATCATCGTGCAGGGCGGCGTGCATTTCATGGCCGAGACCTCGAAGCTGCTCAATCCCGACAAGATGGTGCTCATTCCCGATCTGCGCGCGGGCTGCTCGCTCGCCGCTTCCATCACCGCCGCCGATGTGCGCGCCTTGCGCGAGGCCTATCCCGGCGTGCCGGTGGTCACCTATGTCAACACTTCGGCCGAGGTGAAAGCCGAGTCCGACATCTGCTGCACCTCGTCCAACGCCGTGCGCGTGGTGGAGTCGCTTGGGCGTGCCGCGCGTCATCCTGCTCCCCGACGAATATCTCGCCAAATGGGTGGCGAAGCAGACACGCGTCGAGATCATCGCCTGGAAGGGCCATTGCGAGGTGCATGAGCGCTTCACCGCGGAGGAGCTGCGCGCCTATCGCGAGGCCGATCCCGGCGTGAAGATCATCGCGCATCCCGAATGCCCGCCCGACGTGCTGGCGGAGGCCGACTTCACCGGCTCGACCAGCGGCATGATCAAATGGGTCAAGGAGCACCAGCCGTCGAAGGTGCTGCTCGTGACCGAGTGCTCGATGAGCGACAACGTCGCCGTCGAGGCGCCGAAGGTGGAATTCGTGCGGCCGTGCAATCTGTGCCCGCATATGAAGCGCATCACGCTGCCGAAGATTTTGGAGTCGCTCGTCTTCCTCAAAGAGGAGGTGACGATCGATCCGGCGATCGCGGTCCGCGCGCGGGCCGCCGTCGAGCGCATGGTCAATCTCAACCATTGAGGCCTGCGGGCTTCGAGGCCGCTTCAAATGAGCTATGAGGATGCTTCCCCTGCGATGCCTGCCGAAGGCGGCGTGGTCGTCGTCGGCGCCGGGCTTGCCGGGCTGTTCACGGCGCTGAAGCTCGCGCCTTTGCCCGTCACCGTGGTCGCGGGCGCGCATCTTGGCGAAGGCGCCTCCAGCCTGTGGGCGCAAGCCGGCATCGCCGCCGCTCTCGCCGAGGGCGACACGCCCGAGGCCCATGCCGCCGACACGATCCGCGCCGGCGCCGGCATCGTCGATGAGAAGATCGCGCTGCTGATGGCGCGGGAGGCGCGCGGGCGCATCGAGGATTTGCTCCGCTACGGCGTTCCCTTCGACAAGGATTTGGAAGGCCATTGGGCGTTGGGGCGCGAGGCCGCGCACGGCGCCCGCCGCATCCTGCACGTCAAGGGCGACACGGCCGGGCGCGCCATCATGGCGGCGCTGTTCGAGGCGGTGCGGCACACGCCCTCGATCAGCGTGCTCGAAGGCTATGCCGCCTGCGATCTGAAGCTCAAGGACGGCCGCGTGGCGGGCGTCGAGCTCGTCGCCACCTCGCCCGACATCGTGCCGCCCCGCCTCCTCCTGCCCGCCTGCGCCGTGGTGCTCGCAACCGGCGGCGCGGGCCAGCTCTTCGCCATCACCACCAACCCGCGCGAGGCGCGCGGCGAAGGCGTCGGCATGGCCGCCCGCGCGGGCGCGGTGATCGCCGACGCCGAATTCGTGCAGTTTCACCCCACCGCCATCGATATCGGGCGCGACCCCGCGCCGCTTGCCACCGAGGCGCTCCGCGGCGAAGGCGCGACCCTGATCAACGCCCGCGGCGAGCGCTTCATGCGCGCGCTCCACGCCGACGCCGAGCTTGCGCCGCGCGACGTCGTCGCCCGCGGCGTCTATCGCGAGGTCATGAGCGGACGCGGCGCCTTTCTCGATTGCCGCAGCCTCGGGGCCGAGTTGAAGGAGTCCTTCCCCACCGTCTATGCCGCGTGCAAGAGCGCGGGCATCGATCCGACGCGGGAGCCGATCCCGGTCGCGCCGGCGGCGCATTATCACATGGGCGGGATTCTCACCGACGCCGCCGGCCGCACGACTGTCGACGGGCTGTGGGCCTGCGGCGAGGTCGCCTCGACGGGCGCGCATGGCGCGAACCGGCTCGCCTCCAACTCGCTGCTCGAGGCGGTCGTGTTCGGCGCCCGGGTCGCGCAGGATGTCGCGGCCACGGCTCCCGCGGTCGAGGAGCATGTAAAGCCGGTGCCGCTCGCGGCGCTGCCCTCGCTCGCGGAGCCGGAGGCGCGGACCTTGCAGGTGCTTCGCCGCAACATGACCGAGAAGGTCGGCGTGATCCGGGACGGCAGCGGGCTTGCCCGCGCGCTCAAGGCCATCACGGCGCTCAAGCCCGCTTCGGCGAGCGACCTCAGGCTCCTCAACATGCTCACCACGGCGAAGCTGATCGCCGCCGCGGCGCTCATGCGCCGGGAGAGCCGCGGCGCCCATTTCCGCAGCGACTATCCGCAAGCCGAGCCCAGCCTCGCCAGGCGCAGCGTCTTGACGCTCGCGCAAGCCGACGCCATCGCCGCCGCGGCGATCCGAAGCGAGCGGGCCGCACCCGACCGCGCTGCCGCCCTCCATGGCTGAGGCCAAGGCGCATCAGCTGCCGCCCTTTGTCGCCGAGGCCGCCGCCAGGGCGGCGCTCGCGGAGGATCTCGGGACCGCCGGCGACATCACCACCGATGCCATCATTGCCGCCGATGCGCGGGGAGAGGCCGCGATCGTGGCGCGCAAGGCAGGAATCATCGCCGGGCTCGAAGTGGCCGAGGCCGCCTTCCGCGCGCTCGACAGCGAGGTGCGCTTCATGCCGCTCGTCCCCGACGGCGGCAAGGTCGCGGCCGGCGAGGCCGTCGCGCGCGTGGTCGGCAAGATTCGGGCGCTGCTCAGCGCCGAGCGCGTCGCGCTCAACTTCCTCTGCCATTTGAGCGGCATCGCCACGCTCACTTCCGCCTATGTCGCCGCGGTCAAGGGAACCTCGGCCCATATCGTGGACACGCGCAAGACGATCCCGGGCTTACGCGAGCTCGAGAAATACGCCGTGCGCGCGGGCGGCGGCATGAACCATCGCTTCGGGCTTTACGACGCGGTGCTCATCAAGGACAACCACATCGCCGCGGCAGGCGGCATCGCCGAGGCGCTCTCCGCCGTGCGGGCGCGCGCCGGCCATCTCGTCAAGATCGAGATCGAGGTCGAGACGCTCGATCAGCTGCGCGAAGCCTTGGACTTTCCGATCGACGCGGTGTTGCTCGACAATATGGACGTGGCCACGCTCGGCAAGGCCGTGGCGCTCGTGGGCGGGCGCGTGCTGACGGAAGCCTCAGGCGGCGTGAGCCTCGAAACGGTGCGTGCGATTGCCGAAACCGGCGTCGACCTCATCTCGGTCGGCGCGCTCACTCACTCGGCGCCGGTCCTAGACTTAGCGCTTGAGTGGCGGAAATAGGGGTCGCGGCCGGGGTGGAAGAGGCGAGAGACAGCGCCGGCGCGACCGCCGGGCTCGGCTCGGTCGAGGCCTGCACGACATAGGGTGTCTCGTTGCGCTTCTTATAGAAGATGTGGCGGCCGATCTCGTCGATCTTGCTCATGGCATTGACCCAGCCGGGCCGGACGTAATCGGCGTGGTAGTAGGTCGAGTAGCCCACCTCAGGCAGCCATACCTGGCCCGAAGTGATCTGGCGCGCGAGGTCCTGGGCGAGCGCCCATTGCTCGTTGTCGCGCGGAATGTCGGTGTGGCCGTCGCAGGCGAAGGAGAATTGGCAGCCCTTCTGCATCTGGCCCTGATAGACGACGCCGCAGATGGTCTCGGGGAATTGCGGGCTGCGGACGCGATTGAGGATCACTTGGCCTACGGCGATCTGGCCCCTGACCGGCTCGCCGCGCGCCTCGAAATAGATCGCGGTGGCAAGGCAGCGGCGCTCGCGCTCCTCGAACTCCGCCTGGCTCTCGCCCTTGGAGCGGAAGCCCAGTCCCTCCGGTCGAGGGATGGTAGGCGATGGCGTCCTGCGAAGGCGTGGTGCCGCTAAGGCCGAAATAGGGTTTGAGGAAGAGAGCATTGGAGAAACCGTCATCGACGGGGCCCCTCAGGGCCACCTCGGTGACGGTCGGGAGCAGCCGGTCGCCCTTCTTGTCGCGGATGACCTCACCGCTGCTTCGGGCAAGCGTTCCCGTGATTTCGGGCATGCCGCCCAGGCTTGCGGAGATGAGCTGCTTGCCGGCATAGGTCGTGGTCTTGAGGGCGAGATAGCGATCGGCCCGCGGGCCCTTGCCTTGGGCGGCAAAGAGCGGGGCGGCCTCGCGCGGAAGTGGCTGATAAGGCTCGGCGGCTTCGGTGCTTGCGGTCTTTTGGGAATAGACCGAACCGTGACCGGCGAGGAAAAGCTCGATCTGGAAGGCCACCCGGTTGCCCGGCACGGCCCCGATATAGCCCAGTCCGATCAATGGCAGCGGTATCAGCGCAGCGACCGCGTGCCACATCCGACGAAATGAGCGTCGGCCCATGCTCCCTCCCGGGCTTGTCCCCGTAACCCGCTGCAAACCCGGCCTTCCCGGCGGCCGACGCCTGCAGGCCCTGATGCTGCGCCCGAATTGGAGCGCGCCCAGGGCTATCGTCCCCGATCTAAGCCAGCCAAAAATGGTGGGAAAACAGTTATTTAGTTGTAGTCCCCCACCGGTTTTGCCCGGACTCCCGTCTCATTGGGCCCGAGGCTGCCGGAGAATTAGGGACAAATTGTGGTAAACTGAGCCCTCGGTGGATTTCTATCACCAAGGCTAACCGCTTCTTAGCGGGCGCCCCAAAACGGCCTGGGCCGCGGCAAGGCGGGCAATCGGCACCCGGTAGGGCGAGCAGGACACGTAATCGAGGGCGATTTTTTCGCAGAAACGCACGGTTTCCGGGTCGCCGCCATGCTCGCCGCAAATGCCGATCTTGAGCTCGGGCCGGGCCTTGCGGCCGCGCTCGGCGGCGATCTGCATGAGCTCGCCCACGGCCGAATCGAGCGTCACGAAGGGGTCGTGCTGGATGATGCCCTTGTCGGTGTATTCGCCGAGGAAGCGGCCGGCGTCGTCGCGCGAGAGGCCGAAGGTGGTCTGCGTCAAATCGTTGGTGCCGAAGGAGAAAAACTCGGCCGTGGCGGCGATCTCCCCGGCATTGAGGCAGGCGCGGGGGAGCTCCACCATGGTGCCGACCGAATAGGCGATTTCGACCCCCTGCTCCTCGCGAATGGCGGCCGCCACGGCGTCGATGCGGCGCTTGACGAGGTCGAGCTCGGCTTTCGAGGTGACGAGCGGCACCATGATCTCGGGCGTGACGCGGACGCCGAGCGCGTGGCCGGCCGCGATCGCCGCCTCGAAAATGGCGCGGCTCTGCATGTCGGTGATCTCGGGATAGCTCACCAAGAGGCGCGAGCCGCGGTGGCCGAGCATCGGATTGAACTCGCGCAGATCGCCCACCCGGCGCGTCAGCCGGTTGACGCTGACCCCCATGGCGGCCGCCACCTCGGCGATGGCCTCGGCGCCATGAGGCAGGAACTCGTGCAGCGGCGGGTCGAGCAGGCGGATCGTCACCGGCAGGCCGGCCATGACCTCGAACAGCTCGACGAAATCCTGCCGCTGCATGGGCAGGAGCTTGGCGAGCGCCCGGCGCCGGCCTTCCTCGTCCTCGGCGAGGATCATCTGGCGCATGGCGAGGATGCGCTCCTCGTCGAAGAACATATGCTCGGTGCGGCAGAGCCCGATGCCTTCGGCGCCGAAGGCGCGCGCCTGGCGGGCGTCGGCCGGCGTGTCGGCATTGGCGCGCACTTGCATGCGGCGGATCTTGTCGGCCCAGCCGATGAGGGTGGTGAAATCGCCGGAGAGGTCGGGCTCGCGCATGGGCACGCGGCCCTTGATGATCTGGCCGGTCGAGCCGTCGATGGTGACGATGTCGCCCTTGTGCAGGAGCACGCCGCCCGCTTGCAGCGTCTCCTTGTCGAGGTCGATCTGCACCGATGCGGCGCCGGTGACGCAAGGACGCCCCATGCCGCGCGCGACCACCGCCGCGTGGCTCGTCATGCCGCCGCGCGTGGTGAGGATGCCGGCGGCGGCGTGCATGCCCTGCACGTCCTCGGGCGAGGTCTCGACGCGGGCGAGAATGACGGTGTGGCCCTGGGCCTTGAGGTGCACGGCCTCGTCGGCATCGAAGACGAGCTCGCCGCAAGCCGCGCCCGGCGAGGCCGCGAGCCCGGTGGCGATCACGGTCTTGTCGGCGCGCGGGTCGAGGGTCGGATGCAGGAGCTGGTCGAGCTGGGCCGCGTCGATACCGTCCACGGCCTCCTCGCGGCTGATCACGCCTTCTTCCGCCATGTCGACCGCGATGCGTAACGCCGCCTGCATGCTGCGCTTGCCGGAGCGGGTCTGCAGGATCCACAGCCTGCCTTCCTCGACGGTGAATTCGACGTCCTGAATGTCGCGGAAATGGGCTTCGAGCTTGGCGGCGCTCGCGGTCAGGGCGGCAAAGACGTCGGGCATGAGCGCTTCGAGCGAGGGGCGCTTCTCGCGCGCGGCTTTGCGCGCCGCCTCGGTCAGCGGTTGCGGCGTGCGCAGGCCCGAGACCACGTCCTCGCCCTGGGCCTTGACCAGGAACTCGCCATACAGCTCCTTCGTGCCGGTCGAGGGATTGCGGGTGAAGGCGACGCCGGTCGCGCTCCGCTCGCCGCGATTGCCGAACACCATGGCCTGAATGGTGACCGCCGTGCCCCAATCGTCGGGGATGTCGTGCAGCCGGCGATAGGCCTTGGCGCGGGCATTCTCCCAGGAGCCGAACACGGCGGCGATGGCGCGGCGCAGCTGGAGCTGCAAATCTTGCGGGAAGGGCTGGCCGAGCTCGTCGGCGACGAGCGCCTTGAAGCGGCCGACGATCTCCACGAGATGCTCCTCCTCGAGCTCGCTGTCGAGCTCGAAGCCTTTGAGATGTTTGTAATTGTCGAGCGCCTCCTCGAACAGATCGTGGCCGAGGCCAAGCACCACGTCGCCATACATCTGGATGAAGCGGCGATAGGTGTCGTAGGCGAAGCGCCGGTCGGAAGAAACGCGCGCCAGCCCCTCCACCGTCTCGTCGTTGAGGCCGAGATTGAGGACGGTGTCCATCATGCCCGGCATCGAGGCGCGCGAGCCCGAGCGCACCGACACGAGCAGCGGATTGTTCACGTCGCCGAAGCGGACGCCCGTGGCCTTGCCGACCCAGGCAAGCGCGTCGCTCACCATGGGCATGAGCGCCTCGGGCAGCTTGCCGCCCGCCTCGTAATAGGCGCGGCACACTTCGGTGGAGATGGTGAAGCCCGGCGGCACCGGCATGCCGAGGCTCGACATCTCGGCCAGGAAGGCGCCCTTGCCGCCGAGCAACGGCTTAAGCTTGGCACTGCCGTCGGCGCGTCCGGCGCCGAAGGTGTACACCCACTTCACGTCCTGCTTGGTCGCCGGTCGGCGCTGGCTCATCGTTCAATCCCAGGTCAACCCGCCCTTTTAGCGGTCCCTCGGGGTGGACACAAATAAAGGGATGGGACGCTTTAACGCTGGCGGGCGCGCGGCTTGCGGAGGCCGAGATGGGCGATCCAGTCGCCGCTTGGGATCGGCCGCGCGCGCGGCGGCCGCGCCGCCAAGCCATAGCTCCATGCCTCGAGCTGCCGCCCCCCGGGAAGCGTCACCTTAAGAGGGATACGCCTGAAACCGGAATTCGTTGCCTCGCCCTCGGCGCAGCCTTCATAGGCGTCGATGGCGCGGAGCAGCGGGTCTGAGGCTTGCAGGGCGTAGACCTCGCCCACAACGCGTTGCGCGGAGGCGGGATCGAAGAGGGCGCCGGGATAGGCGCCAAGATCGTAGAGCACGCCTTGGGCCTCCCCTTCGCCGATCAGGCGTCCTTGGGCGCCGAGCCGTCGCGCCATGGGATGGCGGCTTGCGCGGCGGAGCGTGCCATAGACGAAGAGATGGATGGGCATGGGCATTTCAACTCGCTTCGTCATTGCCGGGCTTGACCCGGCAATCCATTCCATTGGCGCTTCAGCCCGGTGAGATGTAACGGCGTGGATGCCCGGATCAAGTCCGGGCATGACGAGAAGAATGCGAGGCGTCACCCTTCGATCTTGGAGAAGTCGGCGACGGTCAGCGTCGTGGCGCGGATGCGATTGAGCAGGCGCAGGCGGTTGGCGCGCAGCGCCGCATCGTCGGCATTGACGGTGACATGGTCGAAGAAGGCATCGACGGGCTTGCGCAAGCCGGCCATGGCCGCCATGGCGCCCGCGAAGTCCTCCTTGCCGATGGAAGCCGCGGCATCGCGCTCCGCCTGATCGACGGCGCGGGCGAGCGCCTTCTCCTCCGGCAGCGCGAAGAGCTTGGGGTCGGGCGGCTGATCGTAACTCTTGCCGTCCTTCTTCTCCTCGATGCGCAGGATGTTGATGGCGCGCTTGGTGCCGGTGAGCAGATTGGCGCCGTCCTCGGTGTCGAGGAAGCGGCCGAGCGCCTCCACCCTGCGCACGATCATGAGCAGATCGTCTTGGCCGGGAAGCGCGAACACCGCATCGATCAGATCGTGGCGCGCGCCTTGATCGCGCAGATGCACCTTGAGACGGTCGGCGAAGAAGGCGAGGAGATCGCTGACGAGCTTGTCGTCGCTGTGATCGGCTGATTTGGCCTTCCTGCTCTCGCCCGGCTCGAAGTCGATCAGCTTCTCGCGCGCGCTCTTAAGCACCGGTCGAAGCGCGAGCCGCAGCTCGTTCTCCAAAATGATGCGGACCGCGCCGAGCGCGGCACGGCGGAGCGCGTAAGGGTCTTTCGAGCCCGTGGGCTTCTCGTCGATGGCCCAGAAGCCCACCAGCATGTCGAGCTTGTCGGCGAGCGCCACGGCGATGGCCACGGGCTCGCGCGGCACCTCATCGGACGGACCCACCGGCTTGTAATGCGCGGCGATGGCGTTCGCCACCAGCGGGTCTTCTTTCTGGTCGAGCGCGTAATAGCGGCCCATGATGCCTTGCAGCTCGGGGAACTCGCCCACCATGTCGCTGACGAGATCGGCCTTGGCGAGGATGGCGGCGCGCTCGGCGAGATCGGGGTCGGCGCCGACGAGCGGCGCGAGCTCGCGCGCCAGCCGCCACGTCCGCTGCATCGCGATCATATTGAGTGCCAAGCTTGTCGTGGAAGATGATCTCCCGGAGCTTCGGCACCCAGGTTTCGAGACCCACTTTGCGGTCCTGGTCGAAGAAGAATTTGGCGTCGGAGAGCCTCGCCGCGATCACCCGCTCATTGCCGGCGGTGATGGCCTTGCCGCCGTCCTTGGCGTCCAGATTGGCGATTAATATGAATCGGTTGGCGAGGTCTTTTCCGCGCCGGAGCGAAAAGCATTTCTGATGCGCCTTCATGGCGGTCGTCAGCACTTCGGGCGGCACGGCGAGGAAGCTCTCCTCGAACGGCGCCCATCAGCGGCACCGGCCATTCGGTGAGGCCCGCATTCTCGGCCAGCAGCGCCTCGTCCTCGATGAGGGTGAGGCCCTGCTTGGCGGCGAGCGCGCGGGCGCCCTCCAGGATCGTCACCATGCGCTCATTGGCATCGAGCACGACGTAAGCCTTGCGCAGCTTCGCCACATAATCGTCGAAGCCCTTCACATTAAAGGGCTCCGGCGCCATGAATTTGTGGCCGCGCGTCTCCTTGCCGCTTTCGATCCCGTCCACGCGAAGGGCACGAGCTTGCCGTCGAACAGGCACAGGACCGAATGGAGCGGCCGCACCCAGCGAAGCCGTCCGCTCCCCCAGCGCATCGATTTCGGCCAGGGGAAGGCGTGCACGATCTCCGGCACGATGGCGGCCACGACGTCGGCGGCGGGGCTGCCCCTTGTTCTCGATCTCGCGCGACATAGAAATTGCCCTTCTTGTCGGGGCGGATTTCGAGCTCCTCCGACCGGTCGACGCCGGCTGAGCGGAGGAAGCCCTGGATGGCGGCGTCGGGGGCGCCGACGCGCGGCCCTTTCTTCTCCTCGCACAAATCGGGCGAGCGCTTGGGCAGGCCATCGACCACCACGGCAAGCCGCCGCGGCGTGGCGAAGCTCTTGATGGTCTCGAAGTCGAGGCCGGCTGCTTTGAGCCGCTCGCCGAGCGCGCGTGCAAGATCCTCGGCGGCACGCGTTTGCATGCGCGCCGGGATCTCCTCCGAGAATAGCTCGAGCAGCAGCTCAGCCATGAGCGAACCGGAGCGTGTCAAGCATGGGCGCCACCGGCTTCGGTCTTGAGCCATGCGGCGCAACAGGCGCGCGCGAGCTCGCGCACGCGCAGAATGTAACCCTGGCGCTCGGTCACCGAGATCACGCCGCGCGCGTCGAGCAGGTTGAAAAGGTGCGAGGCCTTGATCGCCTGGTCATAGGCGGGCAGCACCATCAGATGCCCCGCGCCCGCCTCGCCCTTGGCGAGCAGCGCTTTGCATTCGGCCTCGGCGTCGCGGAAATGGTCGAGCAGAAGCTTGGTGTCGGCATGCTCGAAATTGTAGCGCGAATATTCCTGCTCTCCTTGCAGGAACACGTCGCCATAGGTGACCTTGTCCTTGCCCTCGCGTCCGTTGAAATTGAGATCGAAGACGCGGTTGACGCCCTGCACATACATCGCGAGGCGCTCCAGCCCATAGGTGAGCTCGCCCGCGACGGGATCGCAGTCGAAGCCGCCCACCTGCTGGAAATAAGTGAATTGCGACACCTCCATGCCGTCGCACCACACCTCCCAGCCGAGCCCCCAGGCGCCGAGCGTCGGGCTTTCCCAATCGTCCTCGACGAAGCGGATGTCGTGATTGAGGGGATCGATGCCGATGGCGCGCAGGCTGTCGAGATAGAGGTCCTGGATGTCGAGCGGCGACGGCTTCAGGATCACCTGGAACTGATAATAATGCTGCAGCCGGTTGGGGTTCTCGCCATAGCGGCCGTCCTTCGGCCGCCGCGAGGGCTGCACATAGGCCGCCCGCCAGGGCTTCGTGCCCAGCGCGCGCAGGATCGTGGCCGGGTGAAAGGTGGCCGCCCCCATCTCCATGTCATAGGGCTGCAGGATCACGCAGCCCTGGTCGGCCCAGTAGCGCTCCAGCGTCAGGATCAGGTCCTGGAAGCTCAAGGGCTTCGGTTTCGTTTGCTGTGCCGCTTTGGCCATGCGTGCCTGAGGTGACGGCCAGGGGAAGGCGGGCCGCATATTGGCGGGCACGCTATGCGCGGCAGCTAGGGAGGGTCAAGGGAGGGACCGCACTTCCTCGCTTGGAGAATGGCCGGGACGTTAAGGCGCAAGCCTCCCTAGCGCATCGCTTTCGGCCGGTAGATGCCCGTCATCGGGTCGCGCTCCAAGGGGATGGCCGCTTCCTGCGTCGTGTCGCATGGCCTCGCGCGCGCGGTCGAGCTCGGCCGCGACGCGTTGGCGCTCCGAGCGGTAGAGCCGCCTGACGACGAAGAGGCCGATACCGGCGCCAAGCAGGATGAGAAGTTGCGGCATGGCCCTAGAACCCAAAGCGCGACCACAGCGAGCGTGCCTCGATCGCCGATATCATATCGGCAGCGAAGCCGCCTGGCGAGAAGGTGAAGTCGAACCCGCCGAGCCCTGCGAACACGCCATGCTTGCGGCGGAACAGCTGACGCTCGGGCATCACCAGCTTGAAACGCACATCCTCCCCGAACAGCTCCCGCATCTTGGAGCGGAGGTCGGTCAGCCCGTCGATCAGCCCGAGCTCGAGCGCCTGCTTGCCGGACCAGAAGGCGCCGGTGAACAGGCTGTCGCCGGCCGCCTCGATCTTGGCGCCCCGGCGGCGCTTGACGAGGTCGATGAAGGCCGCATGCACGTCGCGCTGGATGGATTTGATGCGCTCCACGTCCTCCGGCTTCTCGGGGAGAAACGGATCGAGCGTGTCCTTGCTCTGGCCCGCGGTATAGACGCGGCGCTGAATGCCGATCTTGTTGATCAGCTCGTTGAGGCCGAAGGTCGCGGTCACGACGCCGATCGAGCCCACGATGGAGCTCGGGTCGGCATAGATCTCGTCGCCGGCAAGCGCGAGCAGATAGCCGCCCGAGGCGGCGACGTCCTCGGCGAAGACATAGACCTTGAGGTCCTTCTCCTCGGCGAGCGCGCGGATGCGCTTGAAGATCAGCCCCGACTGCACCGCCGAGCCGCCCGGCGAGTTGATCTGGATCGCCACGGCGCGGGCGCCGCGCATGGAGAAGGCCTTGTCGATGGCCGAGGCGACGGTGGAAAGGGTGAGACCAGGCCGGAGCGGCGTCACGACGCCGATCGGGCCGCTGAATCTGAGCACGGGCACGAGCGGTCCCCGCTTCACCCAGGAGGCGGGCAGGAAACTCAGCCAATTGTCGCGGTTTCGCGGGGAGTTTTCGTCGGGGAAAGGGTCCATGGCCTAGCGTAGCGCCGCAAAAGGCTAAATCAAGGCTGACCCGGGCGCGGCGGCCGGTCCCTCCGCCAAGCAACCGATAAGCTTTGAGTAAAGCAATAAAGGGTCTCGCCATTGGACCGTAGGAATTCGCTCATAGATTGGCGCTATCCGGGTGGAACGGCCAGGCAAAGCGGCGCGTTCAAACGCCGCTATCCACCCTTCGAGGAGGACGAAATCCCATGAAAAGACTTGCGACTTTGGCGGTTGCGGCGGGGGCGCTCGCGCTCACGCTCGTGACACTTGCCCCAGACTCCGCTTCGGCCGGTTGGCGCCGTTGGGGTTGGGGTGGCCCCGGGGTCGGCGTCTATGTCGGACCCGGCTGGGGCTATGGCTACGGCTACTACCCCTACCGCTACCTACGGCTATTACCCCTACGCCTATTATCCCTATTGGCGCGGCCGCCATGCTTGGCGCCGGTACGGCTGGTACTAGCCCCCGCTTGCACAAGCGCGGAAGAACGATCGACCAAGGGCCATTCCCGAGAACCGGGAGTGGCCCTTGGTTTTTCTCCGGAAACCGGCTCGGCCTGGTGAATGACGGATGAATAACCGCCTCAGTTTCGGTTCAGCCGGCCCCAGCTAGAAATCGCGACATGAGCGAGGGAGACCCCTCGGCTCCACTGACGCGAAACCGACGCTTCCAAGAGAATGCGTCCCCTGCTGGAGGACTTAAGATGTTCAAGAAGACCCTGATCGCCGCCGCCGCCCTGTCCATGCTCGCGCTCGGCGCTTCCGCCGCCAATGCCGGCTACCATGGCCATCACGGCCACCATTTCGGCTACAACTTCGTTTTCTCGGATTACATTCGGATTGCTACTATGCGAGCCGCCCCGTGACCATCCGGATCTGGGACGACTACTCCGACAGCTACTTCTTCAAGACCGTCTATCGGAGCGTCAGGGTCTGCGACTAGCCGACCTTGCCGCCCGGGCACCCTCGCGCCCGGGCCTAGACGGGCCGCTGCCTATCCCCCAAGGCGGCGGCCCTTTTCTTTGCGTCAGCCCGCAAGCTTCAGCGCTTCCCCTCCCCGCAACACGGCTTCGGCGCCTTCCGTGTAACGGCCGTCGGCTTCGTGCAGCACGAGCCCGGGCAAGAGGCTGACCGCGCCGCGACTGCCTTTCCTCCCCTGCAGGATGATGCGCGTCGCCGGGCGCCCCGCCCGCGGGAAGAGGGGGAAGATGACGATGTCGCCGAATCTCCGCTCGCAGAGCTTGAGCAGCAGACCGAGACTGTCGGGCCGGTGGATCAGCGTGAGCCTGCCCTTGGGTGCGGCAAAGGCGGCGAGAAAGCGGATCCAGTCGTCGAGCCCGCCGTCTCCCATGACATGGGCAAAGGCGCGGGCCTCGTCGGGCGCGGGCCGCACGGTGCCGGCGGCGTGGAAGGGCGGGTTGGCGATCACCTGGTCGTAGCCTTCGCGCAGCAGACCTTTGGCCGAGAGCGCTCGGCGGGGGCGGTCACATCCGCCTCGACGACGCTCATGCGGCCGGCGACGCCGTTGCGCGCGGCATTGGCGACGGCCAGCGCACAGAGTTCCGCGTCGGCCTCGACGGCGGTGACCCTCGCCTCGGGCACGCGGGCGAGGAGGCAAAGCCCGGCCACGCCCACGCCGGCGCCGGCGTCGAGCACCTGCTCGCCCGCTACGGCCGGCACCGCCGCGGCGAGCCAAACCGCATCGCTCCCGGCGCGGTGGCCGGTCTCCGGCTGCATCACGGCAATGCGGCCGCCGAGGAACTCATCCTCGGTCGGGGTGGCAGCGATCTTCGTCATAGGCGGACCTTGCGATCAGTCCTTTTGATCGGTGGTGATGACATCGCCGATGCCGGCCTCGGTCAGAATGCGGCGCGCCCGGCCAAGCGCGGAGCTCTCCACCAGCACCCGCCGCGGCAGCGCCCCAATCGAGCCCTCCAGCACGCTCATATTCATGTCGGCGACCATGAAGTCGACGGCCGCCTCCTCCAGCAGGGCGCTGACATAGGACAGGAGCACGGAATCGTTGGAGCGCAACAGTTCCTTCATGGGCGTCAGCCTCGTCAGCGCTTGACCTTGCCGCCGGACCACCGACTATAGTCAAAGAGCCCCGTGGCACGAATAGGAGCCCGATCCTTGGGAATTGTCGTTAAGCTTGCCGGCGCACGCGATGCAAGTGCCAGCCTTGCCCCGCTTGTCGCGCTTGTCGAGGAGGACATGGCCCATGTCAACCGCATCATCCTCGATCGCGCGCGCTCCAATGTGGAGCTGATCCCCGAGCTCGCCACGCATCTCATCCAATCGGGCGGCAAGCGCTTGCGGCCGATGCTCACCATCGCCGCGGCGAAGCTCTGCGGCTATGCCGGCGACGGCCATGTGCGGCTCGCGGCAAGCGTGGAGTTCATGCACACCGCGACGCTGCTGCATGACGACGTGGTGGACGAGAGCAATTTGCGGCGCGGCAAGACCGCGGCGCGGCTTCTATGGGGCAACGAGGCGAGCGTGCTCGTCGGCGACTATCTCTTGGGCCAGGCGTTCAAGATGATGGTCGATGTGGGCTCGCTCGGCGCGCTGCGCATCCTCTCCGATGCCGCCGCGATCATCGCCGAGGGCGAGGTGATGCAGCTCATCACCGCCAAGAATACGGAGACGACCGAGGACGATTATCTCGCCGTGATCGACGCCAAGACCGCCGCTTTGTTCGCGGCGGCGGCGGAGGTCGGCGCGGTGATCGCCGGGCGCCCGAAATCGGAGGCCGCGGGGTTACGCTCCTATGGGCGCAATCTCGGGCTCGCCTTCCAGCTCGTGGACGACGCGCTCGATTATTCGGGCGAGCAGTCGACGCTCGGCAAGAGCGTCGGCGACGATTTCCGCGAGGGCAAGATCACGCTGCCCGTGGTGCTCTGCTACCGGCGGGGCAATGCGGAGGAGCGCGGCTTCTGGCGGCGGACGTTGCAGGAGGGCACGATCGAGGAGGACGATCTCGATCAAGCCATGGCGCTGATGCAGCGGCACAACGCGCTCAGCGACACGCTCGAGCGCGCGCGCCATTACGGCGCCATCGCCCGCGACGCGCTGGCGATCTTTCCCGAGGGCGACGCCAAGGAGGCGCTGCTCGAAGCGATCGAGTTCTCGGTCGAGCGCCCGTTCTGAGCCTTGGGGCTCAGGCGAGCGTGCTCGCCGCCACCCACCAATCGGGATGCGACGCGGCAAGGCCGCTGGCGGCCGCTTCCGCTTCGGCATCCTCGGCGAACAGGGCAAAGCAGGTGGGGCCGCTTCCCGATAGCCGGACGAGCCGCGCGCCCGGCAAGGCTTCGAGCGCCGCCAGCACCGTGGCGATTTGAGGCGCCAAGGCCATGGCCGGGGCTTGCAGCGAATTGCCGCGCGGGCGCGCATAGTCGAGGAGCCGCGCGAAGCTGCCGGCAAAGTCGGGCACGTCCGGCGGGGCGCTTGGCGGTTCCGGCAGAGACGGCGCGTGCAGCGCGCCATAGACCGCGGCGGCGGTGAGCGCGAGGCCGGGATTGGCGAGCACCACGCCGCAAGGAGGGAAGCCGCTTACCGGCCAAACCTTCTCGCCGCGGCCGGTCATGAGCGCGGGGCGGCTCGACAGGCACACGCTCACATCGGAGCCGAGGCCGGAAGCGAGCCTGACGAGGTCCGCATGGGTGAGCGCCCCGCCATTGGCATGCGCCAGCAGCCTGAGCGCCGCAGCCGCGTCGGCCGAGCCGCCGCCGATCCCGCTTGCGACAGGAAGCGTCTTGGTCAGGCGGAAGCGGCCAAGCTTGAGCGCCGGACGGAGCTCCTTGGCGGCAAGGGCCGCCCGGCAGATGAGGTTGTCGGCGCCGATGAGGTCCGCGGCGAAGGGGCCCTCGACGTCGAGCTCGAGCGCCTCGCCTTCCGTCAGCGCGACGCTGTCGCCGAGACCGGCAAAGGCCACGAGGCTTTCGAGCTCGTGATAGTTGTCGGCGCGGCGCCCCTTAACCTCGAGGGTCAGATTGAGCTTGGCGCGCGCCGTCTCGCGGAGGGCCGTCATGGGCCAAAGCGCTCCAAGACGATTTGAGCGGCAGGCTTATTCCTGCGCCTTGGCGCCCGCTTGCGTCGTGCGGTCGGCCGCCTTGGTCTCGGGGCCGGCCTCAAGACCATCCTTGAGCTTCTTCTCGAGCGTGATCACTTGGTCGCCGGCGGGCTTCAGCGTCAGCGCCTGCTGCCACTGATATTTTGCCTCGAGCGTGCGCCCGACGCGCCAATAGGCGTCGCCCAGATGGTCGTTGACGACGGGATCGTCGGGCTTGAGCTCGACGGCATGCTCGAGCTGCTCGACCGCCGCCGGCATGTTGCCGAGCTTGAAATAGGCCCAGCCGAGGCTGTCGACATAATAGCCGTCATCCGGCTTCAGCTTCACCGCCTTGCGGATGTAGTCCATGCCGGTCTTGAGATTTTCACCCTGATCGACCCAGGTGTAGCCGAGATAATTGAGCACCAGCGATTCGTCGGGGGAAAGCTCGAGCGCGTGCTTCAAATCGGCTTCCGCGCTCGGCCAATCCTTGAGCCGCTCGTTGCACACGCCGCGCGAATAGAACAGCGTCCAATTCTCCTTGGCGGGCTTGGGCAGCAGGGCGATGGCGCGGTTATAGTAATCGCGCGCTTCCGCATAGCGCTCATGGGAGCGCAGGATATTGCCGAGCGCATCGAGCGGACGGATGTCCTTGGGATATTTGGCGGTCAGGGTGTCGAGCAGCGCCTTGGCCTCGTCGACGCGATCGAGCGAGTTGAGGGCAAACGCCTTCTGAATCTGCACGTTCAGCCATAGCGGCGAGCTCTCGGGGATCTGGTCGAAGGCCTGGATCACGAGGTCGTAGCGCTTGGCGCCGTCATAGGCCTCGGCCAAGGCCACCTGGGCCATGGGGAAGTTGGGCTCGAGATAGAGGGCGAATTGCAGGAAGATGATGCCCATATCGAGCCCGCCTTCGCCCGCGAGCGCGTCGCCGATGCCGTAGAACACCTCGGCGAGACCGTCGGCGGGCGTGGTCACGAGCAAAGGCGGCGTCTTGCCGCTCTCGATGTCGGCGAGCAGCGCCTCGGAAAGGGGATGGCCCGAGGATTTGGCGATGTGGGTCTTGAGCGTCTGACGCGCGAGCTTGCGGTTGTTGAAGTTCACCGCGTGACGCGCATAGGCCTCGGCCACTCTGAGGGTGCCGGGATTCTTCTTAAACGCCTGACTGAACGCCGTCCGCGCCAGATCGTGCTTGCCGACGAGGTCGGCGATCAGGCCGCGGTGATAGCGCTGGTAGAACTGCGCCCAGTCCGCATCGCTGAGGGAGTCGAGCGTGGCGAGCGCCTCGTCGGGCTTGCCGGCGGCTTCCTGCACCCAGGCGCGGGCGAGGGTGGAGGTGAGGTCGGCGATCGGACCTTGCCGGGCGGCGGCGAAATGCTCGTCGGCCTCGCCGAATTTGCCCTGCTTGAAGGCCTCGCACCCTAAGAGGAACTGCGCGATGCGGTGCTGCGGCTCGATCTTGACGAGCTCTTGAGCAAGCTCGACGGCGCGATCCCAATGGGCGGATGCCGTCTCGAGCAGGAAGGTCTGCTCGAGAATGATCTCGTTGTCGGGATCCTCGGCGAGCGCGCGCGAATAGAACTCGGCCGCCGCCAGCATGTCATGGTCGCTGCGGGCCATGCGGCCGGCGAGATAATTGCCGAGCAGCGTGCCCGGATCGGGATGCTCGGTGGTCTCGGAGGAGACCTCGGAATAGGCCGCCGGAGCGGCGAGAATGGCTACGATCAGCAAGGCCCGGCGCGCCCATAGGCGCAAAGCTGGCTTGGTCGATTTTCGGCATGTCGTTCCGGCAGCGAGCCGCCCCAAACTGGTTCTTGAGCCTTAGGCTAAGGGTTTTCCCTTGCTCAGGAAACCCAAAAGCTTGCTTGAGGTGAAAAGGCGGCTGGTTTGTGGCCGCTTCCCGCGACATGGACGAAATTACATGTTGACGTAGTTAGGGCCGTCGCCCCCCTCGGGCGGGACCCAGTTAATGTTCTGCGCCGGGTCCTTGACGTCGCAGGTCTTGCAGTGGACGCAGTTCTGCGCGTTGATCTGGAAGCGCACGCCGCCCCCCTCCTCCACCACCTCATAGACCTGCGCCGGGCAGTAGCGCTGGGCGGGCTCGGCGTATTCCGGCAGGTTGCGCTCGATCGGGATCGAGGGATCGGCAAGGACGAGATGCACCGGCTGGTTCTCGGCGTGATTGGTGCCCGACAGGAACACCGAGGACAGGATGTCGAAGGTCAGCACGCCGTCGGGCTTCGGGTAGTCGATCGGCTTGGAGTCTTGGCGCCTGGTCGAGGCTCGCATAATCGGGCTTCGCGTGCTTGAGGGTGTGGCCCAAGAAGGGAAAGAGCGTGTTGAGCCACATGTCGATGCCGCCCAGCATCACGCCTGCCCTCGTGCCGAGCCGCGACCAGAGCGGCTTCACGTTGCGCACTTTCTTCAGCTCCTTGGCGAGCGAGCTTGCCCGCAAGGCTTTGCGGATAGGACGCAAGCACGTCGTGGGCGCGGCCGGCGGCGATGGCGGCGAAGGCGGCCTCCGCGGCCATCATGCCGCTAGAGCATGGCGTTGTGGCTGCCCTTGATGCGCGGCACGTTCATGAAGCCCGCGGCGCAGCCGATGAGCGCGCCGCCGGGAAAGGCGAGCTCGGGGATCGCCTGCCAGCCGCCTTCGGTGAGCGCGCGGGCGCCATAGGCGATGCGCTTGCCCCCTTCGAGATGCTCCCTGATGCGGGGATGGAGCTTGGCGCGCTGAAACTCGCGGAACGGGTTGAGATAGGGATTGGCGTAGTCGAGATGGACGACGAAGCCCATCGACACGAGGTTGTCGCCGAAATGGTAGAGGAAGGAGCCGCCGCCCGTCTTGTCCTCGAGCGGCCAGCCCATAGTGTGCTGCACGAGGCCGGGGCGATGCTTCTCCTTCGGCACCTCCCACAGCTCCTTCAGCCCGATGCCGAATTTCTGCGGGCCGCTTTCCGCATCGAGGTTGAAGCGCTTGATCAGCTGTTTGGACAAGGAGCCGCGCGCGCCTTCGGCGAGCAGCGTGTATTTGCCCTTGAGCGCGATGCCCGGCGTGTAGCTGTCCTTGTGGGTGCCGTCGCGGGCCACGCCCATGTCGCCGGTGATGACGCCCTCGACCTCGCCATTCGGTCCGAAGATCGCCTCGGTGACGGCGATGCCGGGATAGATCTCGACGCCCAGAGCCTCCGCCTGCTCGGCGAGCCAGCGGCAGAGGCTGCCGAGGCTGCCGATATAGCAGCCGTGATTGCTCATGAGCGGCGGCATGAGGAACGAGGGAAAGCCGATGCCGCTTGTCTCGCCGAGATAATAGAAGCGGTCCTCGGTGACGGGGGTTTGCAGCGGCGAGCCCTGCTCCGCCAATCGGGCAGGAGCCGGTCGAGCGCGACGGGATCGATCACCGCGCCGGAGAGGATATGGGCGCCGACCTCCGAGCCCTTCTCCAGCACGACGACCGAGATGTCCTTGCCGGTCTCGGCCGCGAGCTGCTTCAGCCGGATGGCGGCGGCGAGCCCCGCGGGCCCGGCGCCCACGATGACGACGTCGAACTCCATGGTCTCGCGCTCGGTCACGTCGTTCAGGCAAGACTCCGCCTCCATGGAAGGTCCTGCGGGTCACGTGTCATTCCCGCAGCGGCGGAAATCGACTCTGCGGATCCGCTTTCGGGGAAGCGGAGGTACGATTGCCCGGCCAGCCGGCAATGTGCTAAAGCGACCAGAATGATGGCGAAGGCTCAAGACGTGGACGAGAGGCGCGGTGCGCGCGCTGCTTGCCTGGTACGAGGCCATGGGCGCGGACGAGGCGATCGGCGAGGTCCCGCGCGATTGCTTCGCGGCGGCCTTGGCCCCCTCGCCCGAACCGGAGCCGAGGAAGCCTCAGGCGCTCCCGCGGGTCGCCGCGTCGCCCCGCCAAGACCCGATGGCCTTGCGCGGGCTCGGCGGCGAAGCCGCGACCCTTGCCGAGCTCGAAGCGCTCGTGGCGGCGCTTCGAGGGCTGCCCGCTCAAGCGCACGGCGAAAAATCTCTGCTTTGCCCGCGGCAGCGCGGAGGCCCGCATCATGCTGATCGGCGAGGCGCCGGGGCGCGACGAGGATTTGCAAGGCAAGCCCTTCGTCGGCCGCGCGGGCCAGCTGCTCGACCGCATGCTCGCCGCGATCGGCCTCGACGAGGGGCAAGTCTACATCACCAACACCGTCTATTGGCGGCCGCCCGGCAACCGCACGCCGACGCCGCAAGAGGTAGAGGCCTGCGCGCCCGTTCCTCGCCCGGCAGATCGAGCTGCTTGCACCCAGCGTGCTGGTGCTGCTCGGCGGCGCCGCGGTGAAGAATATTCTCGGCGTCACCGAAGGCATCATGCGGCTGCGCGGCAAATGGCTGACCTATCGCGCCGGCAACGCCGATCTGCCCGCGCTCGCCACGCTGCATCCCGGCTTATCTGTTGCGCAAACCCGCGGACAAGCGCTACGCCTGGCGCGACCTACTGGCGCTCAAGGCCGAGCTGGAGAGATGACCCCCATGCACCGCATCGACGAAACCCGCCCCTTCATCCCCACGCGCATCGCCGTGCTCACGGTGTCCGACACGCGCACCAAGAAGACCGACAAGTCCGGTCCTCTGCTCGTCAGCATGATCGAGCAGGCCGGCCACCAGGTCGCCGAGCATGCGGTGGTGGAAGACGACGCGAAGGCGATCCGCAAACAGGTGAAGCGCTGGATCAAGGACAAGGACGTGGACGTGGTCATCACCACGGGCGGCACGGGCTTCACCGGGCGCGACGTGACGCCGGAGGCGGTCAAGCCGCTGTTCGAGAAGGACATCGACGGCTTCTCGGTCCTGTTCCACATGCTGAGCTACGAGACCGTCGGCACCTCCACGGTGCAGTCGCGCGCTTGCGGCGGGGTCGCCAACGGCACCTATATTTTCTGCCTGCCCGGCTCGCCCGGCGCCTGCGAGGACGCGTGGAACGGCATCCTCAAACATCAACTCGACAACCGCCACCGCCCGTGCAGCTTCATCGAGATCATGCCGCGGCTTAATGAGCAGCGGCAGAGCGCCAAGAAAAAGAGCGCCGACGCGAATAGGCTGGTCGACGGGCTAGCCCGCGGCGAGTCGCGCCGCGTGGCGGCGCTGTATGGGTGGGTTGATCGCCGCGAGCAGCGCGGCATTGGCGCCGACCACGCGGTTGCGGCCGCCGATCTTGGCGTCGTAGAGCGCCGCGTCGGCGCGCTTCAGAGAGCTCATCGACCGTGTCGCCCGGGCCGCCCTCGCTCACGCCCAGACTGCAAGTGAGGCTGATCACGCCCTTGCTCGTCTCGAACGGCCGCTCGGCCAGGCGGCGGCGCAAATTCTCGGCGATCTCGACGGCCTGGGGCAGCGTGCGGCGCTCGAGCAGCATGGCGAATTCGTCGCCGCCGAGGCGGCCGACGAGACCTTCATCCATCGCCGCGGTGCGCGCGCAGGCCCTGATCGCCTCGTCGCCGGTGTCGTGGCCGTAGGCGTCGTTGATGCGCTTGAAATTGTCGATGTCGAGGATGATGGCCGCGAGCTTGCCGGCCGAGACGGCGCGCTCGCAAGCCTCGTTGGCCTGCTCGAAGAAACCGCGCCGGTTGGGAAGGCCGGTGAGCGGGTCGGTGGTGGCGAGGCGGATGAGGTCGCGCTGCATCGAGGCGATGCGCTCGGCGGCGCGGAGCCGCGCATAGAGCTCCTCGGCGAGCGGCGGCTTGGAGATGAAATCGTCGGCGCCGGAATCGAGCGCCTCGATCAGGCTGCGATGGCCGCCTTCCGAGGACATATAGAGGACATAGATCGGGCGCCGGCAGGTGGCGAGCAGACGCGTCTCCCAGCACAGCTCCAACCCCGACATGGAGGTGAGCTCGTCGCCGGTGATCAGCGCCTCGACCAGAGGGTCCAACTGAATCCGCGCCAAGGCCGCATTCTCGTCGGCGAAGGGCAGGACGTCATGGCCGCGCGCTTCGAGAAGCTGGGCAACAGCAGAGCGGGTGGCACTGCTCGGGTCAACGAGAGCGATTCGCATGAGCGCAGCCTTGGACTTGTTTTCAAGCGATTAGCTCACTCCTCTTAAGTTTGGCTTAAACCGATCTCAGAAACGCGGAGATTATTGTCGCGGGGGGAGAATGAGCGCGGCCGACGGCGGCGCGCGCGGCGCGAAGGTCGGCCTCCGTGTCGATATCGGACAGCGTCGCGGCATAAGCCGACGCGGCGGCCCTTGAGATTGGCGAGCGTGTCGGCGAGAGCGTGCGGGCTCGACCAGCGCACGCCGCTGAAGGGTGCGAGCAGACGCGGGGAGCGCTTCAGCCCGATGAGCCAAAAGCCGCCGTCTTGGGCGGGCCCGAGCACGGCGTCGTTGGCGCCGAGCAGGCGAAAAGCGTGGGCGATGTGGGAGGGGCGCAAGGAAGCGATGTCGGTGCCGACAAGGATGGCGGGTCCCGGCGGCAGGCGCGCGAAGAGGCGCTGCATGCGCTGGCCAAGATCGCCCGCCCCTTGGCCAAGGCGCGCAGCGCCGCGGCTTTCCGCGACACGCGGCCAGAATCCCCCCGTCACATCGCGTGTCCGGCGTAACGGCAAGAGTCGTGTGCCAGCGGGGGTCAGCGCCTAGCCTGCGCAGCGTATGGGCAAGGCAGGCGCGATAGATCTGGCACGCCGCGACGGGGCCGAGACCGGCGCCGAGCCGCCGCTTGACCTGTCCGGCGCGCGGGCTCTTGGCCATGATCACGAGGCGGTTGGCAAACGCGCTGCGGCGCCGCCTGGCGCGCTTCGGTTCAGCCATAAAGGCGCGCGAGCACCCGCGTCGGCACGCGCAGATAATAGAGCGCCATGCAGGTGGAGTTGCGCAGCATGCGGGGGAGGTAACCCTCGCGGCGATAGCGCTGCGCGCTCGTCACCGCGCGGGATTTCAGCATCACACGCTGGCCGCGCCGCAAGCGGCGCACGAGGTCCACATCCTCCATGAGCGGCAGCGAGCGGAAGCCACCGAGCTTGCCATAGAGCGTCCGCGAGATGAGGAGCCCCTGGTCGCCATAGGGCAGCGCCAGCATGAGGCAGCGGAGCCCCACCAGCGTCTCGAGCAGGCGCGGCATCAGGCCCTCGTCGTCGAGGGAGAAGCGAAAGGCGGCGGCGGCTTGCGTCCGCCGGCCCGTCTCCACCCGCTCGATGAAGGATTTGACCTCCTCCTCCCAGCCGGGCTCGAGCACCGTGTCGGCATGAAGGAAGAGCAGCCAATCGCCGCGTGCGGCCCGCGCGCCGGCATCGAGCTGGCGCCCACGGCCGCGTTCGGCGCGCAGGAAGCGCGTGCCGGCCGCGTCGGCGAGGGTGAAAGTCGCATCGGACGAGCCGCCGTCGACGACGATGGCTTCCTGCACGAGGCCGTCCACCACCGCCGGCACGAGCGAGGCGAGGCAATGCACCAAGCTCGCTTCCGCGTTGAAGGTGGGGATGATGACCGAAATCATGGGCGGACTATAGCGTTTGGCCCCGCTCCGGCAACGCCTTGCGCCGCGATACACAGGTTTGTTCTTGATTTGTTCACATGGCCTGCCTATATCTCGGGGCATGTCCGTGGCCCTGAGAAAGCAGCCCGAAGACGAGCACGTTCCGCTGGAGGCGGGCGGGGTCGCGGCCGCACGCCGGCACGGGCGGGGCGCGCAGACCAACCGCTCGGGCCGCTTCGAGCCGATCGGCTATGAGAGCGTCGATGACGGCTGGGAGTCGCTCGCCGAGCTCGAGGCGCTCGCCACCGAGGTGCAGGAAGTGCCGGCGCGGCGGATCATCACCCGCAACGATTCGCCCGATATCGGCTTCGACCGCTCGATCAACCCCTATCGCGGCTGCGAGCATGGCTGCATCTATTGCTTCGCGCGGCCGACCCACGCCTTTCTCGGGCTGTCGCCCGGGCTCGACTTCGAGACCAAGCTGTTCGCCAAGACCAATGCGGCGCAGGCGCTCGAGCGCGAGCTCGCCGACCCCAAATACAAGGTCGAGACCATCGCCATCGGCACCAACACCGACCCCTATCAGCCGGTCGAGAAGCGCTACCGCATCATGCGGCGCATCCTCGAGGTGCTGTCGGCCGCCAACCATCCCGTCGGCATCGTCACCAAATCGGCGCTCGTGCTGCGCGACCTCGACATCCTGTCTTCGATGGCCGAGCGCGGCCTCGTCAAGGTGGCGCTCTCGGTCACCACGCTCGATGCCAAGCTCGCCCGCGCCATGGAGCCGCGCGCGAGCACGCCCGCCAAGCGGCTCGCGGCGCTGAAAGAGCTCAATCTTGCGGGCGTTCCGACCGCGGTCATGGTGGCGCCGGTCATTCCCGGCCTCACCGACATGGAGATGGAGCGCATCCTGGAGCGCGCCGCCGCCGCCGGCGTGAAGGGCGCGGGCTATGTGCTGCTCAGGCTGCCGCTCGAGATCGGCGAGCTGTTCACCGAATGGCTCAAGGCCAATTGCCCGGACCGCGCCCAGCGCGTGTTGTCTTTGATGCGATCGACGCGGGGCGGCAGGCTGTACGAGGCGAAATGGGGCGAGCGCATGGTGGGCGACGGGCCCTTCGCCTGGATGATCGGCCGGAGATTCGAGATGGCGGCCGCGCGGCTCGGGCTCAATCAGAGTTCGGTCGAGCTCCGCACCGACCGCTTTACCCCGCCGGTGCTCGCCGGCCAGCAATTGCGGCTGCTCTAGGAGCCCGGCCTCCACTCCCATAATCGGTTGGTTTTCCACAGTCCGGCGACCGTGGCGATCGAAGCGATTGCCAAAGCCGCGCGATTTGGCGAAGAGTCCTCGGCTATGGGACTCGCCGCGGAAAAACTGCCTGTCCAGCCGCAGCCCTGCTTCGATCTCGAAGAGGCGCTGATGAGCCAATATGACGTGCCCGTCGTCGGCATCGACGAGGCCGGCCGCGGGCCATGGGCCGGGCCCGTGGTGGTCGCGGCGGTGGTGCTCAATCCCGACCGCATCCCCGAAGGGCTCAACGATTCCAAGCTCATGACGCCGGAGGCGCGCGAGGACCGCTATGCCGAGATCGTGGCGACGGCCTCCGTGTCGGTCGTCATCGGCCCCGTGCGCCGCATCGACCGCGACAACATCCTGCAAGCGAGCCTGTGGGGCATGCGGGCCGCCTATCGCGGCCTCGGGCTGCCGATGGGCGCGGCGCTGATCGACGGCAATATCATTCCCCGCCGCTTCCCCTGCCCGGCGCGCGCCATCATCGGCGGCGACGGGCTGTCGCTCTCGGTGGCCGCCGCCTCGATCGTGGCCAAGGTCACGCGCGACCGGCTCATGGTGAAGCTCGCGCGCCGCTATCGGCGCTATGGCTGGGAGTCGAACAAGGGCTATGGCACGCCAGAGCATGCGCTCGCCATCAAGAAGCACGGCGTGTGCACGCATCATCGCCGCTCCTTCAGCCCCATAGAGCGGGCGCTGCGTCTGCTCACCGAGCCGGCCGAGGCGCAGATCGCCGAGGACTGAGCCGACCGGCTGCCTCTCCTCCAACTTTCAGGCGCTAAACCGGAAGCCACTCGGCAATGCGGCGGCCGAGCGCCTCGGCGCCCGGCTCCAGCGGCACCAGATGGCCGTGCCCGGCCAATTCCCAGAACTCGGTCTCGCGGAACGCCGCCGCCGTGGCGCGCGCGGTCGCAAGCGAAATCAGCTTGTCGTCGGTGCCGGACAGGCACAGCACCGGGCAGCGGACGGCGGCCGTATCGACCGCCGTCGCCGCCGTCAAATCGAACATCCAGAAGAACATCTCGAAATAGGCGCGGCCCGATTCGGGGCCGAAGCGATCGAACACAGCGCGCCGCTCATCCGGCGGTATCCGGTTCATGGTGTAGGCACAGGCGAGGTCGAAATTCGGCTCGACGATGGTGGACCAGAGGGGCCCAAGCGTCATCAGATCGCGCGCGATCTTCCGCTCCGCCTCGGTGGCCGGCAGGAGGCCGGAGCGCGGGGCGGGACTGACCAAGATGAGCGCGCGGGCGAACCCTTCGGCGGCAAGCTGCTGGGCGAGCACGGCGCCCATGGAATGGCCGAGGAGCACGGGCGGGGCGGCAAAGCCCCGCAGGAAGTCCCGCATCTGATGCAGGTAGTCGGTCATGCTGACGCCGACGAGCCGCGTCTTGGCGCCGGCCGCATCGGTGCCATGGCCGATCAGGTCCGGCGCGTGGCAGGTCCAACGCTGATCCTCGAAACTGGCGCGGAACCGGTCGTAGCACCAGCCGCCTTCCGAGGCGCCGTGCAGCATCACGATGTCCTTGGCCATGGGCCTTCCTCCTCGGCCAGGAATAGCGCAACGGGGTTAAGTCCGCCTTTACCCTGAGCCCTCAGCATGACCCCTCGCCCGCCCGGCGCCTCTGCGTCGCGGCGGAAGCTGGTACCCGTGTCTGTAACCGAGTGGCGTCATGGCTATGCGTGGGGGGCTTCCGCTCAACGAGATCATCGTTGGCGACTGCATCACCGAGCTTGCGCGTCTGCCGGAGCACAGCGTCGACCTCGTCTTCGCCGACCCGCCCTACAATCTGCAACTCAATAGCGAGCTTCTGCGCCCCAACAATAGCCGCGTCGACGGGGTCGACGACGATTGGGACAAGTTCGCGAGCTTCGCCGACTACGATCGCTTCACGCGCGACTGGCTCGTGGCGTGCCGCCGCGTGCTCAAGCCCGAGGGCGCGCTATGGGTGATCGGCAGCTACCACAACATCTTCCGCGTCGGCGCCCTGCTGCAGGATCTCGGCTTCTGGGTGCTGAACGACGTGATCTGGCGCAAGACCAACCCGATGCCGAATTTCCGCGGGCGCCGCTTCACCAACGCGCATGAGACGCTGATCTGGGCGTCGATGGGACCGAAGACGCGCTACACCTTCAATTACGAGGCGATGAAGGCGCTGAACGAGGATCTGCAGATGCGCTCGGACTGGCTCATCCCGATCTGCGCCGGGGCGGAGCGGCTGAAGGAGGATGGGCGCAAGACCCATCCCACGCAGAAGCCCGAGGCGCTGCTCGCCCGGGTGATCCTCGCCGCGAGCAACAAAGGCGATGTGGTGCTCGATCCGTTCGCGGGCTCGGGCACGACGGCGGCGGTGGCCAAGCGGCTCGGGCGCAACTTCATCGGCATCGAGCGCGATCCGGCTTACGCCGAGGCGGCCACAGCGCGGATTGCCGCCACGGTGCCGCTCGATCCGGCGGCGCTCGAAATTGCCCGCAGCAAGCGGGCCGAGGCCCGCATCGCCTTCGGCGCGCTGGTCGAGCTTGGGCTGATCTCGCCCGGCACGGTCCTCTATGACGCGCGCGCGCGCCACGAAGCGAAGGTGCGCGCCGACGGCTCGATCGCCTGCGCCGGCGCCCAGGGCTCGATCCACAAGATCGGCGCGCATGTGCAAGGCGCGCCCGCCTGCAACGGCTGGACCTTCTGGCATTACGAGGCGGAAGGGACGCTCAAGCCGATCGACGTCTTGCGCGCGGAGGCGCGCCGGCAGCTCGGCAGCGCGAGCTAGCCCGCCCGCTTGACGCCGGCTCGTGCGTCGAAGGCGTGGGCGAGCACTTTGCGCATCACGCTCGGCAACGCCGCGCCCGCGAGCTCGCGGCGCTTCAGCCACAGGCAGCGCTCCGGCGAGGCGGCTTCCGTCAGCTCCGCCTCGGTCGCCGACTTCCGCGCGCCACACCTCAAGCTCGAGATGAAAATGGGTGAAGGTATGCGCGACGCGTCCCGGCACGCGCCGCCACGCCGCCGCGATCGGCGCGTGCGCGTCCGCTGCGTGCGCGCCATCGGCGCCCTCGTTCCAGGGCGAGGAGGGCGGCTCGAGCATGCCGCCGAGGAGGCCGCGCAAAGGCCGCGTGCGTAGCAGCACGGCGCCGTCGGCGCGGATGGCGACGAAGGCGGTGCCGCGGCGCGTCGGACGCTCCGGTCGCGCCAGGCGATAAGGCAGGCGCGCGGCGAGACCTTGCGCATAAGCGCGGCACGTCGGGCCGCAAGGGACACAGCCCGCAAGCGGGCGCGCGCGGCGTGCAGAGCGTGGCGCCGAGATCCATGAGCGCTTGGGCGAAATCGCCGGGCCGCTCCGCCGGCGTGAGCGTCTCCGCGAGCGCCTTGATCTCGGGCTTGGCGGCAGGCAGCGGCACGGTCAGGGCGAAGAGGCGCGCCACCACGCGCTCCACATTGCCGTCGATGGGCGTGGCGCGCAGGCCGAAGGCGATGGCCCCGATCGCCGCCGCACTATAGGCGCCGATGCCGGGCAGCGCGCGCAAGTCCGCCTCGGTCGTAGGGAACTTGCCGCCGTGACGGGCGACCAATTCGCGCGCGCAGGCATGCAGATTGCGGGCGCGCGCGTAATAGCCGAGACCCGCCCAGGCGGCGAGCACCTCGCCGAGCTCGGCTTGGGCCAGCGCTGCAACACTCGGCCAGCGGCGGAGGAAGGCGGCATAGCGCGGGGCGACCGCCTTCACCGTCGTCTGCTGCAGCATGATCTCGCTCAGCCAGACATGGTAGGGATCGGGAATCGTCCCGGGAGCGGCGCGCCAGGGCAGTTTGCGGCGCTCGCAATCGTACCAGGCAAGCAGCGCGCCGGCGATCGACCCGCCTGTCTTCGCCCTTTTTGCGGCATCGTGCCGGTCCTTCCGCCCGCTCGCCGTCCATGGTGTAAGATGTCGGCGTGCCGAAGCAAGGGCGGCGAGCCCTCCATCCACCTCCAAGAGCGGCGCATGGCAAACGACAAACCGAAATCGTGGACCAGGGGGCCGGGCGGCGCCAAGGCGATCGGCGCCTTCGTGGCGCGCATGCTCGACCCCGCGGCGCGGGCCCGCGGCTTCGCCACCACCGCGCTCCTCACCGAATGGCCGGCCATCGTCGGCGCGGAGCTTGCGGGTTTCACCATGCCCGACAAAGTGGTGTGGCCGCGGCGCGTCGAGGGACAGGAGCCCGGTTCGGGCCAGCGGAATTGGCGCGCCGAAGGGGCGACCCTCGTGCTCCGGGTGGACGGCCCCCGCGCCATCGAGGTGCAGCATCGCTCGGGCACGATCCTCGACCGGGTCAACACCTATTTCGGCTATCGCGCCGTGGCGGAGATGCGCATCCTACAGGCGCCGGTTGTGCGCGCGGCCCGCACGCCACCGGCTCCGCCGCCGCCGCTCGACCCGGCCTGCGTGCCGGCCTCGGCCGCGATCGCCGACCAGGGCTTGCGCGCGGCGCTGCTCAGGCTCGGCACGGGGTTACGCGCCCGGCGGGACAAGGAATAAGGCCGCCTTTCTTCACGCGTTGTTGCACTTGCCAGGAGCGGCTTCTGCAACGAATGTAGGCCCCCGAGCGGCGGCCCACCGCCGAAACGAAAGCCCAGTCAAGTGGAGTGGAAAGCGTGAGCGAAGCGGATAAGGGGAAGAGCCAGGGAGGCGGCCAGAATATCTGGCTCATCGTCATTTCTGTCGCGGTGGCGCTCATCGGCGGCGCGGCCATCTATTATTACCGCGGCGGGTTCAGCGGCGGCGGCGAGGAAGAGGTGGTCAAGGGCGAGCCCGATCCCGTCGAGCTGGCGAAGCCGGGGCCGCTGCCGGATATCGTGATCGGCGAGGCAAGCGCCCCCAACACCATCATCGAATATGCCTCGATGACCTGCCCGCATTGCGCCCAGTTCCAGAACGACGTCTTTCCCGAGCTCAAGGCGAAATATCTCGACACGGGCCGGGCCAAATATATTTTGCGCGAGTTCCCGCTCGACAATCTCGCCGTCGCGGCCTTCATGCTCGCGCGCTGCGCCGGGGAAGACCGCTACTATCCGATGGTGGACGGCCTGTTCGAGACCCAAGAGGTCTGGGCGGTGCGCGGTCCCGAGGGCAAGGAGAAGCTGGAGCAGATCGCGCGCCAGGCGGGCTTCTCGAAGGAACGCTTCGACAAATGTCTCGGCGACAAGGCGCTGTTCGACGATGTCGTGAAGACGCGCAGCCCGGGCGCATCAGCGCTTCGGGGTGGATTCGACGCCGACCTTCTTCATCAACGCCAAGCGGATGACGGGCGACCATCAGCTCAGCGATTTCGACGCCGCGTTTGCCGCGCTCGGCGTCGACACGTCGGCGCCGGCCGGGGCGCCCGCGACAAGCAAAGAGCCGAGCCCGCCCGCAGGCGCCGAAGGTCGGAGCCGAGCGTCGACACATCGCAGCCAAGCCCGGTGGTGCCGCCCGGAAAGTGAGGGCCCGGTGCCCGGCAGCGTGGAGCGCCGACAATCGGGGCCGAGACGCCAAGCGCTGAGACGGCCGGAGCCGAGCGCCGCGACGCCGCGAGCCAAGCGCCGAAGCATCGCAGCCGAGTCCCGGTGGTGCCGCCGCAAAGTGAGGGCCCGGTGCCCGGCAGCGCCGCCGATATGAGTTCGGGCAATCGAGCGAGCCGAGACGCCGGCAGCCAAGCGCCGAGACGCCGGAGCCGAGTGCCGACGCATCGCAGCCAAGTCCGGTGGTGCCGCCGAAAGCGAGGGCCCGGTGCCCGGCAGCGTGGGCAACCCTTAAGAGCGAGGTCCATGCTGAGGGACGCATCGCAACGGGAGTGGCGCTGATCGCGGCGGGGCTCGTGCTCGCCGCCTGCGGCGGGGTGGGCCCGCAGACCGACGCGGGCGATCCCAAGGCGGCCGTCCCCGACGATGTTCTGCAAGCGGGGCCGCTCGGCGATCGGGTCATGGGCAAGCCGAATGCCCCGGTCACCGTCATCGAATATGCCTCGCTCACCTGCCCGCATTGCGCCAATTTCCAGCGCAATGTCTTCCCGCGAGTGAAGAAGGAGTTCATCGATACGGGCAAGGTCCGCTTCATCGTGCGCGAATTTCCCATCGGGCATACTTCGGGCACCGCGGCCATCATCAATCGCTGCGCGCCGGAGGATAAATATTTCGCGCTGTTCAACGCCTTTCTGCTGCGCCAGCCCGAATGGGTCAGCCTTGAAATCCGGCCCGATGCCATCTATGCGGTGGCCAAATCCAGCGGCATGTCGCGCGAGACGTTTGACAAATGCCTCACGAATCAAAGCATTATCGACGCCTTGACGGGGGTGAAGCAGCGGGGGCGGCAGTTCGGCGTCAAGGGTACGCCGACCTTCTTCATCAATGGGCAAAAGGCCCAAGGTGAAGTCACGTTCGATCAAATCAAGGCCATGATCGAGCAGCAGCCTTCGTCGCGTCCGGCCTCCGGGGCCTGAGCCGAACGATAGCGTCGTTGCCGCGTTACCGATCACATTCAAGGACCATGCTGCCGTGAAGATCACCCGTCTTCGCCTTGTCGGATTCAAATCCTTCGTCGAGCCGACCGAGCTCCTGATCGAGGCCGGGCTGACCGGCGTCGTGGGCCCCAATGGCTGCGGCAAGTCGAACCTGCTCGAGGCGTTGCGCTGGGCCATGGGCGAGACGTCCTACAAGAGCATGCGCGGCCAGGCGATGGAGGACGTGATCTTCGCGGGCTCGGAGAGCCGGCCGGCGCGCAACTCGGCGGAAGTCACCCTGTTCGTCGACAACAGCGCCCGCACCGCGCCCGCCGAGTTCAACGACAGCGACGCGCTGGAAGTGACCCGCCGCATCGAGCGCGAGGCGGGCTCGGCCTATCGGGTCAACAGCAAGGATGCGCGCGCCCGCGATGTCCGTCTTCTGTTCGAGGACGCGGCCACCGGCGCGCGGTCGCCCGCGCTCGTGCGCCAGGGCCGCATCGGCGAGATCGTCAACGCGCCGCCGCAGGAGCGCCGCCGCGTGCTCGAAGATGCCGCCGGCATCGCCGGGCTGCACAGCCGCCGCCATGAGGCGGAGTTGCGCCTCAAGGCGACGGAAGGGAATTTGGAGCGGCTCGGCGACATCATCGGCCAGCTCAGCTCGCAATTGGCCGCGATGAAGCGGCAGGCGCGCCAGGCGCAGCGCTACCGCGAGATCTCGGCCAAGATCCGCGAGGTCGAGGCCTTGCAGCACCATCTGCATTGGGTCGCGGCCTGCGCCCATGTCGAGGAGGAAGAGGCGGCGTTCCAGCACGCGCTCGCTTCGGTCGCGCAAGAGACCAAGGCCGAGGGCGAGGCGTTGCGCCAGCAGGCGGAGGCCGCCGAGAAGCTCCAGCCCTTGCGCGACGCGGAGGCCACGCGCGCCGCCGTGCTGCACCGTTTGAGCGTCGAACGCGACGCGCTCGAGCGCGAAGAGGCGCGGGCCAAGGCGCGCCAGGCGGAGCTTGAGACCCGTCTCGCCCAAGCCTTGCGCGATCTCGCCCGCGAGGAGGAGCATATCGGCGAGGCCGACGGCATGCTGCGGCGGCTCGACGAGGAAGGCCGCCGGCTCGAAGCGGCAAGCTCCCGCGATCACGAGGAGCCGCATCTGCGCGAGACGCTGAGTGCGGCCGCGGGCATGCTCGGCACCGCCGAGCACGATCTCACCGAGGCGACCGCGCTCCTGGCCCAGGCCCGCACCGAGCGGAAGCGGCTCGAGGATGAGCGCGCGCAGGCCGCAGCACTCATCGCCAAGCTGACCGGCCAGGCCGCCGAAATTGCCGAGGGGCTCGCGCGCCTCGAAGGCGAGACCGAGGGCGGCGAGGCATTGGCGGGTTTGACGGCGGAGGCGGCCCGTCTCACCGCCGCCATCGAGAGCGGACGAGGCCGAGCTTGCCTCGGCCGAGGCCATTGAAGAGAAGGCGCGCGCCGCGGAGGCCGAAAGCAGGTCCGCCGCCGCCGCCGCCAAGCTTGCGCGCCAGGAGTTGCAGACCGAGCTTGCCACGCTCAGCAAGCTGCTCGAGCCCGAGCAGGCCCGGGATTGGCTGCCCATCGTGGAAGAGGTCAAGGTCGCGGCCGGCTACGAGCAGGCGCTGGGCGCCGCGCTCGGCGAGGATCTCGACGCGGCGAGCGACGAGGCCGCGCCCGCGCATTGGACCTTAAGCGCGGAGCCGAAGACGCCGACCCGGCGCTGCCCGAGGGCGCAACGCCGCTGACCAAATTCATCACCGCGCCCAAAGTGTTGCACCGCCGTCTGGCCCAAATCGGCGTCGTCGGCGCGGGAGCGCGGCGCGTCCTTGCAAGGCAAGCTCAAGGTCGGCCAGCGCCTCGTGTCGCGCGAAGGCGACCTGTGGCGCTGGGACGGTTATTGCCTCGCCTCGGGCGCGGGCTCGCGCGCGGGCTCCCGGCTCGTCGAGCGGGGCCGGCTCGAAACGCTCAAAGCGGGCGCGGGCGCTCTCGAGGCGCGTCTTCAGGCGGCCGAAGCCGCGCTCGTCCAGAAAAGCGCCGCGGCGGAAGCGGCCGGGGAGAGAACCAAGGCGCTGCGCCAGAAGGTCAAGGCCGCGCATGCGACGCTGAACCAAAAGCACGATGCGATCGCCGCCGCCGAGCATTCCCTCCAGGGCAAAGGCAAGCAGCTCGGCGCGCTCGCCGAGGCGCGCAGCAGGACCGACGTCCTCGCTCGCCGAGGCGAATGACAAGGCGGCGCGCGCGGAAACGGCGCTGGCGGGGCTCGTCGCCATGGCCACGCTCGAAGCCGCGCTGGACGCCGCGCAAGCCCAGGCGAGCGAGGCGCGCGGGGCCCATGCCCGCGCCGAGGCCGCGCTTGAGAATTTCGAGCACGAGATCAGACTGCGCGAGGAGCGGCTCGAAGCGATCCGCGCCGAAGAGGAGCTGTGGCACAACCGCATCGCCAAGGCGCGCGAGCAGATCGACACCTTGCGCGTGCGCGAAGGGCGAGACGCGATCCGACCTCATCGCGCTCGCCAATCTTCCCGCCGAGATCGATCAGCGGCGGAGACGGTTGCTCGAGACCATCGCCCAAGCCGAGCGCGAGCGCAGCAAGGCCGCCGACGATCTCGCTCTGGCCGAGAGCGCGCTCGAAGTCTCGGGAGAAGGCTTTGCGCGAAGCGCAGGAGCGTCTTGCCGCCGCGCGCGAGGCACGCGCCCGCAGCGAGGCGCGGCTCGAAGGCGCACGCGAGCGCCGCAGCGAATGCGCCCACACCATCCGCGAGCAGCTCGATTGCGCGCCGGAGGATTGCCTTGCAGCTCGCCGGCATGAAGCCCGAGGCCGCGCTGCCGCCGCTCGTCGAGGTCGAGGCGCGCATCGCCAAGCTCAAGGGCGACCGCGAGCGGCTGGGCGGCGTCAATCTCCGGGCCGAGGAGGAAGAGGCCGAGCTTGCCTCCAATCTCGAAGAGATGAGCCGCGAGAAGGCCGACGTGGAGCAGGCGATCGCCCGGCTGCGGCAAGGCATCGCCAACCTCAACCGCGAAGGCCGCAAGCGCCTGCTCGAAGCCTTCGACACGGTGAACGGTCATTTCGGGCAGCTGTTCAAGACGCTGTTCGGCGGCGGCTCGGCCGAGCTCAAGCTCGTCGATTCCGACGATCCGCTCGAATCGGGGCTGGAGATCTTCGCCTGTCCGCCGGGCAAGCGGCCGCAAGTGCTGACGCTGCTCTCCGGCGGCGAGAAGGCGCTCACGGCGCTCGCGCTCATCTTCGCCGTGTTCCTCACCAACCCCTCCCCCATCTGCGTGCTCGACGAGGTGGACGCGCCGCTCGACGACGCCAATGTGGAGCGCTTCTGCATGCTGATGGAGGAGATGGCGCGGCAGACGGATACGCGCTTCCTCATCATCACCCACCACCCGCTGACCATGGCGCGGATGAGCCGGCTCTACGGCGTCACCATGTCCGAGCGCGGGGTGAGCCAGCTCGTCTCGGTCGATCTCGACATGGCGGAGCGCTTCCGCGACGCAGGGTGATAAAACCCACGATTTCAGGCGCTTCCGCGCCTATTTTGACTTCCTTGACAGGCGCAAAGACCAAATTCTAAGGTGCCGCGCGAAGTCGAGGACCAGCCGGTCCTTGTCACCTCCCCGGAATTGAGCAGGCCTATGGCCGGAGCCGCCAAACCGCCCGGTCGCGAGGAAGGCGACCGCGATTCAATCAAGCGGCGGCTGCACGATCTGGAGGAGCGCCTGGGGCGCGCGCGCGGGGCTCGTGAGCCGAAAGCCGCAAGTCCCGGCGACGGACGGGGACAGGCGCTGGGGCAGGCGCTGCGGCTCTCCACCGAGCTGATCGCCGGCGTCGCCGTAGGCGGCTTCATCGGCTGGGCGCTCGATCGCTTTTTCGGCACGGCGCCGTTGTTTTTGGTGGGGTTTCTGATCCTCGGCGCCGCCGCCGGGATCCTGAATGTGATACGCAGCGCGCAAGCGATGCAGGACGCGGCCGGCCCGCTACCGGGCAAGGACCTGCCGCGCAAGCGACGACGAGGACGATTAGGAGCGAGCGGAAGTGGTGGAGGCGGAAACAGCAGCGGCCGAGGCGGCGCATGGGGGCGGCACCGAGCTGCCGAACCCGATGCATCAGTTCGAGATCCACCGCTATTTCAATTTCCATCCCTTCGGCATCGATGCCTCCTTCACCAACTCCGCTTTGTTCATGGTGATCGCGGCGACGCTCATCACGCTCTTCACCCTCTTCGCCACGCGCAAGCACGCGCTCGTGCCGTCGCGGCTGCAATCGGTGGCCGAGATCTCCTACGAATTCGTGGCCAATATGGTGCGCGACAATGTCGGCACCGCGGGGATGAAATATTTCCCCTTCATCTTCACGCTGTTCATGTTCGTGCTCGCGCTCAACATGCTCGGCATGGTGCCCTATTCCTTCACCGTGACGAGCCACATCATCGTCACCTTCGCGCTCGCGGCCTTCATCTTCCTCGGCGTCACGCTGCTCGGCTTCGTCAAGCACGGCGCCAAGTTCCTCAAATTCTTCGTGCCGGAAGGCGTGCCGATCTTCATGCTGCCGCTGCTCGTGGTGATCGAGGTCATCTCCTATCTCACGCGGCCGTTGAGCCTCTCGGTGCGGCTGTTCGCCAATATGATGGCCGGCCACACCATGCTGAAAGTGTTCGGCGCCTTCGTGGTGGCGCTCGGGCTGCTCGGCGGCTGGGCGCCGCTCGCCTTCATGGTCGCCTTCACCGGGCTGGAGATTCTGGTCGCGTTCCTCCAGGCCTATGTGTTCGCCATCCTCACTTGCATCTACCTCAACGACGCGCTGCACATGCATCATTAGAGCTTTTGACGATCAACACCGTTCCAAAGGGAGAGAGAAATCATGGATCCTTCAGCAGCAAAATTGATCGGCGCAGGCCTTGCCTCGATCGCGCTGGTCGGCGCGGGCGTGGGCATCGGCACCATCTTCGGCAATTATCTGCAAGGCGCGCTGCGCAATCCGTCGGCGGCGCCCGGGCAGTTCGCCAATCTGTTGCTCGGCTTCGCGCTCGCCGAGGCCACCGGCCTGTTCGGCCTCGTGGTGGCGCTGATCATCCTGTTCGTGTTCTAGGCCACAGCGCTTAAGAAGGCCGCGACCGCTATGCCGCAGCTCAACCCGCTCGATTGGGGCCCGCAGCTCATCTGGCTCGTCATCACCTTCGGCATCCTTTACGTGCTGATGAAGTGGGTGGCGTTGCCGCGCATCGGCGGGTTGATCGAGACGCGCGAGAAGCATATCGGCCACGACCTCGCCACCGCCGATAGGCTCAGGCGCGAGACCGACGAGGCCATCGCCGCCTACGAGCAGGCCTTGGCCGAAGCCAAGCAGCGGGCGCACAGAATAGCCGATGAGGCCCGCGCCACGCTCAATGCCGAGCTCGCGGCGGAGCGGGCGCGGCTCGAAGGCGATCTCGCCAAGAAGGCGGCGGAGGCCGATGCCCGCATCGAGGCGGCCAAGAACTCGGCGCTCAAGGACGTGAATGCGGTCGCGGCCGAGGTGGCGGCCGATATCGTGCGCCGGCTGATCGGCGTCACGCCGTCGGCGCCGGAGATCGCCAAGGCCGTCACGGCGGCGCGGGAGACATAGGATGGCGTTCATCACCGAGCCGGAATTCTGGGTCGCGGTCGCCTTCTTTCTGTTTCTCGGGCTCGTGCTCTATTTCGGCGTGCACAAGAAGATCGCGAGCGCGCTCGACGCCCGTGCGGCGATGATCGCCAAGGAGCTCGATGAGGCGCGCCACCTCAGGGAGGAGGCGGAGAAGGTGCTCGCCGATTATCGCCGCAAACAGGGCGAGACCGAGCGCGAAGTGCAGGACATCATCCGGCTCGCGGCCAAGGAAGCCGAGATCTTCGCCGCGGAGACGCGGCGTTCGGTGCGCGAGCAGTTCGACCGCCGCATCAAGCTCGCCGAGGACAAGATCGCCCGCGCCGAGACCGAAGCCTTGCGCGAGGTGCGGAGCGCCGCGGTCGATGCGGCCGTCGCCGCGGCCCAAAGCGTCATCGCCGAGAAGCTCACCCCGGAGGTCGCGAGCAAGCTCGTGACGCAAGGCATCGACGCGCTCAAATCGAAGCTGAATTAGCTTCGCCCTTTGCTTCGTCATGCCGGCTTGACCCGGCAATCCATTCCATTGGCTATATTCGCTGAGCGGAGGCATGGATGCCGGATGTCCATGATCGCTAGCCGGCGCCGGGCTGATTGCGCTCGAAGGCGACGAACACCTTGTAATCCTCGGGCCGCGTGCCCTGCACGATGGGGAAGGAAATCTCCTTCACCACGGAGAAATAGCCGACCGGATTGCCTTGCGGGATGGTGGTGGAGATCTTCACCGCATCGTTGGCGAGCGTCTTGTGGTCGGCATTGGCGACGTGGATCGAGATGGGAAGCGTCACCGTCCCCGCCGTGCCCTTGGGCCCGAGCAGCACGCGCCCGGCAAAGCCGTATTTCACCACCACGCGGTCGGGAAAGAGCTGACACTCGCGCGCCATTTTGGTGATCTCGCCCCGATGCACGATCGACAGGCTGTCGCCGACATGGCCCGGCTGATAGATGGTCAACAGCCGGTCATGGGGCCAGGCCACCACCTGCGGACAATGGGAGGCCGTGCCGAGATTGACGTCGCCGCCGGCATCGGCCTTGGCGGTCTCGAGCAGGCGATCGGCGGATACGGCCGAGGCCGAATCGTCCTGACTGTTGGAGCGGAACGGATTGGAAAGATGGGAGACGGCGCAGGCCGAGACGAGCAGCGGCAGCGCAAGCGCTCCCGCTGCGCGGCTTAAGCGCCGTAACCAAAGAGCGCAGGAACGCTTCAACTTACCCCCGTCCTCGGCTTGACATGCCAGGCGTCACCGCCTGATATGCCGCGGGGCAAGCGCGCGGGTCTAAGCGCCTCGCCCCCCTTGGCTTGCACGACCCCCTAGCAGCCCGTAAAGCTTTGGCCGCCAACCTATCCGCAGCGATTGAGCGCGACAAGGCCCGTCTTGGGCGGGCTAAGTATAGCCACAGCAAGAGTAAATCTGGGACCAAGATGCTCGGCAGATACGGAAATCGGGGCCCCTTCCAGGGACGGCCGGGCGAGCGCCTGCCGCCGCTCACCATCCTGCTTGCCGCGCCGCGCGGCTTCTGCGCCGGGGTCGAGCGGGCGATCCAGATCGTCGAGATGGCGCTGGCCAAATATGGCGCTCCCGTCTATGTCCGCCACGAGATCGTGCACAACGCCTTCGTGGTGGAGAGGCTCAAGGCGAAGGGAGCGATCTTCGTCGAGGAATTAGACGAAATCCCGGACACCGACGCGCCGGTCGTGTTCTCGGCCCATGGCGTGCCGAAATCGGTGCCCGCAGCGGCGGCCAAAAGGCGCCTGTTCTGTCTCGACGCCACCTGCCCGCTCGTCTCCAAGGTGCATATCGAGGCCGAGCGCCACTTTGCCGCAGGACGCGAGGTGCTGCTGATCGGTCATGCCGGCCACCCGGAAGTCATCGGCACCACCGGCCAGCTGCCGCCGGGCGCGGTGCATATCATCGAGACGGTGGAGGCGGCGCGCGCCTTCACGCCCAAGGACCCGCAGCGGCTTGCCTATACCACCCAGACCACGCTCGCGGTGGACGACGCCACGGCGATCTTGCGCGCGCTCAAGGCCCGCTTCCCTTCCATCGTCGGCCCGCGCAAGGACGACATCTGCTACGCCACGACCAACCGCCAGGACGCGGTGAAGCGGATCGCGCCCCATTGCGACCGGCTGATCGTGGTGGGCTCGCCCAACAGCTCGAACTCGGTCCGCCTGGTCGAGGTCGCGCGACGGGCCGGATGCCTCCACGCCATGCTGGTGCAGCGCGCGGCCGAGATCCCCTGGCAGGCGTTCACCGGCATCTCCCGGCTCGGCATCACCGCCGGCGCCTCGGCGCCGGAGGTTCTGGTGCAGGAGATCATCGACGCGTTCCAGGCGCGCTTCGACACTCAAGTGGAGACCGTCACCACCACGGCCGAGCGCATTACCTTCAAGTTGCCGCGTGAGCTCAGAGAGACGCCGGCGTTGTAGCATGGCCGTCTATACCGACGTCTCCGACGAGGAGCTGCAGGGTTTCATCGCCAGCTACGCGATCGGGGCACTCACCTCGTGCAAGGGCATCGCCGAGGGGGTGGAGAACTCCAACTACCTCGTGCACACCGAAGCCGGCCGCTACATCCTCACGCTGTACGAGAAGCGGGTGCGGCCGCAGGACCTGCCCTATTTCCTCGCGCTGATGGAGCATCTGGCCGCGCGCGGCATCTCCTGCCCGGTGCCGGTGCATGACCGCGCCGGGCGGACGCTCAAGGAGCTTGCGGGGCGGCCGGCGGCGCTCATCACCTTTCTCGACGGGGTCTCGGTCAAGCGCCCCAATATCGAGCAGTGCGGTCTGCTCGGACAGGCGCTCGGTCGTTTCCATTTGGCGGGAGCGGACTTCCCCATGCGGCGGGCAAACGATCTGTCGCTGCCGGGCTGGATCGAGCTCGCCGGCGCCGTCGGCGCCGATGCCGACGACATCATCCCCGGGCTCGGCCGGGAGATCAGGCGGGAGATCGACTACCTCGAGCAGCATTGGCCGACGGATCTGCCCATGGGCGTGATCCATGCCGACCTCTTCCCCGACAATGTCTTCTTTCTCGGCTCGCTCGTCTCCGGGCTGATCGACTTCTATTTCGCCTGCAACGACATGCTCGCCTATGACATCGCCGTCTGCCTCAATGCCTGGTGCTTCGAGGCCGATGCGAGCTTCAACGTCACCAAGGCGCGCGCGCTGCTGCAGGCCTATGAGACGGTGCGCAAATTGAGCCCCGCCGAGCTCGCCGCGCTGCCTTCGCTCGCGCGCGGCGCGGCGCTCAGATTCCTCCTCACGCGCAGCTATGACTGGCTCAACACCGACGAGAATGCGCTCGTCAAATTCAAGGACCCGAACGAATATCTGCGCAAGCTTCGCTTCCACCAGCGGGTCAAGTCCTATCGCGATTACGGGCTCGGGGAGGCGTGATGGCCAAGATCGTGATCCATACCGACGGGGCGTGCTCCGGCAATCCGGGTCCGGGCGGCTGGGGCGCGATCCTCGTTGCGGGCGCGCACCGCAAGGAGATCAAGGGCGGCGAACCCATAACCACCAACAACCGCATGGAGCTCACCGCGGCGATCCACGCGCTCGAATCCTTGAAGGGACCGTCGGAGGTCGAGCTTTATACCGATTCCGCCTATCTTCGGGGCGGCATCACGGTGTGGATCAAGAATTGGAAGAGGAATGGCTGGCGCACCGCCGACAAGAAACCGGTGCGCAATGCCGAGCTATGGCAGCGGCTGGAAGCGGCCGAGGCGCCGCACAAGATCAGCTGGCACTGGGTCAAGGCGCATAACAACGACCCCGACAATGATCGCGCCGACGAGCTGGCGCGCGAGGGCATGGCGCCGTTCCTGCGCCGCCGGAGCACACGCCGAAGACTGAGCCTGCTTACAGCGCCGCGAGCAGCTTCTCGGCGGTGCTCTCCTCGGCCACGCCCGGCGAGTCCTCGAGATTGAGCGCCTTCACCACGCCGTCTTCCACCAGCATGGCGTAGCGCTTGGAGCGTAGCCCAAGCCCGATGCCGCTGCCGTCGAAGTCGAGGCCGATCTTCTTGGTGAACTCGCCATTGCCGTCGGACAGGAACAGCACCTTGCCTTTGCCGCCGGAGGCATCGGCCCAGGCGCCGAGCACGAAGGGGTCGTTGACGGCGACGCAGGCCACCGTGTCCACGCCCTTCTTCTTGAAGGCGTCGGCGTTCTTGATGAAGCCCGGCAGGTGCTTCAAATGGCAGGTGGGGGTGAAGGCCCCGGGCACCGCGAACAGCACCACTTTCTTGCCGCCGAACACCTCCTTGGTGGAGAGCGGCGTGATCCCTTCCGGACCCAGCACCCTGAAGGTCGCCTCCGGCAGCCGGTCTCCGATCTTGATGCTCATGGACTGTTCCTCCGAAGGTGTGGGGTTTCGCGGGCACCATACCGGCTTGGCGGCAGAGGGCAAGCCGGGCCCGGCCCCCCTACTCCACGGTCCAAATGGTTTCGCGCGCGCCGCGGTCATCGACGAGGGTCAGGGTCAGCGTCTTGCCCTTGATCTTCGCCGCCTCGGCGGCGCTGCCGAAAGTAGCGATGAAGCGCTGCTTGCCATTGACGGGTGGACCTGCGGCCGCGGGCACCGGCACGTAAGCGTCGGGAGCCTCGATGAACACCTCGCCGCCCGCGCTGTCCGCGGGGAATAGCGCGTCGATCTGCAACTCAGGCTTCGGTCCGTCGAGCTTCGCCTCAACGCCGCCCAATGCCGGCAGCTTGCCTTGCTCGACCGGCTTCGGCACGAGATCGAGGAAGCGCGTGAGCAAAAGCGCGTCGCCCTCGCCCGCCGCTCCCTTGGGCGCCAATACGAGATTGAGGCTCGCCTCGTTGGGGATGCACAAATCCTTGCACAGGCCGTAGGACAAATGGAGCTTCAACTCGACGGGCTCGTCCGGCCGCTCGGGCGTGACCAGCACCGGGAAGACCACCTCGTCCTCATAGCCGATGGCGGCGCCGCCCGCGTCGGTAAAGCGGCGCGGCGCGGGATAGAGCACATCGGCGGCTTTGAGATTCGTGGAGCCCGTCCAGTCGAAAGTCGGCGGCACGCCGGAATCGCCCGGGTTGCGCCAATAGGTTTTCCAGCCGCGGTCCATGCGAATTTGCACGCCGGCGATCGTCCTCTCCTCGCCCTTGATGGAGACGGTGCCGCTGATCAGCCGCACTTTCGAATCGGTGGCATTGAGCCAGGGGGATTCCGCCGCCTGCGCGCTTGTGCTCAAAAAGAGGGCGGCGAGGAGCGGCGCAATGAGGCGCATGGACCAAAAGGCTACGCTTGGAGACGGCAAGTTATTGTCCTTTGTAAGTTTTGTTGGGAACGCAACTCTAGCGGCAAGGGTGCTTACGCTACGATCAAGAGCGGAAGCCCGAGGCTCACTCTTTCGTGAGCCTTGCGGACGAACAACGGCCCAGTTTCGGGCGTTCACTCCGTCTTGGCCCTTCCCAATATGGAACCGAACCTTATAGTCTTGTCCTATGTCCGGTCGTAGCGCCCAAAGCCGTCCGCAACGCGACGGCTATCTCGATGGCCAGCTCCTCATCGCCATGCCGGCGATGGGCGATCCCCGCTTTGCGCGCGCCGTCATCTATATGTGCGCACATTCGGCGGACGGCGCCATGGGCATCATCATCAACCATCGCGCGCCCAATATCAGCTTCACCGAGCTGCTCGAGCAGCTCAACATCGTGCCGCCGCAGGAGCGCATCCGGCTGCCCGAGGGGTTGCACGCCATGGCCGTGCATCTCGGCGGCCCGGTGGAGACGGGGCGCGGCTTCGTGCTGCACAGCGCCGACTATTTCAAGGCGGAGAGCACGCTGCCCATCGACGAGCTCGTGTGCCTCACCGCCACCGTCGACATCTTGCGCGACATCGCCAAGGGCACCGGGCCCGACAAGGCGCTGCTTGCGCTCGGCTATGCCGGCTGGGCGCCGGGCCAGCTCGAGAGCGAGATCCAGGCCAATGGCTGGCTGCATTGCCCGGCCGATCCCGAGCTCATCTTCGACCCCGAGGTCGACCGCAAATATTCCCGGGCGCTCGGCAAGATCGGCATCGATCCCATCCGCCTCGTCAACGATGCGGGCCACGCTTAAGCGCTAATTCGCCGAAGGCAGCGGATTGGGCTGACGCAAAGCCTTGGCGCCCGCCGGTTGCGGGGCGAGCTCGTTGGCTTCGGCCGCGGCGTTCGCCGTCCCCTTGCGGGGCCGCGCGCTGCTTCTGCTTGCGGTGATTGGCGAGCATCGCCAGGAGCTGGCCGACATCCTTGGCCGACATCGGCTCGCCATAATAGAAGCCCTGGCCGAATTCGCAGCCGATCGAGCGCAAATAGGCGGCATCGTTGGCGGTCTCCACCCCTTCGGCCACCACTTCCTTGCCGAGCTCATGCGCGAGCGCGATGATCGATTTGAGGATGAGCGGGGTCGAGCCGTCGAGCGCCGCTGTCACGCACGAGCGACTTGTCGACCTTGATGGTGTCGCAAGGGAAGCGGTGCAGATAGCTCAAGGAGGAATAGCCGGTGCCGAAATCGTCGAGCGCAAGGCCGGCGCCGAAATTCTTGAGCCAGGTGAGAATCTCCACCGCCCGCTCGGGATTCTCCATGACCAGCGATTCGGTGATCTCGAGCTTGAGCGTGCCCTTGGGCACCGCCTCGCGGGCGAGCATCAGCCTGATCTCCTGCACGAGGTCCTGGCGGAAGAGCTGGCGGCTCGACACGTTGACGCTGACGAAGAGCGGGTCGCGGTCGCGCGGCAGCACCTTCTGCCAGCGCGCGGCCTGCTCCAAGGCCTGGCCCAGGACATAGCTGCCGAGCTCGGTGATGAGCCCGGTCTCCTCGGCCATGGGGATGAAGTCCTCGGCGCCGAGGCGGCCGCGGGTGGGATGGTCCCAGCGCAACAGCGCCTCGAAGCCCGCGAGCTGGTTGGAGGCAAGCCGCGTGATCGGCTGATAGAGCACGGCGATCTGCCGCCGCTCGATCGCCTTGCGCAAATCGCTTTCCAGCGGCAGCCGGCTCTCGTCCTCGCCGCGCATGGACGGGTTGAAGATCTCGATGCGGTCGGCGCCGGCGCGCTTGGCGCCGAACATGGCGATCTCGCCCTCGCGCAGCATGTCCTGCGCGGTGGCTTGGCCGCCGTCATGCACGACGATGCCGATCGAGGCGGTGAGCACGATCTCCTTGCCGCTGATCTTCATGGGCGTCCTGAGCGCGCGGCGCACGCGCTCGGCGAGCATGGCGACCTGACGGGCGTCGGTCTCCGAGATCACGAGGATGGCGAACTGATCGCCGCCGAGGCGGCAGAGCGTGTCTTGCGGGCTGAGATGGCGCGCGAGCCGCCGGGCAAGGGTGAGCAGCATGCTGTCGCCGATGGCGAGCCCGAAGCTCTTATTGACGTTCTTGAAGCGGTCGATGTCGATGAACATGACGGTGGGGCGATTGCCTTGCGCCTCGCGCGCCCGGGTGAGAGCGCCGGCGAGGCGGTCGATGAACAGCTCGCGGTTGGGCAGCCCGGTGAGGTTGTCATGCACGGCGTCGTGCAGCAGCCGCTCCTGCGAGCGCTTGTGGCTCGTCACGTCGCGCATCAGCCCCACGCAGCGCAGCAGCCGCGCATTGTCGCTCGGCGCGGCGCGGGCGCGGAGCTCGTACCAGAGATAGGTGCCGTCGTGGCGGCGGAGGCGGAAGTCGGTCTGAAAATCGCCGCCCTGCTTGTCCTGCAGCGACCACAGCATCAGGCGGAAGCGCTCGCGGTCGGCGCTGTGCAAATGCTGGAGGAAGCCTTCGACCTTGGTGGTGAGGCTGCCGGGCTCAAGGCCGAGCGCTTCCTCGATCTCCGGCGCCACGCTGATCTGGTCCTTGCCGGCGTTCCATTGCCAGACCGCGGCGCCGGAGCCGTCCACGGCGAGCGATTTCAGCTGCGTCTGGCTCACGGGCCCGAGCGGCGCGGCGGCGCCGGAGCGGAAGGCGAATTGCGTCACGGTGAAGCCGAGCAGCACGAGAATGAGCACGAGGCCGGCGACGAGGCCGGAGATGACGAGGTCTCCGGACAGTTTGCCGAGCACGATGAGCGTGGCGCCGAAGAGCCAGACGAGCAGCAGCATCCAGCTCGGGATCAAGGCGAGCGCCCGGTCCTGGCCGCGGAGCGCAAGATAGGCGATCAGGCCTGAGCCGATCGCCGCGATGCCCACGGCGGAGGCGCGGGCCAGGCCCGAGGCAAGGCGCGGATCGATGACGGCGAGGATGACGAGGGCGAATTGGGCGGCGATCCAGCCCCAGAACAAAGTGCGGATCCAGCCGTGCCACAGCCCGATGCGCAAGAAGGTGTAGAGAAAGAGCACGAGGGTCGCGGCAAGACCGGCTTCGGACGCGGCGCGATACAGCGCCGTGCGCTCCACGCCCACGGGGAACAGCTTGTTCCAGAAACCGAAATCGACGCAGAAATAAGCGAGCGCCGCCCATACCACGAGCGCGGTGGCGGGAAAGATCGCCCGGTGGTTGGCGGCGAAGATCGCCGTCAGGAAGATGGCGAGCAGGCCGGTGATGCCGAGCAGGACGCCCTGGAACAGCATGCGGTCCTGCTGCTTGGACTGGTAAGCGTCGGGATCCCAGAGCAGCAGGCGCGGCACTTGCGAGGAGTTGAGCTCGGCCGCGAAGGTGACGGTCTGGCCGGGATCGAGGCTCACGCGGAACATGTCGGCGCGGTCGCTGGCGAGCCGCTCGGGGCGGAAGCCAAGGGAGGGCGTGACCGCCTCGATGCGGCCCGCATCGAGGTCGGGCCAGAAGACGCGCGAGCCCATGAGCGAATAGCGCGGCGCCACCAGCCAGCGCGTGACGCGCTCGCCGGTCGGATTGGAGAGCGCGAAGACGAGCCAGCTCGGATTGGTGCCAGGGGTGGAGGCCTGCACCGCCATGCGGCCGATATAGCCGTCGGGGCCCGGCGCGGTCTCGATCTGCAGGCGGTCGCCGCGCCCCTCATAGAGCTCGCCCAAAGCGGTGACGTCGAGCTTGTCCTGGTCGGGCTTGATGGGAATGGCGTCGATGGCGTGCGCGGTTCCCGCTCCCACCAGAAGCGCGACGAGGAGACAAAGCGCGCGCAGGAGCATCGTCGCGCGCAGGCGCGCGACTGCCGGGTACGGGCTCCTGTTCGCTCGTGCGGAGGCGCTCAACTCGCCAACCTCCCCCTCTTCCAAATTATAAGACTTCGCGCCCTAGCGACGCATGTCGGTATCAAGCAAGCCGTACAGCAGATGATCCTGCCACGCGCCGTTGATCCGCAAATAGCGGCGCGCCACACCCTCCCGGGTAAAGCCCGTCTTCTCCAAGAGCCTGATCGAGGCCGCGTTAGCGAGCAGGCATGCCGCCTCGAGCCGATGCAGCTCGAGCGAATCGAATACGAAAGGGATAACAGCGCGGACCGCGGCCGTCATGTAGCCCTGACGGGCGTAAGGGGCGCCGACCCAATAGCCGAGCGTGCAGGCCTGGGTGACGCCGCGGCGCACATTGCACAAAGTCAGCCCGCCGACGAGGGTTCCGGTCGCGGCCGAGAAGATGAAGAGCGCGTAGCCCACGTCCTCGCGCAGGTCGCGCATATAATGGCGGATGCGGCGGCGGAAGGAGGCGCGCGAGAGCTCATCGCTCGCCCAGAGCGGCTCCCACGGGGTGAGGAAGTCGCGGCTCTGGGCCCTGCAGCTCGGCCCAGCCCGGGTAATCGGTCATTTGCGGCGTCCGCAAAAGCACGCGATCGGTCTGGATGACCGGTCCGAGGTCGCTCGGCGAGGCGGTTCGCAACAACGCCATCAGAACTCATGCTCCCTACGCGGCCGCGGCCGCCGGTTGGGTGAATTTTGCCGCCACTGCGTCGAATCTTGCAACCCGAACTATTGGCCCAACGGTGGCAAGGCTAACGGGGGAAACGAAGCATGGTTTGCGCCAGGCGCTGCACGTCCTCGGCGCTCACGCGCTCGACCTTTTCCACCAATTCCTCGCTGGAGAGCGGGCGGCCATGGATCAGCACCTGGCGGGCGAGCTGCTCGGCCCGGGCGCTGCCGCTTTCCAGCGCCGCGAGCACGCCCATCTTGGCCTGCGCCTTGACGCGGCCGATCTCTTCCGGGGTGAAGCCCTCATCGCTGGCGCGGGCGAGCTCGTCCCGGATCACGGCGAGGAGCTCATGCGCCCGGTCGGGACCGGTCGCGGCGTAAATGGAGAAGGTGCCGCTGTCGGAAAGCCCGGAGGCGAAAGAATGGATGGCGTAGCAGAGACCGCGGCGCTCGCGCACCTCCTGGAACAGGCGGGACGACATGCCGCCGCCGAGCGCGCCGGCAAAAACTTGCGTCGCGTAATAATCGGGGTGGCCGTAAGCGGGCGCCTCGAAGGCCAGCACGAGATGGGTCTGCTCGAAGGGGATATCCGAGCGCGCGACGCCGCCCCGATAGCGGGCGGGCTCGGGGACGGTGGCGGGGCCCGCATCGAGCGCCGGCAAGAGGCGCTCGGCGAGCGCCAGCAGCGCGCCGTGATCGACGGCGCCCGCGGCGGCGAGCACCATGTTCGGCGCGTGGTAGTGGGTCCTGAGGTAAGAGCTCAAATGAGCTGGGCGTGAAGGTCTTCACGCTCGCGGATGTGCCGAGGATCGCGCGCCCGGCCGGCTGATCGGGGAAGGCCAGGCCTTGCGCGAGGTCGAAGACCATGTCCTCGGGCTCGTCCATCGCCGCGGCGATCTCCTGCAGGATCACGTCGCGCTCGCGATTCATCTCGGTGCGGTCGAAGCGGGGGGCGAGGATGATGTCGCTCAAGAGATCGAGCGCCAGGCCGAGATCGGGGCGCAGCACGCGCGCGTAATAGGCGGTGGTGTCGACGCCGGTCGCGGCATTGAGATCGCCGCCGACCGCCTCGATCTCCTCGGCGATCGCTTGCGCGCTCCGCCGGTCGGTCCCCTTGAAGGCCATGTGCTCGAGGAAGTGGGCGACGCCATGCTCGGCCGCGCTCTCGCTGCGGCTGCCGGCGCCGATCCACAGCCCGAGCGACACGGTCTCGACGCCGGCGCGCGCGTGGCTGATCACGGTCAGGCCATTGGCAAGGCGGGACAGCTCTACGCTCACGCGCCTGCTCCCGCATGGGCGGGTTTGGCGGCAGCGCCGCTTGCACGCGCATGGCCGGAGACGAAGTCGGCGACGGCGCGGTAGTCGTTGGGCAGAAGCGTGTAGCGCTCCTGCTGGCCGAGCTTGAGGTGCAGCCGCTCCGGCTGCTCCGGCGTGCGGCCGGTGGCGCGCATGACCACGTCGGGAAATTTCGCCGGATGCGCGGTCGCCAGCACGATCATGGGCTGCACATTGCTCTCCATCCGCGCCGCGGCCAGCCCCACCGCCGTGTGCGGGTCGGCGAGCACGCCCGTCTCCTCGAACAGGCCGCGAATGGTGATCTCCGTCTCATGCTCGCCGACCGTATGGGCGGCGAACAGCGTCTTCAGTTGATCGAGCTCGGCCCGGTTCAACTGGAACGACCCCTTGGCGGCAAGCTCGGCCATCAACGCCCTCACGCGATCTGCGTCACGTCCGGCGAGCTCGAACAAAAGGCGCTCGAAATTGCTGGCAAGCTGAATATCCATGCTCGGGCTGGAAGTGGCGATCACGCTCCTCGGCTCGAAATTCCCCGTGGCGAAGGCGCGGGCGAGACTGTCGTTGAGGTTCGTGGCAATAACGAGGCGTTGGACCGGCAGGCCCATGCGCGCGGCCGCGTAACCTGCGAAAATATCACCGAAATTTCCGGTCGGCACGGCGAAGGCGACGGCGCGGGAGGGCGCGCCCAGCGCCACCGCGGCGGTGAAGTAATAGACGATCTGGGCGAGGATGCGGGCCCAGTTGATGGAGTTGATGCCGGTCAGCCCCAGCCGGTCGCGCAGCGGCGCGTCGTTGAACAGCGACTTCACCAGCAGCTGACAATCGTCGAAGGTGCCCTCCACCGCGATGTTGTGCACATTGCGCTCCGACGCCGTCGTCATCTGCCGGCGCTGCACGTCGCTCACCCGGCCCTTCGGATGCAGGATGAAGATGTCGATGGCGTCGAGCCCGCGGAAGGCCTCGATGGCCGCGGCGCCGGTGTCGCCGGAGGTCGCGCCGACCACGGTGGCGCGCGCGCCCCGCCGGGCCAGCGCCCGGTTCATCAGCCGCGCCACCACCTGCATGGCGAGGTCCTTGAAGGCGAGCGTCGGCCCGTGGAACAGCTCGAGCAGCCAGGTGCCGGGCGCGATCTGGCGGAGCGGCGCCACGGCCGGGTGGTGGAAGCTGCCATAGGCCTCTTCGAGCACGGTGTTGAGATCGGCAAGGGCCGGGTCGTCCGCCAGATACGGCGCCATCACCCGGTAGGCGGCGTCGGCATAATCGAGGCCGGCAAGCGCGGCGATCTCCGCCGGCGCGAGCTTGGGCCAGGTCTCGGGGAGATAGAGGCCGCCGTCGCGGGCAAGGCCGGCGAGCAGCGCGTCCTCGAAGGACAGCGCGGGCGCCTCGCCCCTTGTGCTGACATAACGCAAAGCGGACCTCAAACGGCTGGAACGCAAGATTCGAGGTGACCCTAGCCGTCCAAGACTGGCCCCGCAACAGAGGCCGGAGCTTACCGGCGGCCCTCGCGCAGCCGGCTGACAACATAATAAACGTAGAGGACGGCGATGGCGGCGGCGAGCGCGAACCAGGTGATGGCGTATTGCAGATGGTTATTGGGGAGGTCGAGGCGCGTCTGGCCGCCCAGGGGCCAGCCGCCCGGCACATCGCTCTTTTCCGCGTCGAGGAAGAAGGGCGCGAGTTTCACGCTCTCCCCGGGGAACATGGAGGCGGCCATGCCGGGGAGGTCGCGCCAGAACCAGCGATTGCGCGCGGGCTCGTTGTCCGGCGTGAAACTGCCCTGGGTCTCGGGCGTGCGCGCGAGGCCAATGACGGTGACGAGCCCCTCCGGCTCGCCCGCCTTGCGGGTGGACGGATCGCGCAAAGCGTCGGGCACGAAGCCGCGATTGACCAGGAGCAATTCGCCATCGGCCGTCTTGAGCGGGGTGATCACGTCCCAGCCCACGGCGCCGTCGGCGATGGCGAACAGATAGCGCTCCTTGTCGTTGAGGAAGCGGCCTTCGGCCTTGACGCGCGTATAGCTCACATCGCCGGCGCGCGCCGTTGCAAGCGCCGATTGCAGGTCGACCGGCGGGGCCTTGGTGCGGGTCTCGATCTCGGCGATCAGCCCCTCTTTCCAGGCGAGGCGCTGGATCTGCCATACGCCGAGCCCGACGAGCAGCGCGAGCATGCACAGCGTGAGCGCCGTCAGGCCGGCGAGGTTCTTGGCCATGCACCCGCCTCCCCTACTCAGATGCGAGGCGGCCCTCGGCGGCTTTGTGCTTGAATTGCAGCGCGACGAGCACGCCCTTGAACGGCCGCAACAGGGCGAGCGGCAGAAGGATGGCAAGCGGCCCCCAGATCAGCGCATGCAGCCAATAAGGCGGCGCGTAGAGAATCTCGACGATGAGCGCGGAGCCGACCACCACGAAGCCGGTGATGAGAATGACGAACACCGCGGGCCCGTCGCCCGCGTCGACGGCGCTGAAGTCGAGGCCGCAGACTTTGCAGGAGGTGCGCGGGATGGAGGTAGCCCTGGAACAGACTGCCGCGACCGCAGGCCGGACAATGGCCGAGAATTCCCGCCCAAATGGCCGAGACCGGCTTCTTAGTCTTCAGCTCTTGTTTGCTCCGCGCCATGCTCAAATCCTTGCCCCGCAAAAGCAAAGGGGGCGGCGCCCGCCGCCCCCCGAATGTAAGTGCGCTCCCGGCCTATGTCATCCCGCCGGGTAGTTGCTGCCGGCGCCCCACACATAGATGCAGGTGAACAGGAACAGCCACACCACGTCGACGAAGTGCCAGTACCAGGCCGCCGCCTCGAAGCCGAAATGCTGCTTCGGCGTGAAGTCCCCGCGCATGGCCCGGATCAGGCACACGGTGAGGAAAATCGTGCCGATGATCACATGGGCCCCGTGGAAGCCGGTGGCCATGAAGAAGGTCGAGCCATAGATGTGGTTGGCGAAGGCGAAGCCCGCATGCATGTACTCATAGGCTTGGCAGGTGGTGAACAGGATGCCGAGCACGATGGTGGCGACGAGGCCGATCACCAAGCCCCGGCGGTTGCCCTCGAGCAGAGAATGGTGGGCGTAGGTCACGGTGGTGCCCGAGGTGAGCAGGATCAGCGTGTTGACCAGCGGCAGGCCCCAGGGATTGTAAGTGTGCTGGAACCAGCCGAGCCCGGTGATGTCGGTGTCGGCGCTCGGCACCGGCGGCCATTGGCCACCGAGGACCGCCGTCTTGGCGTAGGTGATGGCGCTGTCCGGATAGAGCGCCGCATCGAAATAGGCCCAGAACCAGGCGACGAAGAACATCACCTCCGAGGCGATGAACAGGATCATGCCGTAGCGCAAATGCAGCTGCACGACCGGCGTCTCGTAGCCCTCATGGGCCTCTTTGATGACGTCGCTCCACCACGCGATCATGGTGAAGAGGACGAGCACCACGCCGGGAAAGATGTACCAGACGTGCGGCGTCGCCCTGCTTCTTGGAGATGAAGAACATGATGGCGCCGACGGCGAGCACGAAAGCGCCGACGGCGCCGACCGCCGGCCATGGGCTCGGGTCGACGAGATGGTAGTCATGATGCTTGGCGTGCGATTCGGCCATGGCCATGATGTTCTCCCCTTTAATCTCCCTTAGGCGCTTCGCGCGCCCTCTTCGACTAGGCCGTCACGACCCCGACTTGCCGCCATCGGTCACCGCCGCCACGGGGGCCTGCGGATCGCTGGCAAAGAAGGTGTAGGACAGCGTGATCTCGCTGACGTTCTTGTCGTCCTCGTCGTCGACGATCTTGGGATCGACGAAGAAGGTCACCGGCATCTCCACGGTAGCGCCGGCAGCAAGCGTTTGCTGGGTGAAGCAGAAGCATTGAATCTTGGTGAAGTAGAGTCCCGCATGCTCCGGCGACACGTTGAAGATCGCTCTGCCGGTGACGGGAACGTTCGCCCGATTGGTCGCCTTGAAGAAGGCAAGCGCGGTCTCGCCGATCTTCACGTCCATGGTCTGCTGCTCGGGCGCGAAGCTCCAGGGCAGGCCCGGCGCGACATTGCCGTCGAAACGGATGGTGATGGTGCGATCGAGAACCTTGCCGGGGGCTGCCTCCGCCCGCCGGGGAGTGCCGTCATAGGCGGTCGCCTGGCAGATAGATGCGGTAAAGCGGCACGGCGGCGAAGGAGAGGCCGACCATGCCGGCGACGAGGCCCGCAAGCGCCAAGCCGACGATGCCGTGGCGGCGGGGCTCTGGGGGGCGTTGTTATGTCTTGGCCATGGCGCGGTCCTGGTCGTCAGATCGGCCGCACGGCGACGTTGCCGCCGAGCCTGACGATGGTGACGATGAAGAACAGAATGACGAGCGCGGCGAGCGTCCAAGCGATGGCGAGGGAGCGCATGCGTTGCCGGTGTCTGCGTTGATCTTGCTCATCCTTCCCATCGCGCATCACGAGGCCCAAGGAAGCGGCAACGGCCCCAAGCCGATGCCGAAGCCCTGCTCGACGAGCAGCACGGCGAAGAGCAGGAACAGATAGAGCACCGAATAGGCGAAGAGGTGCTTGGCGGCGCGGTCGGCGCGCTCGCCTTCGCGCTCGCGGAAGCAGGCGACGGCGAAGACCACGAACAGGACACCGAGAACCGCCGCCGCCGCGGCATAGAGCGCGCCGCCGAGACCGACGAAGGCGGGCACGACGCCGAGCGGGGCGAGGATGAGGCTATAGGCCAGGATCTGGCGCCTGGTCGCGTCGGCGCCCTTGACCACCGGCAGCATGGGCACGCCCGCGCGCTCATAGTCGCCGACGCGCAGCAGCGCGAGCGCCCAGAAATGCGGCGGCGTCCACATGAAGATGATGAGGAAGAGGATGAAGCTTGCGAGGCTGACGCCGCCCGTGGCCGCGGCCCAGCCGATCATCGGCGGCACGGCGCCGGCCGCTCCGCCAATGACGATGTTCAGCGGCGTCGTCCGCTTCAGCCACATGGTGTAGACGAAGAGATAGAAGCCGATGGTGAGCGCGAGCAGCGCCGCCGCCGTCCAATTGGCGATCAGCCCGAGGCAGACCACCGAGCCCACCCCCAGCACGGCGCCGAAGGCGCGCGCCTCATCCGGGGCAATGCGGCCGCGGGGAATGGGCCGCGCGGCGGTGCGGGCCATGCGTCGCGTCGATATCGGCGTCGTACCACATGTTCAGCGCGCCGGCGGCGCCGGAGCCCACGGCGATGCACAGAAGCGCGGCGACCGCCAGCACCGGATGCATGGAGCCCGGTGCCGCGACGAGACCCACGAGCGCGGTGAACACCACGAGGGACATCACCCGCGGCTTCAACAGCTGGATGAAATCGGCGACGTCACCGCCGTCGCTGACGGCGAAGGCCTCCGGGTAAGTGCGCAAGGTGGCGTCGGACATGATCACTCACTCAAGGCTTGGCGGCGCCAGTGCTCGATTTTCCGCGAAGCCCGCGAGCCCGAGACCTGCCGACCACCGTCATTTGATGCGCGGCAGCGTCTCATAGCTGTGGAAGGCCGGCGGCGAAGGCAGCGTCCATTCGAGCGTCGTGGCGCCGGCGCCCCAGGGATTGGCGGCCGCATGCTGCTTGCGGACGAAGGCCTAGGCGATGCCGAACAGGAACACGAGCATGCCGGCAAAAGAGATGTAGGAGCCGATCGAGGCCACGAAGTTCCAGTCGGCAAAGGCATCGGGATAGTCGGCATAGCGGCGCGGCATGCCGGCGAGCCCCAAGAAGTGCATGCGGGAAGAAGGTGACGTTGGCGCCGATGAACATCAGCCAGAAATGCAGCTTGCCGAGCGGCCTCGGAGTACATGTAGCCGGTCATCTTCGGGAACCAGTAGTACCAGCCGCCGAAGATGGAGAACACGGCGCCGAGCGACAGCACGTAGTGGAAATGGGCCACCACGTAATAGGTGTCGTGGAAGGAGCGGTCGACGCCGGCATTGGCGAGCACCACGCCGGTCACGCCGCCGATGGTGAACAGGAAGATGAAGCCGAGCGCCCACAGCATGGGCGTGCGGAACGGACAGCGAGCCGCCCCACATGGTGGCGATCCAGGAGAACACCTTCACGCCCGTGGGCACGGCGATGACCATGGTGGCGAAGATGAAATAGGCCTGCGTGTTCACGCTGATGCCGGCCGCGTACATGTGATGGGCCCAGACCACGAAGCCGACCACGCCGATGGCGACCATGGCGTAGGCCATGCCGAGATAGCCGAACACGGGCTTGCGCGAGAAGGTGGAGACGATCTGGCTGACCATGCCGAAGCCCGGCAGGATCAGGATGTACACCTCGGGGTGACCGAAGAACCAGAACAGGTGCTGCCACAGCAGCGGGTCGCCGCCATGGGCGGCAGTCGAAGAACGCCGTGCCGAAATTGCGGTCGGTGAGCAGCATGGTGATCGCGCCGGCGAGCACGGGCAGCGACAGGAGCAGCAGGAAGGCCGTCACCAGGACCGACCACACGAATAGCGGCATCTTGTGCAGCGTCATGCCCGGCGCGCGCATGTTGAAGATGGTGGTGATGAAGTTGATGGCGCCGAGGATCGAGGAGGCGCCGGCCAGGTGCAGCGACAGGATGGCGAAGTCCATGGCCGGTCCCGGCGTGCCGCGTGGTCGAGAGCGGCGCATAGAGCGTCCACCCGCCGCCGACGCCAGTCGCCGCCGGGAGGTCCAGGCACGAACAGAGAGATGAGCAGCAGCGTGAAGGACGCGGCCAGCAGCCAGAAGGAGATGTTGTTCATGCGCGGGAAGGCCATGTCCGGCGCGCCGATCATCAGCGGCACCATCCAGTTGCCGAACCCGCCGATCATCGCCGGCATGACCATGAAGAACACCATGATCAGGCCATGGGCGGTGACGAAGACGTTGAACACCTCCGGATCGCCGAAGATCTGCATGCCGGGCTGCATGAGCTCGAGCCGCATGCCCATGGAGAGCAACGCCGCCGACAATTCCGCCCACCATGCGAAGATGAGGTACATCGTGCCGATGTCCTTGTGATTGGTCGAATAGACCCAGCGGCGCCAGCCGTAGGGGTGTTCTTCGTGGTGGGCAGCCTCTGCCTGGGCCTTCGATGCCATGATTGCTATTCCTTAGCTTCTTCTAAGTCGCGAGCGACGATTTCGCTCCGGTGAAAGCGGGACCTCTAATTGCGTGCCGACGCCACGTGGCCCGCGCCGCCGCCTGAGGCCGTGGGCTTGGGCTTGTTCTTGGCCAGCCAATCGTTGAACTCGTCCTCGGTGACGACGCGCACGACGATCGGCATGAAGGCATGGTTGCGGCCGCATAGCTCCGAGCATTGACCGTGGAAGGTTCCGGTCTTCTCGGCGCGGAACCAGGTCTTCTGCAGCCGGCCGGGGACGGCGTCGAGCTTGATGCCGAAGGACGGCATCGCCCAGTCATGGATCACGTCGTTGGCCTTCACCTGGACGATGACGTTCTTGTTCACCGGCACGACGAGCTCATGATCGACGGTGAGCAGCCGCGGCTGGCCGGGCTTCAGCTCGGCGTCGGGCACGATGATCGAATCGAAGCTGATGCCTTGGTCGGGATAGTCGTAGGTCCAGTACCACTGGCTGCCGGTCGCCGTGACGGTGAGATCGGCCTTGGGAAAATCGTATTGGGCGAAGAGCAGCCGGAACGACGGAATGGCGATGGCCACGAGGATCAGGATCGGGATGATGGTCCAGGCGATCTCGAGCGGGGTGTTGTGGGTGGTGCGCGAGGGCTCCGGATTGCTTCTTCTCGTTGAAGCGCACCATCACGAGGACGAGAAGCGCCATGACGAAGACGGCGACGAGGACGATGATGGTGGTGACGAAGGTATGGAAGGAGGTGATCTGATGCATGATCGGCGTGGCGGCGTTTTGGAAGCCGATTTGCCACGGCGCCGGCTGACCTTCCACGGCATAGGCCGGGCCACCGAGCAACGCGGAAGCGCCCGCGGCCATCGCCATTACGCGTCGATCGAAAATCGCCATCCCATCACTCCCCAAGGCCTGCCATGCATCGTTCGCCAGCTCCCCCGGTCTCCGCTCAAGGGAGCACCGAAGAGCCTCGATCTTCACAGCGGGAACAGTCCTTATCGCGCGCTCCACGCCTCGTCCATAGTAAGGGCGGCGCGCAAAATTGCTCGCGATTTGGCGTCCGCCCCCGACGTTGTTGTCGCCTCCGGGCCGACGATGCAAGCGCGACCGTGAGGTTATTTTCCCGTGTTCAAACCATAAAGGACTATATCTTGGCAACACTCTTGATCGTGCTGCTATGCGGCATATCCCCGCTTGCACAAGGGTTTGCGGGGCCGTCCCGGGCACGGGCCGAAATTTGGCCCCAATGCTCGGCGACAGCGGTTTTCCATGTCTCGTCCTGCCGCTTTGCAGCACTTTCCTTGCGACCTAGTCTTGGCCGCCGTGATTCGGGCCTGACGCCCGCGCGCGAGAGGACTTCCTGCCCATGGCCGCCACGCCTCATTGCCAACCCCGCAAGTCACGAGGCGCTCCGGTCGCGAGGCTCAGTGGCGCGATCGCTCTTTCCTTGCTCGCTCTCACCGGCCCGGTCGGCGCGCAGGGCGCTCCCCCCGATAACGAAGCGACCGAGACGGGCCCGGGCAGCGTCGTCAAGGAAACGCACGGCGCCTGGCAGGTGAGCTGCCGCACGCCCCCCGGGGCCAAAGAGGAGAAATGCGCGCTGGTGCAGAGCGTCACCGCGGAGGACCGCCCCAATGTCGGTCTCACCGTCGTGTTCTATAAGGCCATCGGCGAGGACAAGAAGCTGCTGCGCGTGGTGGTGCCGCTCGGCGTGCTGCTCCCCACCGGGCTTGGCTTGAAGATCGACGGCAAGGACGTGGGCAACGCCCCCTTCCTCAAATGCGGCAAGCGCGGCTGCATCGCCGAGGTGGTGCTGCAGGACGAGGTGATCAACAAGATGAAGACGGGGACCACCGCCATGTTCATCATCTTCGACACGCCGGAGGCCGGCATCGGCATCCCGATCTCGCTGCAAGGCTTCGGCGACGCGCTCGCCGGCCTGAAATAGCGGCGTTCCGCAATCCGGCTTCAAACGCAAAATCGGCGGCGGAGAGGCCTCCGCCGCCGATTTCCATCCGTCAAAGGGGGGACGGACTTCGCGTCTTCTCCGTGCAGGGTTGAGCGGAGAAGACGGTGACTTGCATCGGATGTGGTTAGCGCGATGACCCCGTTCAAGGCCGCGCCAAGCCTTTAGCCCGCCGCCGACCCAAAGCGAACATTTCAGCCCGACACGCTGCTATGCGGCTCGGCCGGGCGGGAGGGTCACTCAAGACTATGTCTTGCGTATCTTCGAGATGAAACGCCTGCCGTGCAAGCTGTGCCAAAATAGGTCATCCAGCCGTTGTTCTGTTCGGGTGGAACTCGACGCGTGTCTTCTCGTTAGAGCCTAACAACGTTCCCTCCGCGCGTTGGGGGACAGTGAGTTTAGAGGGGCAAGTCAGTGAGGGACCTTTATCGCGTGCTGGGCGTGCGGTGGGACGCGGCGCCGGAAGAGATCCATAGAGCTTACCGGCAGAAAGCCAAAATATTGCATCCGGACACCGGGGGCTCCGTCGAAGCCTTCCGTGAACTCGCCCGGGCTTATGACGTCCTTTCCGATACGAAGCGCCGCGAGCGCTACGACCGCACCGGGGAAGTAGAGCCAATTCTTCCCAATAATTTCGACGCTAACGCCACAGAGGTCATCGCTCAGAAGCTCGGCGTGTTGCTTCATGCCGAGCAGGACCTGACCTTCATGGATATGGCTGCCTTGCTCGAGGAGGCGATCCACGAAGACATCGTCCAACGCAGGACTCACATCTCGAACCAAAGGCGAGCCGTCGATCGGGTGACGAGGCTACGAGGCCGGGTCAAGCGCAGAGCGAACGGCGAGGACAACCAGCTCGCCCGAATCCTCGACTGGCACGAACGCTCCGCCAAATATCTCATCAAGAAGCATGAGGCGGCGGTCCAGACCATGGAGCGAGCGCTGGAAATCCTACAGGACTATTCGTTCGGTGAAGATTTGCCGATCACTTTGACGGACGATTTGTCGGTCGCTTTGCACGACGTGCTTCAGTCCCTGAAACAAGCAGGTCAATCGCAACCCGGCCGATGTTGAGCTAGAGCGCGTGGGTGGCGAATAGCGGCGCGATGTCGCCCCGCCAATCGCCGGCATAGTGCGCGAGCAGGCGATCGGCCGGGCTCAGCCCCTGCTCGACGGCGTGGATCAGCGGGGCAAGATATTTGTCCTCGCCCTCGCCCTGCCGGTCGAATTGCGCGCGGGCCTTGAGCCCCCTCCCCGCGATGTCCACCATCTCGCCCGCCACCTCGCGCAAGGTGCGGTCGCGGAAGGGCGTGGCGAGCGCAAGCTTGGGCACGGTGTCGCGCAGATGCTGGCGCTCTTCGAGCGTCCAATCGGCGATCAGCGCGGCCGCCTCGGCCAAGGCTCCCTTGTCGTAGAGCAGCCCGGTCCACAGCGCCGGCAACGCGCAGAGCTCGGCGAAGGAGCCCGCATCGGCGCCGCGCATCTCGAGATAGCGCTTCAGCCGCACGTCGGGAAAGAGCGTGGTGAGGTGGTCGGCCCAATCTTCGAGCGTCGGCTTCTCGCCGGGGAGTGCGGCGAGCCGCCCGGCGAGAAAATCGCGGAACGAGGCGCCGGCCACGTCGATATAGCGATGGTCGCGATAGACGAAATACATGGGCACATCGAGCGCGTAGTCCACGTAGCGCTCAAAGCCCATGCCGGGCTCGAAGGCGAAGGGCAGGAGGCCGGTGCGGTCGGGATCGGTGTCGCGCCAGACATCGGCGCGATAGGATTTGAAACCGTTGGGCTTGCCTTCGGTGAAGGGCGAGTTGGCGAAGAGCGCGGTGGCGACCGGCTGCAGCGCGAGACCGACGCGCAGCTTCTGCACCATGTCCGCCTCATCGGCAAAATCGAGATTCACCTGCACCGTCGAGGTGCGGAACATCATGTCGAGGCCGTGGCGTCCGACGCGCGGCATGTAGCGCGCCATGATGCGGTAGCGCTCTTTCGGCATGATCGGCGTCTCGTTCAAGCGTCCATTTGGGCGAGAAGCCGAGGCCGAGAAACCCGAGCCCAGCTCGTTGCCCACCTCCTTCGCCTCGATGAGATGCTGACGCAGCTCCTCCTGGGTCTCGTGCACCGTCGTCAAGCGGCGCGCCGGAGAGCTCGACCTGGCCGCCGGGCTCGAGGCTGATGATGCCGCCCTTGGCGCAATCGGCGCGGTTGAGCGCGATGATGTTGCCGTCCTCGCGCACGGGGTCCCAGGCGAAGCGGTCGGCGAGGCCTTGCAGCAGCGCGCCGATGCCGCGCTCGCCGGCATAAGGCACGGGGCTATTGCCGCTGCGGTCGAAGGCGAATTTCTCGTGCTCGGTGCCGATGCGCCAGTCGGAGGCTGGCTTCGACCCCGCCTCGAGAAAGGCGACGAGCTCGTCCCGCGACTCGATGACAGGGCTCTTCGGCCCCTCGACCCGTGTCGACATGGGAGAACTCCGCTTCCGCTTACCGATTGCCGGACAAGAATTGGGGATGCGCGGCCGGACGCGCAAAGGGCGGCCTTTATGGCGCGCGTTTTGGCCGCCTGACAAGGGGCCGGGACACAGGGGCCCGACACAAATTCTTTACCAAGCCCGAGCCCTTCAGCGCCAGTCGCCAAGCGCGGCATTGACGAGGGCGAGGCACGCGACCGCGGCGGTGTCGGCGCGCATCACGCGGGGGCCGAGGGAGATGGGGCGCACGAAGTCGTGGGCGAGCAGGCGGTCGCGCTCTTCGGCATCGAACCCGCCCTCCGGCCCCACCAGGACCGCGAGCGGGCGCGGGCGACGCCCGCGCCTCGGCGGCAAGGGCCGCAAGCGGCGAGGCGTGCGGGGCCTGCTCGTCGGCGAAGATCAAGAGGCGATCCCGATCCCAATCGCTGCCAGCACTTGAGCGAGCTTGGCGGGCGGGCGCACCTCCGGCACCCGCAACAGCCCGCATTGCTCGGCGGCCTCGATGGCATTGGCGAGGAGGCGTTCGGTGTTGACGCGCTCGGCGACCGTCCGGTGGGTGATGACGGGGAGGAGCGCGCTGGCGCCGAGCTCGGTCGCCTTCTGCGCCATATAGTCGAGGCGGGTGCGCTTCAGCGGCGCGAAGAGATAATGGAGGTCCGGGCCCTTCGCTTTGCGGCCGCGTCCGGCGGGCGAGAAGAAGCCCCGCGCCCTTGCGGCCGGCCGGTTTCAGCTCGGCCTCCCACTCCCCCTCTTTACCGTTGAAGACGAGAAGCTTGTCACCCCCCTTCATTCTGAGCACGTTGAGGAGGTAGTGTGCCTGAGGCGCCTCGAGCGCTAGTTCCGCGCCGGCGCTCAAGGGCGCTTTGACGAACAGCCGTTGGAGCTTGGACGGCATTATCGGGAAAGGGTCTGATGGAGGGCGAAGCCCAAGACATGCCACGTCCGCTGGCCGAAGGCAAAGCAAGCACCGTCACCGACGCCGGCCCGCAAAACTGGGTCGACCGCTTCGCGCCCGCGGCGTGGCTGCCTTATTTGCGCTTGGCGCGCATGGACCGGCCGATCGGCACCTGGCTGCTCGCACTCCCCTGCTTCTGGTCGGTGGAGCTCGCCACGCGCATCAGCGGCGCCGCCTATCCGGATCCCTGGCTTCTCGTCCTGTTCACCATCGGCGCCATCGCCATGCGCGGGGCGGGCTGCACCTATAACGACATCGTCGACCGCGAATTCGATGCGCGCGTGGCGCGGACGCGGGAGCGGCCGCTGCCGAGCGGGCGGGTGCGCGTGCGCCAGGCGCGCGCCTTCATGCTCGCGCTCAGCCTGATCGGGCTCGCGGTTCTTCTCAGCCTCAATCTCTTCTCCATTCTGCTCGGGCTCGCGGTCTTGCCCATCGTGGCGCTTTATCCCTTCGTCAAACGCTTCAGCTATTGGCCGCAGGCCGTGCTCGGCCTTGCCTTCAGCTGGGGGGCGCTCATGGGCTATGCCGCGGTCGCCGGGCGGCTCGGCTGGCCGGCCATCGTGCTCTATGGCGGCGCCGTGTTCTGGACCATCGGCTACGACACGATCTATGCCCATCAGGACCGCGAGGACGACGATCTCGTCGGCCTGAAATCGACGGCGCTGAAATTCGGGCGGGCGACGCGGGCGTGGCTCGCGCTGCTCTACACGCTCGCCTGGGTCGGCATCACGCTCGCCGGCATCCTCGCCGAGATGGGCACCGTGTTCCTGCTCGGCATGCTGCTCGGCGGCGCCCATCTCATCTGGCAGGTGGCGACGCTCGACATCGACGATGCGGAGAATTGCCTCGAGCGCTTCCGCTCCAACCGCGATTTCGGCTTGATCGTGTTCGCCGCCATGCTGCTCGATATGGTGCTGGCGCGATTGCTGTAGGCTCAAACAGCAAGGGCCCCAGAGCTTATGCCCTGGGGCCCCTCGGTGACGCCTTGCTGTTAGCTTCCTGGAGGCAGGAGCGGCCGCCTTGAGACAGCCTTTATTGTCGCGATCTTGCCACAGACCTTTTGCCGCCGGCTTAATGGACGTTGTTAATGGCTGGTATGCGCCGCCCGCTTGCCCACATGGTTTAGAGAGTCTTCTTTGACGTCATGACCGCCTCTTCCCCCGCCGAAAACCTGCCGCTCCCGGCGCTGCAAGACGATTACCCATTGCTTAAGAGCGCGGTGGAGGAAGCGGGCGCGCTCGCGCTCGCCTCCTTCCGCACCGAGGTGGGGGTCAAGCGGAAGCTCGACGGGAGCGAGGTGAGCGACGTCGATCTCGCCGTCGACGCCCTGCTCAAGGCCAAGCTCATGGGCGCGCGGCCGGACTATGGCTGGCTGTCGGAGGAGACCCCCGACGATGCGCGGCGGCTCGACAAGCGGCGGGTGTGGATGGTCGATCCAATAGACGGCACCAACGCCTTCCTGCGCCACGTGCCGGAATGGACGGTCTCCGCTGCGCTCGTCGAGGACGGGGTCCCGGTGATCGGCATCGTGTTCAATCCGGCGCAACGGGAATTCTTCCACGCCATGCGTGGCCAGGGCGCCTTCCTCAACGGCGCGCCTATTCAGGTGAGCGGGCAGAGCACGCTCGAAGGCGCGCGGATCATCGCGAGCGGCGGGTTGTTCAAGAAGCGCATCTGGGCCGAGCCATGGCCCGAGGTGAAATCGCGCTGGGTCAATTCCGTCGCCTACCGCATGGCGCTCGTGGCGGCGGCAAGCGCCGACGCCACCGTCTCGCTCTCGGCCAAGAGCGAGTGGGACATCGCCGCCGCAACCCTCCTCGTCGAGGAGGCGCATGGCGTCGTCACCGATCATCGGGGCGACGCGCTCGCCTTCAATCGCGAGATCCCGCGCTTCTCGGGGCTCGTGGCGAGCACGGCCGGCTTACACCCGATCCTGGTCGAGCGAACAAGCCGCATCGACCTCTGAGGTCTTTTGCCGGAAAACGCGCGCGTGAGGCGTGAAAACGAGGAAGGAGCCATGGCGACGAAGAAAGGGGGAAAGACGGGCGGGCGGCAGTTGTTGCACCTCGTCTTTGGCGGCGAGCTCACCACGCTCGACAAGGTCGAGTTCACCGATTTGAAGGCGCTCGATATCGTCGGCATCTATCCGAACTACGCGCAAGCCTATGACGCCTGGAAGGACGCGAGCCACCGCCATGTCGACGACGCCCATATGCGCTATTTCGTCGTGCATCTGCACCGGCTGCTCGAGCCGGACACGGAGAGCGGCGGCGGCGCGGGCTAAGAGCCCCGGCCTTCGGCGCTTTTTCGCCTTAAGGCTCCGGAGCTTCGCATGCTAGAAGGGGGCGGCGCGGTGGCCCCGTCACCAAAAACCGCCAAAAACCGGGGAAGCCTTTGAAAGATCAATTGTTCAGTGACGCGAGCGGCATCACGCGCGGCGCCGACGAGCTGCACTACCATTACGCCACGAGCGTGATCCTCCTGCGCATCTGGCGGGAGCATTTGCGCCCGCGTATCGGGCTCCTGCTGCTCGCGAGCCTCGCCATGATCCTGACCGCGGCCACCACCGGGGCCATCCCCTTCCTCATCCAGAGGACCGCCGACGACGTGTTCGTCGCCAAGAACCAGCAGATGATCTACTGGGTCACCGCCGGCATCGTCGTGGTGACCATCATCAAGGCGGTGTCGGAATATGTGGCCGACGTGACCATCGCCTATCTCGGCAACCGCTTCATCGCCGATCTCCGCATCCAGATGTTCGCGCGGCTTGCCAGCGCGGATCTGAGCTACATCCAGATGGTGCATTCGGGGCGGCTTCTGTCGGGCTTCCTCAACGACGCCAATCTGCTGCGCGCGACCGCGAGCCGCTCGCTCGTTACCCTCGGCGAGAACTATCTGAAGGTCATCATCCTCGTCGGCACCATGTTCTATATGGATGCGCGCTTCGCGCTGCTGATCCTGCTGTTCATGCCCATCGCCTGGTTCATGCTCAGCCGCCAGCGCCGCAAGATGCGCAAATCGACGACCAAGTCCCTGCAGGAGACGGGCGACCTTTCCGCGCTCATCACCCAGACCTTGCGCGGCATGCGCATCGTGCGCGCCTACCGGCAGGAGGACAAGGAGACCGGGCGCGCGGCAAGCACAATCAACCGGGCGCTCGAATTCACCATGCGCGGCACCCGCGCCCGCGCGCTGTCGAGCCCGTCGATCGAACTTCTGACGGGACTCGGCTTTGCGCTCGCCATCTATTTCGCCGGCACCAAGGGCGTGCGCGGCGACCTCACGCTCGGCCATTTCATGGGCTTCATGACGTCGGCGCTCCTGCTCTATGCGCCGCTCAAGAGCGCGGCCACGCTGCAGACCCAGCTGCAGGAAGGGGTGGCGGCGGCGAGCCGGGTGTTCGGCATCGTCGATCTGCAGTCACGCTTGACCGAGGCGCCGGACGCGAAGCCGCTCGCGTTGACCCGGGGCGAGATCGCCTTCGAGGATGTGTCCTTCGCCTATGAGCCGGCGAACCCGGTGCTGAAGGGCGTGAGCTTCGCCGTGCCGCCCGGGCGCACCGTGGCGCTCGTCGGACCCTCGGGCTCGGGCAAGAGCACGATCGTCAATCTCGCGCTCCGCTTCTTCGATCCCGACAGCCGGCAAGGTCACCATCGACGGCCAGGACATCGCGCTCTTCACCATCGCCTCGTTGCGCGACGCGATCGGGCTCGTGACGCAAGATCCCGTGCTGTTCGACGATTCGATCCGCGCCAATATCGCCTATGGCACCAAACCGCTCGACGAGGCCGCGGTGATCGCCGCGGCCAAGGCGGCGGCCGCGCACGATTTCATCACGGGCCTGCCGCGCGGCTACGATACGCGCGTCGGCGAAGCGGGAAATCTGCTTTCGGGCGGCGAGCGCCAGCGCATCGCCATCGCGCGGGCGATCTACAAGGACGCGCCCATCCTCCTGCTCGACGAGCCCACGAGCTCGCTCGATTCGGAAGCCGAGGCCAAGGTGCAGAAGGCGCTGGAAGAGCTGATGCGCGGGCGCACGGTGATCACCATCGCCCACCGGCTGTCCACGGTGAAGAAGGCCGATATCATCTGCGTGCTCGATCAGGGGCGGATCGTCGAGGTCGGACGCCATGACGAGCTCGTCGCCAAAGGCGGCCTCTATGCGCGGCTGCACCGCACCCAGCTCGGCATCAGCGACGCGCCTTCTCCCGAGCCCGATGACGACAGGGCCGGGGCGCTGGCCATGGCCGGCAAATAGCTCCGCTCCGCACGCATGGGGAAGCGACTGTTCTCCTCAAGGCCCGTGGTCGCGCTCGGCAGCGCGATTGCCGCCGCCTATATCCGGCTCGTCTATGCGAGCTCGCGGGTCGTGCGCGATCCCGCCGACACCGACGCGAGGCTGTTCGCGCAGCACCCGCAGATCTTCGCCATGTGGCACGGCCAGTTCCTCATGCTGCCCAAGATCAAGCCCGACCGGCCGGCGGACGTGGCCGCCATGGTCGCGCGTCATGGGGACGCGGAGATCATCGGCGCGGTGCTCAAGCGCTTCCATATGCGCCTGATCCGGGGCGCGGGCGCGGGCAAGCGGCGGCGGAATCGGGGCGGGGCCACGGCGCTGCGCGAGGCGCTCACGGCGCTCGGCAATGGCGCCACCGTGGCCATGACCGCCGACGTGCCGCCCGGCCCGGCGCGGCGCGCGGGCGAAGGCATCGCCACGCTCGCGCAACTCTCGGGCCGGCCGGTCGTGCCCTGCGCCATGGCCACGAGCCGCTTCATCGCGCTTTCGACCTGGAGCAAATTCACCATCAACCTGCCCTTCTCGACGCTCGCCATCGTGGTCGGCGATCCGATCCGCGTCGCCGCGGATGCCGGACCGGACGGGATCGAGGCCGGACGCGCGGCGATTGAGCGCGGGCTCGCGGAAACGACCGCGCGCGCCTATGCTCTGGCCGGAGCGAGGGATCCCTTGGCACCAGCCCCCGACGATCACGCCGACCGGCCAAGCTTCACGCTTGCCGCCTATCGCGCGCTCACGCGTCTCGCCGCGCCGTTCGCGCCGCTGATGCTCGCCTGGCGCACGAGCCGCGGCAAGGAGGAGCGGACGCGGCGCCCGGAGCGCTATGGCGTGGCGAGCCTGCCCCGGCCGCCGGGCTTCCTCGCCTGGTTCCATGCCGCAAGCGTGGGCGAGGCCAATGCCGTGCTCCCCGTCATCGAGGCCATCGGGCGCGAGCATCCGGATGTGCGCGTGCTGCTCACCACCGGCACCGTCACCTCGGCCAAGCTCGCGCGCGCGCGCCTGCCCGGGACGGCGCTGCATCAATATGTGCCGCTCGATCATCAGGCTTACGTGCAGCGCTTCCTCGACCATTGGCGGCCCGACCTCGCCGTGCTCGTGGAATTGGAGATCTGGCCGAACCTCGTGCTGGAGACGAAAGCGCGCGGCGTTCCGCTCGTGCTCGTCAACGGGCGCATCTCCCAATCCTCGTTCCGCAAATGGCGCAAGCGGCCGGGCTTGAGCCGGCCGCTATTCTCCGCCTTCAGCCTCGTGCTCGCCCAGAATGAGAGCCTCGCCCAGCGCTTCGCCGCGCTCGGGGCCGCCGAGACGCAAGGGATCGGCAACCTCAAGGCCGATGCCCCGCCGCCGCCCGCCGATGCGCGCGGCGAAAAGGGCCTCGCCGCCGCGCTTGCCGGCCGGCGGGTGTGGCTCGCGGCCAGCACGCATGCGGGCGAGGACGACATGGTGGCGGTGGCCCATCTCACCATGCGCAAGGCGCTACCCGATCTCCTCACCATCATCGTGCCGCGCCATCCCGAGCGCGGGCCGCTGATCGCCAAGCTGTTGGCGGGCGCCAATCTGAACGTCGCGCTCCGCTCCGAGGGTCAATTGCCCGATGCGGCGACCGACATCTATATCGCCGACACCATCGGCGAGCTCGGCCTGTTCTACCGGCTGGCACCGGTCGCCTTCATCGGCGGCTCGCTCGTGCCCCGTGGGGGACAAAATCCGGTGGAGGCGATCAAGCTCGGCGCGGCGGTGCTGAGCGGCCCCCATTGGCGGAACTTCGGCGACGCTTATGACGCGTTGCTGGCGGCGGGCGGCTGCCGGCAGGTGAATGACGCGGCGAGCCTCGCCGACGCCGCGCTCTTTCTGCTCAGCACGCCGAAAGCGCGCGAGACGATGATGGCCAATGCGGAAGAGGCCCTTGCCGCACTCGGCGGCGCGCTGCCCCGCACCGTCGCCGCGCTCGAGCGCTTCCTGCCGCCCAAGCCCTCGCTCAAACATGCGTCTTGAAGCGCCCTTCTGGTGGTACCGCAAGGAGGGCGCGCTCGCCGCGGCGCTCGCGCCCCTCAAGCCATCTCTATGCGCGGGTCGCGGCGGCGAAAGCGGCGCGCATCGTGCCCTACCGCTCCTCGCTGCCGGTGATCTGCCTCGGCAATTTCACGGCCGGAGGCGGCGGCAAGACGCCGGCGGCCATCGCCGTGGCCGAGATGCTGAGAAGTCTCGGGCAGCGCCCCGCCTTCCTCACGCGCGGCTATGGCGGCAAGACTGAAGGCCCGCATTTCGTGCGCGAGGGGGACAGCGCCGAACAGGTGGGCGATGAGCCCCTGCTGCTCGCCCGCACCGCGCCCGTCATGGTGGCGCGGGACCGCGCGGCGGGGGCGCGGGCCATCGAGGCCGCCGGGGACAGCGTCATCGTCATGGATGACGGCTTCCAGAATCCGGGCCTCATCAAGGATTTGTCGCTGATCGTGGTCGATGCCGCGCTTGGGCTCGGCAATGGGCTCGTGATGCCGGCGGGACCGTTGCGCGCGCCGCTCGACCAACAGCTCGGCTCATGCCGACGCGCTCATCGTCATGGGCGGGGGCGGCAAGGCGAAGGCGCTCGCCGACGCCTTCGCGGGCCAAGGGCAAGCCCGTGCTGAATGCGAGCATCGCACCCGCGGGCGATCCGCGCTGGCTCGGCGTGTTGCCGGTGATCGGCTTTGCCGGCATCGCGCGGCCGGAGAAATTCTACGACACGCTCAAGAGCCACGGGGCGCGGGTGATCGCGACGCGCTCCTTCCCCGACCATCACCGCTTCACCGAGCGCGAAGCCCGTGCGCTGCTCAAGGAGGCCGAAGCGCGGGGCGCCATGCTCGTCACCACCGATAAGGATTGGGTGCGCCTGCCGGAGGAGCGGGACAGTCCGCTGGGCGAGCTGCAGTTCCGCTCGCGCCCGCTGCCCATCGCCATCCGTTTCGCCGACGAGGCGAAGCTGAAGGAGCTGCTGGAGGCGGCGTTGGCGAAGAAGTCCTGACTAGGACGCAGGATCGGGGTGGGTCTCGCGGTAGCGCTTGAGCGAGGCGACGGCGTCCACGTAAGGCTCCTGCAGCTCGACGCTCCAATAGCGCAGCTCCTCGAGCGGAATGACGCGGCCGGTGACGGCGCAGCGCACGAACTCGCCCGGCGTGAGCACTTGGATCTCGCCGTCGAGATAGCGGATTTTGGCCTCGCCTTTGAAGCCGATATTACGTTCGAAACGGTTCATCACAGCATCGACACCCGATTCGCCTGAATCGCTCTCGCTCAAGATAATAGCGCGGGCGCGCCATGGCGAGTCCGCTCTATTTTTGTGTGCATGATCTTATCGGAAAACCGGAAGCCACTTTTCCGGATCATGCTAGAGCAGCGAGCCCTGCTTCTCGCTTCCGTTGCGCGCTTTGCCCTTCCGTCCCCGATCGCGCCCGCGCGGCGATGTGGGCTCGCGCGCACCGTCGGCCGTCGCCTGCACATGCGCGTCGGTGAACTCGATATCGAGCGCGGCGCCGGGCTTCACCTCGGCGGCGCGGCGCAGCATGCGGCCGTCCTCGCCCCGCACCAGCGTGAAGCCGCGCGCGAGCACATTGTGATAATCGAGCGAGGCGAGCAGCTTGCCTTGCGTTGCGAGCCGGCTCCGGGCGAGCCCGACGCTCTGCGGCAATAGCGCGGGCGCCTGAGCGGTCGAGGCGGATGAGCCGGCTCGCGGCGATCGCGCGTCACGCCGGCGACGAGATGAGGCCGGAGCCGCGTCGCGTCATGCACCAAGCGGGCGCGATGCTCGCGCGCATTGGCGAGGAGCGCGCGCCCGAGTCTCGCACCCGCGCCGTCGAGACGCTGGCGAGGCAGCGCCAGGACCGCCGCGGCGCGCGGCAGGCCGCGGCTGGCCGCGAGCACGCGGCTCCTTGCCCTTCGAGCAGGCGCCGCAGCGAGCTCGCCACGCGCAAGCCATGGCTCCGCACATTGAGGGTGAGCTCGGTGCGCACCGGCACCGCGCGCTCGGCGGCGGCGGTGGGCGTCGGCGCGCGGAAATCGGCGACGAGGTCGATGATGGTCCAGTCGGTCTCGTGCCCGATCGCCGAGATGAGCGGGATGGTGCTGGCGGCGACGGCGCGGGCGACGAGCTCGTCATTGAAGCCCCACAGATCTTCGAGGCTGCCGCCGCCGCGCGCCACGATGAGGAGATCGGGGCGCGGCACGGGGCCGTGCACGACCAGCGCGTTGAAGCCGTTGATGGCCGTGGAGACCTCGACGGCGCAGGTCTCGCCCTGCACGCGCACCGGCCATACCAGCACATGGGAGGGGAAGCGGTCGGCGAGCCGATGCAGGATGTCGCGGATCACGGCGCCCGTGGGCGAGGTGACGACGCCGACGATGCGCGGCAGGAAGGGCAGCGGCCGCTTGCGCTCCGGGGCGAACAGCCCTTCGGCGGCGAGCTTCTTCTTGCGCGCCTCGAGCAGCGCCATGAGCGCGCCGGCGCCGGCGGGCTCGAGCGTGTCGATGACGATCTGATATTTCGACTTGTCGGGATAGGTGGTGATGCGGCCTTGCACCACCACTTCGAGCCCCTGCTCGGGCTTGAATTTGAGGCGGCCATAGGTGCTGCGCCAGATCACCGCCTCGACGCAGGCCTTCTCGTCCTTGAGGGTGAAATAGCAATGGCCGGAGGCATGCGGGCCCTTGAAGCCCGAGATCTCGCCGCGCAGGCGCACGAGGCCGAAGGCGCCCTCCACCGTCTGCTTGATGGCAAAGGCGAGCTCGGACACCGTATATTCCACGAGATTCGTGGGCAGGTCGCGGTCGGCCATGGGTCGCGTTCTTGTTTCCGGTCCCGGGCGTGCTAATCACGCCTGCGAGGACGCCCGACAGATAGCAAGGCGGGCGGGGAACGGAAAGCGGAGCTTCGCCCTGTTGAAAGTGCTGCTATTGGGCTCCGGCGGGCGCGAGCACGCGCTCGCCTGGAAACTTAGGCAGAGCCCGCTGCTCGATCGGCTCTACTGCGCGCCCGGCAATGCCGGCATCGCCGCTTGCGCCGAATGTGTGGCGCTCCCCCTCGACGACCATGAGGCTATCGCGCGGTTCTGCAAGGAGCGCGGCATCGATCTCGTGGTGGTGGGGCCCGAGGCGCCGCTCGTCGCCGGCATCGCCGACGATTTGGCGCGCGAGGGCATCCGCGTGTTCGGTCCGTCGCAGGACGCGGCGCGGCTCGAAGGCTCCAAGGGCTTCACCAAGGATCTCTGCGCGGCGCATAACATCCCCACCGCGGCTTACGCCCGCTTCGCCGACGCGGACGCCGCCTTGGCCTATGCGGCGGCGCAGAAGCTGCCCATGGTGATCAAGGCGGACGGGCTCGCCGCCGGCAAGGGCGTGACCATCGCCGAAACGCGCCCGGCGGCGCTCGCCGCGATCTTTGCCTGCTTTGCCGGCGAGCACGGCGCGGCGGGGGCGGAAGTGGTGATCGAGGAATTTCTCGACGGCGAGGAAGCGAGCTTCTTCGCGCTGGTGGACGGCGAGACCGCGCTGCCGCTCGCCACGGCGCAGGACCACAAGCGCGCCTTCGACGGCGACCAAGGCCCCAATACCGGCGGCATGGGCGCTTACTCGCCGGCGCCGATCATGACGCCTGAGATGTGCCGCCGCGTCATGGACGAGATCGTGCTGCCCACCGTGCGGGCTCTGGCCGCGGCCGGCACGCCCTATAAGGGCGTGCTCTATGCCGGGCTGATGATCAAGGACGGGGCGCCCAAGCTCATCGAATATAATGTGCGCTTCGGCGATCCCGAATGTCAGGTGCTGATGCTGCGGCTCACAATCGGATTTGCTGCCGGCGCTGATGGCCACCGCCGACGGCACATTGCGCGACGTGGCGCTCGACTGGAGCGACGATGTGGCGCTGTGCGTGGTCATGGCGGCCAAGGGCTATCCGGGTCCCTACGCGAAAGGCTCCGAGATCAAAGGCCTCGATGCGGCCGGCGCCGACCCACAGGTGCAAATCTTCCACGCCGGAACGCGGGCGGAGGGCGGGCGCATCCTCGCCGATGGCGGCCGCGTGCTGGGCGTTACCGCGCGGGGTAACAGCATCGAGGCGGCGCGCGAGCATGCCTATGCGGCGGTGGACAAGATCGACTGGCCGGAGGGCTTTTGCCGCCGCGACATCGGCTGGCGGGCGCTCGCGCGGAAGAAGGCTGTTGCGGGCTAGACCCAATCTCGGGCTATCGCGCGGCGGATAGAACTTACCTAAAAATGCTCGGTCGATTGCTAATCCCTGTTCAAGTCTTTTTAAGTCGACGGTCTGAATATTGGTCGTGATTTACTGATGTTATCAACGCTTCCGTAGTCGATGGGGAGTATAAGGCCATGGTACCCCATGGAGACTACGATGAGACCTTTGCTCCTTGCCCTGTGCCTGCTCCTCGTTTCGGCACCCTCGGTCTTTGCCGCCGAGAGCGCGGGAGAGCAATGGGAACGCGCGCTGCTCAATGGGAAGAGGCACGGTAGTCTCCCCGGCCCTCGGCCCGGGCAAAAGTGCCTGTGGTCCAAGGCGCTCGGCGGGTGCCTGTGGTACACCCCGGCCAAATGGGACCTGCGGAACTACCGCTTCCCGGCGCTCGGCGTCGCCAGGCAGTAAAGCCCGGCGGTCGACTTAGGCCTCCCCGACACTCGGCTAGAGCGCGTTTCTGCGGAGCGCGCATGAGGGCCTGGACCCGCGGCCTCCCAGCGCATAATTGAGCGGTCTGGGCGCCGATGGGCGCCACGGCTTCACCCGCGCCGAGGAACCTTCATTGGACGTGCTGTCGGAAGTGCTGACGGCCATCCGCATGGATGGCGCCGTCTACATCAACGCCGAATTCACCGCGCCCTGGTGTGCCGAGGCGCAGCACGGATTGCATCGCGCCGCCGGCCAGCTGCCGCGCACCGACCACGTCATCTTTTTCCATCTCTTGACCGAGGGACGCTGCTCGGTGCGGCTCGCGGACGGGAGCGAAACGGTGAGCGCCGTGGCGGGCGACCTCCTGCTCTTTCCCCACGATCATCTCCACGTCCTGGGATCCGATCTTGCGCTCCCGCCAGCCGAAGTGAAGGAGATCATCGACAGCTCCGATCTGACCCAAGGTCTGATCGAGATGCGCCATGGCGGCGGCGGCGAGGCGACGCGCTTCGTGTGCGGCTACCTCGCCTGCGACCAGCGCATCTTCCGGCCGCTGCTCGACGCGCTGCCGCAAATGCTGCGCATCCCTCTCGGCGACCTCACCGTCAGCGGCTGGATCGCCGATCTGCTCCGCCTCGGCGTGCAGGAATTCGCGGGCGCAACGGCCGGGCGCCCGCTCGCTGCTGGCGAAACTGTCCGAGCTTACCTTCATCGAAGCCTTGCGGCGCTACATCCAAGCGCAGCCGGACGATCAGAAGGGCTGGTTGGCGGGACTACGCGACCCCTATGTCGGCAAAGCGCTCGCATTGCTGCACGGCAAGCCCGGCCACCGATGGACGGTCGATGAGCTCGCGCGGGAGGTGGCCCTATCGCGCTCGGCCTTGGCGGAACGCTTCGTCGACATGATCGGTGAGCCGCCCATGCAATATCTGACACGCTGGCGGCTCGCCTTGGCGGCGCGGGCCTTGCGCACGAGTTTCGACGGGATTGCGCGCATTGCGGAGCGCAGCGGCTATGAGTTGGAGGCGGCCTTCACACGCGCCTTCAAGCGCGAATTCGGCGTGCCGCCGTCCGTCTGGCGCAGGAACGACGGGGTGGAGATGATGGAGCGGGCCTGACGAAATTCGCCGTTGCCCGCTCCGCGCTTTATCCTCAAGCCGCGGCGCGGCCCGACTGGAGCGCGCGCACGTCGTTGGTCGTAAGCGGCCTGCCGCCCATGGCCCAATGACCGCTCTTCACTTCCTCGATCACGACCCAGGTGACCGAACGCATGGTTTCGCCCTCGATGGCGACCATGGCGTCGGTGAGCTTGGCGGCGATCTGCTTCTTTTTCGCCTCGTCGAAAACGCCCTCGATCAGCTTCACGTTGATAAGCGGCATGATGATTTCCTTTGTTGTTGATGTTCGCGGGCGTGAGCCCGAAGGATCGGCCTTATCGGCCGGGAAGCAGACAAGGTGAATGACCGGAACGCCGCCATTCTTGCTCGAAACGCCGCCGATCTGAGTTAGGGGCCCGCTTCGGGCGCGACGTCGAAGCGATGGCGGCGCAGCTTGTCGCCGTCCTCCCTCAGGGTCAGCTCCAGCGTCACGACCTCCGGATCGCTGCTCTCGGGAAGGAACAGCCACGCCGCCGCATGGGCCTCGGAGCGCAGCGAAACGACGCCGTGCGGGTGTTCGCGCGGCCCCACCACGAGGTCGAGGGGGATCGTCGTCGTCGCCTTGTCGATGGTCGGATCCGACCAGACCTGGAAGTCGCCTTCTTTGGTGTTGACCGCAACAATCGGCGCGAGCAGCCGGGCGGCGTTTGGCCGCACGCGGCGGAGCGAAACGCCGAGCAAGGCGTAAGGCGCGCGATTGGTGACGGTCATGCTGACCTGGTACCAACCCGTCTGAAGCTTCTTGAAGCTCGCCCGGATGATCGGTTTTGCGCCGGCTCGGCGGGCATGCAAGAGCAAGGCGCAGCGCCCATGCGGCGATCCCGACCAGCAGCAGCGCCACGATTCCGAGCTCAACGGCAAAGGGCGACGCACGTCATTGGTCAGTTTGCGTGATCGACATCGACGCCTTTTACGCCATCTTTGTGGGGGATGATTGCGCCAGTGGCCGGCCACGCTTAGTTTCATCCCCAGATTTCGAATCGGAGACCCACATGGCGCCCCTCTCATTCTGCTCCAGAAAGACCGCATCGCTCCTTGCCGGGACGGCCGTACTTGCCCTCGGTCTTGGGCTCGCCGCGTGGCCTGCGCCGGCGCGCGCCGCACCGATGGTGGCATCCGCGCTCAACGCTCATGCCTCCGCCGTGGAGACCGTCGGCTATTATCGGCGCCGCCATTATCCGCCGGTCCTTCCCTATTATTACAATCCCGGCCGGCCGGGCGGCTGGAGCACCTATTTCGGCTTCGTGCCCTATGCGCGCGGCAATTACGAGATCCAGGCGCTGCAACGGCAATATCCGGAAGCGAATTATCCGCCGAGCATGCGCTACTGGAATACCGAAGGAGTTTCCGCCGGTGGGCGATTAGCGCCTCGCGGCGAAGAAGGATTTGAGCAGCGCGGCGGCGCGCGTCTCGCCGATCCCGCCATAGATCTCCGGCGCGTGGTGGCAGGTCTTCTGCTGAAAGAAGCGCGGACCATGCTCGACGGCGCCGCCCTTGGGATCGGCCGCGCCGAAATAGAGCCGGCGCAGCCGCGCGAAGGAGATGGCGGCGGCGCACATGGCGCAGGGCTCGAGCGTCACATAGAGATCGCAATCGACGAGCCGCTCGCTGCCGAGGCGCGCGCAAGCCGCGCGGATGGCGAGCAGCTCGGCATGGGCGGTGGGATCGCGGAGCGTGAGCGTGCGGTTGCCGGCGCGCGCCAGCACCTCGCCGTCAGGGCTCACCACCACCGCGCCGATCGGCACCTCGCCCAGCTCGCGCGCGGCTTCCGCCTCGGCAAGCGCCAAATCCATGGGGCTCGCCTCCTTGCGCGGCGCGGTCACATCTGCAAGCTTCTCGCTCGTCATGGCGGGCAAACTGGGCGCAAAGGGCGGGGCCGGTCAAGGGACGCGAAAGCCCTCGGGCGGCGCGCCGCGGAAGCCTGAGTCCGCGCCCGCCGCGCCGATGCGCATCGCCAAGGCCATCGCCCATGCCGGGCTCTGCTCGCGCCGCGACGCGGAAGACTTGGATCGCGCAAGGCCGCGTCAAGGTAAACGGCACGGTGCTCGCCAGTCCGGCCTATGTGGTCAACGCGGGCGATAAGATTACCGTCGACGGCAAGCCCTTGCCGCAAGCGGAAAGTCCGCGGCTGTGGCGCTATTACAAGCCGAAAGGTCTCGTCACCAGCCATAAGGACCCGCAAGGGCGGCCGACCGTGTTCGCGGCGCTGCCGCCCGGGTTGCCGCGGGTCGTCTCGGTGGGGCGGCTCGATCTCAACACCGAGGGCCTGTTGCTGCTCACCAATGACGGCGCGCTCGCGCGGCATTTGGAGCTGCCGAGCACCGGCTGGCTGCGGCGCTACCGCGTGCGCGCCCATGGCAGCGTGACCCAAGATCAGCTCGACGCGTTGCGCGACGGGGTGACCATCGACGGCGTCCATTACGGTCCGGTGGAGGCGCGGCTCGACCGGGCGCAAGGCAGCAATGTGTGGCTGATGCTCGGCCTGCGTGAAGGCAAGAACCGCGAGGTGAAGCGCATCGCCGAGCATCTGGGGCTCGCCGTCAACCGGCTCATCCGCATCTCCTTCGGGCCGTTTGCGCTCGGCGATATGGAGCCCGGCGCGGTCAGCGAGGTGAAGGGTCGCGTGCTCGCCGATCAGCTCGGGGCCAAGCTCACCGAGGCGCTCGGATGGCGCAGCGAAAATCAAAAACGACGCGCGGCGCGGCGATGAGCGTCGATCTCGTCATCCTTGGCGCCGTCCGCTCATGCGCATCGTAGCGGGCCAATTCAAAGGCGCGCATATCGAGGCGCCCAAGGGGCTCGCCACGCGGCCGACGAGCGACAAAGTGCGCCAAGCGCTGTTCAACGTGCTTACGCACGGCGCGCCGGGCATCGACTTCGAGGGTGCGCGCGTGCTCGACCTGTTCGCGGGCTCCGGCGCGCTCGGGCTCGAGGCGCTGTCGCGCGGCGCGCGCTTTTGCCTGTTCATCGAGGAGGCGGCCGCGGCACGGGCGGCCATTCGCCGCAATGTGGAGGCGCTGCAGCTCACCGGCGCGAGCAAGATCTGGCGCCGCGACGCGACCAAGCTCGGGCCCGCCGGCAGCATGCTCCCCTTCGATCTCGTCTTCTGCGATCCGCCTTACGGCCAGGGGCTGGGGACGCGCGCGCTCGCCGCGGCCGTCGAAGGCGGATGGCTGGCGCAAGGCGCCGTCGCGGTGCTCGAAGAGCGCAAGGGCGAGGCGGTGGCGCTTCCCCTCCCTTGGGAAACCCTCGACGCGCGCGTCTATGGCGACACCCAAATGGTCATCGCCAGGGCCGCCGCATAGCCCGATTTACGCTATTTTGCAGGCCGTTAGGCGCTCCGCGCGGGCTGTGCTCTAATGCGCCTTGGGAGGCGCTCATGACGGTCCGAAACGGCTTGTTTGTTGCCTTTGCGCTCCTTCTCGCCGCCGCGGCGGCTGGCCCCGCGCCCGCTTTCACCTTGGGCGGCTGGGAGGGCGGGCCCGACAATGACGAGACCGGCGCCTTCAGCGACTGCACCATGACCGCGTCCTACGAGAGCGGCATCACGCTCGGCTTCATCATCAGCCGGAACTTCGACTGGGGCCTCGTGCTCGCCGACGACAAATGGCGCCTGCCGGTCGGCAGCGCCGAGGATGTGACGCTCAAGATCGACGAGCAGGCGCCGATCCCGGCTTTGGCCAAAGTGGTCGACGCGCATGGCATCCTCATCCCGCTCGAGACGTCCGGGCCGGTCATCGACGCCATACGCCATGGCCGGCTGCTCATGGTGATGACGCCATCGGGCACGCTCACCTTCCGCTTGGGCGGCGTGAGCGACGCCATCACGCAACTCGCCGCTTGCGTCAGCGACAGCCTCGAGGCGGAACAGACGAAGGAAGGCAATTCCGCCTTCTCCGCGCTCGAGTCGAAGGCCGAGGGCGGCGGCGGGACGCATAAACTGTTCACGGCAAGCCAAGCGGCGACATTCGCCACGACCCTGCTCGCCTCCGCCGGCGTCACCGACTACACGCTGGTCGACCCGGCCGCCAATCCGATGCCCAATTTCGACGTGGTGTGGAGCTACGGCAACGGCATCATCGGCGCGCTTGCCGCCTATAAGGACATGGGCTCGGTCGATCTCGACGAGGAGGCGACGGTGGTGATGGCGGACGACGCCAAGGGCTGCAAGGGCGACTTCGCTTCGGGCAAGAAGGACAACGAGGTCATCGACGGCGTGACGGTGCGGCGCCTGTTCACCGCGTGCCGCGCGCCCGACCAGTCGGTCGAGATCCACTACACCCTGCTCAAGACCGCGAGCGGGCATCTGATCCAAATCGCGCATATGACGCTCGGCGGCGCCACGGGCGACGTCGCCACCGCCGATACCGCCTTTCTGGGCGACAAGGCGATGCAGAACTTCAAATAATCAGCGGCGCTGGAACAGCTTCTCGATATCGGCGAGCTTGAGCTCGACGTAAGTGGGGCGCCCATGGTTGCACTGGCCGGAGAAGGGCGTCTCCTCCATGTCGCGCAGAAGCGCGTTCATCTCCTCGGGATTGAGCCTGCGGCCCGCGCGCACGCTGCCATGGCAGGCCATGGTGGCGAGCACATGGTCGAGCCGCTCCGCCAGCATGAGGCTGCCCTCGCCTTCCGCCAACTCATCGGCAAGGTCGCGCAGCAGACCCTTGACGTTGCCGTGGCCGAGCAGCGAGGGCACTTCGCGCACCACAACGGCCGACGCGCCGAACGGCTCGAGCACGAGGCCGAGACGCTCGAGCTCGCCCGCCGCACCCGCCAAGCGCAGCGCGGCCTCTTCCTCCAGCTCGACCACTTCGGGGATGAGCAGGAGCTGGCGCGCGATGCCGCCATCGGCGAAGGCGCGCTTCAGCCGCTCATAGACGAGGCGCTCATGGGCGGCGTGCTGGTCGACGATGACGAGGGCGTCTTCCGTGGCGGCGATGATGAAGGTGTCATTGAGCTGGGCGCGGGCCGCGCCCAAGGGATAGGTCAGCGCGCCGTCCTCGGGGCTGCTCGTGCCCCTCGTATCGCCGCTCGGCGCGGCGAGCGGCCCTAGCGGCGCCTGGCCATTGTCCGCGAAGCCCGCGGACGCGGCCGTCCATGAGCCGGCGGGCGAGGCCCCCTGCCCCGGCCGCGCCATGCGTTGCAGCGCCATGTGCGACAGCGACGCCGTGGCGCGGTGACCCGCACGCGCAAGCGCCTCGTGCAAGGCGGTGACGACCAAGCCACGCACGGCCTGGGGATCGCGGAATCTGAGCTCCGTCTTGGCGGGATGCACGTTCACATCCACCTCCTCGGGCGGCACGGTCAGGAACAGCACCAGCATGGGTTGGCGGCCGCTCGGCACGAGATCGCCATAAGCGGCGCGCACGGCGGAGGCGAGCAGCCGGTCGCGCACGGGACGGCCATTGACGATGAGATATTGCTGGAGCGCGTTCGGGCGATGCAGCGTCGGCAGGCCGGCGAAGCCCTCCACCTCAAGCGCCCCACGGGCGGCGCGCACGGGAAGCGCGTCGCGCGCGAAGTCCTCGCCGAGGATGCGCCCAAGGCGGGAGAGCGCGTCGTCGATGAGCCCGCCCGCGCAAGCCGGAAGCTTCAGCCCCGCGCGTTCGCCATTGGTGAGGCTGAAGGCGATGTGGGGCTGGGCGAGCCCCAAGCGCTTCACCGTTTCGGCGATGGCAGCGGTCTCGGCGCGCTCGGACTTCATGAATTTGAGTCGTGCCGGCGTGGCATAGAACAGATCGCGCACCTCCACGCTCGTGCCGGCACCGCCGGCGGCGGGCTTGAGCGGGCCCTTGCGGCCGCCGGTGACGCTGATGGCGTAGGCCGCGTCCGACCCGCGCAAGGCGCTGGTGATGGTGAGCTTGGCCACGGCGCCGATGGAGGGCAGCGCCTCGCCGCGGAAGCCGAGAGTGGCGATGTGGGTGAGATCGTCGTCGCCGAGCTTGGAGGTGGCGTGGCGCTCCACGGCCAAAGCGAGGTCGTCCGGCGCCATGCCCGCGCCGTCGTCGGTGACGCGAATCGATTGGAGCCCGCCGCCCGTCGCCACCACGTCGATGCGGCTCGCGCCCGCGTCGATCGCGTTCTCGATCAGCTCCTTGACGACGCTCGCGGGACGCTCGACGACCTCACCCGCGGCGATGCGGTTCACCAGCGTCGGCGGCAGCTGGCGTATGGCCATCAGGTCCCTCCTCGCCCGCGCCGGTCAGATACCGGCGGGTGAGCACCTTGCCCGACTCTACCGCAGGTTGGTCGAACGGGTCGACGCCCAACAGGGCCCCTGCGAGAATCGTCTCGAGCATAAAGTGCATCATCAGAGCACCGAGGGCGGCCTCGTCAAGGCGGCCGAGGTCGATGATGCGCACGGGCCGGCCCGCCTCGATCAGGGCCTTGGGAATCGCCTCTTGCTGGGCGGCCACGAGGTCGCCGGCGGTGCGGCCGCCGAGATAGGCGGCACCGGCGAGGCGGGCGAGATCGGGCGGCACGCGTGGGCCTTCCCCCGCGCAAGCGGTGCGGATGACGGTGATGAGGTGCTGGGGCGCGCCGTCGAGATAAAGCTGGAGCTGGCTGTGCTGGTCGACGGGACCGAGCGCGGCGACGGGCGTCGTCCCCTCGCCCTTCTTGCCGAGGCTCTCGCCCCAGAGCTGCACATACCAGGCGGCGAAGCGGGAGAGCCGGTCGCTATAGGGGAGCATGACGCTCGCGCGCACGCCCTTCTCCTTGGCGAGGCCGACGGCGATGGCGGCGCCAAGGGCCGGAGCGAAGTCCGCAGGCTCCTTGGATGCAAGCAGGGCCGCGATCACGCTCTGGGCGCCCTCGCGCAAACCCTCGACGTCGAGCCCGCGGGCGAGCGCGGGCAGAAGCCCCACATTGGTGAGCCCGGCGTAACGGCCGCCGATGCCCGGATCGTGGGGAAGCGTGGGGATGGCGAAGGCGTCGCAGAGCGCGCGCAAGCCGTTGGTCTTGCCCGGAGCGCTCTCCTCGGTGAGGCCGAGAAACAGCTCGGGGATGCGCGCTTCGAGGCCGGCAGCGCGCACCGCGTCGAGCGCGGCGATCATCTGCACCAGCGTCTCGGGCGTGTTGCCGGATTTGGAGATGACGATGAAGCGGGTGGACGCCAAATCGAGCGAGGCAAGCGCCAGGCCAAGCGTGCGGGCGTCGAGATTGTCGTAGAAGCGCAGCCGCGGGCGTTTCCCCTCGCCAGTGCCGTTGTCGCCGGGGATGCCCCAGCCGCCCAGTTGCGCGAGCGTCTGGCCGCCGAGGCTCGAGCCGCCGGTGCCGAAAAAGACCAGCGTCGCGGCGCCGCTGGGAGAGCCGGTCGAGCGCCGCGCGCGCGGGCGCGATATCGTCGCGCCGCTCCGGCACGCGCAAAAGCGGCAGCGTGCCTTTGGCATAGGAGTCGCGGAGCGCGGCCATGGCCGGGGCAAGGCGCGCGAGATAGGCATCGAGCGCGGCTTGGCTCAGGCCGCGCGCGCCGATCGCGGCTTCGAGGCAGCCCGAGACGGATTGCGACAGAGGCATCCCGCTTCACCCTTCCACGTTTCGGGGAACGCGCCCGCTTAACCGGGAGCCTTGACCTTGTGCTCCACCGGCTTGCCGACGATGGTGGTAATCAGGCGGTCGGCCTCGATCAAGCGCTTGGCGACGCGCTTGATATCGTCGAGGCTCACCTTCTCGATCGAGGCGTTGCGCTCGTCGATATAGTCAATGCCGAGATCCTCGATCTGGATCCACAGCAATTGATTGGCGATGCCGCTCGAGGATTCGAAGCGCAGCGCATAGGCGCCGGTGAGATAGCTCTTGGCGGCGTCGAGCTCCTCGGCGCTCGGCCCTTGCTCGGCCAGGCGTCTTCAGCTCGCTCTCGATCACATAGAGGGATTGCCCGACCGCTTCGTTCTTGGTGGCGACGTTGCCGACGAAGACGGCGCCGTGCTCGTAAGGGTAGAGGTTGGAATAGACGGAATAAGCGAGCCCGCGCTTCTCGCGCACCTCCTCCATCAGCCGCGAGGAGAAGCCGCCGCCGCCGATGATGTAATTCAGGACATAGGCGGCCATGAAGTCGGAGTCCTTGCGCGACAGGCCGCGATGGCCGAATTGCGCCACCGATTGCGGCACGTCCATCTCGATGATCTCGCGGGTGGGCCCGAGCGGCGGGTTGGCTTCCGCGACCGGCGCGAGCGCGGATTTCTCCGGCAGGGCGCCGAACACATGGTCGAGCAGGCGCCCGAGCGTCGCCGCGTCAATGTCGCCGACCACCGAGATCAAGAGCTTGTCGCGGCCATAGACGCGGGCGACATAGTCGTGCAGATCGGCGGGGGTGATGCTCGCGATCGAGGCCTCGGTGCCCTTGATGGGCCGGCCATAAGGATGGTCGCGGAAGGCGGCCCGGTCCCAGGCGAGCGAAGCCACCGTCGAGGGATCGTTCTCATCGAATTTCAGCCCGGCCAGGACCTGCGCGCGCACGCGCTCGGTGGCGTCGAGGTCGAAGCGCGGGGCGGTGAGCGCGAGCCGCAACAGGTCGAAGGCGTCGTCCCGGTTCGGCGTCAGCGTCGTCAGGGTGCCGACCATGACGTCGCGGCCGGCGTCGAAGTCGATGCGGGTGGCAAGGGTTTGCAACCGCTCCTGAAAGGCCACGGCGTCGAGATCGCCCGCGCCCTCGTCCATCATGCTGGAGACGAAATAAGCAAGCCCCTCCTTGCCGCGAGAATCTTGCGTCGAGCCGCCGCGGAAGGCGAAGCGCATGGCGATGAGGGGATTGTCGTGGCTCTCGACGAGCCACGCCTCAATGCCGCCGGGACTCGTGACGCGCTCGATATTCATGGCCTCAGACGGCGTCGCGAGCGTGAGGGCGACGAGCAGCGCAGCCGCCCCGCAAAGTCGTAAGGAATGCCGAGATGCGCGCGACGCCGCGGATTCCCCCATCACCGCCTCTATGACTTGCCGGGACTTGGCGCATGGGCCTCTGGCCGATCGATGCCGCTCGTATATTCGGGTAAGGGCTCAAGAATGCCGGTGACGGAGTCCTTGTCCACCAGATATTTGCGCGCGACCTTCTTGATATCCTCGACGGTGACTTTGGCGATCCGGTCGGGCCATTCCTGCACGTCCGCCACGCTCATGCCGGTCGCAAGCCGCCAGCCATAATGGCGCGCCATGCGCGACTGGCTGTCGGCGGTATAGACGAATTCGGCGAGATAGGCGCTGCGCGCGCGGTCGAGCTCGCCTTGGGTCACGCCGTCCTCGCGCAGCTCGGCGATGACGGAGCCGATGGCCTCGTCGAGCTCGGTGGAGGAGACGGCCTCGGAGGCGATGGCGTAGAAGGCAAGCCGCCCGCCGTCGAGGCCGGAATCGGAATACCAGCCGCCGGCGCTCGCCGCCGCCTTGCCCTCGATGACGAGGCGCTTATAGATGCGGCTCACGGATCCCGTGGCGGCGATGCGCATCAACAAATCGAGCGCCTCCGCCTCGCCCGGCGCGGCCGAGGCGTAGCTCGGGGCCAGATAATAACGCTGCACGGTGGTGCGTCCGGCGCGCGCGTCTTGCAGCTTCACCGTGACGCCCGCCTGATGCTCGGGCTCTTCCGGCCGGTGGCGGCCGTTCAGCTGCGGATTGGGCGCGATCTTGCCGAAGGTCGCCTCGGCGAGCTTCAGCACGTCCTCGGGCTCGACGTCGCCGGCGATGACGAGGAGGGCATTGTTGGGGGCATAGAAGCGCTTGTAGAAGCCGAGCGCGTCCTCGCGGTTGAGCGCGCGGATCTCGTGCTCCCAGCCGATGATGGGGATGCCGTAGGGATGGTTCTCATAGAGCGCGGCCATCATCTGCTCTTGCAGGATCGAGCCGGGATCGTTGTCGACGCGCGAGCGGCGCTCCTCGAGGATCACGTTGCGCTCCGTCGTCACGTCCTCCTCGGAGAGGCGGAGATGGGCCATGCGGTCGGCCTCCATCTCCATCACCTTGGGCAGACGGTCCTTGGCCACGCGCTGGAAATAGGCGGTGACGTCGTGATTGGTGAAGGCGTTGTCCTCGCCGCCGTTCTTCGCCACGATCTTGGAGAATTGGGACGAGGGGACGAGGTCGGTGCCCTTGAACATCAAATGCTCGAGGAAGTGAGCGATGCCGGAGGAGCCCGGCGGCTCGTCGGCGGCGCCCACGCGGTACCAGATCATCTGCGTGACGACGGGAGCGCGGTGGTCGGGAATGACGACGAGCTGCAGGCCGTTCGGCAGTCTGAACTCGCTGATGCGGGTCGTGGCTTGCGCGTTGTCGATGGCGACGGCGACGGCCATGGAGGCGAGGCTGAGACACGCAAGGATCAGGCCCGCCCGGCCATCGAGCGCCCCTGCAAGCTGATCGAACATCGTCATCACCATGGAACGTCGCCCGCTGTGTGGGATATGTGACGCCAAAGGCATGCCCCCTCACCCAAAGGATGAGAGTGTTGCACATTTCGGGCCAGGTGGCCCGCAATTCAAGCCGAGGTCGTTTACGTTAGTGCGGAAATTTGGTGGTGGCCGCCGCCTAATTGCCGTTTTGGCCGGACATCTGCTTGTAGCTGTCGGGCGCCGCCGGGTGGAACGGATCGTCCTCCTGCTTCGGCGCCTCGATGATCGGCTGATCGAGCGGCTTCGGCGCGCCATTGGCGGCAACGGCCTTCTGCTCGCGCGCCTTGTCCTCCGGCGTCTTGTCGGAAGGATCGGGCTCCGGCACGGCGGCCACGCTCCTCCTCGTCGTCCTTCTTCTTGATCAGCTTGCCAACGCCTTATCGAGCAGCGTCGGCTTGCCGGCGTAAGGATTGGTCGGATCGCTCCGCGGCGTCCTGCTCATTCTGCTTGGCCTGCGCGGCGGCGGCGACCTTCTTGCGCTGCGCGTCGGTGTCGGCCGGCCAATCCTCGCGGGCGGCGTAGGTGGGAGGCTCGCCCGGGGGCGGCAAGGTGTTGGTGTCGGGGGGCAGCACGAGCGGCGCGCGCTCGGCCATTTTGGGGTCTTTCGGGGTGCGGTCGCCGGACAGCCCGGCATAATCGAACAGCTTGCCCTGGAATTCGACGCCCCCGCAGCCGCCCAAGGCCAAACAGGCCGCAAGCGCGGCGGCGAGGCTCAAGCCAGTTAGCAAGCGCAAGACCATGATCTCGGAGTGCCCCACAACTCCTTGGAAATCCGGCAGTACCGGACTTTTTCTACATCTTAGAAGGGTTTGAGACCTTTTTGTGTCCCCGAAACAAGGACTCATACAGAAGTCCCACCACCCCTGCAACAATGGCCGTGTCGGCGATGTTGAAAACGTACCATTCGAAGCCGAAGGCGTGGAAGGAGAAGAAATCGGCCACGGCGCCGTAGACGATGCGGTCGATGGCGTTGCCGACGGCGCCGCCGATGATGAGCCCGATGGCGGCGGCGGTCAGGGGCGTGGTCACGCGCGCGAGCCAAAGAGCGAGCCCGATCGAGGCGGCGAAGGCAAAGACGATCAGCCCGATGCGCCCCACATCGCTGTGCTGCTGCAGAAGCCCGTAGCTGATGCCCTGATTCCACACGAGCACGAGATCGAAGAAGGGCGTGAGCGTCACCGTCCCCTTGGCGCCGATGTCATAGACATAGAGCATCCAGACCTTGTTCGCCTGGTCGGCGAGGACGGTGAGCGCCGCGATGCCCAGTCCGAGCGGCGAGAGCGGCCCCCATAGCAGGTGCTTGAGTTTCTCCATGCGGGGTTACTCCGCGGCCGCCTTGGCGTGGCGCGCATCGAATTGGCGGACGGCCTCGGCGTCGCGCGGGGAGAGCTCGGGGAATTCGGGGTCGGCGCCGACATCCTTCAGGATCTTCCAGGAGCGGGCACATTTTGTCCCTTGGGCGCGCGCGAACAGCACGGCCACGCCCGGCACCTCGTCGAGGCGGAAGGCGTTCGCCGGACCCGCACCCTCGAGCAGCGTGGCGCCGCTGGTGATGGCGATCTCGGCGAGATCGAGGCCTTTGAGCGCGGCGCGGAGATCGCTATCCGCGACATAGACCTTGGGCGCAGCTTCGAGGCTCGAGCCGATGCGCCCCTCCTTGCGCTCGATCTCGAGCGCGCCGGTCACCACGCGGCGGACGCTGCGCACCTTGCGCCATTTCTCGATCAGCGCCGCGTCGCGCCATTCATGCGGTATCGCCGGGAACTGACGCAGATGCACCGAGCCTCTATCCGGGAAGCGGATCGCCCACGCCTCCTCCATGGTGAAGGCGAGCATGGGCGCAAGCCACGCGGTCAGCGCGTCGAACAGACTATCGAGCACGGTCAGCGCGGCGCGGCGGGTGAGACTGTCGTAAGGGTCGCAATAAAGCGCGTCCTTGCGGATGTCGAAATAGAAGGCCGAGAGGTCGTTGACGCAGAAATTGAGCAGCGCATGGAAGATGCGCTTGAAGTCGAAGGCGTCGTAGCCCGCGCGCACGAGCTGATCGAGCTCGGCGAGGCGCGCCAGCATATAGCGCTCGAGCTCCGGCATCTCGGCATAGGGGACGTGCAAGGAGGGCTCGTCATGGGCGAGATTGCCGAGCAGGAAGCGCAGCGTGTTCCTGAGCTTGCGGTAGGATTCGACATTGGCCTTGATGATCTCCTGGCCGATGCGCAGATCCTCGGCATAGTCGGAGCTCATGGCCCACAGGCGCAGGATCTCGGCGCCGGACTGTTTGATGACGTCCTGGGGCGCCACCACATTGCCGAATGATTTCGACATCTTGCGCCCGTCTTCGTCGACGACGAAGCCATGGGTGAGCACGGCGTCGAAGGGCGCGCGGCCGCGCGTGCCGCACGATTCCAAGAGCGAGGATTGGAACCAGCCGCGATGCTGGTCGGAGCCTTCGAGATAGAGCGAGGCCGGCCATTTGAGATCGGGCCGCTCCTCCAGCACGAAGGCGTGGGTCGAGCCTGAATCGAACCAGACATCGAGGATGTCGTCGACCTTGTCCCAGGCGTCGGGATCATCGACCAGGCCTTTGAGGAAGCGCTGTTTGGCGCCCTGCTCGAACCAGGCGTCGGCGCCTTCTTGCGCGAAGGCATCGACAATCCTTTCAATGAGTTCGCCGGACGCATTGAATTCGCGATTGGGGATGACCTCGCCCGTCTCTTTGTTGCGGAAGACGGTGATGGGCACGCCCCAGGCGCGCTGGCGCGACACCACCCAATCGGGGCGCGTCTCCACCATGCCGCGGATGCGGTTCTCCCCTTGCGCGGGCACGAAACGCGTGGCGCCGATGGCTTTGAGCGCGCGCTCGCGCAGCGTGCTTCTGCCGCCCTCGACCGGCGCATCCATGGCGATGAACCATTGCGGCGTGTTGCGGAAGATGATCGGCTTCTTCGAGCGCCAGGAATGCGGATAGTCGTGACGCAGCCGGCCGCGGGCGATGAGCGCATTCGCTCTTGATCAGCTCTTGGATGACCGCTTCATTGGCGTCGCCGAAATTGCCCTTGTCGTCGATGACGCGCTTGCCTTCGAAGCCCGGCGCGTCCTTGGTGAAGATAGCCGTTGGCATCGACGGTGAAGGGGATCGTCGTGTCGATGCCGCGCGCTTCAAGCGCGGCGCGATTTGCTCCCAGATCTCGAAGTCCTCGCGTGCCGTGACCCGGCGCGGTGTGCACGAAGCCGGTACCGGTATCCTCGGTGACGTGCTCGCCGGCGAGCAGGGGCACATCGAAGTCGTAGCCGTGTCCGCGCAGTGGATGCGCAGCACGTGATGCTAGCGAGAGCATCCGGCAGTTCAACATCGGCGAGGCGTCGTCCAACTCTCGATGCGCGCTGCGCTTCTTGACATTCTCGGCGAGCGCATCGGCGAGAACGAGCTTGTCGCCTGGCTTGGCCCAATTGTCTGGCGGGCGCCTCGTCACCTCGTAGAGCCCGTAGCTGATGTCGTTCGAGAAAGCGATGGCGCGGTTGCCCGGGATGGTCCAAGGCGTGGTCGTCCAGATCACGACTGAGGCACCATAGAAGCTGCGACTAGCGCTCAGCCGAGGCTTCGCTGTCGGTGAGTCACCGGTACTGTCCGCTGTCTGACGGAACGATGGGAAATTTCACGAAGATCGTGGGCGAGGTGATCTCGGCATATTCGACCTCGGCCTCGGCGAGCGCGGTCTGCTCCACCACCGACCACATCACGGGCTTGGAGCCGCGATAGAGCAGCCCGTTCATGGCGAATTTCATCAGCTCGGCGGCGATGGTGGCTTCGGCGTCGTGGCTCATGGTGGTGTAAGGGTGGTCCCAATCGCCCTCCACGCCCAGGCGCTTGAACTCCTCGCGCTGCACGTTGAGCCAATGCTCGGCATAAGCCCGGCATTCGCGGCGGAAGGCGATCATGGCGGCGGAATCGGAGAAGTCGGGCTTGGTCTTGCCTTTGGCGCGATAGTTCTCCTCCTCCACCTTCCATTCGATAGGGAGGCCGTGGCAGTCCCAGCCCGGCACGTAATTGGCGTCCTTGCCCATCATGCTCTGCGAGCGGTTGATCACGTCCTTGAGGATCTTGTTCAGCGCATGCCCGATATGGAGATGGCCGTTGGCGTAAGGCGGCCCGTCATGGAGGATGAACTTCTCCCGCCCTCTCGCCGCCTCGCGCAGACGCCGGTAGAGGTCTTCCTTCTTCCAGCGCGCGAGCAGCTCGGGCTCGCGCTGCGGCAGACCCGCCTTCATGGGGAAGTCGGTCTTGGGCAGGAACAGCGTCAGGCTCCAGTCGCGCCCGATCTGCGGCGGCTTGGCGCTGGCTACGGGCTTCGACTTCGCTGGCGATTTCGCCGCCGGTTTGGCCGGTTTCCCCTTCGGCTTCGGCGTGCGCTTGGCGGCGGGTTTCGCCGTCTTTGCCGCGGCGGACTTGCTGGTCTTCGGCTTCGCGGCCGCGCTTGCGCGCGGGTTCGGCTGGCGCGCCGGTGCTTCACTGCCTTCTTGGTCTTTTTTGTCTTGGTGGCCATGTCCCGCTTCTTCCCGCATCCGATTCTTGGATTGGGCGGGTTCTAGCAATCGCGCTCGCTACAATCCAGTGCCCGAGGCAAGCGCGCGGCCCAAGGGATAAGCGCGCATGGGGTCGTCCTGCTCGATGCGGGCCAAAAGGCTCCGCGCCTCTTCGCAATCCTGACGCATCCGCGCGGCGAGCGCCTCGCCATCGGTGAAGGCCTGGTCGGGACGGAGCTGAGCGATGAACTCGATCTCCACCTCCTCGCCATAGAGGTCGCCGGCGAAGTCGAGGAGGAAGGCTTCGAGCACGGGCACGCCCGCGCCGAAGGTGGGACGCGCCCCGACATAGCCCGCGCCCCTGTGGCGGCGGCCGCCGAAATGCACATAGACGGCGTAAATGCCGTGGCCGATGTCCTGGCCCTTGGCGAGCGCAAGGTTGATGGTGGGAAAGCCGAGCCCCTTGCCGCGGCCCGCGCCCCGCTCGACCTTGCCTTTCACCCGCCACCAATAGCCGAGCTGCTCGGCCGCCTCCCTCACCTCGCCCCGGCGGAGATGCTCGCGCACCTTGCTCGAGGAGAAGGTGACGCCCTCTTCCGTCACCGGCGCCACGATTTCCACGCCGAAGCCGAGCTTCGCGCCTGACGCCTCTAGCTCGGCGGGCGAGCCGGTGCGGCCTTTGCCATAGGTAAAGTCGTAGCCCACCACGAGATGGGAGGCGCCAAGCCCGCGCGCGACCACATCGCTGGCGAAGGCTTCGGCGCTGAGGCCGGCAAGCTCGGGCACGAAGGGAATGACGAAGGCCTGATCGAGGCCGAGCGCGGCCAAGAGCTCGAGCTTCAGGGGGAGCGGCGTGAGGCGAAAGAAGGGCTCGTCCGGCGCGAAATATTCGCGCGGATGCGGCTCGAACAGCACGGCGCCCGCGCGCCGGTCTTGGCGGGCGGCCGCTGCCTTCGCCTCCATCAGGACCGCCTGATGGCCGCGATGGACGCCGTCGAAATTGCCGATCGCGAGCACGGCCCCGCGTAAGTGAGCCGGCACGTCCCGCCAGAAGCGGACGACTTCCATCCTTGCATCCCTTAATCGCCCTTGGGCGCCAGAGCGCCTAGGCGTGCTTCTCGCGGCGGGAAACCATCATCACGGCCTCGCCGTCAAGCACCGGCTTGCCGTTGACGGCGCAGCTGCAGGCGAGCACCGCGCGGCCCTTCTCGGGGTCGAGGCTGGTAATCTTGGTGGTGGCCACCACCTCGTCGCCGATATAGACGGGCGCGCGAAATTTGAGGCTCTGGGAGAGATAGATGCAGCCGGGGCCCGGCAGCTTGGTGCCGAGCACGGTGGAGAGCAGCGCCGCGGTCAAGAAGCCATGGGCGATGCGCTTCTTGAAGATGGTGCCGGCGGCGAAAGCATCGCTCAAATGCACGGGGTTCACGTCGCCGGAGAGCTCGGCAAAGGCGCGGATGTCGGCATCCGTGATCGTCTTGGCGTAGCTCGCCTCCATGCCGACGGCCAAATCCTCGAAATAATAGCCATGGCCCAAATTGCCGTTCCCGTTTGCGGTCATCGATCACCCCTGCTGTTTTTTGCGATTGCGAAAATAACGAAGCCTCTGTTGCACTGCAATATCGCTTGGCCGCAGAAGCGTCCAAGAGCAGGCCCCGGAGGACCCCCTTCGATCGAGGTAAGCCCGGCTAATGCATGAAGAACAGCCGATGAACCCAGCGCTCGAACAGGTCGGGCGCCATGAGGTACACGGCGTATAGCGTGACAAAACACATGACCGCTAGTCCGATGATCGATTCCCGCATCGGCTTATCTCCGCGCGCTAAGCTTAGCAGAAGATAAAGGGCCATTCCCCGACAGAGATGCCGCACTCTTATTCGGTGAGCGATGCGAGAGAGAAACGAGAGCGACGGGCAACCGCCCGCTCCGGCATCAGGCTTAACCCTCCATTCACGCCAAATCCCTAAGCTCGGCCCCGGTTGCGCCCCCTTTCCGCGCAGGCGGCAAGCCGGGTCGTGATGGGTTGGGAGCCTTGCCGCCGAGGGAGACCTCAAGGCGCGGCAAGGGAGTGGAGGAGAGTATGGCGGTCGATCCCAGCATGCCGGTTCTCGTCGTCGACGACTACAAGACGATGATCCGGATCATTCGCAATCTTCTGAAGCAGCTCGGCTTTGCCAATGTCGACGAGGCGGGCGACGGAACCGCCGCGCTCAACATGATGCGGCAGAAGAGCTATGGGCTCGTGATCTCCGATTGGAACATGGAGCCGATGACGGGATATGAGCTGTTGCGCGAGGTGCGCGCCGACGACCGCCTGTCGCGCACGCCCTTCATCATGGTGACGGCCGAATCCAAGACCGAGAACGTGATCGCCGCCAAGAAGGCCGGGGTGAACAACTATATCGTCAAGCCATTCAACGCCGCGACGCTGAAGGCCAAGATCGACGCCGTGTTCGGCAACTGAACCCAACAACAGGACGACACCATGCCACGGCGCGGGGGAGCCACCTCAAGACGCCGGACGTCGCTTGCCCTTTTCGGTACGCGACGCCGGATGAGCCAGTCGATCTCGACCGAGATCGCCATGCTGATGAGCGCGCTGCAAGAGCTTGCCGCCATCCGCAGCACCGCCGAGCAAGCGGCGGGACACATCCTCACCTCCGCCGAAGACCTGATGGTCAGCCCGAGCGTCAGCGCGGCTTCCCGCCTGGCGATGGAAGAGAAGGCGCTCGCGATCATCACGGCATGCGGCTTCCACGACCTCGTCGGCCAGCGGGCGGCGAATATCGCCGAGACCTTGGACAAGATCATCAATGCGCGGCTGAAATGCGTGGACAGCTCGCGCAAGAAGCCGAGAGCGGAACGGCAGAAGCGGAAGATCTTCTGCTGCACGGCCCCGCCCTGCCCGCGGCAAGTCCCGACCAGACGCAGATCGACGCGCTGTTCGCCGAGGCTTGAGCGCCCGCTCTACCAGACGAGCCCGCGCATCGCTGCGAGCGGTGGCTTGCCGCCCTTGAACAGCTCGGCCAGCTTGCGGCCGTCGAGCGGCGCGGCGCGATCGGCGCCGCCGTCCACATGCAGCCCGCTCACCACGAATACGGAGTCGACCCCGAAGGACGTGGCGCCGGCAATGTCGGTATGGACGCCGTCGCCAATGGCGAGCACCTGTTGCGGCGTCACCTCGGCGCCGGCGAGCTTGGTCGCCTCCTCCATGGCCAGGGCATAGATCGGCGCATAGGGCTTGCCGGCATAGATGACCTCGCCGCCGAAGCCCTCATACACGGCGGCAAGCGCGCCCGCGCAAAAGATCAGGCGATCGCCACGCTCGACCATATGGTCGGGATTGGCGCAGAGCATCGGGCAGCTGCCGGAGCGCGAGCCGCTCCAACAGCGCCGCATAGTTCTCCGGCGTCTCGGTCTCGTCGTCGAACAGGCCGGAGCAGACGATGAGCTCGGCGTCTTCGGCGCGCCCGAGCTCAAGATCGAGGCCGGCGAAGATCGGCCGGTCGCGCTCGGGGCCGAGATGGAAGACGCGGGCGCCCGGGCGCTTGCCGAGCTCGTAGCGGGTGAGGTCGCCGGAGGTGACGGTGGCGTCATAGGCGCCGGGGGGAACGCCGAGCTCGGTCAGTTGCCGCTGCACGCCGGGGCTCGGCCGCGGCGAATTGGACAGCAGCACGACGACGCCGCCTTGCCCGCGGAAGGCGCTCGTCGCCTCCACCGCCTCGGCATAAGCGCGCCCTCCGTTATGCATCACGCCCCAAATATCGACCAGCCAGGCGCGGTAGCCTTGTCCGAGCTCTTTGATGGAGGGAATGAGCGGCAAGGGAGAAAGCGCGAGCGTGGTCATAGCTCCCCGTAGAGGCTGCGGGTCGGAGGGTCAAGACTGGCAGACGGCCGCAGCGCCGCGCCGTCTCCCGGGTCGGGTCGCCGAGGCGGAGTCGCGGCGGGGGCCGGAAGCGCCGGAAATCCGGCCGCGGGCCCCGCCATCACCTTCTCGTGATCGCCCCGCCATTGCAGCCTAAAGGGTGCGCCCCCAAATGCAGCCGGCCGGGAAGATGCCAAGGAGATGAACCAATGTTTCAGAGCCTTCTGAAAGCCTCCGCCGCCGCGGCGATCCTTGCACTGGCCGCGGGATTTGCGCCCGCCAATGCCGCGCCCCTCATTTGCACGGTCTTGCGAGCGGCCCCTCGGCAGTCGAGGCCGTGCGCTACAAGCGGTACTATTCCTACCATCCGAACAGCGTCTATCGGCAAGACGGCTATAGCTGGCGCCATGACGCCGATGCCGGGTCTTACGAGTATCGCGAGCTGCAGCGGCTGTTCCCCGAGACGAATTGGCCGCCGAGCCTGCGCTATTACGAGCGCTAGGGCTTAAGCCTAGGATTGAACGGTAGAGCCAAGTTGCGGCCGGGGCCTTGCTCCGGCCGCGGCTTTTTGGGGAGCGCCCGCTTAGGCCGCGTCGGCCTCTTCCAGCTCGCGGAACATGTCCTGGCTCATGGGCTTCGGCGCGGCGAAGAGATAGCCCTGGGCGAGCTCGACGCCATAATCCATGAGCTTGGCGACGCTGTCCTCGTCCTCGACCTTCTCCGCAATCAGCTCGAGGCCGAAGGGCTCGAGCACATTGCGCAGATCGGCGGCGCGGGCGCCCGCCTCCTCCATGCCGCGCAAGAAGGTCGCCGCCTCGATCTTGACGAAGCGGAATTGCCGGTCGCGCAGCGCGGCGAAATCGACGTCGAGGTCGGCCACGTGGTCGAGCGAGAAGCGGAAGCCGAGGTCGCCCAGCGTATTCAGGCTCTTGAGCTCGTCGGCGCTCAAGCCGCGAATGGCCTGCTGGCTCACCTCGAAGAACAGGCTCTCGCTCAAGGAGCTGTTCTCCTCCATGAACTCGACGAGCTCGGGAAAGAATTCGGGGTCGAGCAGGGACTGCACCGAGATGTTGCAGAAGATGCCCTTGATCTTCGTGTCCGACGGCAGCCGTCGCAGCGCCTGCACGCTCTTGACCAGCATGACATTGTCGATGAGGGGCATCAGCCCCGCCTGCTCGGCCACGGGAATGAAGGTGCCGGGCAGCATCACCTCGTCGGCGGCGTTGCGCATGCGGGCGAGCGCCTCGTAGCAGCGGCGCTTGCGGTCGGGCAAGGTCACGATCGGCTGCAGATAACAGTCGATGCGGCTCTTCTCGATCGACTGGCGCACGGTGTCGAGCAGCCCCTCGTCGGTGTCGGGCTCGACCAGGTCGGCGGGGACCTCGTCCGCCAGGCTGGTGATGAGCATCGGCTCCTCGATGATGAGGATGGTTTCGCTTTCGATCTCGATGGCCTCGTTCTCCAGCGACAGAGGCTCCTCGGCCGGAGCCGGCCAGTCGGCTTCCACCGCTGCGCGGGTTCAGGCGGCTTCGGGAATGTCGCGCGCCTCGGGCTCGGCGCTTCGGGCGCCTCGACCGACGAGGCGGCGATGAGCTCACGCGATAGCTGCTTGATCAAGCCTTCGAGCTGCCGGAGCTCGAAGCTGATCTTCTCGCGCTGGCCGCGCGCCTCGCTCTGCAGATCGGTACGAAGATCCTCGATGCGGCCATGCAGCTCCTCGAAATCGCTCGCGAGCTGCTCGACGCGGTCGGCGCCCCCGGTCCCGCCGCCGCCGCCATCGGCGCTGCCGATCGCGCGGTCGAGCCGTTCCACCCGGTCATTGAGCAGATCGAGCCGCGCGACATCGTCCTCGACCTGATCGATGCGCTGCAGATCGGAATCGAGCATCTGCAGCGCTTCCTCAAGCTCGTCGAGACGGCCGGCGACGGGGACGGAGCGAGCGCTGCGGGTCACCACGAAGTGGCAGGCGGCCATGATGGCGTAAAGGGCGGCGCCGGCGATCATCCCCGGGATCACGTCGATGCCCGAATGCAAGATGAGCCCGGCGGCAAAGGCCGTGGCGGTGACGGCCATGGCGATCAGGACGATCACGTCAAGCAGAAGCATCCGTCCAGAATTTCGATCAGAGGCCATCGCAGCGAATCCCGTCCGCCTCGTTCGCGTTTCGGCGCGCCAAGATGAGACGCGCCACCCCTCGAAGCAACCGCAATTTGGCAGCCTAGACGCTCTCTTGCCAACTGCCAAGACCGGCCCATGTCAGGTGTGATTGGTCGCACCGGCCGCATCCCGAAATGAAACAGAAGAGACTTTGTTCCTGCCGCGCCGCTTGGCCTCGGGGCGCGACGAAGCGCGCGGCGGAGCTCGTCTCCGCTGTGCAATAATCCTATGCTAGGCGGGAGAGCGGCTAGCGTTGCAGCAAGGAAGAGGATCGCGCGATGACCGGCAAAACGAAGGCATTGGGCTTGGCTCTGGCGCTCGTGGCGGTACCGCTCGCGATCGCCATCGCGCAGCCGACCGCCGCAGGATCTGGTCGACGCGTTGAACAGCGTGTTCGGCAAACATGCCGGCATGCGTGCCGCCCACACCAAGGGCATCTGTCTGACCGGCAACTTTACGCCCGCCCCCGATGCGGCAAAGCTGTCGAAGGCGCCGCATTTCGCCAAGCCCGTTCCCGTCATCGCCCGCTTCTCGCTCGGCGGGGGAAATCCCCAGGCCCCCGACAACGCGCAGGACAATGTGCGTGGACTCGCGGTGCGGTTTGATCTCGGCAATGGCGCCAATACCGATCTCGTCACGATCTCCGCGCCGGTCTTCTTCGTGAAGACGCCGGAGCTGTTCGTGGAATTCCTGCACACCGTGGGCTCGGGCGACCAAGCGAAGATCAAGGCCTTTTTCGAGGCCCATCCGGAATTGACGCGGCAGAATGCCTGGCTCACCTCCCATCCGGTGCCGGCGAGCTATGCCGGCGTGAATTACTGGGGCGTGCACGCCTTCACTTTCACCAATGCGGCCGGCGAGAAGCAGCTCATCAAATACAAATGGATCCCGGAAGCCGGCGAGCTCGGGCTTACCCCCGACCAGGTCAAAGCCATGGGTCCCGACTTCTACGCCACGGAGATGAAGGATCGGCTGGCCAAGGGGCCGATCGTGTTCGATCTCGTCGCCATTCTGGGCAAGGACGGCGACCCGACCAGCGATCCGACGCTGCGCTGGGAGGGCGAGGACGACCGGCCCACGGAGCCGCTCGGCAAGCTCAGCGATCGCAGGCGATCGCGCCGGATGCCACCTGCAATGCCTTCAGCTTCCTGCCCGGCAATGTGGCGGACGGCGTGGCCGGCCCCGCCGACGACCCCGTCTTCGCCGCCCGGTCGCCGGCCTATACGGTCTCCCTGATCCGGAGGCTCACGCCGCAATAGCCGTTCCCGAACGGGATCGTTCTTTACGGTTTAGAAGCGGGCCCGGCGTAGTTTCCGCCGAATCCGGCCGCTCGTGCCTTGACAGGCGGCCGGCCTTGCCGCTATCCCCCGGAAGCATAATTTTGGCACTCGTCTCACTTGAGTGCCAACAACGGCCACCCCATATCCCGGCAACTGGCACTGGCAGGAGGAAGAAAATGAAATTTCGTCCGCTCCACGACCGCGTCGTCGTCAAGCGTCTCGAGGAGGAGCACAAGACCAAAGGCGGCATCATCATTCCCGACACGGCGGCGGAGAAGCCGCAGCAAGGCGAAGTGATCGCGGCGGGCCCCGGCGCCCGCGGCGAAGACGGCAAGATCCAGCCCCTCGACGTGAAGAAGGGCGACAAGGTGCTGTTCGGCAAATGGTCCGGCACCGAGGTCAAGATCGACGGTCAGGACCTCCTCATCATGAAGGAGTCCGACATCATGGGCATTCTCGGCTGACGGGCACGCCGACGCGAGGACACCACACCAATCCAGCAACTCATCCCTGACGAAGCGGCCTAGACCCCGCCCCTTGGATGAGGACCAGAAATACCAACGGAGAACAGTCTAATGGCAGCGAAAGATGTGAGATTTGCGGCTGACGCCCGCGAGCGGATGCTCCGCGGTGTCGACATCCTGGCCAATGCGGTCAAGGTCACGCTCGGTCCCAAGGGCCGTAACGTCATCCTGGAGAAATCGTTCGGCGCGCCGCGCTCGACCAAGGACGGCGTCACCGTCGCCAAGGAGATCGAGCTCGAGGATAGGTTCGAGAATATGGGCGCCCAGATGCTGCGCGAGGTGGCGTCGAAGACCAACGACACCGCGGGCGACGGCACCACGACGGCCACCCTGCTCGCGCAGGCGATCGTACGCGAAGGCTTGAAGTCGGTCGCCGCGGGCATGAACCCGATGGATCTCAAGCGCGGCATCGACAAGGCCGTGGTCGAGGTCGTGGCCGACATCAAGAAGCGGGCGAAGAAGGTGAGCGGATCGGCTGAGATCGCGCAGGTCGGCACCATCTCCGCCAATGGCGAGAAGGCGATCGGCGACATGATCGCCGAGGCCATGCAGAAGGTCGGCAATGAGGGCGTGATCACGGTCGAGGAGGCGAAGAGCCTCGAAAGCGAGCTCGAAGTGGTCGAGGGCATGCAGTTCGACCGCGGCTACATCTCCCCCTACTTCATCACCAACGCCGAGAAGATGGTGGCCGAGCTCGAGAACCCCTACATTTTGATCTACGAAAAGAAGCTCTCCGGCCTCCAGGCGCTGCTGCCGCTGCTCGAGCAGGTGGTGCAGTCGGGCCGTCCGCTGCTCGTGATCGCCGAGGACGTGGAGGGCGAGGCGCTCGCCACGCTCGTGGTCAACAAGCTGCGCGGCGGGTTGAAGGTCGCCGCCGTCAAGGCGCCGGGCTTCGGCGACCGCCGCAAGGCCATGCTGCAGGACATCGCCGTGTTGACCGGCGGCGAGGTGGTGTCCGAGGACCTCGGCACCAAGCTCGAGAACGTCACCATCCAGATGCTCGGCCGCGCCAAGCGCGTGACCATCACCAAGGATGACACCACGATCGTCGACGGCGCCGGCAAGAAGGACGACATCCAGGCGCGCATCGGCCAGATCAAGGCGCAGATCGAAGATACCACGTCGGACTACGACAAGGAGAAGCTGCAGGAGCGGCTTGCCAAGCTCGCGGGCGGCGTGGCCGTGATCAAGGTCGGCGGCGCCACCGAGGTCGAGGTGAAGGAGAAGAAGGATCGCGTCGACGACGCGCTCAACGCCACTCGCGCCGCGGTCGAGGAAGGCATCGTGCCGGGCGGCGGCGTAGCGCTGCTGTGGGCTTCGAAGTCGATCAAGGTCAAGGGCGACAATGAGGACCAGGAGGCGGGCATCAATATCGTCCGCCGGGCCTTGCAGGCGCCGGTCCGCCAGATCGCCGAGAATGCGGGCGTCGAGGGCTCGATCGTGGTGGGCAAGATCACCGACCAGAAGTCCCCCTCCTTCGGCTACGACGCTCAGACCGGCGAATATGGCGATCTGATCGAGAAGGGCATCATCGACCCGGCCAAGGTCGTGCGCACGGCGCTGCAGGACGCGGCCTCGGTCGCCGGCATGCTCGTCACCACCGAAGCGGGCGTGGCCGAGTCGCCGAAGAAGAAAGACGACCATGGCCATATGCCCCCGGGCGGCATGGGCGGCATGGACATGATGTAAGCCTGCAAGTCGAGCCAGGCTCAGGGTTAAGCAGGGGCGGCCATTGGCCGCCCCCTTTTTGCGCGGAAAAGGGCTGATCTCTGCCCCTAGTTACGCAATCGTAATTTTTCCCGCGCAGGCGCGGGCCCTATCGTCCATAAGCACAGGTCGAAACGGCCGAAGGTAGCCAGCACATGGCGCATTTTCGCAACTCGGTGAAAGAGTTCAAGCGCATCGCGTTCCCGTACTTTTCGTCCGAGGAGCGCTGGGTCGCGCGTGGGCTGCTCGCCGCGGTCATCTCGCTGCAGCTGTTCCAGGTCTGGCTCAACGTGCGCTTCAACTCGTGGAGCAATACGTTCTACACCGCGCTGCAGAACAAGGATTGGGACACCTTCATCTATCAGTTGGGGGTGTTCAGCGTGCTCGCCGCCTTCTTCATCGCGAGCGCCGTCTATCAAATCTATTTGCAACAATGGTTGCAGATCCGGTGGCGCCGCTGGCTCACCACGCGCTATCTCGGCCGCTGGCTCGACGCCGGCACCCATTACCGCATGCGGCTCAAGGGCGATTCCGCCGACAACCCCGACCAGCGCATCGCCGACGACATCCGCCAATTCATCAACTCCACGCTCGATATCGGCATCTCGCTGCTCGGCTCCATCGTCACCCTCGTCTCCTTCGTGGTGATCCTGTGGACGCTGTCGTCGACGACGCCACTGATGATCGGCTCCTACTCCTTCGACATCCCGGGCTATCTCGTCTGGGCCGCGTTGATCTATGCCGTGCTCGGCACCTGGGTCACCCATCTCGTCGGCCGCCCGCTGATCCGCCTCAATTTCGACCAGCAGCGCTACGAGGCCGATTTCCGCTTCTCGCTCGTGCGCCTGCGCGAGAATGCCGAGGAGGTGACGCTGCTGTCCGGCGAGGGGGCCGAGGAAGAGCGCCTGCTCGACCGCTTCGCCCGCGTGGTCGGCAATTGGTACGGCATCATGCAGCGCACCAAGCGTCTGACCTTCTTGACCACCGGCTATTCGCAGATCGCCATCATCTTTCCCTACCTCGTGGTGAGCCCGGTCTATTTCTTCAGTTCCATGGCGCTCGGCGGGCTGATGCAGATCGCCCAGGCCTTCGGCCAGGTGCAGACCGCGCTGTCCTTCTTCGTCACGGCCTATTCGAGCATCGCCGATTGGAAGGCGGTGCTGAACCGGCTGGCGGGCTTCGACGCCTCGATGGATTGGGCCAAGGGGCTCGATGCCACCGCGCCCAAGCTCGAACAGGTGAGCAACGGGACCGGCGCGCTCGTGGCGGACGAGCTCGCGGTGGGACTGCCCAATGGCGAGGAGATCGTGCACGTGTCGGGGCTCGCCATCGACCGCGGCGAGCGGGTGCTCGTCACCGGCCCCTCGGGCGCGGGCAAAACGAGCCTGTTCCGCGCGCTCGGCGGCGTGTGGCCGTTCGGCACCGGGACCATCAGCATTCCGCAAGGGGCGAGCCTGCTCGTGCTGCCGCAGCGGCCCTATTTGCCGCTCGGCACGTTGCGCGGCGCGCTCGCTTATCCCGGGCCGGAGGACGCCTTCCCCGGGCCGAGATCGAGGAGGTGCTGGAGGCCGTGGGCCTTGGCGCCTTGCGCGACCAGCTCGACGAGACCGCCTATTGGGCCGACCGGCTCTCGGGCGGCGAGCAGCAACGGCTGTCGCTCGCGCGCGCGCTGTTGCAGAAGCCGCACTGGCTGTTCCTCGACGAGGCGACGTCCGCGCTCGACGAGGCGGCGGAAGGCGCGCTCTATCGCCTGTTGCTGGAAAGGCTGCCGGACACGGCCATCGTCTCCATCGGCCACCGCGCAAGCCTCGTGCAATTCCATGCGCGCTTCTTCGAGCTCAAGCCCGATGCAACGGGCGGCCACCGGCTCGCCGAGGCCGCACGGCGCGATGGCACCCCCGCGCGGGATGCGCTAGATCTCAGCCCCGCTTGAACCTCGGGCTCGCCGCTAATCCTTCGGCGCTTTGAGCTTGCAGCCGCTGTCCTCGGTCATGCCGTTGGGCGCGCCCCAATCATTGGCGGGCACGTCCGCAAAATCGCCGCCGAACTCCTGCTTCACCATGGTGAAACGGGTCGGCGTGGCGGAGTTTTGATCGGCGAAGTCGACGATCCAGAAATAATCGTAGGTGGCGCCGGGCCAGGTCTTGGGCACGTCGCTCAATTGGTCGAGCTTGAACAGCTGGCGCAGCGTCACCGCGGCGCCGGGGAATTCCGCTTCGAGCTTGGCGTTGGCGATGTGCTTGTGCTCCCACACCATCACCACCGTCTTGCCGGCATAGGCCGGGTCGGTCATCACGTCATGGGCGGCTTCCTGCGTGCGCTGGTTGAGCGCGTCCACATGCTCGTCCTCGTCCGCGTCCTTGTCGGGCAGCACCGCATAGAGCGTGATCGGCTCGGGCCAGGTCTGGGCGGCGGGCGCGGCAAGCGCGAGCGTATGCGGCGTGATGGCGAGGATCGCCGCGGGCGCCTCGCCATTGGCGAACAGGGATTTCGCCGCGCCACGGCCGAGATAATTGGTGGCGAGCGCGTCGGCCCGGTCCTGGCCGATGTCGCACAGCTTCCATGACGTGGCCTTCTCGCCATGGCGCAGGATGATGAGGCGCGCGGGCGTGGCCGCGGCCGCGCCGAGGAGGACGAGCGAGAAGAGCCCGGCAGCGAGAATGCGGATCAGCATGACGACCTCCCGGCGATGACTGCCTCCCCTTTTAAGGCGAAGCCGTTACCAGTCGCTTGAGAAGGGTATCGCGGAGCTTGGCGGCGGCCGGCGTCCAGGCCGCCCCGCGCGCGGCGAAGAGATGGGCCTGCGAGCGCAGGATCAGCCCGTCCTCCAGCACCCGCAAATGATTGGCGCGGAGCGTCGTGCCGGTCGTGGTGATGTCCACGATCAGCTCGGCGGTGCCGGCCGCGGGCGTGCCTTCGGTCGCGCCCACGCTCTCGACGATGCGGTAGCCCGCGACCCCGTGGGCGGCGAAGAAGCGCCGCGTCAGCGTCATATATTTGGTGGCGACGCGCAGCCGCCTTCCGTGCTGCGCTGGCGAATTGCGCGGCCACGTCCTCCAAATCCTCCATGCGGGCGACGTCGATCCAGCAATCGGGCACCGCCACGACGACATTGGCGCGGCCGAAGCCGAGCGGGCGCAAGAATTCCACGCTCGCATCCACGTCGGGCAAGGTCTCGCGGATGAGGTCCTCGCCGGTGACGCCGAGATGGACGCGGCCGCTTTTGAGCTGATGCACGATCTCGGCCGCGGACAGGAACACGATCTCGACGCCGGGAAGGCCCTCAAGCGCGCCGCGATAGCCGCGCTCATGGCCGGTCTTGCGCAAAGCGAGCCCGGCATGCGCGAAGCATTCGGCCGCCTGGTCCTTGAGCCGCCCCTTGGAGGGAACGGCGAGGCTGAGACGATCCTCGGCCATCAGCGCGCTCCTCCGACGGCGGCGAGCAGGCGCTCGGTGTGGATGGCGGAGCCGATGGCCGGTACTTCGCGCGGCGCGCCGAGCCGCGTGAGCAGGCCGTCATAGCGGCCGCCGCCCGCGACCTGAACCGCATCGCGCCCCGCGCGCGCCTCGATCTGGAAGACGAGGCCGGAATAATATTCGAGGTTGCGGCCGAACTCGGCGGCGAAGATGGCGCGGCTCAGATCGACGCCCTGCGCGGCGATGTTCTCGAAACGGCGCCGATGCGCTTCGAGCGCCGGCCCGAGGTTGAGGCCTGCGCCTTGCGCGATCATGGCGATGCGGTCGCCGGCCTCTTCCGGCGGCGCCTCGACGGCGAGGTAATAGTCGATGATGGTCGCCACCTCCTTGGGCAAGGGATCGGCGCGCAGATCCGCGCCCTGATCGGCGAGGCGCGCGGCGATCTCGCCAAGGGTGCGATTGCCGGCAAGAGGCAGGTCGTTCCGTTCGAGATAGGAGGCGACCAGCTCCTCGGCGCGCTCCGGCTCCACGCCATCGAGGCTCGCGGCGAGCGCGGCGACCGGACCGTCGCCCTCCGGGCGCTCGCCCTTGGCGAGACGGGAGAGAAGCGCATGGAAGGCCGGCGGGCGCCAGAAATAATGGCGGAGCTTGAGCCGCCAGCGCTCCGGCAGGGCAAGCGCATCGAGCAGCGCGTAGAAGAGCGCGATGTCGCCGAATTTGAGCCGGAAGTCCTTGAGCCCGGCGCCGCGCACGGCATCGACCGCGAGCAGCACCACTTCGAGATCGGCCGCCTCGCGATCCACCGCGCCGAAACATTCGATGCCCGCCTGGCGGAATTCGCGCGGATGCACGCCCGAGCCGCCGCCGGGCTGGAAGCGAAAGGCGGGGCCGTTATAGCAATAGCGCGCCTCGACATTGGCGTTGGGGTGGCGCTCCAAATAAAGCCGCGACACGGGCACGGTCAGGTCGGGGCGGAGGCACAGCTCCTCGCCCGCGAGGTCGGTGAAGACATAGGTGCGGCTCCTCACCTGCTCGCCGATCTCGTCGAGGAAAATCTCGGCGGGCTGCAGGATGGAAGGCGCAACCTGCTCGTAGCCCGCCCGCCGGAAGCGATCGATGAGCGTGGCGGCTTGCGCTTCGAGCGCCTCGAATTTTCGCGCCGATTCAGCGACCATGGTTCAGGCCTTGTGGCGGGCGAGCACGCCCTTGACCGCCTCGACGAGCTTCGCTTCCGGCACGGTGAACTGCGCCTCGGCCTGCTTCTTGAGATAGTCGTCGCGGTCCTTGGTCTGGTTAAGCGTGGCGCCGAGGATCAGATCCTTGATCTGCACTTCGCCTTTGGCCTTCTCGTCGCCGCCTTGGATGACGGCGCAAGGGCTGCCGCGTTTATCGGCATATTTCATCTGCGCCTTCATGCCGGATTCGCCGAGATAGAGCTCGGCGCGGATGCCGGCGGCGCGCAGTTCTTGCGCCATGCGCTGATAATCGGCGATGCGGTCGCGGTCGAGCACGAGCACGATGACGGGACCTTGCGTGGCGCTCTGCTGATATTGGCCGAGCAGCTGGAGGCCGTAGAGGAGGCGCGAGACGCCGATGGAGATGCCGGTGGCGGGCACCTTCTCGCCGGTGAAGCGCTCGACGAGCCCGTCATAGCGGCCGCCGCTGACCACGGAGCCGAGTCTGATGGACTGGCCGCGCTCGTCCTTGATGGGCGCGGTGAGGTCCGCCTCGAAGACGGGGCCGGTGTAATATTCGAGCCCGCGCACGACGGAGGGATCGATGCGGATGCGATCGCTCCGATATCCCGCCGCGCGACTTGGCAATAGCTGTCCAGTTCGCGGCTAATCTCGGTTCGATCCATCCTCGCCAGCTGCCGAGCTTCCGGTTCACAAGCGCTCGACACTAGCTTATGCGAGGCGTCTCTCCGTCGACACTTGCATTGCTCGGCATCGACGAATGCAATCACGTACGTCGATCTCGCTCGGCGCTCGAGACCAGCGCCCTTGGTGAAGTCGCCGCATTCGTCCTTGCGCCCTTTGCCGAGCAGCGCACGCACGCCTTCGGCGCCCAGACGATCGAACTTGTCGATGGCTCGCAGCACCATCGAGACGCTTGCTGCATTGTCCTCGCCGCCAAGTCCGATGGACTCCAAGCACGCCGTCCAAGACTTTGCGGTTGTTGACTTTCACCACGTACTGCCCGCGCTTGCACGCCGAGCGCCTCGAGCGTGTCGGCGGCGAGCATGCACAGCTCGGCGTCGGCGGCGACGCTCGCCGCCCCCACCGTGTCGGCGTCGAATTGGGTGAATTGGCGGAAGCGGCCCGGGCCCGGCTTCTCGTTCCGCCACACCGGCCCCGTCTGATAGCGGCGGAAGGGCTTGGGCAGGGTCTGGTAATTCTCGGCGACGTAGCGGGCGAGCGGCGCGGTCAGATCGTAGCGCAGCGACAGCCATTGCTCGTCGTCGTCCTGGAAGGAGAACACGCCCTCATTGGGGCGGTCCTGGTCGGGCAGGAACTTGCCGAGCGCGTCGGAATATTCGATGGCCGGGGTGTCGAGCGGCTCGAAGCCGTAGGATTCGAACACCTCGCGGATGGTGCCGAGCATCGCCTCGCGCGCCCGGATCTCGCCTGCGGGCGTGTCGAACAGGCCCTTGGGCAGGCGAGCCTCGGGGCGGACCGGCTCTTTCTTCTTGTTCATGGCTGGGACGGCGGATTTCGAGGGCTTCGGCTACCTCGCGGCTTCTAGCCTAACGCCCCAATCGCAGCAAGCGACGCTCGCCTCATACCGTCTCCAGCGCCGCCATCTCGATCAGGCTCTTGACCGGGTGCACCTTCTCCTTCAGCCCCTCCAGCCCCTTGGGGCATGGGCCGCCGGTCGCCCAGTCGAGCAGCTCGATGGTGTGCACGACGGGAATGTCGCTGCCCGATTTCAGCTGCGTCATGCAGCCGATATTGCCGGTGGCGACGAGGTCGGGCTTGACGCGCTCGATGTTGGCGAGCTTCCGGTCGCGCAATTGGCCGGCCAATTCGGGCTCGAGGATGTTGTAGGTGCCGGCCGAGCCGCAGCAAATGTGACCTTCGGGGATCTCGACCACGGAGAAGCCCGCCTGCTCGAGCAGGTTCCGCGGCGGCGCCTCGACCCGCTGACCGTGCTGCAGCGAGCAGGCCGCGTGATAGGCGACGCGCAAGCTCGTCCACATCAAGGGCGGCGCCAGCCCGATATCGTCGAGAAATTCGGTGATGTCGCGGGCGATGAACGAGATCTGGCGCGCGCGCTCGGCATAGCCATGATCGCGGGCGAGCAGATGGCCGTAATCCTTGATCATGGTGCCGCAGCCCGAGGCCGTCACCAGGATCGCGTCGAGCCGGCCTTCGCGCATCGCCGCCGACCAGACGTCGATATTGTGGCGGGCGGCGGCGCGCGCTTCGTCCACCTGGCCGAGCTGATGGGTGAGCGCGCCGCAGCACACCTCGTCCTTGAGCACCACCACCTCGACATTGTGGCGGCGCAGCAGGCGGATCGCGGCGCGGTTGATGGAGGGTTGCAGCACTTCCTGCACGCAGCCGAGCATCAGCGCCACGCGTTTGACGCGGAGGTCCTCGGATTTGAAGGTGCCCTTGCGCTTGCGCAGCTTGAGCCGCGGCGGACGCGGCGGCACGAGCGCGAGCGCCGCGCTGACGCTCTTCAATCTCAGTTTGGCGAGAAGCGGATGCAGCGGCCGCGTGGCCCAGGCGAGCCACAGCATGGAGCGGAAGCGGCGGGGATAGGGCATCACCTTGCGCAACATCCAGCGCGTGATGCGCGTCGGCAGCGGGCGGCGGCCCGACATTTCGATGCGGGCGCGGGCGAGCTCGACGAGATGCATATAGTCGACGCCGCTCGGGCAGGTGGTCATGCAGGAGAAGCAGGAGAGGCAGCGGTCGATGTGGCGGGTGATGGGACGGGTCACCTTGGCCGCGCTCGAGCATCTCCTTGATCAGATAGATGCGCCCGCGCGGGGAATCGCGCTCGTCGCCGGTGAGCACATAGGTCGGACAGGTGGCGGTGCAGAAGCCGCAATGCACGCAGCGCCGGAGCATGGCGTCGGCGCGGGCGATGGTCGGGTCGGCGAGCTGGGTCGCGGTGAAGTTGGTGTGCATGGGCCTTGTCAGACTCCCGGATACATGCGGCCCGGATTGAGGATGCCGACCGGATCGAACGCCGCCTTGAGCTTGGCGGTGAGCGCCATCAGCGGCGCATCGAGGGGCTGGAACACGTCGACGCTCGCCCGCGTCGCGGGCTCGGCGCGGATCAGCGTGGCATGGCCGCCGAATTCGGCGAGCGTGCGGCGGATCTCGACGGTGCCGGCGTCGGAGGTGAGCTCGGTCTCGAGCCAGATGAGACCGCCCGCCCAGTCATAGACGGCGCGGATGTCGAGGGTGCGGGCGATGATGCCGACGAGCTTCGCCGCGTGGGACGGGGCGGTGGAGATGCGCCATAGCGGCCGCTCGGAGCCCTGAAACATCTTGAGGCTCTTGACCTCGCTCCAGAAGCGGCGCGAGCGCTCGGTGTCGAGCTCGGCGGCAGGATTGTAGGCGGCGAGCCGATCCTTCAGCCGGTTGATGCGGTGGCGGGTGGCGATGGGGAAATTCTCGATGCGGATCGCCGTCACGGGGCTGCGGGCGCCGGCGATCTCCTCGTCGGAGAAGCGGGCGGCGAGGGCCTCATGCACATGCACGGCGCCGGAGACCTCGTAGGGCGTGCCGAAGGCAACGCCCAACGCCTCCACCGCGCTCGGATCGGTGAGGCCGAAACAAATGAGCGTGCGCGTCTCCTTCGGCGCCGGCAGCACCTTCATGGTGACTTCGGTCATGACCGCGAGCGTGCCCCAGGAGCCGGCGAGCGCCCTCGCCGAGATCGTAGCCCGTCACGTTCTTCATCACGCGGCCGCCCGCCTTGATGGCCTCGCCGCGGCCGTTCACGCCGCGCATGCCGAGCATGTGGTCGCGCGCGGCACCGGCCTGCACGCGCCGGCTGCCGGAGAGATTGGTGGCAAAGACGCCGCCGATCGAGCCTTGGCCCGGTCTGCCGCCCAGCGCCGGGCCCAAATCGATCGGCTCGAAGGCGAGCTGCTGGCCATGCTCGGCGAGCACGCGCTCCACTTCCGCCACCGGCGTGCCGGCGAGCGCCGACAGCACGAGCTCGGTCGGCTCGTAGAGGGTGATCTCCGAGCAGGCGCTCGGTGCTCACCACCGAGCCCGCCTGCACCGGACGGCCCACCTCGTGCTTGGAGCCGCGGCCGCGCACCTCGATGGGCGTGCGCGTGTCGGCGGCCTCGGCCACGAGATGGGCGAGCTCGACGGTCGAGTTCGGGCGCGTGGAAGCCGAGGCGGAGATTGCCGGTCATGTGCAGGGTGCGCCCTTCGAGCGGAAACACCTTGGCGGGATTGAGCAGCCAGGAGGGGTCGAAGGCGCTCTTCACCCGCATCTGCTGGGCGAGATCGGCCGGGGTGAATTGCAGGCGCATCAGATCGCGCTTCTCGATGCCGACGCCGTGCTCGCCGGTGAGGCAGCCGCCGAGCTCGACGCACAGCTTGAGGATCTCGGCGCCGCACAGCTCGGCGCGCTCGAGCTCCAGCGGATCGTTGGAATTATAGAGGATGAGCGGATGCAGGTTGCCGTCGCCGGCATGGAAGATGTTGGCGACCTCGAAATGATAGCGCTTGCAGATGCGCGCCACCTCGATCAGCGCCTCGGGCAGCTTGGAGAGCGGGATCACGCCGTCCATGCAGTAATAATCGGAGAGCTGGCCGATGGCGCCGAAGGCCGCCTTGCGGCCCTTCCAGATCGCCGCGCTCTCGGCCGCGCTCTGGCTGATATGCACGGCAAGGGGCGCGTAGTTCTCGGCGAGCTCGGCGATGGTCTCGAGCAGCGCCACGATCTCGTCCTCGGAGCCTTCGACCTCGACGATCAGCAGCGCCTCGACGTCGAGCGGATAGCCGGCATGGGCGAAATTCTCGCACACGTCGATCGCGGGCTTGTCCATGAACTCGATGGCCACGGGCACGATGCCGGCGGCGATGATGCCGGCGACGCAAGCGCCGGCCGCCGCGGACGAGCCGAAGCCGAGCAGCATCGGCCGCGCCCCTTCCGGCATCTTGATGAGGCGCACGGTCGCCTCGGTGACGATGCCGAGCTGGCCCTCGGAGCCGATGATGAGAGGCAGAAAGTCGTAGCCCGGGGCGTCGAGATAGTCGCCGCCGAATTCGACGATCTCGCCGTCCATCAGCACCATGCGCACGCCTTGCACATTGTTCACGGTGACGCCGTATTTCAGGCAATGGGCGCCGCCGGCATTGGTGCCGATATTGCCGCCGAAGGTGCAGGCGAGCTGGCTCGACGGGTCGGGCGCATAGAAGAAGCCTTGGCTCGCCACCGCTTGCGAAATGGCAAGATTGGTGATGCCGGCCTCGACCCGCGCCACCCGGTTCGTTTCATCGATGGCAAGCACGCGCGTCATGCGCGACAGCCCGAGCACGATCGCATCCTCGCGCGGCAACGCGCCGCCGCAGAGCGAGGTTCCGGCGCCGCGGGCAACCACCTTGACGCCGTTCTGGTGGCAGAAGCGGAGCACCTTGCTCACCTCCTCGGTGCTCGTGGGCAGCACCACGGCGAGGGGCAGCGAGCGATAGGCGGTGAGCGCGTCGGTCTCGAAGGTGCGCCGCCCCTCCAGATCGGTGATCAGGCTCTTGGCCGGCACGAGCTTGGCGAGCGCGCGGACGATCTGATCGCGGCGGCCGAGAATGGCAGAGTCGGGCTCTCCGTTCGACAGATGCGGCATTGAGGCTCCGAGGGACGTTCCGCCAGGGCCGCCTTACGCGAAAGCAAGCCCGCATTCTTGGGCTAGTCTTTCGCATGGGCGACCTTCGCGGGCAATATGCCCCGTTCCGCAGCCCGGCGGCCCGCCCGCCAGCAATTGGCCCGCTTAGATTCAAGCAACGCTGCTGCACTTGGTCACTAGTCCGCCCACGGTACGCTCTGCTAGAGTTTTGCGTTAAGGCAGAGCGCTAGAACTCTGCAAGGATTGAGTTGGGTTGGGTTGGTGAGCGCCGTGAATGACCTTATGGGAGGACTGAGATGAGACAAATGCTTGCGTTGGCCGTTGCGGCAGGCGTGCTCGCGGCCATGGCCGCACCGGCCGCCGCCGAAGGCGATGTCGAGAAGGGCAAGGAAGTGTTCAAGAAATGTGGGCTGTGCCATCAGGTCGGGCCGGGCGCCAAGACGCTGATCGGACCCGAGCTCAACGGCATCGTCGGGCGCAAAGCCGCGAGCATTGCCGACTATCCGAGCTATTCCGCCGGGATGAAGAAGCTCGGCGCGGACGGCTTGGGTGTGGACGCCGGAAAATATCGACAAATGGATCGCCGACCCCAAGGCCATGATCCCCGATTCGCCCATGGCGCTGGCCTTTCAGGGCATTCCCGATGCCGGACAGCGGGCCGACGTGATCGCCTATCTGAAGACGCTCCCGGCCCAATAGGGTCAATCTCCCGGCTCTAAGGCAAACAGATCGCGCGCGCCCGAAAAGGCGCGCCGATCCTTGTTAGGGCGTCGCGGCCGCGGCGCGGCCGGCGCGAAGGCTAGGCATGCCGGAGCAGAACGCGGCAGAGTCTGACGGCCCCGGCCTATGGCACGCAGGTCTCCTCCGCCACTCGCCGAGGTCCGGCAACCCTTTGGTTTCCGGCTTCTGCCGTCCGGGCCCCGATGCTACATCGTGAAGACCAATCTTCTTAAGCCCCGGCGACGCGGCATGAATGTGACATGAGCAAACGCGAAACTGCGCAGCAAGGTCCGCATGTCGGGCTGCTTCGTCACCTGTCTCGTCGATCTCATCCGGCCGAGCGTCGGTTTTGCCGCCATCAAGCTGCTCGAGGACGCGGGCGCGAAAGTGGAGGTGCCGCGGGCGCAGACCTGTTGCGGGCAGCCGGCCTATAATGCGGGCGACCGCGCCGACGCCAAGGCGATCGCGCGGCAGGTGATCGAGGCGTTCGAGGGCTTCGACTATGTGGTCGCGCCCTCGGGCTCCTGCGCCGGCATGCTGAAAATGCAATATCCGGCGCTGCTCGCCGACGATCCCGCCTTCGCCCCGCGCGCCGAAGCGCTCGCCGCCAAGACATTCGAGCTCACGAGCTTTCTCGTCGAGGTGCTGCATGTCGAGACTGTCGCGGCGGCCTTTCCGGCTTGCGCCACCTATCACGATTCCTGCTCCTCCTTGCGCGAGATGCACATCCATGACGCGCCGCGCCGCCTGCTCGCAAGCGTCGAGGGGCTGACGCTCGCGGAGATGGCGGAGACCGAGATTTGCTGCGGCTTCGGCGGCAGCTTTGCCGTCAAATATCCGGACATCTCGACCGCCATCGGCGAGGCCAAGGCGCGCAACATCATGGCCACGCCCGCTTCCTGCGTGCTGGCCGGCGATCTCGGCTGCCTGATGCAGATCGCGGGCTGCCTCTCGCGCCAGGGCGCGGACGTCGAGGTGCGCCACGTGGCGGAGGTGCTGGCCGGCATGACCGAGGCGCCGGCCATCGGCCAGACGCGGCCAAAGGCATAACCTCGCCTTGGCCCCCATCCCGACAGAGAGCGCGCGCGGAGGGCTTCAAGGAGAAGTCACGAGCCGCGCTCGCCGATGCGGCTCTGCAACGCGCGCTGCTCAACGTCAAACGCGGCTTCGTGCTGAAGCGGGCGGCGGCGCGGGCGAAGCTGCCGGAATTCGACCGGCTGCGCGAGGAGGCGCGCGCGATCAAGGACCATGCGCTCGCCCATCTCGACCTCTATCTCGAAGCCTATGAGCGCAAGGTGCGGGAGAGCGGCGGCGAGGTGCATTACGCGGCCAATGCCGACGATGCCCGCGCCATCGTGCTCGAGCTCTGCCGCAAGGCCGGCGCCCGCCTCGTCACCAAGGGCAAATCCATGGTGTCGGAGGAGATCGGCCTCAACGCCGCGCTGGAAGCCGTCGGGCATCGAGGTGGTCGAGACCGATCTCGGCGAATATATCGTGCAGCTCCGCGGCGAGGCCCAAGCCACATCATCGCTCCCATCATCCACCTCAACAAAGAAGAGATCGCCGCCGATTTTCGCCGCGCCCACCGCGCCCTGCCCGAGGCGCGGGCGCTCGATCAGGCGCAGGACCTCGTCGCCGAGGCGCGCGCGGTCTTGCGCGAGAAATTCGTGGGCGCCGATGTCGGCATTACCGGCGCCAATCTGCTCGTCGCCGAGACGGGCTCGTCGGTCGTCGTCACCAATGAAGGCAATGGCGACCTCACGCTGGCGCTGCCGCCCACCCATATCGTCATCGCCTCGATCGAGAAGATCGTGCCGACGCTGGAGGATGCCTGCACCATCCTGCGCGTGCTGGCGCGGTCGGCCACGGGCCAGGAGATCACCACCTACACGACCTTCGCCACCGGCCCGCGCCGCGAGGGCGATGCGGACGGGCCCTCCGCCTATCACGTCGTGCTGCTCGACAATGGGCGGAGCGAGATGCTGGGCGGCGCGTTCCACACCATGCTGCGTTGCATCCGCTGCGGGGCGTGCCTCAACCACTGCCCGGTCTATGGCACGATCGGCGGCCACGCTTACGGCTCGCTCTATCCGGGGCCCATGGGGGCGGTGCTCAGCCCGGCGCTCTACGGCATCGACGCCGCGCGCGACCTGCCCAACGCGTCGAGCCTGTGCGGCCGCTGCGAGGAGGTGTGCCCCATGGGCATTCCGCTGCCCGCGCTGCTGCGGACATGGCGGGAGCGCGACTTCGCGCGCGGCAATCCCTCCCTCGGCGAGCGGCTCGCTTTGAGGCTGTGGGCCTTCGCCGCCAAGCGGCCGCGCCTCTATCACGCGCTCGCCGGTGTCGTGATGCCGCTGCTCGCGCGCGCGGCGGGGACGCGCGGGCGCTTCCGCGCGCTTCCCTTGCTCGGAAGCTGGACGAAGGGGCGCGACCTCCCTGCCCCGCAAGGCAAGACCTTCCAGCAGCTCTATGCGGAACAGAGGCGCGAGCAAGCATGAGTGGCGATGCCGCCCGCACGCGCATGCTCGCGCGCATCCGCGCCGCGCTTGGTGCAAGCGCCACGGATGCCGCGCGGCAGGACGCGGTCAGCGACCGGCTCGAGCGCCATCCACGAGGCACGATCCCGGCGCGGGCGCGGGTCAGCGGCGAGGCCGCGGTGACGCTGTTCGCCGAGATGCTCAGCGCCCAAGGCGCCGACGTCACGCGCGTGGCCACGCCCGAGGAGGCCGTCCGCGCCATCGCCGCCTATCTCGCCGCGCATGGTCTCCCGCAAGCGCTCCGCCTCGGCGGCGATCCGGTCTTGCCGCGCTGCCCTGGGCGGAGGTGCCGGGGCTCGCGCTTCGCTTCGGCGCGGCCGAGCCGTCCGACAGCGCGAGCCTCTCCCGCGCGCTCACCGGCGCGGCGGAAACCGGCACGCTGTTCCTCGCCTCCGGCGCCGACAATCCGACGAGCCTCGCCTTCCTGCCCGCCACCCATAATGTGCTCATCGCCGGCGCCGATATTGTCGGCGCCTATGAGGAGGCGTGGGACCGGTTGCGGGCGGCTACGGCCCCGGCCCGCTGCCGCGCAGCGTCAATCTCATCAGCGGCCCGTCGCGCACCGCCGATATCGAGCAGACCATCATTCGCGGCGCGCATGGACCGGGCCGGTTGCATGTGGTGATCCTGGGCTGACCGAGCCGGCCAGGCTGTGGATCCGGCCTCGGCTTCCGTTCCTGGCAAGCTTCTTGTATGGTGCAGCGCACTCGCCAAAAGCGCCCAAAAGCGGGAAAAATCCTTTCGGGGTCCGGCCTTTCGTCCGGTTCGGGGTTGTTACCCATGCGTTTTGCCGTTTGGCTCATCGAGCGACCCCGCTGGTTCAAGCGGACGCTGCTCATCATCAACGACCTCGTGATGCTGAGCGTTGCGCTCTGGGCCGCCTATTCCTTGCGCCTGAGCCAGCTTTACGTCCCCGACTCGATCGGCAATTGGCTGTTGGTGGCCGCGGCGCCCATCGTGGGCGTCATCACGTTTCAAATGCGGGGCCTATACAAATTCGTCACCCGCTTCATCGGGCCGGAGGGCACCACCCGCATCTATGTGGCGGTCATCATCGCCACCATCGTCTGGGCGCTGGTCGTGCTCATGTCGGGCTTGCGCGACTATCCCCGTTCGGTGATCGTGATCTATGGCCTGATCGCCGCCGGCCTCATCCGCTTGAGCCGGCAATGGGCGGGCGCCGTGCTGCTCCGCGCCGCGCCGCAGCACAAGCCGGTGCATTTCGACGAGCGCAAGCGAGTGATCATCTATGGCGCGGGCTCGCTCGGCATCCAGCTGTTGCGCGCGCTGAACGAGACCGGCCAGTACAAGGTCGTCGCCTTCATCGACAATAACGCCTCGCTCGCCGGCCAGTTCGTGCATGGCGTGAAGGTGCTGCGGCCGGGGAAGATCGGCGGCGTGATCGAGCGCGAGCGCATCAAGGAGGTGATGCTCGCTTTGCCCTCGGCGATCCGCAACGAGCGCCGCGCCGCCATCCGCACGCTCGAGCCCTACCCCGTGGCGGTGAAAACGCTGCCGGCGCTGGCGGAGATCGCCTCGGGCCGCGTCGAGGTGAGCGATCTACGCCCGATCGAGGTCGAGGAGCTGCTCGGGCGCGACCCCGTGGCGCCCGACCTCAATCTGCTGCTCGCCCATGTGCAGGGCAAGGTGGTGATGATCACCGGCGCCGGCGGCTCGATCGGATCGGAGCTGACCCGGCAACTTTTGCGCCTCGGGCCGAAGGCGCTCGTGCTGTTCGAGCTGTCGGAGGTGGCGCTGTACGAGATTCAGACCGAGATCGAGGAGCTGCAACGGCGCGAGCAAATGGAGGACACGCCGGAGAAACAGGCGCCGACGACCATCATCCCCGTGCTCGGCTCGGTGCTCGACCGCAAGCTCGTCGCCCGCACCTTGAGCGAGTGCGGCGTCGAGGTGATCTATCACGCCGCCGCCTACAAGCACGTCCCCATCGTCGAGATCAATCCTTTCACCGGCTTGCAGAACAACACCTTCGGCACGCTGGTGCTGGCGGAGGCCGCGCGCGAGCTCGGCGTCGACCGCTTCGTGCTCGTGTCGAGCGACAAGGCGGTGCGGCCGACGAGCGTGATGGGCGCGAGCAAACGGATGGCCGAGCTGATCCTGCAGGCGCTGGCGCAGGAGGGCGGCAGCCCCACCCTCTTCACCATGGTGCGCTTCGGCAATGTGCTCGATTCGTCGGGATCGGTGGTGAGGCGCTTCCGCAATCAGATCAAGCATGGCGGCCCCGTCACCGTCACCCATCCGGAGATCATCCGCTATTTCATGTCGATCCCGGAGGCGGCCCAGCTCGTCATCCAGGCCGGCGCCATGGCCACCGGCGGCGAAGTGTTCGTGCTCGACATGGGAACGCCGGTGAAGATCGCCGACCTCGCGCGCACCATGATCCATCTGTCGGGGCTCGAAGTGCGCGACGACGGCAATCCCGACGGCGACATCGCCATCGAGTTCATCGGGCTCCGGCGCGGCGAGAAGCTGTATGAGGAGCTCTTGATCGGCGAGAACACGACCGGCACCAATCATCCGCGCATCTTCAAGACTTCGGAGCCGGTCCTTGCCTATGAGGACCTGGTGACCGCGCTCGAGCGCCTGGACGAAGCGATCCAGAAGCAGGACGAGGCCGAATTGCAGGATATGCTGCGCGGCACGGTCGAGGGCTATACCCCCTCCCTCGGCGGCCACCCGCTCGCGCCGAAGGAAGAATGGCAGCCCGTCTCGCGCACGCTGCATTAAAGGCATCCCGATGATCGAGCCCGTGCCCGCGCTCGGCCTCGTCGCCGCGGCCGCCCTCCTCTCCGCCGCCCTGATCCTCTTATTGAAGCCGCTCCTGGTCCGCTTTCTGCTGGCGCGCCCCAATGCGCGCTCCTCGCATCGGGAGGCGACGCCGCAAGGCGCCGGCATCGCCGTCGTGATCGCTATGCTCGCGACGTTGGGCGGAGCCGCGGTTATTTTCGCGCCTCTGCGCGATGCGCTGCCGAGCCTCGTGCCGGTGCTTGCGGGCGCCGCCGCGCTGACCGTGCTCGGCACGCTCGACGATGCGCGCCACGTGCCCGCCGCCTGGCGGCTGATCGGCCATTTCGCGGCCGCCCTCGTCATGGTGGCGAGCCTGCCCGATGATTTCCGTCTGTTGCCGGATTTCGTGCCGCTCTTGCTGGAGCGGGGGTTGCTCGTGCTCGGCACCGTCGGCTGCATCAACGCCGTCAATTTCCTCGACGGCATCGACTGGATGACGGTGGCGGAGATCGTGCCGATCGCCGCGGCCGTGGCGGTGCTGCAGGCGCTCGGCGCCGTGCCCATGCCGGTCGGGCTGCTCGCGCTTGCCCTGCTCGGCGCCATGCTCGGCTTTGCCCTCTTCAACAAGCACCCGGCGCAAGTCTTTCTCGGCGATGCGGGCAGCCTGCCGATCGGGCTATTGCTCGCCTTCCTCCTGATTTACGTGGCGCGCGTTAATCTCGCCGCCGCGGCTCTGCTGCCGCTCTATATCGTCGCCGATGCGGGGCTCACGCTCGCCCGCCGGGCGCTGCATAAGGAGCCGGTCTTCAGCGCTCACCGCAGCCATTTCTATCAGCGGGCCACGGTGCAAGGCTTCAGCGTGCCGCAAGTCACGGCGCGCGTGTTCCTGCTCGGGCTTCTGCTCGCCGCGCTGGCGATCGACGCCGTGATCATGAAGTCGACCACTCTTCGACCTTCTCTTGCTTGCGCTTGGTGCGGCGGCGACGGGTTTCACGCTCCGCGCGCTCGGGAGCGGGCCCAAATGACGCGCATGGTGCTCATCACCGGCGCGTCCGGCTTCATCGGCGCGCCGCTTGCGCGTGCGCTGGCGAAGCAAGGCTGGCAGGTCCGCGGCGCCGCCCGCAATCCCGCCGCCATCCCCGCTGCCGAAGGGGTGGAGCGCGTGGCGCTGCCCGATCTCGGCGCGCCCGCCGATTGGGCGCCGCTGCTCGAAAGGCGTCAGTCATGTGGTGCATCTCGCCGGCATCGCGCACGGGCCGGGCAGCCTGCCGGACGAGCTCTATACCCGCATCAATGCCGAGGCGGTGGGCGCGCTTGCGGACGCGGCACGCGGGCGGGTCGAGCGGCTCGTGTTCGTCTCCTCGGTGCGGGCGCAGGCAGGGCTTTCCGCCGACCGCCCGATCCGCGAGAGCGACGCGCCTGAGCCAACCGACGCTTACGGCCGCGCCAAGCTTGCGGGCGAACGGCTCGTGGCGGAGAGCGGCGTTCCTTTCACCGTGCTCCGGCCCGCGGTCGTCTATGGACGCGGCGTCAAGGGCAATATCGCGAGCCTCGCCACGCTCGCCCGCACCGCCATGCCGCTCCCCTTCGCCGGGCTCGACAATCGCCGCTCCTTGCTCGCGCTCGAGAATTTGATTTCCGCCGTCGCGCTCGTGCTCACCTCCGAGCAGGCGCTAGGCGAGACCTTTCTCGTGGCGGATGCGGAGCCCATCAGCGTGGCCGACCTCGTCGCCGCCATGCGCGAAGGATTGGGGCGGTCGCCGCATCTCGTCGGCGTGCCGCATGGAGCGGTGAAGCGCCTGATGGCTTCGTTCGGCAAGGAGGCGGAATGGGAGCGGCTGTCGGGCAATTTCGTCATCGATGCCGCCAAGCTTCGCGGCATTGGCTGGCGCGCGCCCATCACGACGCGCGCCGGCATCGCCGCCATGATGCGCGACCAGGGCGGCAACGGCGCTAGGGCGGGGTGAGCGCGCGGTAAAGCGCGACGATCTCCTCGCCGATCTTCCGGCTCGAGAATTTCGCGACCACGAGCTCCCGCGCGCGCTTGCCGAGCCGCGCGCGCAACGCCGCATCGCTCGCCATGCGCGCCATGGCCTCGGCCAACGCCGCCACATCGTCGGGCGGCACGGTGAGCGCCGTCTCGTCTTGAATGGCGATCTCGCGGCATCCCGGCACGTCGGTGGCGACCATGGGACGGCCGCAGGCGGCCGCCTCGAGCAGGCTCTTGGGCAGGCCCTCGCGGCGGGAGGCGAGCACGGCGAAATGGGCCTGCCGCCACACCTCCCTGATGTCGGCCACATGGCCGAGCCAGCGAATGCCGAAGGCGGAGGCGAATTCGCGCAGCTGCTCGGGCGCGAGCGAGCCCGGATTCTCGCGGTCGCAATCGCCGGCGAGCAGGAGCTGCAAGGAAATGCCGCGCTTGCTCAAAGTGGAGAAGGCCTCGATCAACGTGATCACGCCCTTGTCGGCCAGCATGCGCCCGACATAGGCCGCGGTGATCGGGGGTGGCGGCTCGGGCAAGGCCACGAGCCTGTCGGTGTCGACGCCCGAGCCCGGGATGAGCACGACGCGCGCCGCCGGCACGCCGAGCGCCTGCACGAAGTCCCGGTCGTCGGGATTCTGCACGATGGTGACGCTGCGGGAGCGCTTGAGCAGGGCGCGAAGGGCGAGCTCAACGGCACGGCGCGTGAACCCGCTCACCTTGGCCTCGCCGATGAAGAGCGTGCCGAGGCCGGTCAGGCTGTTGACCACGGCAAGACCCGAGCGCCCGAGGCTCGCGGCCGAGCCCAGCAGCACGGGCTTCAGCGCCACATTGTGCAGGATCGCGGGGCTGATCTCCCCGATCAGCCGCCTGAGCTCGATGACGCCGCCAAGGCTGTGGAAAAGCGAGAGGCTGCCGCGCTGCCAGGAAAGCGGGTGGACCGTGAACCCCTCGGCCGCGATAGCGTCCCCGCCCCGGTCGAGCCGCGTGGCGACATGGACCTCATAGCCCGCTTCCTGCGCGGCGCGGGCCATGGGGAGCCGGTGGGAGAGGAAATACCAATCCTCGGTGACGACATAGAGAAGACGGGCGGCCATGAGGCGCTTTTTATCAGCGGCGCTCGAAGTCCGCCCGCTGAGTTTTACAGGAACCTTACAAGGCCGGCATGCGGCCTTTTGCAGGGTGGCCTCGGGCGGCGAAGCGCGTTAAACTTGGTCTCTTCGAATTGAGGGGGACTTCACATGCAGCGTCTTGCTCTCAGCCTCGCGCTTCTGAGCGCCACGCTCTTGGCATCCGTGGCCATGGCGGCCCTGCCCGGCCGGGCGCTCGCCTTCGACATCGATACCTCCGGCACGACCAATGCGGACGGCACCCCCCGCTTCCAGGATCCGGACGAGAAGACGCCCTGCCCGGCACTTTGCAATTGCAGATGACGCCGATGCGCGACCACAGCAACCCGGCGGACAATTCGGCGCTGATCCCGACACCGCAAGGGGACATGCCGTTCTGGACCTATTCCGGCGCGCCCGCGGAGCGGTTCCACTGACCACGGTCGAACTCGGAGGCAAGGCCTCCTTATGGGCCGACCATCAGCCTTAGGACCAGGGCGAAGATGATGATTACGATCGCGAGCGTGCCGGTGGTCGCCACGTGACGCCAAATCCGGAGTTGTTGCGCAAGCGGCAATGACGGCGCAGCCCAGTCCGGAGCGTGCGTTCCCCACACGGACAAGACGCCCCCGCGGCCCTCGACCATACCAAGATCGCGAAGCGGCACATGGGCCCGCGCGACAATCGTGTCGGCGATCTCTGCAACCATCGGCGTTTCGAGAGGGGTGCCGAGCGCGCGATCTTCGAACAAGAAAATCCGATCTCCCTGCTTGCGGCTCAGAACGTAAGCGCGCTGCATGCTTTCCATGCCGAGAGAGGGATAGGCCTCGAGCCGGGTTTCGACCGCATCAATGTCACTAAAGGGAATGGTCAGATGCTGGGCGACGGGGCGGTGAATGAGCGAGCGGCCAGCCGGCAGATCGAGCACCATCCGGTCCGGCAGGAACTCGACGCGCAGGCCCCATTTCCCGCGCAAATCCCGCAAGACATAACCGGTCAGCCCGGCCATGAAAATCGCCAACGCCGCCATGAGCGCGCCGAGCCACCACCACCGATAAAATAGAAGAAGTATGGCAAGCCCGAGCAGGAAGCACAGAGACGCCGCTCAGCATCAGTGTGGCGAACAGCGAGAGATAGCGCGCCCAGGCCGGGGTGCGAAAGACGGTGGAGCCAGTCTTCTTGCGGGGCAACGCCGACGTTGGTCATCGTTCAATCGAGGTTAAACTCGTCGGAGTTGAAAAGGAAAGGGGCGCCGGCCGGAGCCGACGCCTTTTTGCGTGCGCTACACCAACGGTCTGTCCGCTAATGCGCGGGCTTATATTCTCGCCAAGGATACCAACCGGGGCACGGAGCGCACCGGCACCGGTTCCCGAACCGGTTACACACTTTGTGCTGCCCCACGTCGCAATCGCCCGGCACCCAGCAGCCAGTCTTTTCCACTGGCGAGTAATTGGCTCCGGGGCGAGCAGTTGCCGCTCCGGTCAGCGTGGTAGCCTCTGCATTCCAAGCCAAAGCGCCGGCGAGCAGGAGTGCCGCTGCCGCCGTGATCCCAATAACGAGCTTGTGCATGGTGATCCCCTCCGTCTTGAGAACGAGGAAGCCTAGACCAGCAAAAAGGGGGAATTGGGACACGAACTAGACGCCTCCTGCGCGCATCTCTTTAGCGGGGTAAGGGAGGGGGATTGACCGGGGCAACCTCGTCCGAGGCGACGCAACGGAAGCGGACTTCTTTGCTTGCCGCGTTCGGCAGGACGAAGAGTTTCTGCCCCTTCGAATGGCAGTAGTCACCCGCCTTGTTCACGGCTTCTTTTATCGCCCCTGTTCCTTGCGTCAGGATGTAACCGCTACCGGAGACGCCAATGCTGTAGGTCCCTGGTTCGACCTCCTGCACTTGCCCGCCGCCCGTCGTCGTGGCGCAGCCCGCAAAGAGAGGGAGGCAAGCCGCAATCCCTAAAGCAATTCGTGCGTTGCCCATCGAGCGCTGTCCCCTATTACAGCCGATAGCGGCGGCAACGGTGCGGCGGTTCATCCTGGGGCTTAAGGGCTTGAGAAGGCTGGTACCGCTGGGGGGATTCGAACCACCGACCTCTTGATCCACAATCAAGCGCTCTAACCAACTGAGCTACAGCGGCGCAGTGCCAGCCTTAAGTCCGGGAACCTAAGCGGAGCCAAGAGCCGTTGCAAGCGGGTGCGCGGCTGCGAACCGGATAAGAAAAAGCCCGGGCGCTTCCGTCCGGGCTCGTGCGCCACAATCAAGGGCGCCTATCGCATGATGGCAGGGCCGCCGTTAGACGCCCTTGACCTTGTCGAGGGAGCGGGAGACCTGGGCCTTGATCGGCTCGGAGGTATCGGCCGCAATCTTGCTCGACAGCGCGCGAATCTCGCCCACCTGGCTCGCCAGGGCATCGAATTGCTGGCGCACATAGGCCGATTGCAGCTCGAAGATCTCGGCGAGGTTCTTGGCGCCGGCGAGCTTCTTGGCGAGGTCGAACGAGGAATTCAGATTGCGCTGGGTGATTTCGATGAGCTTGCGGTTGAAGGCGGCGGCGCCTTGCCCGGCGGCGTCGAACGAGCGCTCAAGCGCGTCCACGCCCTCTTCCAGCGCATCCTTGGCGCGCTCGTAAGCCTCGCGCGTCTGGGTCACGGTCTTCTCGGCAAGCGCGCGCACGCTTTCGGGCACGGTCGTGTCCAGCGCCATCTGCTCGAATTGGGCCTTGGCCTTGGTGAAGGAATCCCGCGCCTGTTCGGCGGCGGCTTGGGGGGAAAAAGTGTTGCTCATGAGGTTACTCCTGGGTGTGATCGTCACTGCGTCTATCCATCCCTTCGGCGCGTTTTCCGCGCTTCTCCTTGATCGCCATTTCGCTTATGCTGCATTGCAATATAAATGGTGCGCTGCGAAAAAGCAAGAGTGAGCATCAAAGAGGCATGCTCTTTTCTTGGGCCAGGCGCGGGTTTTGGCGTTTTGGGCTAGGCAAGGCTGTCAATTCGCCTAAATTTAGTGGATGAGTCGATGAACGGCGCGACCTCTAGATGGGATTAGGGGGAGCGGCCGGGTTTCCCTGTGGCCCAGACGCGGATTTTCGCGTTTTCCCATCAGGCCCGACGATGGCCGATCCCGGAAACACCCCCCGCATCCGAGAGATGCCGACGGACCGCGAGGCGCTCGAGCACATCGCCCGCGCGCTCAAGGGCCGCGTGCTGCGCGGGCCGGGCGCGGCGGGGCCGGCGCACGGGCCCTCGGATCTCGAGGCGCTCGGCTTCACGGCGCCGAGCCTGGCGGCGATGCTCGAAGCGATGCCCGCCGCCATCGGCGTCGTGGCGCAAGGCGGCCTCGCCCACGCCAATGCGGCCTTCGCCTACGCCTTCGGTTATCGCTCTTTCGCCGAGCTGGCCGATGCGGGCGGGCTCGAGGCCATCATTCCCGGCGGCGCTGAGTTGCTGCAGCCGGAGGGCGAGGCAGGAAAGGGGCGCATCGTCACCGTGGATGCGCTCACCCGCGGAAGGCGGCGGCTCAAGCTCGATTTCGAGCTGCGCCTGCTCGATGCCGAAGCGGGCTTGCAAATGCTGCGCCTCGCCGATCAGGCGAATACAGGTCCCTCCGACGCGGCGCCGGCGTCGAACGGTCAGAGCGCCGCCCTGCCGCCGGCAGCCACGCCCGAACCCGCTCCCGCCGAGACGGGGGTGGCGGGACGCCGGCTCGACTTCCTCGCCAAAGTGAGCCACGAGGTGCGCACGCCGCTCAACTCGATCCTCGGCTTCACCGAGCTCATGCTGCAAGAGCGCCTCGGTCCCATCGGCAACGCCCGCTACCGGGGCTATGTGGAAGACATCCATCAGAGCGGGCTCTATGCGCTCAGCCTGCTCAACGACCTGCTCGACATCTCCAAGATCGAAGCCGGCAAGTTCGAGCTCGATTTCACCGCCGTCGAGCTGCCCGATCTCATCCATGAATGCGTGGCGAGCTTGCAGCCGCTCGCCAAGCGCGAGCGCATCCTGCTGCGCACCTCGTTCGCCGCCAATCTTCCGCCCGTGATCGCCGACCCGCGGCGGCTGAAGCAGATCGTGCTCAATCTCCTGTCCAACGCCATCAAGTTCACCTCGATCGGCGGACAGGTGATCGTGTCGGGCAGCCTGATCGAAGGCGGCGAGCTCAGATTGCGGGTGCGCGACAACGGCGTCGGCATGACCAAGGACGAGATCGCGCTCGCCATGCAGCCCTTCCACCAGCTCGACACCGCGCCGCGCAATCAGACCGGCACCGGGCTCGGGCTTCCCCTCACCAAGGCGTTGGTGGACGCGAACCGCGCGCGCTTCGAGCTCACCAGCGCGCGGGGCGTCGGCACCTCGGCCGACGTCATCTTTCCGCCGGAGCGGCTGGTGGAGCGGCATCCCGCGTGAGGGTGAGACATTCGGACCCAGCCGCCGCGGGTCTTGCCGTTAAGCTTCCTCTTCCCTCCCCGACATTTTCCTCTCTTCAGTATCCTCCCGATCTCTAGTCGTCATTTATTGATGATCTTTTTGCTTCGTCTTCCGCTGTAAAAGCTTAGAAGGCTTCTAATGTTGCGGAGACCTGGACTTTGCCGTTGACTTGGGCGGCGTGCGCAAAGTAAGCGAAGAGATCACGCCCCTGAACGGCGTCTTGGCCGGGGGCCCAATCCGATGCCGGGGCCTTGAACCCCGGACTATTGGAGGAGTTGGATGCGCATCTCACTGGCGCGCGCCGCGGCGCTTGCGCTTGCTTCCCTTGCTCTCGCATCGCCCTCCGCTTCCGGCGCGCGCGCCGCCGAGGCGAACGAGGTCAATGTCTATTCCTACCGCCAGCCTTACCTCATCGATCCTCTGTTCAAGGCCTTCACCGAGCAGACCGGCATCAAGGTCAATGTGATCTTCGCCGAGAAGGGGCTCATCGAGCGCATGGCGGCGGAGGGGCGCAACAGCCCCGCCGACGTCATGCTCACCGTCGATGTCGGCAATCTCATGCAGGCGAAGGAAGCGGGCGTGGGTCAGCCGATCGCCGACGCGCCGCTCGAAGCGGCCATCCCGGCCGCCTATCGCGACAGCGACGGCATCTGGTTGGGGCTCACGCGGCGCGCCCGCGTCGTCTATGCGTCGAAGGAGCGGGTGAAGCTCGACCACATCACCTATGAGGATCTCGCCGATCCGAAATGGAAGGGCAAGATCTGCATCCGCTCCGGCCAGCACGTCTATAACGTGGCGCTGATCGCCTCGATGATCGCCGCCCATGGCGAGGAGTGGACCGAGACCTGGCTCAAGGGCGTGAAGGCCAATCTCGCGCGCAAGCCCGCGGGCGACGACCGGCTCCAGGTCAAGGGCGTCTATGCCGGCGAATGCGACATCGCCGTGGGCAATACCTATTACATGGGCGCCATGCTGCAGAACGACAAAGAGCCCGAGCAGAAAGAGTGGGCCAACTCGGTCAACATCCTCTTCCCCAATACCGAGGATCGCGGCACGCATGTGAATATCTCCGGCGCGGTGGTGGCGAAATATGCCCCGCATAAAGAGAACGCGCTGCGGCTGCTCGAATTCCTCGCTTCCGACAAGGGGCAGGAGATGTATGCCGAGGTGAACAACGAATATCCGGTGAAGGAGGGCGTGCCCTGGTCGAAGCTCGTGCAGAGCTGGGGCGCGTTCAAGCCCGACCCGATCTCGCTCAATGAGGTCGCAGCCTTGCGCAAGAAGGCGAGCGAGCTCGTCGACAAGGTCGGCTTCGACGACGGCCCCAGCTCGTGAGGATGAAATGAGCATCTACGACAAGATCGACAGACAAGGGGCCGGCCGCGCCTGTCCCCTGTCACCGCTCTCCCGCCGCAGCGGCGCCGAATGGCTCGTGGGCGTCGGCTTCCGCTGCTGGCTCGCCGGCTACGATACCGGCGACATCGCCTGCTGGGAGACGGGCTGGAACGAATATGCGCGCGCGCTCGGCTCGTCGCGGGCAAAGCGCGCCGTGACCGAGCTTGCCTGCTGGGTCCGGGCGGTGCGCGCGTCCGCCGCGCGCAAGATCGAATATTCGCCCGTCGGCTGCGCCGCCTTCTGCGCCGACGAATGCATGGCGATCTCGCTGATCGCCGCCTCGCAGCATCATCGCTGCCCGGCCATGCGCGCTTGCGCGCTCGCCTTGACCGGCTCGGCGCTGGTCGAGCCGGTCATCGACGCCGCCAACGCCTTTGCCGACGTGCTGCAGGAGGCGGACCAGCTGTTGTCGCCGGAGGCCGTCGCCGCGCTCGCCGCCCGCAGCGCGCAGCCCCGGGAGCGTCCCCCTGAACGGCGCTGACGGCCGCCCGGCGCACCATCCTTGGCGCCGCCGCATCGCGCGGCTTTATGAAGGCGGCAATCTCGGCTGGTCGGCGGCCGCGTTTCTCATCTCGCTCATCGCGCTCGCGCCGCTCATCGCCATCGGCCTGCTCGCGCTCGGCTCGAGCGGCGATGCCTGGCCGCATCTCGTCGCCAATGTGCTGCCGGGCGCGCTCCGCCGCACGCTCGGGCTCATGGCGGGCGTGGGCACGCTCACGCTTCTGATCGGCACCGGCACCGCGTGGCTCGTCACCATGTACCGCTTTCCCGGGAGCCGGCAGCTCGAATGGCTGCTGCTCCTGCCGCTCGCCGTGCCCACCTACATCATCGCCTTTTGCTATCTCGAGCTGTTCGACTATTCCGGCGTGGTGCAGACGGGTTTGCGCGCGCTGTTCGGCTGGCACAATGCGCAAGATTATTGGTTCCCGGACATCCGCACCCTGCCCGGCGCGATCTTCGTCATGAGCGTGGTGCTCTACCCTTACGTCTACATCACCGCGCGGGCGAGCTTCCTCGCCCAATCGGTGTGCGTGCTCGAAGTGAGCCGCACGCTGGGGCGGAGTGCCGCGGCGACCTTCTGGCAGGTGGCGCTGCCGCTCGCGCGGCCGGCGCTTGCCGCCGGTGCCGCGCTCGCGCTGATGGAGACGCTGAACGACATCGGCGCGGTCGAGTTCTTCGGCGTGCGGACGCTGACCGTCGCCGTCTACGATACCTGGCTCGACCGCAACAGCCTCGCCGGCGCGGCGCAGCTTGCCTCGGTCATGCTCGCTTTCGTGTTCGCCCTGCTCTTGGCCGAGCGGGCGCTGCGCCGCCATCGTCGCTTCCATCACACGACCGGCAAATATCGCCACCTGCCCGACGAGCGGCTCACCGGATGGAGGGGCGCGCTCGCCGTGGCGGCGTGCGCGCTGCCGCTTCTCTTCGGCTTTCTCCTGCCGGCGGGGGTGCTGGTGCATGATGCGCTCGCCCATGTGGCGGCGGGGCTGGCGCCCGAGTTCTGGCAGGCCGCCGGCCACAGCCTCCTGCTCGCCGCCGCCGCGGCGCTCCTTTGCGTCGCCTTTGCCCTCGTGCTCGCTTATGCACGGCGCCAGACGCGCTCGAAGCTCATCCAGTCCTTGAGCGCGGCGGCGAGCTTGAGCTATGCCGTGCCCGGCACCGTGCTCGCCATCGGGCTTCTCATCCCGCTCGCCCGTCTCGACAACGCCATCGACGCGGCGATGCGCGCCGAGTTCGGCGTGAGCACGGGCCTCATCTTCTCCGGCACCGCCTTTGCGCTCGTGCTCGCCTATTCGATCCGCTTCCTCGCCGCCTCGCTCGGCGCCGTCGAAGCGGGGCTCGCCAAGATCTCCCACAATATCGACGCGGCGGCCCGCACGCTCGGAGCCTCGGTGAGCGAGATGTCGTGGTCGGTGCATCTTCCCCTGCTCAGGCCCGCCCTCGGCGCGGCCGCGCTCCTCGTCTTCGTCGATTCGATGAAGGAGCTGCCGGCGACGCTTCTGCTGCGGCCCTTCAATTTCGACACCCTCGCCACCCAGGTCTTTACCCTTGCCTCGCTCTACCGCTACGAGGAGGCCGGGCTGTCGGCGCTCACCATCGTCGCGGCGAGCCTCGCGCCGGTGCTGCTGCTGCATGGGATCATCGTGGCCGGGCGCCCGGGAGGGTTGCAGGGCTCGCGCGCAATGGCGACTTCCGCCCCGGATGCGGCCCCGGCCGGCCTTTTGATAAGTTGAGAATTCGCCGGGGCGGGCTCGCTATCTCGCCGCAATCGGGCTAAAACTGTTGATCTGGCGGGGCTTAGGCCGGACGTGCTGCACCTCGCAGCGCCAAAAACGGGGTAAACATCGGAATGAAGCCTCGCGAGCTGCCATGGAAGTGGCTCCTTCTTGGGCTCGGCACCCTCACGCTCGGCGTGGCGCTGCTTCCCCGGCTGTTCGGCGACACGGCCCAACTCGGCGACCGGGCGGTGGCGCAGCTGTCGGCCTGGACCGGCGGCGAAGTGACGCTCGTCGGGCCGGTCACGGTCCGCTATTTCCCCGACGTCTCGGTCACGGCTGGGCTCGAGCTCAAGGGGAGCAAGCGCCTTCCCATGATCGAGTCGATGACCGTCAAGGAGGCCAAGATCTCGATCGATCTGGCGGAGCTGCTGCTCGGCCATGTGAGAATCGATGCGCTCGCGCTCAGGCGGCCGAGAATCACTCTCGCCGAGGCCGGAGAGCCGGGTGCCGCGCCGCAGTCGTTTCTCGCGGGGCTCGTAAGCGGCGTGCCGGTGAGCGCGGTGCATGTGCGGGGCGGCACGATCATCGTGCCGACCGGCGCCGCGGCCGAGCGGGTCGAGAAGATCAACGCCCATTTTGACGTCAACGAGGGCCAGGGAGGGGTCTCGGGCTTCGGCAAGTTCACCTGGCGCGATATGGGGGTCCGTTTCGCCTTGGACAGCGGCGCCGTCACCGATACGGCCGAGGGGAGCAAACTGCCGGTCTCGCTCGTCCTCAACGCCGACCCGATCCGGGCAAAGATCGAGGGCATGGCGTCGCTCAAGGGCGCATTTGGGCTCGATGGGACCATGGGGGCTGAGATCCCCGATGCGCGGCTGCTGCTCGCCTGGCTCGGCATTCCGCTCGGCGAGGGCCAGGGGCTCGAAGACTCTCACGGCCTCCGGCGCCTTCCATCTCACCGGCGCCACGCTCACCTTCGACGACGGCAGCTTCTCGCTCGACGGCAACAAGGCGCAAGGCCTGCTCGCGCTGACCGGCGGCGCGCGGCCGCGCGTGGAAGGCACGCTCGATTTCGACCGGCTCGTGCTCGATCCCTATCTCGCGCCGGCGCCGACGAGCGCCGCGGAGACGCCTCGTGCCTTCCGCGACAGCGACCCGTTCGACTGGCCGCTGGTGCAGGCGCTCGACGCCGATTTGCGCGTCTCGGCGGGCGAGATCCAGGCGCGCGCGCTCAAGCTCGGGCGCGGCGCGATCACCGTCACCGCCAAACAGGGCATGATCATCGCCGAGCTCGGCGAGCTTGAGCTCTGCGGCGGATCGGCGACGGGCCGCGCCGGTCTCGACCTGACCGAGCCCGCAAGGCACCTCACCCTCGATGCGAGCCTTACCGACATCGCCACGGAATCGTGCCTGCAACAGTTGGCGATCGACCTCCCGCTCAAGGGCGTGGGAGGGATCAAGACCGAGATCGCGGCCGAAGGGCGCGATGCCGGCGAATTGCTGAAGGGACTCTCCGGCAGCCTCAAGATCACCGCGCATGACGGGGCGGTGCCGGTCGATTTCTCCCGCCTCATGGTGGCGACGATGCCCTTGGAAGGGCAAGGCTGGAGCCCGAGCGCCAGCACGCCCTTCGCCCAGCTCGATGCCGATTGCCGCCTCGGCGGCGGTCATCTTTGGTGCCAGACCTTCAGCATGCAGACGCCCGCCGGACTGGTGGCCGGCTCCGGCGACATCGATCTGCCGGCGCAGACGATCGATTGGGACGTCGCCGTGGCCAGTCCCGCCGAGGCGGCGAAGACCTCGGAGACGGCCTCCCAGGAAATACCGAAGGTCTCCATTCGGGGATCGTTGTCGCAGCCTTCGATTCGCCGAGCGGATCGCTCCATGCTCGGCGACGGCAGCCCGCAGGCGTTGCCGCTTGCGCCCGCGGTTTCGCAGCACTAACGAAGGCGCAAGGAGAGGTCGTTCGCCGAGCAGCCCCATGACAAGGCAGAGGCCAGCCAACCGCCGTCCGGAACGGCATATTTGCACGCGACGCGTCCGCGCGCGCGGGCTGTGGCTTGCCGTCCTTCTCGCCGTCCCGCTCGGCCTTCCTCTCCCCGGCGCCAGGGCCGAGGACCCCGCTTCCCTCGCCGTCGCCACCTATGGCGGCGCCTACGGCCAGTCGCAGCAGATCGCCTTTTTCGAGCCGTTCACGCAAGCGACCGGCACCAAAATCAGCATGGACGTCTATGACGGCACGCTCGCCGCGATCAAAGACAAGATCGGCGCGAGCCCGTCGGCCTTCGACGTCGTCGACCTCTCCGCGGGCGCGCTCGACGCGCTCTGCCATGACGGTCTGCTCGAACCGCTCGAAAGCTCGATGCTCGATGCCGGAGGGGCCGGCCAGAGCGCGGCGGAAGATTTCCTCCCGGGCGGGCTGCCCTCCTGTGGCTTGGCGAGCGTCGCCTGGTCGACGACCATCGCCTTCGACCGCGACGCCTTGACCAAGGCCCAGCCGTCCAGCGTCGGCGATTTGCTCGACACCCGCCGCTTCCCGGGCAAGCGGGCGCTGCCCTGACGGGCCGCGCTATACGCTCGAGCTTGCGCTCCTGGCCGACGGGGTGCAGCCCGAGAACGTCTATAGCGAGCTCACCACGCCCGCCGGCGTCGACCGCGCTTTCAAGGCGCTCGACAAGATCAAGGCCGACATTTTGTGGTGGGACAAGGCCGAGCAGCCGGTCAGCTGGCTCATCGAGAAAAAGGCGGTGATGGCCGCCGTCTATAGCGGCCGCATGGCGCGCGCCGCCATCGGTGCGCCGCAGCTCAACATCGTGTGGGACGGCCAGGTCTACGATCTCGACCTATGGGCGATCCCTAAGAACTCCGCGAACAAGGACGCCGCCAAGCGTTTCATCGCCTTCGCTTTGGAGCCCGCGCGGCTTGCCGCGCAGGCCCAATTGATCGCCTATGGCCCGATGCGCAAATCGGCCATCGCGCTCGTCGGCAAGCATCCCATCGTCGACGTCGATATGAAGACCTATCTGCCCACCGCGCCCGACCATTTGAAGAAGGCGCTGAAATTCGATGCCGCGTGGTGGAGCGAGCATGGCGAGGAGCTCGCCAACCGGTTCAAATCGTGGCGCGAGCAAGCCGCCACCGCCGAAGGCACCCAGCAAGAAGGGACGCCGAGCCAGCCGCAATAGCGCGCAAAGAAATTGCGCGCAAATGTGAACTCCCGTTTGCTTTGCCTGTCGCCTTTGTGTCATGCTTCTGCTTGGAGAGACCGAGGCCATCAGGCTGAGGACGCCTCTCTTACATGGAATGCACGACCTGAGAGGACGATTGCCGTCGCCAGCCGAACCTGGAGGGGTAGGCGAGCGGCGCGCCACAAGCCGATGAGGCCAGCACTGCCGGAGCGGGGCCGGCAGTGCATCTCAACCCGATCACGACGAGGAGTTGGCGGCGGCGGCGCTTGATGTGCCGCCCTCGCCCTCTCACGCGCGTTAGAAGCGGCGATAGAGGCCGGCGGACAGATAGCCGCTCGGTTCACTCTCCAGATAATTGCCGGTGAAGCCGCCGGAGACAGTAAGCTCCGTCGCCAGCAGATTGAAGCGGAAGAAGCCGCCGCCGCGGCCCGCGTCATATTCCTCATTGCCGAGCAAGCCGCCCTCCACGCCCATGGCAAGCCACGGTCGCAAGCGGTAGCCGTAGCGCGCGAGACTCCAATATTCCTGAAACGCCGTGCCATAGGCCGCGTCGACGGAGAGGAAGCTGCGCGCGGAAAGATCGAACCAGCTCTCGGCTTGCAGGCGCAAGCCCAAGGCGCTGCCTTGCACCGAATTGTTGGGATCGTGGGGCGTGATGTCCTGGTTCTCGCCTTCGATGCCGGCAAAGATGCGGAAGATCGCCGCGCCCGCGCCGAACTGATAGCCGATCAGCGCGGCCCCGAAGGTGTCCTGCCCGTCGAAGGTGAAGTCGCTCACTCCGCCCAGCGCGCTTTGATAGTCATAGCCGCCAAAGGCACCGACCGCGCGGAGGCGCCAGCCGGGCGCGTAGAGTCCCTTGCCGAAGGCAAAGCCCGCGCCCACATAGCCTTGCGTTGAATTGTCCTCCACCCCGATGCCGGTGAAGATTTCGGTGGTGGGTGCGTCGCCTCCGGCTACGGCAGGGGCCGCGGCGATGGCGCAGAGGCTGAGCGAAAGGACCACCTGCGGTCCGCTCGCGCGGAGCCGTGCCGCGAGGCCCCTTCCCACACAACCCCCCATGGCGAACATCCGCACGCCACAACGGTTCGACTATGCTGCACCTTCGGATTGTAAACCAGCTGAATTACAACAACTATTTGGCGAGCATCAGGTCGAGTGTGCAAGTTAGGGTAGCAAGTTCACGGTTTCTACTACCAAATACTCATTTTGTTCTACAAAGGCCGCTCGATGAATCCTGACCAATTCGACAGCTGGCTCAGTGTGGAGCGCGGCGGTCTCTATTGCCGGCCGGGCGGCTTCCATGTCGATCCGAGCGGTGGCGTCGCCCGCGCCATCATCACCCACGGCCATTCCGATCATGCCCGCCCCGGCCATGAGCATGTGCTCGCCACGCGGGAGACGCTCGCCATCATGCAGGCGCGGCTCGGGACGGCGGCCTCGCGCGGCAGCCAGGCGCTCGCTTATGGCGAGCCGCTCACGATCGGCGAGGTGACGGTGCGGCTCGTGCCGGCGGGCCATGTGCTCGGCAGCGCCCAAGTGGTCATCGAATGGCGCGGGCGGCGCGTCGTCGTCTCGGGCGACTATAAGCGCGCGCCGACCCCACCTGCCCTCCTTACGAGCTCGTGCCCTGCCATCTCTTCATCACCGAGGCCACTTTCGCGCTGCCCGTGTTCCAGCATGGGGACGCAAGCGAGGAAGTGGCGAAGCTGCTCCGCTCGCGCGAGGCGTTTCCCGAGCGCACCCATGTGGTCGGCGTCTATGGGCTCGGCAAATGCCAACGCCTCATCGCCAGTCTGCGCGAGGCGGGCTATGAGCGGCCGATCTTCCTGCATGGGGCGCTCATCGAGTGCTGCGCGCTCTATGAATTGTTCGGCGTGGCGCTCGGCGCGCTCGAATCCGCCACCGCGGCCAAGCGCGAGGCGCTCAAAGGGGAGATCGTGCTCGCGCCCCCTTCCGCGCTCGCCGACCGCTGGTCGCGGCGGCTGCCCGATCCCTTGACGGGTTTTGCCTCCGGCTGGATGCGGGTGCGCGCCCGGGCGCGGCAGCACGGCGTCGAGCTGCCGCTCGTGATTTCCGACCACGCCGATTGGAACGAGCTCGTCACCACCATCGAGGAGACGGGCGCCGAGGAGGTGTGGGTCACCCATGGGCGCGAGGACGCGCTCATCTATCACATTCATTCCACCGGGCGGCGGGGACGGGCGCTGTCGCTGATCGGCCGCGAGGACGAGGACCAGTGAAGGCCTTCGCCGAGCTTCTGGAGCGCCTCGCCTATACGCCGTCGCGGAACGACAAACTGAGGCTACTCGCAGCGCTATTTCGCCTCCGCACCCGATCCCGACCGCGGCTTCGCGCTCGCCGCGCTCACCGACGGCCTGTTCTTCCGCCTGCCGCTCCGGCGCATCTTGACCGAGATGATCGAGGAGCGCATCGATCCCGTGCTGTTCGATCTGTCGCGCGACTATGTCGGCGACACGGCGGAGACCATCGCGCTGTTATGGCCGGAGGGCCGCAAGACCGCCGAACCGCCCCGCTTAAGCGAAGTGGTGCAGGCCGTGCAAGGTGCGGCGCCCGACGACGTGCCCGGGCTGCTCGCGGGCTTCCTCGACGCGCTGCCCGCCACGGGGCGCTTTGCGCTCCTCAAGCTCATGACGGGTGCGCTGCGCGTCGGCGTCTCGGCGCGGCTCGCCAAGACCGCGCTCGCCGCCTGGTCGGGGGTGCCGCTCGCCGACATCGAGGAGGTCTGGCACGGGGTGGCGCCCCCTTATGAATCGCTGTTTGCTTGGCTTGAGGGCACGGCCCCGCGCCCCGAGGTGGGGACCGCGCCCATCTTCCGGCCGCTGATGCTCTCCCATCAGATCGAGGATCGCGAGCTTCCGCTGATCGAGCCTGCCGCCTTCGCCGCCGAATGGAAATGGGACGGCATCCGCGTGCAGGCCTCGAGCATGAGCGGCGAGAAGCGCCTCTTCTCGCGCACCGGCGACGATATCTCAGGCGCCTTCCCCGATGTGGTGGCGGGCCTGCCGCAGGGCGTCGTGCTCGACGGCGAGCTGCTCGGTGATGCGCGGCGGCGAGGTGGCGCCGTTCAACGATCTGCAGCAGCGGCTGAACCGCAAGAGCGTGACGCCCGCCATGCTGAAATCCCACCCCGCCCATATCCGCCTCTACGACATGCTCTATGAGGGCGAGGACGATCTCCGCCCCCTGCCCTTTACTGAGCGCCGCGCGCGGCTCGAAGCCTGGCACGAGCAAGCCAAGCCGCCGCGCACCGACGTCTCGGCGCTGCTCGACTTTGCCTCGGTGGCCGAGCTTGAAAAGCTGTGGGCGGGGGCGCGCGAGACCGGCATCGAGGGGCTGATGCTGAAGCGCCGCGACAGTCCCTATATCGCCGGCCGGCCCAAGGGCCATTGGTATAAATGGAAGCGGGCGCCGCTCACCCTCGACGCCGTGCTCCTCTATGCGCAGCGCGGCAGCGGCAAGCGCTCATCCTATTATTCGGATTACACTTTCGGCGCCTGGCGCGAGGCGGCCGACGGGACGCGCGAGCTCGTGCCGGTGGGCAAGTCCTATTTCGGCTTCACCGACGCCGAGCTCAAAGAGCTCGACGCCTTCGTGCGCAACCATACGGTGGACAGTTTCGGTCCGGTGCGCCAGGTGGAGCCCAAGCTCGTGTTCGAGGTGGCGTTCGATTCGGTGCACCGCTCCACGCGGCACAAATCGGGCGTCGCCATGCGCTTTCCCCGCATCCACCGCATCCGCTGGGACAAGCCGGCCGAGGAGGCCGATACGCTCAAGACGCTTCAGGCGATGATCGTGGAGTAGCCGCGCTCAGCACTCGTAGCGGTAGAGGCCGTAGAAGCCGGTCGGATCGAGGAAGATCTGGCTCGCCGTGGCGAACCCCGCCTCGCGGCCGAGCTCGAGCCAGGTCGCGGCGCTCTCGGGGAAATCACACGTCGTGACATGGTGGTCGATCTCGCCCCATTCCTCATCGGTGAGAAAGGTCCAGGCCGGGCGGTTCACGCGCCGGAAGCGCTCCAGATAGTCCTCGCGGTCCTCGCCCTCGGCAAAAGTCGGCTCGTAGAGCATCAGGAAGCGCGACGTCGAGCCGCGGATGGCCTTAAGCAGCGCGCGCTTCTCTTCCGTCTGCAAATGATGAATCGAGAGGCTGCACCAGGCGGCGTCGGCCGGCTCGGGACGGCGGGTCACGGCCTCGACGAAATCGCTATGGTCGAGCTCCACCGTGAAAGGCGCGTCGGCGAGGTTCTTGGCCGCGAGCTCGAGCGCGGGCTCCGACAGGTCGATGCCGTGATAATGGCGGCAGGCCGTGCCGCCGAGCGCGCGTTGCATCTGGCCCGCGTCGCCGCAGGCAATGTCGAGGAAGGCGAAGGGCGCGGGGATGGTGACGAGCGCGCCGTGCAGCATCTTGCCCGCTCGCCTATGGGACAGCGCATCGGAATCCACGAGCTTCTGGTAGGTCGCCCATTGCTTCTGGAATTGCTCCAGCGCGCCCTCGTCGGTAACGGCGGCGCCCGGCTCGAACTCGCGGATGAGGATATTCAGCATGGCCCGTGCATCTCCCGGTTGCCGCAGGACGGAAGGCCGCGGCAGGGTGGAGAAGAGGTTTTGCGCCATGAGCCGTTAACGCCGCTTTACGCGTGGACCATCAGCGTCCCGGGGTATCGCTGGCAGGGGTGGGCGCCTGCTGGTCGATGCACGATTTCAGGCGCCAATAATCTCCGGTCGCCTCGGCCGCCTTGACGCAGGACTCCTGCACGGGAGCGGGAAGCTTGTCCCAGGCGAGCGCGATCTCTTTGCGGATTCGTTCCTGGAAGTCGAGACAACCCCGCATGATCATCTCTTGCCGGGTCGAGGTCCCGGCGAGATCGGTGCAAATCACCTCGGGGTCATAGGCCGGCATGGTCCCGGCCTGGGCCGGCGCAAGGGCAAAAATCAGCGCCATGGCTAGGGTGAGGAAACGGAGCATCGGATCCTTCCTTGATCGGCGCCGAACCCCAAAAGCTGGAGTCCGCCGATCCTCAGAGTGGCCTCACGGCCCTGATCCTATGGGTGTTTCCCCGTCCCGTTCGTTAGTAAGCCTCAGTCGCGGGCTTTTGGAAAGCAAATTTCACGACAATGCTCGCGCCTTTTGACGCATTTCTCCATGATGGCGGTTGAGACCCTCTCCGCTCGCGCGCCCTGCCGTAAGGAACCTGCCTATGCTAAGCTTGATGATAAGAAATTTTTGGTGGCTTACGTGGTGGCCAGCCAGCGTCTGGCTGCTCACGCTGGAAAAAGCGGTGGAACGCAGCGGGCCAGTCCGGCCACCGTCACCGCCGCGCGAGGAAGCACGAGGGCAGGTACGACAACAGGAGAGTGGCATGGCCAATGACGCGTTCATGAAACCGGAAGTGCCGGAGTTGCTCCGGAATCTCATGAAGATGAGCATCGAGCAGGCGAGGCGGGCATTCGAGACCTTCGCCACGACGAGCGAGAAGACGTGGAAGACGTTCGAGACGAACTCGCAGGCGGCCGGCGCAAGATTGCGCACCTTGAATGAGAAGATCGCCAGCGTTACCCGCGACACGGCCGAGGCCAATTTCGCGCTGGCGCTCAAGCTTGCCGAGACCAAGGACGTCACCCAGGCGCTCGAGCTGCAGGCCGACCATGCGCGCAAGCAGATGGAGCAGTTCGCGCATCAATTGGAAGAGATCCGCGACCTTGCCACCGACATCATCCAGGAGAGCGGCGCCGCGGCGGCGGCGGCCGGCAAGCAGGCCGCCCAGGAGATGGCGGCCGGCGTCGCTTCGGCCACGGCCGGGACGGCCGCGAGTTTCCTGCAAATGCAGGCCCCGGCGGTTACGCCCCAGGCCGGAAGCCCGGCTCCGGCTATTGATTATTGCGGCAGCTTGGTCGCGGCCGTGCAGCTGACGGTGATCTTGCCGTCCTTGCTGTCCGGATAGCACATGCTGACCTGACCCTTGGCGTTGTCGACGATAAACACGGCGCCGGTCGTCCCCACGAAGGTGTTGCGGCTATCGACCGGCCCCGCGGGCGCGACCGTGTAGGCTGCGGGCGTCTCCGCATCGGCGGGTGCCACTAGCGCCGCGACGGTCGCGAGTCCCAGCGCTGCGGCCAATATGAGCTTTCCGGACATGACATTCCTCCCTTGCTGAGCGGCCATGATGCAAGAACGCCAGCAAGGGTCAATCGCTAGAACGTCCAGCCGGGATCGTGGCTGATCTGGTGGAACGCCTTGACCAGCGCGCTCCCCCAGCCTTCGCGAATGGTCTGGAGATAGGGGTCGTCGTCCTCGAGCCGCACCTTGAACGGCGCGCTCAGCGAATTGCGGCGGTAGATCAGAATGTCCAGCGGAGGACCCACCGAGACGTTCGAGCGCATGGTCGAATTGAAGGAGATCAGCGCGCATTTGGCGGCGTCGGCCAAGGACGTCTCGTGCTGAATGACGCGATCGAGGATCGGCTTGCCGTATTTGACCTCGCCGATCTGGAAATAGGTCGTGTCGCCCATGGCCTCGATGAAATTGCCCGCGTCATAGATCATGAACAGCCGGAGCTGCCCGCCCTTGATCTGGCCGGCGAGGATGAAGGACGCGGTGAAATCCACCTCGTGCTGCTGCAAATAGCCGCCGTCGGTCTTGTGGATCTCGCGCAGCGCGTTGCCCACGATGCGCGCCGCCCCGAACATGGAGTGGATGGCGTAGAGGTCCTGATCCGGATTTTCGTTGTTGAGCCACTCGCTCACCAGGCTGATCACGCCTTGGGTGAGCGAGAGATTGCCGGCGGTGAGCAGGGCGAAGAAGCGCTCGCCCGGCTTCTCGAAGGTGAACATCTTACGGAAGGTGGAGACGCGGTCGATCCCCGCATTGGTGCGCGAATCGGACGCGAGCACCACGCCCTCATCGAGCAGGATGCCGATGCAATAAGTCACAGATCCTCCCCTCATTGCACTTGTTGTTGTTGGCTCGGAAAGACGACCGAGACCCGCATGGTCTCGTCGCCGCCGCCGCTGCGGACGCCCCGCACCGGCCCCGCTTCAGCATAATCGAGACCGACGGCCGTGCGGATATAGGACTCATCGGCGCAGGCGCTGCTCGTCGGGTCGAAGCCGACCCAGCCCAAATGCTCGACATAGGCCTCGGCCCAAGCGTGGCTCGCGCCATGGGCCTCATGCCCGGCCCCATGAGCGAGATAGCCGCTCACATAGCGCGCCGGGATGCCGAGCACCCGGGCGATGGCGCAAAAGATGTGGGCATAGTCCTGGCATACGCCGCTGCCCTGCTCCAGCGCCTCGGCGCCGGTGGTGTGAACATGGGTCTCGCCCTTGCGATACTCCACCTCCTTGGCGATGGTGAGCATGATCTCGTGCAGCGCCTCGATCCTGTCGCGCTCGGCGGCCACCCGGAAGCGGGCGGCGTGGTCGCGAATGGGGGTCGAACCGATGGTGTAGGGGGTGTCGCGCAGATAGAGCCCCAAGGGCAGCTCGGAGGGCGCCAGCCCGACCACGCCGTGCGTCTCGCGCGTGCGCACGAGGCCGCAAACCTTGATGGTCAGCTCGGTGACCGGCTCCGCCACGGTCAGCGTGTGACAGAGATTGCCATATTGATCGTACCAAGGATCGGCGAGCGCGCCGGGGCAAGAGAGCTTCCAGCTCTCCACCGCTTGCGTGGGGCCCGATAGCGGCGTCATGCGCACATATTGGATGCTCGCATGCAGCGGCTTCGAATAGCCATAGGCCGTGGTGTGCTCAACGCGGATCAGCATGGATCAGGCCGCTCCCGCGAGCGACGCCCGCACCATCAGGAAGTCCTCCTGAAGCTGGGTACCGAGCGCATTGTTGGAGGCGATGAAGCCTTGCAGGAATTCGTGCAAGCCGGCGCTGAAGATCTTGTCGATGCGGCCATATTTGAGGCGCGCAAAAGTCTGGCCGGCGAGCCGGCGGCATTCGAGCTCCTTCTTGCCCACGAGCTCGTCCAGCGTGCCGATCACATTGCCGTAGCAATGATGCAGCGAGCGCGGCATGTCGGCGCGCAGGATGAGCAGCTCGGCGATGCGCCAGGGATAGACGGTGTCGTGATAGACGGTGCGGTAGGCGCGGAAGGCGCCGACCGAGCGCAGCAGCGCGCCCCATTGGTAATAGTCGACATAGCCGCCCACCTGCTCGCCCTGCGGCAAGAGCACGTGATATTTGACGTCGAGGATGCGGGCGGTGTTGTCGGCGCGCTCGATGAAGGTGCCGAGGCGGATGAAGCGGAAGGCATCGTCATGCAGGAGCGTGCCGAAGATCACGCCGCGGAAGAGATGGGAGCGCTCCTTCACCCATTCGAAGAAGTCGCGATAACCCCAGCGCTTGAGCCCCTCGAAATCGAGGTTCTGCACCGTGAGCCAGGTCGAGTTCAGACTTTCCCAGGCCTCGCTGGAAATGGCCGTGCGCTGGGCGCGGGCGTTCTCGCGCGCATCGTGGATCAGCGACCAGATGCTGCCGCCATTTTCCGGCTCGAGCGCCACATAGCGGATGATGTTGTCGTGGGTGAGTTCGCCATAGAGCTCGCGAAAGCGTCCCGATCCCGGCGCGATGGCGAGGATCGGCTCGAAATGCAGCGCCTTCTTGTCGATGGTCGAGGGCAGCAGCGACATGCGAAAGCTGACATCGAGCATGCGCGCGGTATTCTCCGCCCGCTCCATGCTGCGCGCCATCCAGAACAGATTCTCGGCGGTGCGGCTCAGCATGGGTCGCGCTCCAGCACCCAGGTGTCCTTGGTGCCGCCGCCCTGGCTCGAATTGACCACGAGCGAGCCCTGGCGCAGAGCCACGCGGGTGAGCCCGCCGGGAATGACGCTCGTCTCCTTGCCGGAGAGCACGAAGGGCCGCAGATCGACATGGCGCGGCATGATCTCGCCGCCGACGAGCGTCGGCGCGGTGGAGAGCGCGAGCGTCGGCTGGGCGATGTAATTGGCGGGGTCGCGCATCACGCGCGCTTTATAGGCCTCGCGCTCGGCGGCGGTGGAGGCCGGGCCCGATCAGCATGCCGTAGCCGCCCGAGCCCTGCACCTCCTTGACCACGAGATTGTGCAAATTCTCGAACACATGCTGCCGCTGCTTCGGGTCGCGCAGCATATAGGTATGCACATTGTCGAGGATGGCGTGCTCGCCGAGATAGAACTCGATCATGCGCGGGACGTAAGTATACATGGCCTTGTCGTCGGCCACGCCGGTGCCGAGCGCGTTGGCGAGCGCCACCCCGCCGGTGCGGATGACCGACAGAAGCCCCGGCACGCCGAGCACCGAATCGCGCTCGAAGGCGAGCGGGTCCATGAAGGCGTCGTCGACGCGGCGGTAGATCACGTCCACCTTGACCGGGCCTTCGGTGGTGCGCATCCACACTTGGCTGTCGCGCACGAAGAGGTCGCTGCCCTCGACGAGCTCGATGCCCATCTGCTCGGCGAGGAACACATGCTCGAAATAGGCGCTGTTGTAGCGGCCGGGGGTGAACAGCACGACCACGGGATTGGAGGGCGCGCCCGGCGCCACGGCGCGCAAATTCTCGAGCAGGCGCTCAGGATAGTTGCCGACGGGAGAGATGCTCTGCCCGGCGAAGGCGTCGGGGAAGAGCCGCATCATGATCTCGCGGTTCTCCAGCACATAGGAGACGCCCGAAGGCGTGCGCACATTGTCCTCGAGCACGTAGAAATCGCGCTCGCCGGTGCGGATGAGATCGATGCCGGCGATATGGGCATAGACCTTGTTGGGCGGCTCGACCCCCAGCATCTCGGGCCGATAGGCCGGGTTGAGCAGCACGAACTCCTCCGGCACGAGCCCCGCCTTCAAGATCTCCTGGTCGTGATAGATGTCGTAGAGAAAGATATTGATCGCCTTGACCCGCTGGATGCAGCCGCGCTCCACGAGCGACCACTCGGCGCGGGAGAGGATGCGGGGAATGAGGTCGAAGGGGATCAGGCGCTCGGTTGAGCCTCCTTCGGCATAGACCGCGAAGGTGATGCCGAGGCGCCGAAACAGCTCCTCGGCGGCGGCCTGCTTGGTGACCAGGAGATTCGATGGAGAGGTTGTCGAGCAGCCCGGCAAAGGCCGCGTAAGCGGGGCGGACATTGCCCTTCTCGTCGCGCATCTCGTCGAAGAATCTGCGGGGAGGCGCCTTGGGTGGTTCGACCCCGGCGCTGACGCTCACCCTTTCGGCACTTTGCAATGCAACCCCGCCATGTCCTGAATGCGACCGCGACTCCCCTTTGGTGCGTTTCCCAGCTGTTATAGTTGTTGCGCCATCTTAAGCCGATGGCGCTCTAATGGGCAACGATCTTGGCGGCCTAATTCTTAGTCAACATCCCTGGCGAGCCTCATGCTGGAAACCGCGCTCACCGCCTTCACCACGTTTTTCGCGGTCATCGGCCCGATCGACATCGCCGTGCTGCTCGCCGCCTTGACGCCCAATATGACGCAAGGAGAGCGCCGCGCGATCTCGCTCAAGGCCGTGTTCATCGCCACCATCATCATCCTCGCCTTTGCCCTGTTCGGCGGGCCCGTGCTCAACCAGCTCGGCGTATCGCTGCGCGGCGCTACAGACCGCGGGCGGCATCATCCTGCTCGCCATCGCGCTCGAGATGACGCTGAGCCGGCGTCCCGGCGCCGCCGCGGCGCTGTCCGTCAAAGAGAGCGAGGATGCCGAGACCAAAGCGGAGCGCCATGCCGAGATCGCCGTCTTTCCGCTCGCCACGCCGCTGCTCGCCGGCCCCGGCGCCATGACGAGCGCGATCGTGCTCGCGGCCAACACCAAGGGCGATCTCCGCCTGCTCGCGGCGGTGGTGGCGGCGATCGTCGCCGTCATGGTGGTGACCGCCATCTTCCTGCTGCTTGCCCAGGAGATCCATCAGCTGATCGGGCTCACGGCGCGGAAGGTCATCGTGCGGGTGTTCGGCGTGCTGCTCGCGGCCATCGCCATGCAGTCGATCTTCAACGGCATCAGCGCCACGCCATATCTTCCGCTAGAGCCGGGACGCAATCCAAGGAGCAAATCCCATGCGCGTCGTGCAGATCCGAGAGCCGGGGGCCCCGTTCGAGCTGGTCGAGCGCCCCCTCCCCGAGCCGGGCCCCGGCAAAGTGCGGATCAAGGTCGAGGCCTGCGGCATCTGCCACAGCGATTCCTTCGTGGCGACGGGCACCTTCCCCGGCATTCACTATCCGGCGGTGCCGGGCCATGAGATCGCGGGCCGTATCGATGCCGCTCGGGGCCGGCGTCACCAATTGGCGCGTCGGCCAGCGCGTCGGCGTCGGCTGGCATGGCGGCCATTGCGGCGTGTGCGTAAATTGCCGGCGCGGCGATTTCATCACTGTGCGTCAAAGCCCAAGGTGCCGGGCATGGCTTATGACGGCGGCTATGCCGACTACATGATCGCGCCGCATCGAGGCGCTCGCCGCCATTCCCGACGATCTCGATGCCGTCGACGCAGCGCCGCTGCTCTGCGCCGGCATCACCACCTATAATGCGCTGCGCCATTCCGGCGCGCGCGCCGGCGATTTGGTGGCGATCCTCGGCATCGGCGGCCTCGGCCATCTCGGCGTGCAATTCGCGGCGAAGATGGGCTTTCCGCACCGTCGCCATCGCGCGCGGCAAAGACAAAGAGAAACTGGCGCTGAAGCTCGGCGCCCACCGCTATATCGACAGCAAGGCCGAGGACGCCGCGAAGGTGCTGACCGAGATGGGCGGCGCCAAGGTGATCCTCGCCACCGTGACCAGCGCCAAAGCCATGACGCCATTGATCGAGGGCCTCGGCATCGACGGCAAGCTGCTCGTGGTCGGGGCCTCGCCCGAGCCCATCGAGGTCGACGCCGCTGCAGCTCATCGGCGAGCGCCGCGTCGGTGGCGGGCTGGCCCTCGGGGACGCGCCGCCGAATTCCGAGGACACCATGCGCTTCAGCGCGCTCACCGGCGTCAAGCCGATGATCGAGACCTATCCGCTCACGCAAGCGGCGGAGGCCTATGCCCGGATGATGAGCGGCGATGCCCGCTTCCGCGTGGTGCTCGTGCCGTAGGCCTACTCGGCGGGCGCTTGGCGCGGCGCGGCATGGCCCTTGGGCTTGGCGGCGAATTTGCGCACCACGACGTAGAACACGGGCGTGAAGATCAGCCCGAAGATCGTCACGCCCGAGCATGCCGAAGAACACGGCGGTGCCGAGCGACTGGCGCATCTCGGCGCCCGCGCCGGTGGCGATGACGAGCGGCAGCACGCCGAGGATGAAGGCGAAGGAGGTCATCAGGATGGGCCGCAGCCGCACGCGGGCGGCTTCGGTCGCCGCCTGGAATCGGTCCTCGCCATGCTCCTCGTTCTGGCGCGCGAATTCCACGATCAGAATCGCGTTCTTGGCCGCCAAGCCGATCAGCACGACGAAGCCGATCTGCGCCAGGATGTTCACGTCCATGCCGCGGGCGAGCAGCCCGCTCACGGCGGCGAGCAGACACATGGGCACGATCAGAATCACGGCGAGCGGCAGCGACCAGCTCTCATATTGCGCCGCGAGCAGCAGGAACACGAACACCACCGAGGCCATGAACACGTAGATGGCGGTGTTGCCGGCGAGCTGCTCCTGATAGGCGATCTCGGTCCATTGAAAGGCGTAGCCGTCCGGCAGCAGCTGGTTGGCAATCTTGGCCATGGCGGCGAGGCCGTAGCCGGTGGAATAGCCGGGCGACACGCCGCCCTGCACCGCCGCGGAGGGATAGAGATTGAAATGCTCGACCCGGTAGGGACCGGTGATGTTGCGGAAGGAGGCGACCGCGCCGAGCGGCACCATCTCTCCCTTCGCATTGCGGGTCTTCAGCTCCGAGACCGAATGCAAATCCTGGCGGAACTTGCCGTCGGCCTGCGCCGTCACGCGATAGGTGCGGCCGAGAAAGTTGAAGTCGTTGACATATTGCGAGCCCAAATAGACTTCGAGGGTCTGGAACACGTCGTCGGCCTTGACGCCCAGCATCTCGGCGCGGACGCGGTCGATATCGGCATAGATCTTGGGCGTGCGCGTGTTGAAGGTGGTGAAGATGCTGCTGAGCCCCGGGGTCTGATTGGCCGCTCCCACGATGGTTTGGGTCACGGCCTCAAGCTGCGCCGGATCGCCGCCATGGGTGTCCTGCACCTCCATCTTGAAGCCGCCGGTGGTGCCGATGCCGCGCACCGGCGGCGGCGACACGCTGATCAAGAGGGCGTCCTGGATCTGGGCGAATTGCTTATTGAGGCTGGCAATAATGGCTTGCGCGCTGAGGCCTTTTTCCGCGCGCTCCTTGAAGTCGTCGAGCGGGGTGAAGATCACGGCGGAATTCGGCGAATTGGTAAAGGTGGCGCCGTCGAGGCCGACGATCGGCACGGCATGGGCGATGCCGGGCGTCTTGAGCACGATCTTGGTGACCCGCCGAGTCAATTCGTCGGTGCGGGCAAGCGAGGCGCCCGGCGGCAGCTGGATGATGTTGATGAGATAGCCCTGATCCTGCTGCGGGATGAAGCCGGTCGGGGCCTGGATGAACTGGTAGACGGTCAGGCCGATGAGCCCCACATAGACCACGACCATCAACAGGGCGACGCGCACCAAGCGCCGGGTCAGGCCGCCATAGCGCGAGGACAGCCATTCGAAGCTGCGGTTGAAGCCCTTGAAGAAGGCGTTGATCGGACGCGTCAGCAGGTTCTGTTTCGGGTTGGGATCGTGCGGCTTGAACAGCAGCGCGCAGAGCGCGGGGCTGAGCGTGAGCGAGACGATCAGCGAGATCACCGTCGAGGTGGCGATGGTGACGGCGAATTGGCGGAAGAACTGGCCGAGAATGCCGGTCAAGAAGGTCGAGGGGATGAACACGGCGGAGAGCACGAGCGCAATGGCGATCAGCGCGCCGCCCACCTCCTCCATGGTCTTGTAGGCGGCGTCGCGCGGACTCAAGCCCTCGCGGATATTGCGCTCGACATTCTCCACCACGACGATGGCGTCGTCGACGACGATGCCGATGGCGAGCAGGAGGCCGAACAGCGACAAATTGTTGAGCGAGAAGCCGAGCGCCTCGAGCATGGCGAAGGTGCCGATCAGCGACACCGGGATGGCGACGATGGGCACGATCGACGCCCGCCAGGTCTGCAGGAAGAGAATGATCACCACCACGACGAGGATGACGGCCTCGAACATGGTGTGGAGCACGGCGGAAATGGATTGAGAGATGAAGACCGTCGGGTTGTAGACGATGTCGTATTTCAGGCCCAATGGGAAACGACTTGGAGAGCTCCTTCATCGTCGCTTCGACCTGGGCGGCGGTGGCAAGAGCGTTCGAGCCGGGGCGCTGGAAGATGCCCAAGGGCATGGCCACGCTCTCATCGAGATAGCCGTTGCGGCTGTAATCCGCGGCGCCGAGCTCGACTCGGCCGACGTCGCGGACCCGCACCACCCGGCCGTCGGCGTCGGATTTGACGATGATGTTGCCGAACTGCTCGGGATCGGTGAGACGCCCTTGCGTCTCCACGTTGAGCTGGAAGGCGCCCGGCTGCGGCACCGGCGGCTGGTTGATGACGCCGGCCGCGACCTGCACGTTCTGTCCCCTGAGCGCCGCCAGGACATCGCCCGCCGTCAGGTTGCGGGAGGCGAGCTTCTCCGGATCGAGCCAAATGCGCATCGAATAGTCGCGGGCGCCGAAAATGGTGACGTTGCCGACGCCGTCGATGCGGGACAGCACGTCCTTGATGTGCAGGGTGGCGTAGTTGGAGATGTAAAGCTGATCGCGCGAGCCGTCCGGCGACAACAGATGGATCACCAGCATGAGGTCCGGCGATTGCTTGGTCACCGTCACGCCGATGGAGCGGACCTCTTCCGGCAGGCGCGGCAGCGCGGTGGAGACGCGGTTCTGCACCAGCACCTGCGCCGTATCGAGATCGGTGCCGAGCTTGAAGGTCACCGCCAGCGACATGCTGCCGTCGCTCGTCGATTGCGACGTCATATAGAGCATGTTGTCGACGCCGTTGACCTCCTGCTCGAGCGGCGTCGCCACGGTCTTGGCCACGATCTCGGCCGAGGCGCCGGGATAGGACGCCGACACCGAGATGGAAGGCGGGGCGATCTCCGGATATTGCGCCACCGGCAGGGCGAAATAGGACACGCCGCCGATCAGAGTGATGATGATGGAGATGACGGCGGCGAAGATCGGCCGGTCGATGAAGAAATGCGAGATGTTCATGCAGCAATCATCCCGCGTCCGCGCCCGGTCATTCCTTGGGAGTGGCCGAGCCTTCGACCGTGCCTTGCTCGGGCGTGACCTTCTGCCCGGGACGAGCGCGCAACAGGCCGTTGACGATCACCTCGTCATTGGCATCGATGCCGCTGCGGATGATGCGGAGATTGCCGTCCTGGACGGGACCGAGCTCGACCGGCTTCGGCACCACGGTGCCGTCGGGCGACACGGTGAACAGCATCTTGGTCGACTGATCGGTCACCACGGCCGCGTCGGGCACGAGCAGCGCCGGGTGCAGCTGCGACATGGGCACGCGCACGCGGCCGAATTGCCCGGGCGTGATGAAATAATTGGGATTGGGGAAGGCGGCGCGCACGCGGATCGTGCCGGTGGAGCGGTCATATTGGTTGTCGACGAAATCGATCGTGCCTTTGAGCGGCCAATTGGTCTCGTCGATGAGCTCGCCCTGGACCTCGACCTTGTTGTCCCGCGCCGAGGGGATCTCGCCCTTCAGCACCAGCCGCTTATAGGTCATGCCGTCGGCCTCGCTCACATTGAAGAAGAGGTGGATCGGGTCGAGCGAGGCGAGCGTGGTGAGGAGCGTGGGCGTGCCGGTCGTGCCGCCGATGACGAGGTTGCCGACGCTCAGCTCATGCAGACTGGCGCGGCCCGGGATCGGGGCGGTCACGCGCGTATAGTCGAGATTGAGCTGGGCCTGGTCGACCGCCGCAATGGCGGAGTCGCGCGCGGCGGAGGCGATATTCACCTGGGAGACCCGCTCGTCATAGGTCTCTTGGGTGGCGTAGTCCTTCTGCTTGAGCTGCGCCGTGCGGCCGAGCTGGGCCTTGGCCAGCTCGAGCTGGGCTTCGGCTTGGGCGAGCTGCGCCTTGGCGGTCTCGAGCGCGAGCTCGTAGGGCTTCGGCTCGATGACGAAGAGCAGGTCGCCCTTCTTGACGATCTGGCCGTCGGTGAAGTTGATCGATTCGAGATAGCCGCTCACCCGCGCCCGCACATCGACATAGTCGACGGCCTGGAACTGGCCGGTGAAGTCCTTCCACTCCACGAGGTCCTTGACCAGGGGCTTGGCGACGGTGACGGCCGGCGGCGGCGGCGCGGCAGCGGCCGGCGCATTCGTCTTCCAGAAGCCCCAATAGCGGTAGCCAACGGCGCCCGCGGCGACCACGAGCAGCAGCAGGAGGAGCACGGTGCCGCCGCGGCGCCCGCTTCCGGTCGCCTCGGTCTCCGTCGCCGGCTCGGCCGCGGGCGCGCGTTCGGGGGCTTTCCGCGCCTTGGGTGCGGCAACTTCGTCGCGGACGGGCGGCATCTCGTCCTCCTCGTCGCTCTCGCTTTTCCGCTCGCGGCTCGTGCCGCCATTGCGATTGAGCTTTTAAATCATGCCTGCATCTTACGCCGGAAACCCGGGTCCCTGAGATATCAAAACTCCGGGAGCGGGTCTCGGGCTCCCTGATGCCGCAGGGGCAAGACTCAAGCCTAGCATGGCCGGCCGCGCCTCAAGGGGCGGAAAAGACCCGAATAAGCGTCCAAACGGCAAAATGCCTCAGCGCGAGCCGCTTCAGGTCTTCCCTTCCGGCATGATCACGCCGTCTTTCGGGAAATCGGCAAAGACACTTTCCGGCTGGTGGAAATTGGTGGCGAGGAGGAGGTCGGGATTGGCGCCCATCCAGGCGGTGAGCGAGATCGACTGATAGGTCGCGTTGTTGAGGACGAGCACGACCTCCATCTCGTCGGCGCCGGTGTTCTCGATGTAATGGCCATAGCCCTGCGGCACATAGCCGACGTCGCCGGCGGCAAACTCGTCGGTGCGGGCGCGGCCATGGGAGCCGAACACGGTCATGCGCGCCGATCCCTTGAGATAGAACTGCCATTCGGCGGCGTTCGGGTGCCAATGGGGCTCGCGCAACCCGCCCGGCTTGATGGTGAGCAGCGCCCCGGTCATGGTCGTGGAAATGGGGAACTCGCGCTCCGAGACGATGCGCATGGTGCCGCCGGCGAAATGGTCCGGCGCCTCGGCGAGCAGCCGGTAGCGATGGGTGAGCGGCACTTCCTTGAGCGACCCCGGGGCGGGGTCTTGGCTCAGCGCGGGCGGCACCGGTCCCTTGGCGATATAGACCTCCTTCTTCGGGAAGGGGGTGAAGGTCGCGGCCGGCACGCCGAAGGTCTTGGCCAGCACTTCGGGCGGGATGTGACCGACCCAGTCGGTGATGGAGAAGGTGCCGAACTCGGAGAAATAGCCATTGTCGAAGACGAGCACGAACACGCAATCGCCCGGCCCCAAGCCCTGGATCGAATGGCCGTGGCCGCGCGGGAAGTACCACACGTCGCCCGGGCCGAAATCGACGATCTCGCAGCGCCCGTCGGGGTCGATGGTGGTCACGCGGCAACGGCCGTCGATCACATAGGCCCATTCGGCGGCGTTCGCGTGCCAATGGAGCTCGCGCAAGCCGCCCGGCGCGAGCGTCATATAGACGCCGGCAAGTTTCTCCGACACCGGGAACTGGACGATGGTCGCTTCCTTGGCGGTGCCGCCGTCGAAAGTCTTGGCGTTCTGCGCACCCAAGGGGAAGCGGAAGGACGGGAGCGTGGGGCCGGCAAGAGGCGCCGGAGCCGGACCGAAGGGCGGCTGCTCCGTCTCGAAAAGGCCGGCGCTTGCGCCGGTGGCAAAGAGGCTAGCCATGGCTGCACCACCCAGCACGTGACGGCGTGAAAGTTCGGACATCGTTCCCCCTCATATCAGGCAGACTCCTTACTATCCTTGAGCATCGGCAGTTTAGGCAAAGGCCGCGCAAAGCCAATCGTTAAGGCGCGCCAAGGCGCTTGGAGGCGCCACTCGTCCCCAAAAATAAGCGTGCAGCGGGGCGCGCCCGCGACCGTTAGTCCCCGCGAAAACCATTGAGGATGTTCAAGCAAGCGGTGCCCTAACGCTTTGGCACATGCTATGTATTTGCCGGGGGTTAGACCTAACCCTTGACCTCACGTGCTAGAAAATTGGGGCATGACGGAACTCAAGAAATGCGCCGAGACGGCTGCGGTCGCCCTGGCAGAGAAACTGCGCGCCACGCCCGGCGAAATCGATCTCGCCGCGGTGGCGGAAATCATCGAGCAGGTCCTGAACGAGACCGCGCGCGCGCAGGAGCAGGAAGCCCGCGCCCGATCGGTGAGGCCAAGGCCACCGCGCGGCGAGCGGCTCGCGCAACTGCTTGAGTGCCTCTCCCGCCGTGATTTACAGCTTCAAGGCGAGCGGCGACTTTGCGCCCACTTTCGTCAGCGCCAATATCGAGACGCTGTTCGGCTATAGCCCTCGCGAATATCTCGACAATCCGAATTTCTGGCGCGAGCGCGTGCACGCGGACGATCTTCGCCCGCGTCGAGGCCGAGGTCACCGAGCCTGTTCGAGAACGGCAAGCACGCGCTCGAATATCGCTTCCGCCGCAAGGACGGCTCCTATTGCTGGGTCAATGACGAACAGCACGTGATCCGCGACGCGAAGGGCGAGCCGCTCGAGATCGTGGGCTCGTGGAGCGACATCACGGCGCGAAAGGCCGCCGAGGCGGCCGAGGGCGCGGCGCAAGCGCGGCTTTCCACGCTCTTGGAAAGCGCGCCGGCCGTGGTTTACAGCTTCAAGGCGAGCGGCGATTACGCGCCGACCTTCGTCAGCGAGCAATATCAAGCGGCTGTTCGGCTATGCCCCGGAAAAATATCTCGAGCAACGCCGAATTTCTGGCGCGAGTCACGTCCACCCCGACGATCTGTCCGCGCGTGGAAGCCGAGGTCAGCCGAGCTGTTCGAAAAAGGCACGCCATACGCGCTCGAGTACCGCTTCCGCAAGCAAGAACGGCGCCTATATGCTGGGTCAACGACGAACAATATTTGACGCCGCGGCGACGAACGGCGAGCCCACCGAGATCGTGGGATCGTGGAGCAACATCACCGCGCGAAAGGACGCAGAAGCGGCCGAGGACGCGGCGCAGGCGCGGTTCGCGCTCATGCTGCACAGCGCGCCGGCCGTGATTTACAGCTTCAAGGCGAGCGGCGATTTCGCCCCCACCTTCGTCAGCGACAACATCGAGCGCGTGCTCGGCTACGAGCCGGGCGAATATCTGGAGCAGCCGGACTTCTGGCGCTCCCACGTGCATCCGGACGATCTCGACGCGGTCGAGGCCGAGCAGGTCAAGCTGTTCGAAGAGGGCCGGCAACGGCCGAATACCGCTTCCGCAAGGCCGACGGCACCTATTGCTGGGTCGCGACGAGCAGCATCTGATCAAGGACGCCCACGGCAATCCGCTCGAGGTGGTGGGCTCGTGGAGCGAGGTCACGGCGCGCAAGACCGCCGAACAGGCGGCACCTGCCGCGAGCGAGCAGCGCCTCATCGACGCCATCGAATCGATCTCCGAAGGCTTCTCCCTCTACGACAAGGAGGACCGGCTCGTGCTCGGCAATTACAAATTCGCCGAGCTGTTCGATCATGGCGCGGGCGCGCCCGAGCCCGGCATGAGCTATGAGGAGATCATCCGCAGCGCCGTGGAGCGCGGGCTGATCGCGGACGCGAGGGGGCGCGGCGCCGGCTGGCTGCGGCAGCGCCTCGCGCAACACCAAAACCCGACCGAGCCGCTGCTCGAGCATCGCGCCGACGGCACCTGGCTCCAGGTCAATGAACGCCGCATCGCAAGCGGCGGCAGCGTCGCGGTCTATAGCGACCTCACCGACATCAAGGAAAGCGAGCAGCGGGCCGCCGCCGCCAATCAGCTCATCTTGCAGAGCTTGCGCTATGCGAGCCGCATTCAGGCCGCGATCCTGCCGGCGCGCGAGGAGCTGGCCGCGGTGACCGCCGACCATTTCTTGATCTGGGAGCCGCGCGACATCGTGGGCGGCGACTTCTTCTGGTTCCAGCCGATCGATGACGGCTATGCCATCATCGTCGGCGACTGCACCGGCCATGGCGTGCCGGGCGCGTTCATGACGCTGATCGCCTGGGGCATGCTCGACCGCATGCTGACGCGCGCACCGAGCTCCAATCCGAGCCAGGTGCTCGACCGGCCTGCATCGCGGCGTGCAAAGCCTGCTCGGCCAGGATCAGGATCAGGGCGAGACCGACGATGGGCTCGAGGCCGGGGTGTGCTTCATCAACGCCGCCAAGCAGGAGATGACATTCGCCGGCGCCCGCTTCTCGCTGTGGAAGGCCGATCAGACGGACGTCATCGAGATCAAGGGCGACCGCAAGGGGCTCGGCTACCGCCGCTACCCGCCGGAGACCCGCTTCACGGATTTCACCCTGCCGCTCGATTCCAGCGATGCCTACTACCTCACCACCGACGGTCTCATCGACCAGATCGGCGGTCCGCGCGGCCGCTCCTTCGGCAAGCGGCGGTTCCAGAGCCTGCTCAAGCGCAATCGGGGGGCGCCGATGGAGGAGCAGGCCGAGGCGCTGAAGCGATCGTTCGAGAAGCTATCAGGGCGAGCAATTGAGGCGCGACGACCTCACGGTGTTGGGCTTTGTGCCGCTTGGGAGAGGAGGCACCCATGCTCGCTCGCGAGCTGTTTGACATCCGCTCGACCCTGCGCGCGCAAGGGATCATCTTCGCCTATAGCGGCTATGTGACGGAAGCAGTGCTGAGCGGCGTGGGCGAGGCCATCAAGCAGAAGCTCACCATCGACGACGCCGACACCAAGACGCTGCGCAGCGTGTTCGCCGTGTTCGTCGAGCAGATGCAGAACATGATCCGCTATTCGGCGGAAAAGGTGCCGAACAGCGCGTTGGAGCCGCCCTTCATCGAGATTCGCTACGGCGTGCTGACCATCGGCCGCGAGGGCGACGACTATGTCGTCTATGCCGGCAATCTCGTCGAGCGCTCCGACGTCGAGCGCTTGCGGACGAGGCTCACCAAGATCCGCGCCATGAACAAGGAGGAGCTGCGCGCCCTGCACAAGGAGAAGCTCCGGGCGGCGCCCGAGGAAGGCAGCAAGGGCGCCGGGCTCGGCTTCATGGAGATCGCCCGCCGCGCCTCGAAGCCGATCGAGTTCGACTTCACCGACGTGGACAACAAGCACGCCTTCTTCACCCTCAAGGCCTCGATATAAATAGAGTGCGTTCGATGCAGAACCTCGACATACCGGCCTCGGCCCGCACCCCTGCCATCAGCTTCGATTTCGCCCAGAACCATTTGAAGCTCGCGGGCGAATCCTACCCCGAGGACGTGACGGAGTTTTACCATCCGGTGTTCGCCGCGCTCGACGCCTATCTCGCCACGCTCGGCAATGGCGGCTGCCGCTTCGACTTCGAGCTCATCTATCTCAACTCGTCGAGCGCCAAGGCCGTCATGATGGTGATGGACAAGCTGGACGCCGCGGCCGCCAAGGGTGCCAAGGTCGACGTCTATTGGTTCTACGACGCGGAAGACGACACCATGCAGGAGCTCGGCGAGGAATTCGGCGAGGACCTGGAGAACGCCAAGTTCCACCTAGAGAAGATGCCCGCCTGATGTCGCGCGACGATCTCTTCGCGACCGAAGAAGAGGTCATCGCCACGGGCGAGCAGCTCTTGGCCGATGGCGGCTTCGGGCGCGCGGAGGACAAGCAGAATTACGCGCTGCTCCTCAAGAGCTACCAGAAGCTGTTTCGCGTGACGCGGCGGCTGATGCGGCTCAGCGACAACAACGAGCGCCAGCTCAACGAGGCTGCCGAGCTCATCGCGCAGAAGAACAAGGAGCTCGAGGCGCTCTCCACCAAGCTGTCGAAATATCTCTCGCCGCAGATCTACAACTCGATCTTCACCGGCGCGCAGAACGTCGAGATCGCGTCCTCGCGCAAGAAGCTCACCATCTTCTTCTCCGACGTGGTCAATTTCACCGAGACCACGGACAAGCTCGAATCGGAAGAGCTGACCAATCTGCTCAACCATTATTTGACCGAGATGTCGAACATCGCGCTCCGCTTCGGCGCCACCATCGACAAATATATCGGCGACGCCATCATGGTGTTCTTCGGCGATCCGGAATCGAAGGGCGCGAAGGAGGACGCGCGCGCCTGCGTGCATATGGCCGTCGCCATGCTGCAGCGCATGGGCGAGCTGCGCAATGAGTGGCAGGAATTGGGGGCGGAGCGGCCGTTCCAGATCAGGATCGGCATCAATACCGGCTATTGCACCGTGGGCAATTTCGGCTCGGAAGACCGCATGGACTACACCATCATCGGCAATATGGTGAACATGACGGCGCGGCTGCAGTCCAAGGCCGAGGTCAACGGCATCCTCTTGGGCCACGAGACCTATGCGCTGGTGAAGGACGTGGTGGCCGCGGAGGAGCAGACGCCCCATCACGGTCAAAGGGATTCGCCGAGCCCATCCGCTGCTACAAGGTGCTCGGCCTGCATGACGATGCGGCGCGGGAGGCGCAGATCATCCGCGAGGAGCAGGACGGCTTCAAATTCATGCTCGACCTGCAAAAGCACGGCAAGCAAGAGGCCATCGACACGCTCGAGGCGATTCTCGCGCGCCTCAAGGAGTGATGCGGGAAGAGGCGCCGGTCCATGACCTATTTCGCCTTCAAGAGCGTGCATATTCTGGGCGTGGTCCTGTTCCTCGGCAACATCATCGTCACCGGGTTCTGGAAGGTGCTCGCCGACCGGACCGAGGATCCCCCGGTCGTCGCTTTCGCCCAGCGCCTCGTCACCATCACCGACTTCGTGTTCACCTCGGGCGGCATCGTGCTCATCCTGATCGGCGCCTATGGCATGGTGTGGACTGCGGGGCTCGATCCGCTGCGCACCACTTGGCTCCTGTTCGGCCAAGGGCTGTTCATCGCCTCGGGCATCATCTGGGCCGTCGTCCTCATCCCCACCCAGATCGCGCAAGCGCGCGCCGCCCGTGCCTTCCCGCGCGCGGCCCCATCCCTCAGAGCTATTGGCGCATGAGCCGGCGCTGGCTCATCTGGGGCACCATCGCCACGCTGCTGCCGCTGGCGAACCTCTATTTCATGGTGTTCAAGCCTTAGGTCTCGCCGCCAGATTGTGGGCGATGCCGCGCTCGGCTGTTGAGCGAGCTGCGGCAATGGCGCATGTTTGATCCTGATCAACGTCCGGGACGAGCGCGTCGCCCAAGGTCGCGCCGGCCGAAGCCGGGGAGCGGGATATGGCGGCATTGTTGGAACGCGAGGAATGGAGCGCCTTTTCCGATGTGATGGCGCTCGTGGGATGCGCCCTGTGCACCTTGATCGGGCTTGCCTTCGCCGTGCTCGGCAAGGACCAGGGCATCGAGCTGGCCGGTTGGCTGCTGCTGGTGAGCTCGCTGATGGCCGGCATCTATGTGCTGGACCGTTTGCGCGGCCGGGAACCCTCCCCTGAAGAGACGGGCTACGCTGACGGCGTCATCCGCGCCGGTGTCATCGCCACGGTGTTTTGGGGCGTGGCGGGCTTTCTCGTCGGCGACATCATCGCCTGGCAGCTCGCCTACCCGGTGCTCAATCTCGACCTGCCGTGGACCACCTTCGGGCGCTTGCGCCCGCTTGCATACTTCGGCCGTCATCTTCGCCTTCGGCGGCAACGCGCTGATCGCCAGCTCCTTCTATGTGGTGCAGCGCACCTCCCGCGCGCGGCTTGCCGGCCGCTGGTCGCCCTGGTTCGTGTTCTGGGGCTATCAGCTCTTCATCGTGCTCGCCGCCACCGGCTACCTCCTCGGCGTCACCCAATCGAGGGAGTATGCCGAGCCCGAATGGTATGTGGATATCTGGCTGACCATCGTCTGGGTGGTCTATTTCCTCGTCTTCGTCGGCACGCTCGCGCGCCGGCGCGAGCCGCATATCTATGTGGCCAACTGGTTCTACCTCGCCTTCATCGTCACCATCGCCATGCTGCACATCATCAACAATCTGGCGATGCCCGTGTCGTTGCTCGGCTCCAAGAGCTACAGCCTGTTCTCCGGCGTGCAGGACGCCATGACGCAATGGTGGTACGGCCACAACGCGGTGGGCTTCTTCCTCACCGCCGGCTTCCTCGGCATGATGTATTATTTCGTGCCCAAGCGCGCCGAGCGGCCGATCTATTCCTACCGGCTGTCGATCGTGCATTTCTGGTCGCTGATCTTCCTCTATATCTGGGCGGGCCCGCACCATCTGCATTACACCGCGCTCCCCGATTGGGCGCAGACGCTCGGCATGACCTTCTCCATCATGCTGTGGATGCCGTCCTGGGGCGGCATGATCAACGGGTTGATGACGCTGTCCGGCGCCTGGGACAAGCTCAGGACCGATCCCGTCATCCGCATGCTCGTGGTGTCGGTGGCCTTTTACGGCATGTCCACCTTCGAAGGCCCGCTGATGAGCATCAAGACGGTCAACGCGCTGTCGCACTATACCGACTGGACCATCGGGCACGTGCATTCCGGCGCGCTCGGCTGGGTCGCCTTCATCACCTTCGGCGCCGTCTATTGCCTCGTGCCCTGGCTATGGCACCGGCGCGGGCTCTATTCGCTGCGCCTGGTGGAATGGCACTTCTGGATCGCCACCCTCGGCATCCTGCTCTACATCACCTCGATGTGGGTGTCCGGCATCCTGCAGGGGCTGATGTGGCGCGCCTATGACAGCCAAGGCTTCCTCGAATATTCCTTCGTCGAGACGGTCGAGGCCATGCATCCGTTCTATATCATCCGGGCGACGGGCGGCCTCCTGTTCCTGATCGGCGCGCTGATCATGGTCTACAACGTCTGGCGCACCATCCGCGGCGACGAGCCGGTGGATGTCGCGGACCAGCCGCGCATCGCCGCGGCGCCAGAGCTGCGCCCCGTGCCGGCGGAATAGGAGCGGGCGATGGATTGGTCGAAACATCAGATCCTGGAGAAGAGCTCGGTCCTCCTGCTCATCGGCATCCTCATCACCGTGGCCATCGGCGGCCTGGTGGAGATCGCGCCCCTGTTCTGGCTCTCCTCGACGATCGAGAAGGTGCAGGGCATGCGGCCCTATACGCCGCTCGAGCTGGCCGGCCGCGACATCTATATCCGCGAAGGCTGCTATCTGTGCCACAGCCAGATGATCCGCTCACTTGCGCGACGAGGTCGAGCGCTACGGCCATTACAGCCTCGCCGCCGAGAGCATGTACGACCATCCCTTCCAATGGGGGTCGAAGCGGACCGGGCCCGACCTCGCCCGCGTCGGCGGCAAATATTCCGACGAGTGGCACGTGGCGCATATGGGAAATCCGCGGGCGGTGGTGCCGGAATCGGTGATGCCGGGCTATCCCTTCCTCGCCCGCCACGAGCTCGACTATCGCGACATCGCCGAGCGCATGAAGACGCTCCGGGAAGTCGGCGTGCCTTACACCGACGAGATGATCGAGAATGCGCGCGCGGATCTCGAGCGCCAGCTCGACCCGGCCGCGCAAGGCGCCAAGGACTTCCTCGCCCGCTATCCCAAGGCGCAGGTCCGGCAATTCGACGACAACCCGAGCTATGTGTCGGAGCTCGACGCCGTCATCGCCTATCTGCAGATGCTCGGCACCCTCGTCGACTTCGCCAAGTTCGACGCCGAGGGGCCCAATCTCAGGTAACGCGCCATGACCTATGAACAGGTGTCCAACTACACGCAAGTCGCAGCCCTGCTGTTCTTCCTCGCGCTGTTCGTCGGCGTCGTGATCTACGCCTTCTGGCCCGGCAACAAGAAGCGCTTCGAGAAGGATGCGCAGATTCCGCTGCAGAAAGACCCCGACCAGGAAACGGATGACTGAGCGCCATGGCTAGCCACGACAAAGACGAGGCGACCGGGGTCGCGACCACCGGCCACGAATGGGACGGCATCAGGGAGCTGAACAAGCCCCTGCCCCGCTGGTGGCTGCTCACCTTCTACGCCACCATCATCTGGGCCATCGGCTATTGGATCGTCTATCCGGCCTGGCCGCTCGTCGCCACCTACTCCAAGGGCGTGCTCGGCTATAGCCAGCGCGAGCATGTGGCCGAGCAGCTCGTGGCGGCCAAGGCCGCCAAGGCGCAATATCGCGAGAAGATCGCCGCCAATAGCCTCGACGCCATCGTGGCGGACCCCGAGCTGTTGCGCTTTGCGCTCGCCGGCGGCGAGGCGGCCTTCGGCGACAATTGCGCGCCCTGCCATGGGCGCGGCGCGCAAGGCGCGTTCGGCTATCCCAATCTGCGCGACGATTCCTGGCTGTGGGGCGACGGCACGCTCGCCGCCATCCACCAGACGATCCTGCATGGCATCCGCGCCGACGATCCGGACACGCGCAGCAACCAGATGCCCGCCTTCGGCCGCATGGGAACGCTGGCGGAGCCGCAAATCCAAGACGTGGCCGAATATGTGCTGTCGCTCTCGGGCCGCGCCGACGATCAGGCCGCGGCCGACCGGGGGGCCAAGATTTTCGCCGACAATTGCACCCCCTGCCATGGCAAGGACGGCAAGGGCAATCCTACCCTCGGCGCGCCCGACCTCACCGACGAGCTGTGGCTCTATGCTGGCGACAAGGCCACGATCATGGATACGATACGCAATGGACGCGGCGGGGTGATGCCCGCTTGGAGCCACCGCCTCGATCCGGAGACGATCAAGGAGCTCGCCATCTACGTCCATTCGCTCGGCGGCGGCCGTTAGCGCCTTCGAGGTCGGCGGTGTTGATCATGGAGGACCAGGAAGCGGCCGATAGAAGCCCAAGGCAGCATGAAGGCGCCGGTCGAGGTCGCCGAGCACGTCACGGCGCGCTCGCAGGAGAGCCTCTACGCGCAACGCGTCAAGGTCTATCCCAAGGAGGCCCATGGCCGCTTCCGCACGATCAAATGGATCGTCATGGCGGTGACGCTCGGCATCTATTATGTGGTGCCGTGGCTGCGCTGGGACCGCGGGCCCTATCTCCCCGATCAAGCCGTGCTCATCGACTTTCCGTCGCGGCGCTTCTTTTTCTTCTTCCTCGAGATCTGGCCGCAGGAATTCTATTTCGTCACCGGGCTGCTCGTGCTTGCGGCGCTCGTCCTCTTCCTCGTCACCTCGCTCGCGGGCCGGGTGTGGTGCGGCTATACCTGTCCGCAGACGGTGTGGACCGATCTGATGATCGCGGTCGAGCGCTTCTGGCAGGGCGACCGCAATGCGCGGCTCCGTCTCGACAAGCATCCCTGGGCGGCGGAGAGCATGTTGCGCAAGGGGGCCACGCATCTGAGCTGGCTCCTGATCGCCATCGCCACGGGCGGCGCATGGGTGTTCTATTTCGCCGACGCGCCGACGCTCGCCCGCCAGCTCGTCACCTTGCAGGCGCCGGTCGCGGCCTATCTGTTCGTCGGCATCTTCACCGCCACCACCTATGTGCTGGGCGGCATCGCGCGCGAGCAGGTGTGCATCTATATGTGCCCGTGGCCGCGCATCCAGGGCGCGATGTTCGACCGCGATTCGCTGCTCATCTCCTATCGCGCCTGGCGGGGCGAGCCGCGCGGGCCCCACAAGATCGGGCAGAGCTGGGAGGGGCGCGGCGATTGCATCGATTGCACGCAGTGCATCGCCGTCTGCCCAACCGGCGTCGATATCCGCCTCGGCCCGCAGCTCGAATGCATCCAATGCGCGCTGTGCATCGATGCCTGCGACGAGATCATGGACAAAGTCGGCCGGCCGCGCGGGCTGATCGCCTACGACACCGTGCGCAATCTGGAGATGGAGCCGCATGGGGCGGCTCCCATCAAGCTGTTCCGGCCGCGCGTCGTGCTCTATGCGAGCGCCATCGCCGTGGTCGGCGCCATCATGCTCACGGCTTTGGCGCTCCGGCCCAACCTCGAAGTCAGCATCCTGCACGACCGCAACCCTCTCTACGTCAAGCTCTCCGACGGCGGCATCCGCAACGGCTACACCATCAAGCTCCTGAACAAGCTGTATGAGCCGCACTCCTTCCACCTCGCGCTCGCCGGCCTGCCGGGCGCCACCCTCACCGTCGTGGGCCAAGAGCATGAGGCGCAACCGGTGATCACCGTGCCGCCGGACGAGCTGCAGGCGCTCCGCGCCTATGTGACGCTCGACAAGAAGGATGTCGCGGCGCTGCCCGGCGAAGCCGCGGACTTCTCCCTCATCGTCACCGACGCGGCGAATTCCAACGAGGCCGAGCACAAGCTCACCTTCCGGGGGCCCGAGCGATGAGCGGCGACGTTTGGTTCCGCGACGGCATCAACGGGCGCCACGTGCTGATGGGCTTCATTGCCTTTTTCGGCGTGATTTTCTTGGCCAATGGCATCTTTCTCTATTACGCGCTCGATACTTTTGGCGGCGGCGACACGGCCGATCCCTACCGCAAGGGTCTCGCCTATAACGAGACGCTGGCCGAAGCCGCGCGGCAGGACGCGCAAGGCTGGCGTACCGATCTCAGCTATGCCGCCGGCCGCCTCAGCCTCGCCCTGCACGATCGCGACGGACATGAGCTGCAAGGGCGCCGCGTTCAAGCCACGCTCGGGCGCCCGGCCACCGACGCGCAGGACGTGACCCTCAACCTCGACGAGATGCAGCCGGGCGTCTATGCGGCCGCCATCCCATTGTCCCCCGGACAATGGGTCGTCTCCGCGACGGCCGACGACCCAGGGATGCCGGGGAGCCCGCCCTTCCGGCTGAAGCAACGCCTGATCGTGCCCGAGACGCCATGACGCTCCAATTTCATGCCGCCGCACGAGCCTCGCACGAGGCCGAGGCGGACGCGCATCGCCTGCCGCTCGACGCTCTCACTTTGGCCGTGGAGAGCATGCGCTGCGGCGGCTGCCTGCGCTCGGTCGAGCGTGCCGCGCTCGGCGTCCCAGGCGTGGTGAGCGCGCGAGCCAATCTCACCGCCAAGCGGGTCAGCGTCACCTATGACCCCGCGCGCGCCGGCGAGGCCGAATTGATCGCAGCACTCGAGCGCGCGGGCTTCCCGGCGGCGCCAATGCAAGCGGTGAAGCCGGGTGAGGAGCAAGCGCGGCAGAAATATTTGTTGCGGCGCGTGGCGGTCGCGGGCTTTGCCGCCATGAACATCATGCTGCTCTCCGTCTCGGTGTGGGCCGGGGGAGCGGGCGACATGGACCCGAGCCTGAAAGCGCTGTTTTGGTGGCTGTCGGCGCTGATCGCGCTGCCCACCGTCGCCTATGCCGGCCAGCCCTTCTTCACCTCGGCGGCGAGCGCCTTGCGCGCATACCGGCTGAACATGGACGTGCCGATCTCGCTCGCCATTCTGCTCGCCACGGCCATGAGCCTCTATCAGACGGTGCGCGGCAATGAGCAGGTCTATTTCGACGCCGCCGTCTCCCTTCTGTTCTTCCTCCTGGTCGGGCGCTTCCTCGACGAGACCTTGCGCGTCCGCGCCCGGAGCGAGGCGCAGAACCTCGTCAGCCTGCAAAGCGGCATGGCCACGCTCATCGGCGGGGACGGCAGCACGCGCTCCGTGCCCGCGCATGCGCTTCAGCCCGGCGACCGCCTGCTCGTCGCCGCCGGCGAGCGTGTCGCCGCCGACGGCGTGCTCGCCGAGGGCATGGGCGAGATCGACCAAAGCCTGATCACCGGCGAGACGCTGCCGGTGACGGTCAAGCCGGGCGAGACGATCTATGCCGGCACGCTCAATTTGATGCAGCCGCTCATGATCGAGGTCACCGCCGCCGATAGCGCAACGCTGCTCGCCGAGATCGGCCGCCTCATGCTGGCGGCCGAGCAGGGCAAGGCGCGCTACCGCCGGCTCGCCGACCGCGCGGCACAAATCTATGCGCCGGCCGTGCATGGGCTCGGCCTCGCCACGTTCCTCGGCTGGCTGCTCATCATGGGGGCGCCGTGGCAGACGGCGCTTACTTACGCCATCGCCGTCCTCATCATCACCTGCCCGTGCGCGCTTGCGCTCGCCGTGCCCGCGGTGCAAATCGCCGCCGTGAGCCGCCTGTTCCGCCAGGGCATCGTGGTCAAGGCGGGTGACGGGCTCGAGCGCGTGGCGGAAGCGGACATGGTGGTGTTCGACAAGACGGGAACGCTCACCCTCGGGCGCCCCACCCTGCTCCACGCCGAGACCATCGCCGACGCCCCGCTCGCGGCGGCGGCCTCGCTCGCGGCGGCGAGCAAGCATCCTTATGCCCGCGCCATCGTCGCCGCGGCGAAGATGCGGGGTTGCCGCGTGGCGGCGGCGACGGGCAGCGAGGAAGTGCCCGGGCACGGGCTGAAGCGCATGCTGCCCCAAGGCGAGGAGCGGCTCGGCTCGGCCGCCTGGTGCGGGGTGGCGAGCAAGGGTGGGCAAAGCGAGGTCTGGTACCACCGCCCCTGGGACGCGCCGGTGCGGTTCCGCTTCGCCGATGCGCTCCGCCCCGACGCGGCCGAGACGATCGCGGACTTGCAGCGGCGGGGCTTCCCGCTTGCGCTCCTGTCGGGCGACCGCGCGGGCGCCGTGGAAGCGGCCGCGGAAGCCGCCGGCATCGCGGACTTCGCGGCCGAGCTTTCCCCCGCCGCCAAGATCGCCTGGCTCGAAGCGCGCGCGGCCGAGGGGCACAAGGTGCTGATGGTCGGCGACGGCCTCAACGATGCACCGGCGCTGGCCGCGGCCCACGCCTCGATCTCGCCCGCGAGCGCCGCCGATATCAGCCAGCGCGCCGCCGATTTCGTGTTCCAGGGCGATAACCTCGGCGCCGTGCCGGAGATCATCGCCACCGCGCGGCGGGCGCGGGGCATGGCCTTGCAGAATTTCGGCGTGGCCTTCGTCTATAATCTCATCTCGGTGCCCTTTGCCATGGCCGGCATGGTGACGCCCCTGATCGCCGCGATCGTCATGTCCACCTCCTCGATCCTCGTCACCCTCAACGCCACGCGGCTGTCCTTCAGGAGGCGCGGGTGACGGCGCTTGCCTGGCTCATCCCGGCCGCGCTCTTTCTCGGCGGCCTCGGTTTGGCGGCCTTTCTCTGGGCGCTTAGCTCCGGTCAGTTCGAGGATCTGGAAGGCGCGTCCTACCGGGCGCTGGACGACGATCCACCCGAGGCGCCGGCGGCGCCTCCATCCATCGAGGCAAGCGGCACCCCTAAGGGGCGCCCAACACAGAGCTAGGAGGCACTGATGGCCGGTCGCGACCAAGAGCGGGTCTATGTCTGGGACCCGATCGTGAGGATCTTCCACTGGACCCTGCTCGTCGCCTTCACGGTGGCCTATTTCACCGAGGACGACATGCTCAAGGTGCATGTGTGGGCGGGCTATATCGTCGGCGCGCTCATCCTCGTGCGCGTCCTGTGGGGCTTCATCGGCTCGCCCCATGCGCGCTTCGCCGATTTTCTCTATGCGCCCGCCACGACGCTCCGCTATGTGCGCGATCTCGTCTTCATGCGCGCGCCACGCTATCTCGGCCACAGCCCGGGCGGCGGCGCCATGGTGATCGTCCTCCTCCTCTTTCTCGCGGCCACGGTCGTCACCGGCCTCATCGTCTATGGCGGCGATCAGCAGGCGGGACCGCTTGCCGGCATGTTCACGCGCGAGACCGGCGAAGGGTTGGAAGACGTCCACGAGCTTCTGGCCAATATCACGCTGGCACTCGTGCTCGCCCATATCGCCGCCGTGGTGCTGGCGAGCTTCGAGCATCGCGAGAATTTGGTGCGGGCCATGGTCACCGGCTACAAGCGCCGCTAAGTGCGTGGGACGGCCCCGCGCCGGAGCCGGCCTCCATTCAGCCCACAAAAAAGTAGAACAGCACCGCCGCCACGAGCCGGTAGATGCCGAAGGGGATGAAGGTGCGCGTGCGCACGAAGGCGAGCAGGAATTTGATGCTCGCCATGGCCACGACGAAGGAGGCGATGAAGCCCACCGCCAGCCCGCCGCTCTCCGAGGCGGTGAAGCTCGAGGCGTTCTTGAGAGGTCAAGGCCGGTGGCGGCGAGCATGGTGGGGACGGCGAGCAGGAACGAATATTCCACGATCGTCTCGCGCTTCAGGCCCAGCGCCAGGCCGCCGACAATGGTGGCGCCGGAGCGCGACACGCCGGGGATGACGGCCACGGCCTGGAAGACACCGATGCAGACGGCCTGGAGGTAGCTGATCGAGTCGACGTGGCCCACGGCGCCGGCAGGCTCCCGGTGCCATAGCTCGAACAGGATCAAGAACACGCCGCCAAGCGCCAGCGCCGCGAGCACGACCATCTCATTGCCGAGGAGATAGGTCTTCACCACGTGATAGAGGGCAAGACCGATGATCCCGGTCGGGATGAAGCCCGCTAGGACCTTGAGGTCGATGCTCAGCCTGAGGAAGCTTCGCCAATAGAGCACGACCACGGCGAGGATGGCGCCGAGCTGGATCACGATCTCGAAGCTTTTCTGGAATTCGGTCTGCGGCAGGCCGAGCAGCTTGGCGGCCAAGATGAGGTGGCCGGTCGAGGAGATGGGCAGGAACTCGGTCAGGCCTTCGACAATGCCGAGCACCAGCGCTTGCAGCAGCGTCATGATCGAGAAGCCACGCTAGAGTTCGGGGTCGCGGGATAAGGCCCGCAAAGGCTTAGGCGGGTGCAACTTGAAAGCGGGGGACTGTCGCTTAAGGCTTGAGCCCGGGCAACGCGGCAAAGCTACGCGGCCGTCAGGGGGCCCCCGATGAGCCAGGATACGGTGGCGGCCGTGCTGCGGTCCCGCATCATAAAGACGACCGGCGCCTCCTGGGGCTTGGCCGGCGCGCGCGAGGCCTCGAAATCGATCTCGGTCTCGATCCAGGGCCGCGGGATTTCAAGATGCGCCGGCAGCAGGGTGTAGGCATCGCCGATGCAGACGGCGATCTGCTCCTGGGTGAGGTCGCGCGCCTTGCTGAAATCCGTGCCGCCCACATTGACCCCGGCCAAGGTGGCGCCGGCGAAGCTCGTGCCGTCCAAGACCGTCCGGCACAAATTGGCGCAAGTCAGGTCGGCCCCGTCGAGCCTGGCGTCGGTCAAATCGGCGCCGGAGAGGTCCGCGCGGGTAAGGTCGGCTTCCGACAGGGTGGCGAAGCGAAGCGCCGCCCGGCGCAGACGGGCGGACGACAAATTGATCGGGCCGCCATTGATGGGGCCAAGCTGACGCTCGCTCAGGCTGAGCGCAAGGCCGGTCAAATTCGGGATAAGGCTAGGATGATGGCGGCGCCACGCGTTCCAGGCGCGGGGGCCACGGCGCAATACATCCAGATGTTCGGAATCTGCTGACAACGCCATCACGCAACTGAAACTAACTCACGACTGTGAATTTACCATAAATCAAAAATGTGACAGGGGCAACGAGATCGACGCGCGCAGCGCAAGTTCGTCGTCGAATGCAGTTTATTTCGCGCGACCAAATGGTTCGACGCGCGTGTTCGAGTCGCTTTGGAGAAAATTTGCGGGCTGAGGCTGCGACAAAGAGTGGTGCCCAGGGGCGGATTCGAACCACCGACACGCGGATTTTCAGTCCGCTGCTCTACCAACTGAGCTACCTGGGCCCTCGGCGTGTCGCGCCCGCTGCGAGAGGCGGCGGCGCGAGCAAGGCCCTGGCTTATAGGAAATCAACCCCACCCTGTCGAGTACCGGAGGTGTGCACGCGGTCCAACGGCGTCAAGACAAGGCGAAAGGCCGCCTGCCGGGCCTCGGCGCCCCTTCGCGCGGCTCAGGCCGCGTCGGATTCCGCCGGCCGGCGGGACGGCTCGCGGTCGGCCCGGGACGCACCGCATCGAGGCGCGCACCGTCTCTAGCCCTCCCATGTCCTCCGGGCCGATGAGCTCGACCCGATTGCGGCCGGCATTCTTCGCCGCATAGAGCGCGGCGTCGGCCCGGCGGAACAGCGAGCTCAGATCGCAATCGACGTCCACATTGGAGGCGGCGCCGACGCTGACCGTGCCCGCCACCGCCAGGCCATCGACCGTCGCGGCCGAGCTGGCGAAGGCGGCGCGGACCGCCTCGGCGGCATGGGTCGCCGTGACCGGATCGGCACGGGGCAGAATGGCGGCGAATTCCTCGCCGCCGACGCGGGCGACGATGCAGTCCTTGTGCAAGCTGCTGGGTCAAGGTGGCGGCGAAAATCTTGAGCACGCGGTCGCCCACCGCATGGCCAAAGCAGTCGTTCGTCTCCTTGAAGCGGTCGAGATCGAAGATCAGCACGGAAACCGGTTGCCCTTTCACCAGGCCGCGGTTGTGGCTGAGGAGGTCGGCGGCCTCGAACAGCGCGCGGCGATTGGGCAGGCCGGTCAAGGGGTCGGTGAGCGCGCCCACGCGCTGCTTCAATTCCTGGCGCTCCTTGGCCATGGCGAGCACGAGGAAGGAGAGCGCCACCCGCAACAGCACGGTGAGGAGAATGACGCCGGGGAACCAGCTGCTGGCGAAGACCAGCACCGCCTCGCGGATCGGCGTGGAGAGGATGAGCGGCAGCCAGGAGAAGTAGCTGACCGCCGTCGTCACCAGGAGGATCACCGCCGGCCAGCGCGATTTCAACCGCTCCTGGTGGCCGCGGGCGAGCTCGACCGCCGCCGCGAGGTCGAAGGCGGCGAGGAAGGTGCAAACGAGGATGAGCCGGTCATCGAAGGTGGGGAGGAAGCCGGAATGGACAGCCAGGAGGAAGGCCACCGGCGCCGCGAGCAGCATCGGCGTGGGCACGTGCCGATACTCGAATTGGCGCGCCGCCTTCCATTTGAGGGCGGCGGAAAAGATCATCGACGCGGTGCCAAGGGTCACGAGGTTGGCATCGTTCATGAGCGAGGCCACGGTGGCAATGAGCACGCCCGCGGCCAGGACAAGCTGGGCCAAGCCCCACCAGCCGACGAAGGGGCTCTCCCGCTCCCGCGCCCAGGTGAACACCAAGACGGCGCCGAGGATGGCGGTCACCGTGATGTTCACGGCGGACATGGTCAGCATGTCGAGATGCATTGGGCCCGCTCGGTCGACAAGGACGGGGCATCAGCCCCCGCGCGAACTCTACGCAAGGGGTCGTCATTTCGAGCTTTATCGGATCGATCGAAATTCAGGGAAATTTGAGCGATCGGGCGAGCGCCCCGGCGGGCCTAATGCGGCTCGGAGTCCGGCTCGGCCGCATCGTCGGCGTCCGGCTCGGCGTCCAGCGGCTGGCCCGGAATGGCGTAGCGGCCTCCGAGCCAGCGGCCGAGGTCGATCTCGGCGCAGGCGTTGGAGCAGAAGGGCCGGAACTCCGCGCGCGCCGGCTTGCCGCAGATCGGGCATTTGGCGCGCGACCCAACGGAGCGTTTCTCCGCCTTGGTGCGGGCGCGTCCGCTCACTCCGTCTCCAACTCGGCCTTGTTGAGCCAGAAATAGCTGACGGGGAAGCCTTCGCCGGTGCAGCAGATTCACCGCCTCGGTGAGCGGCAGGCCCACCACATTGGTGTAGGAGCCAATGAGCTTCACCACGAAAGAGCCGGCGATGCCTTGGATGGCATAGCCGCCCGCTTTGCCCTTCCATTCGCCGCTCGCGAGATAGGCCTCCATCTCGCTGCGGCTCAGGCGGCGGAAGCGGAGGCGCGTCTCCACCACCCGCTCATGCCAGCGATCGTCCGGGCGTGACCAGCGCGATGGCGGTATGGACGCGATGGGCGCGGCCGGAGAGAAGCTCGAGCGCGCGCGCGGCCTCATGCTCCATCTCGGCCTTGCCGAGGATGCGCCGGCCGACCGCGACGGCGGTATCGGCGGCGAGCACGAAGGAATTGGCGAGCTCCGGCTCGGCGCGGACGAGCTTGCGCGAGGCCTCGGCCTTGGCGCGGGCGAGCCGGCGCACGAGATGATGCGGCACCTCCCCCTTGCGCGGGGTCTCATCGATGGTCGCGGGGCGCAGCGCATCGGGGGTGAGCCCCACCTGCTCGAGCAGCGCAAGCCGCCGCGGCGAGGCGGACGCCAGCACGAGCTTCGGGCGCAGGCCGGTGGCCTCGCGGCGCTTGGGCGGCGAAGCGGCCTCGGCCGCGCCTGCCTCCCCGCGGGCGAGCCCCAGCCTATTTAAAGCGGTAAGTGATACGGCCTTTGGTAAGATCATAGGGCGTCATCTCGACCAGAACCTTGTCGCCGGCAAGCACGCGGATCCGGTTCTTCCGCATGCGCCCCGCCGTATGGGCGATGATCTCGTGATCGTTCTCGAGCTTCACCCTGAAGGTGGCATTCGGGAGCAGCTCCGTCACCACCCCCGGAAATTCCAGCATTTCTTCCTTCGCCATAAGGCCTCTTTCGGCTGCGTCCCGCGATTTGTCGCGGAGAATGGTCGGGTGCCCGCGATAAATCAAGGAGGATTGCGGGGGGCTTTGCTTTGCTTCTATTCCGCCATTCCCGCGAAAGCGGAATCGCGCGCCCCGACGCTCATCCAACTCTCCAACGGCGCCTCGCCCCGTAAATTGCCGCGGAGGGGCGTAAGCCCGGCGTAAGGCGGGCATGGTCTCTCGATGGCGCCCGAACTCCTGCCCAAGGGGGACGCCATGAGACGCAGTTTCGCGCGCTTTGCCACTGCCTTTGCGACCCGCCAGGCGACGCCGTCGCCCATCGGCCCCGCAGCCATCGCGCGCCCTGCACCGGCGCCAGCGGGGGCGGCAAAGCGGGCCAACCGGCCAATTGCGGCGCAAAGGACAATTGCCGATCACCCAAACAGCGCAGGCACCACGAGCCCGATCTTGGATCTCGAGACGGTGCGGTCGGCGCGCTTACAACAACCGTCCGTTCGATTATTTGATCGCGGCCAATTTCATTCGGCGGGAATGGCAAGATCGGCTGATCGACGATTACCCCGCGGTCAAGAAGGGCGGCAGCTTTCCGCTTTCGACGGTGAAGGTCGGGGCGGATTTTGCGCGGCTCATCGCCGAGATGAACGGCGCCGCATTCCGGCAGATCGTGGAAGAAAAATTTTCGCTGAAACTGGATGACCGCCCCACCATGTTCACGGTGCGCGGTCATTGCCGCCGCAAGGACGGAAAAATCCACACCGACGCCGAAAGCAAAATCATCACCGTGCTGCTGTACATGAACCCGGCCTGGGACGAATTCCGGCGGGCGGTTACGCATCTTGAACAGCGGGACGGACATCGACGATTTCGCTGCCGAGCTCTCGCCTACTGTCGGCACGCTGCTGATTTTCAGGCGGTGCGACCACTCCTTCCATGGGCATTTGCCGTTTGAGGGAGAACGTCGCGTCATCCAAATGAATTGGGTGACGGAGCAAAAATATGTCGATCGCGAAGTCAAACGGCACCGATGGTCGGCCCTGATCAAGAGCTTCGGCTATTGATCCTTCGGTGCGACCGTGCCGGATCTCACCTGCTGGGCCCTGACGGAGGGTTTTGCGGGGATGGAAAATCAGTGCGTCGGACTTGCCGAAGCGGTGGGTGTCCGCTGCGAGACCAAGCGGGTCCGGCGTCCCCGCGCACCGCTCAAATATCTTCCCCCCAGCCTTTGGCCCAAGAGCCTGACACGCGTCGCCGAGGGCGCCCTTCTCCCCCTGGCCGGACCTGTTGATCTCCAGCGGCCGCGGGAGCGTCGCCGCGGCGCTCGCGATCCGCCGTGCGAGCCGCGGAAAGATCTTCACCGTGCATATTCAGACCCCCTATGTGGATCCGTCGCGCTTCGATCTTGTGGTCATTCCGCAGCATGATTCCTTGCGCGGCGATAATGTCTTGGTCACGCGGACGGCGCTGCATCGCGTGACCAAAGAAAAGCTCAGCGAGGCCGCGCGACGGTTCAACGGCCTTTTGTCGCATTTGCCGCGTCCTTTGATTTCCGTCCTCGTCGGCGGCTCGAACAAGCATCAGAAATGGTCGCCGGAGACCATAGAGCAAATGGCCGACCAACTCGTCGCGGCGGCAGGGGAATGCGGTGGCGCTCTGGCGGTGACAATTTCGCGCCGCACGGGGGATGCGAATGCGCGCATGTTGCGTGAGCGCTTGGGGACGGTGCCCCTATTTTTCTGGGATGGCCGCGAGGAGAACCCCTATCTCGGTCTGTTGGCGCTGGCGGATGCCATCGTGGTCACGAGCGATTCCGTGTCGATGGTCTCGGAAGCGTGCGCCACGGGTCAGCCGGTGCACGTCTTCCATGTCGGCCATGGGCACGAGAAGCTGCGCAAGTTTCATCAGGCGCTGATGGATGATGGCATGACGCGGCCCTTCGCCGGCAGAATCGAGCATTGGCGGTATGATCCGCCGAATGAGACGGCAAGGATTGCCAAAATCGTTGGCGACCGCTTTGGTGCGCGGGCGTGTACTATGCGCGCCCACGCCTGGTAGGCGTTCCGGGCGGCGCGAAAGGGTGGGCATGTCAGACGTCGCGGTCACAAAGGGGCGGTCCGAGACCAGAACTCTTGCCCCCCTGCTGTTCTTTCTCGCGCCCTTGGTGACGTCGGCCGCGCCGCGATTGACCTGGCTCTTCCTGCCGCTCATCGCTCGTCGGACTGATCGTGGCCGAGCTGCGCAAGGGCGGCGAATGGCGGCAGCTCCTCCAGCCGGACGGCGCGCTGATCGCGCTCATCCTCGTCGCTCTTTACGTCTTCCTCAATGCGATTTGGGCCGCCGACCATGCGGCCGCCTTCGGCAAGGCCGCCCTGCTCTTGGGCGTGATCCTCGTCACTTTTGCCGCGAGCAGGGCGATCGCGCGAGTTCGATCGGCAACAGCTTTGCCGCGCGGCGCTCGCCTTCACCGCCGGTGCATTTCTCGGCGCGCTTTTCCTCCTCATTGAGTTTCTCACCCATGGGGCCATCACGCGCGACGGCGATGAACTGGATCCCACTCATCAAGTCCACCAGCACCAAGCATGTGAAGATTTCCCAAGGCCAGATAGCGGGCATCAATCTCTCGGACCTCAACCAGAACGTGGCGATTGCGATGTTCAATCTGTGGCCGGGCCTCTTGGCGCTGCGGATGATCGAGGGCGGCACGCGCCGGGCGATCGTCATCGGCCTTTATTTTCTCGCCGTGGCGGTCGCCGTCAGCCTGTCGCAACACCAGTCCTCGCAACTCGCCCTGATCGCGTCGATCCCTGTTTTTCTGCTCGCCTATCGTTGGCCCAAGCGCGTGATCCGCGCGCTCGCGGCACTGTGGTGCCTGGCCTTTGTCCTCGTGCTGCCCGCCGACTTCCTGGCCTATAGAGCGGGGCTGGAGACGGCGCCTTGGCTGCCGAAGTCGTTTCAGGCGAGGATCATCCTCTGGGAGTTCACGGCCACGCGCGTCTTGGACCATCCCTGGCTCGGCATCGGCGCGGCCTCCACGCCCGCACTCAAAGAGCAGCACCCCGAGCGGCCCAAGGATTTCGTCTATCCGCTCAACACCGGCGAGCATGCGCACGATCTGTTTCTCCAGACCTGGTATGAGCTTGGCGCGGTCGGCGTCCTCCTCGTCGCCTTGGCCGGCGCTGCGCTCGCCTTGCGCATGACCCTCTTGCCGGCGGAAGCCCAACCCTTCGCCGCGGCGGCGTTTGCGACTTTCATGGTCATCGCGGCCTTTGGCTGGAGCATGTGGCAGACCTGGCTCGTCTGCGCCGTTGCGCTCCTGATCATCTATCTGCGCGTTGCCGCGAAGAGCCAAGGCGCCGCGGTCGATCCGCAAAGTTGGGCGGCGTTCGTGCTGAAGCCGCGACACTGACTAACGCGCGTCCCGACCCGAGCCCTCACACGCTCGGGCCCCCGCCCAGCGGGAAGCGCGACTTGATCTTGGCGAATAGGCCGTCGCGCACGGCGCGGTAAGCATCGAGGATCTGCTCGCGGTTGCCGCTCGTCATGGTCGGATCTTGCGTCGGCCAATATTCCACCTCGACGGCTTGCGCGCGCGTCAGCTCGAGCGCCTGGTGGTGCGCCTCCGGCGCCAGCGTCACGATGAGGTCGAAGCTCGTATCGTGCAGATCGGCGAGCGCCACCGGCTTGTGCTTGGACATGTCGATGCCGAGCTCCTCCATCACGGCCGATGGCGAAGGGATCGGTGTCGCCGGCGCGGACGCCCGCGGATTCCACGTAGATGCGCGCGCCGGCGAGATGGCGGAGGATGGCGGCGGCCATGGGCGAGCGCACGGCGTTGCGGCTGCAGGCGAAGAGCACCGCGCCTGGCAGTCCGTCCCCCAGCCGCCAAGGCATCACCCCTTCCAATGCAGCGCGCAGATGAGGGTGAACAGGCGTCTGGCCGTGGCGATGTCGGTGGAGATCTTGCCCTTCAGCCGCTCCATGAGCAGGCGGCTGCCTTCGTCATGCAGGCCCCGCCTTCCCATGTCGATCGCCTCGATGCGCGAGGGCGGCGCCGTCTTGATCGCCGCGTAGTAGCTCTCGCACAGCATGAAATAATCTTTCACGATGCGGCGGAAGGGCGACAGCGACAGCATCACATGGGTGATGGGGTTGCCTTCCGGATCGCCGATGGCGAGCACGAGCCGGTTCTCGGCGAGCGACAGATGCAGCGTGTAGGGGCCGCCGGCATCGTGGCCTTCGAGCGCGAAGCAATTCGCCTCCAGGAGATCGAAGATGGCCACCTCGCGCTCATGCTCGACCTCGGCGTTGTTGTGGCCGAGCGAGGCCTCGTCGAGGGTGACGCTGACGAGGCGGCGCGGGCTCGGTCTGCTGCACCTGCTCGCTCATGGCTCGTCCCGCACATTGAGCCTGATGGCGACGGAGCGGCGATGGGCCTCCAACCCTTCGGCGCGCGCCAGCGTCATGGCGGCGGGGCCGAGCGCGGCGAGGCTGTCGGCGCTCGAGCTTGAGCAGTCGAGGTGCGCTTCATGAAATCGAGCACGCCGAAGCCCGAGGCGAAGCGGGCGCTGCGGGCGGTGGGGAGCACGTGGTTCGAGCCCGCGACATAGTCGCCGATCACTTCCGGCGTATAGCGGCCGAGGAAGATGGCGCCCGCGTTGCGGATGCGGCGGGACAGCGCCTCGGGGTCGGCGGTGGCGATCTCCAGATGCTCGGGCGCGAGGCGGTCGACCAGCGCCGGCGCCTCGTCGAGGCGTCGCCACTTCGATGATGGCGCCGAAATCCTGCCAGCTCGCGCGCGCCACTTGGCTCCGCGGCAGCGTCTTGAGCTGCGATTCCACGGCATCGGCCACGGCGCGGGCGAAGGCGGCATCATCGGTGATGAGGATCGATTGCGCCGCCGCGTCGTGCTCGGCCTGGGCCAAGAGGTCGGAGGCGATCCAGGCGGGGTCGTTGTCGCTGATCGGCGATGACCACCACCTCGGACGGGCCGGCCACCATGTCGATGCCCACCTGGCCGAACACTTGGCGCTTGGCCGCGGCGACATAGGCGTTGCCGGGACCGACGATCTTGGCCACGGGCGCAATCGTCTCGGTGCCATAAGCGAGCGCGGCGATGGCCTGCGCGCCGCCGACGCGGTAAATCTCGTGGACGCCGGCCAGCTCGGCCGCGGCCAGCACGAGCGGATTGATCTTGCCGTCGGGCGCGGGCACGACCATGGCGACGCGCGGGACGTCGGCGACCAGCGCCGGCACGGCGTTCATCAGCACCGAGCTCGGATAGCTCGCGGTGCCGCCCGGCACATAGAGGCCGGCGGAGTCCACGCTCGTCCAGCGGGAGCCGAGCTCGACGCCCTGCGGCGTCGCGATAGGTCTCATCCTGGGGCAGCTGGCGGCGGTGATGGTCGAGGATGCGGTCGCGGGCAAGCTCGAGCGCGGCATAGGTCTTGGCGTCGATCTCGGCCTTCGCGCGCGCGCGATCTCGTCTTCGCTCACGCGGATGCCGGCTGGCGGCCAAATCGATGCGGTCGAAGCGCCGGGTGAGCTCGATCAGCGCCTGATCGCCGCCCGCACGCACGCGCGCGATGATGGCGCGCACCGCCTCGTCGACGTCGGCCGCGCTCTCGCGCTTCGCCGCCAACAGCGTGTCAAAGCGAGCCTGAAAATCCTGGTCGCGCGTCTTGAGCCACAGAGCCATGGGCGGCTTCGATCAGGAGCCCTTGGCCTCGGGCTCGGTGCCCGGGTGACGCGGCACATGGCGCGTGCGCCATTCGGGGCCAAGGTCGGTGAGCTCGGCCTCGATGCATTCGACGTCGAGGCGGATGGAAACGTCGCCCGAGAAGGTCAAGGTCACATAGCCGCTCGGAGGCTCGGTCGCCTCGAAGCTGATGGCGAGCAGCGACAGCACCCGGCCGCTCCGGCTCGGCTTCAAATGCTTGAGCTTGGCGGCGCGGACGCGCTCGAAGCGCAGCGCCGCGCGGCGCCTGGCATAGCTCCGGTCACCCTCGGCGGCCCGTTCCCAATCGAAGCGATTGATGATGGCGGCGAAGCGCTGCTTGGACGGCATATAGACCATCTCGTCCGCGCGCATCACCGCATCCTGGAGATGGCATGACACGACGTTGAGGTCCTCCTCGTCGAGCGCAATCAGCTTCAAGGGGCTCATGGTGATGGGCTGCGTAGCACGCTCAAGGAACGCTGGAAACGAACAAATATGGGAGCCGGCCGCTAGCTCGAAAGCCGTTCGATATGGGCGCCGCATTGGCCGAGCTTCTCCTCGATGCGCTCGAAACCGCGGTCCAAATGATAGACCCGCCCGATCACCGTCTCCCCTTGCGCGGCGAGCCCGGCAATGACCAGGGACACCGACGCGCGCAGATCGGTCGCCATGACCTGCGCCCCGCGCAAATCCTTCACGCCGGTCACGAGCGCGGTATCGCCTCTCAGCTCGATGCGGGCGCCGAGACGGGCGAGCTCCTGCACATGCATGAAGCGGTTCTCGAAGATCGTCTCGCGCACGGTGGAGGTGCCTTGCGCCATGCACATCAGCGCGAGGAGCTGGGCCTGCAGATCGGTGGGGAAGCCCGGGAAGGGCGCGGTGTTGACCTCGACGGGCTCGAGCCCGTTGCCGTTGCGCGCCACCTTGATGCCGCCGGCACTCTCCTCGATCTCGACCCCGCTGCCGCGCAACAAATCGAGCGCCTCCTGCAACAGATCGGCGCGGGCGCCGGAGAGGAACAATTCGCCGCCGGTGATCGCCGCCGCCATGGCATAGGTGCCGGTCTCGATGCGGTCGGGAAGCACGGTGTGCTCGGCGCCATGCAGCTCATCCACGCCCTGGACGAGCAGGGTCGAGGTGCCGATCCCCTCGATCTTGGCGCCCATCTCGGTCAGGCAGATGGCGAGGTCCATCACTTCGGGCTCGCGCGCCGCGTTCTCGATCAGGGTCTCGCCGCGGGCGAGCGTCGCCGCCATCAGCGCATTGTGGGTGGCGCCGACCGAAACCTTGCCGAGGGTGATGCGCGCGCCGGTCAAGCCCTTCGGCGCGCGGGCGATGACATAGCCGCCTTCGAGCTCGATCTCGGCGCCGAGCGCGGCGAGCGCGGAAAGGTGCAAATCGACGGGGCGCGTGCCGATGGCGCAGCCGCCGGGCAGCGACACCTTGGCCTCGCCGCAGCGGGCGAGGATCGGGGCCAGCACCCAGAAGCTCGCGCGCATGCGCGCGACCATCTCGTAAGGCGCGGTGGTGTCCACGATCTCGGCGGCGGTGAGCTTGAAGGTCTGGCCGTCGCCGGTGCGCTGGCCGGGCCGCTTGCCGACGACCGTCACGTCGACGCCGTGATTGCCGAGAATGCGGGAGAGAAGCGTCACATCGGCGAGACGCGGCACGTTGTTGAGGGTCAGCGTCTGCCGCGTGAGCAGGCTCGCGATCATGAGCGGCAGGGCGGAATTCTTGGCGCCCGCTGATGGCTATCGTCCCTTTGAGGCGCTCGCCACCGATGATGCGGATACGGTCCATGGCGTCCCCCTCCTTCCCCGCGGGCCCGGACGAGCCGAGCCCAAAACCCGTTTAGCGCCGGGCACACCCCAGCGGGCAAGCAAGCCCTTGCCCGGCTTAGGGAACCCGCTTCGAGCCTTAGCCCTCACGCCCATCCTCCGCCGCCCTTGTGGCGGTCTTCAGGCGCGCGCGGGCTTGCGCCTTGCGTTTGGCGAGATTGGCCTTGAGCGCCTGGTCGAGCTTGGCCCGGCGCGCGTCGGCCTTCTCCGCCTTGCGCGTCTCCTTGTTGCCGGCTCCGGCCATGGCTTCAGCGAAACCCTCGCCCCTCCCTCTCTTTTACACCAAGGCCTTAGCTTTGGCGAAGGGCGGAAGCTTGCGCCTCGATTAGCCCTATGGCAGGGTCGCCCGCGCCTAAGAAGCCTATATTATCGGGGTTTCCGGCCTCTTAGCGCCATCTCACCCGGTCTGAAGCCGCCGTAGCTCAGTGGTAGAGCGCGTCATTGGTAATGACGAGGTCCTCAGTTCAATCCTGAGCGGCGGCACCAGGGGTTCGGCGGATCGCCGAACTCGCCTCAAGTCGCAAGCCATTAACGGCCGCGCTCTGGACTCCGCCCGAGGCCCTGGGCTAAATCACTCGTTGCCGTAATCATCTATGAGGGAGGGTTCGAGCGTGATCAGAACGATCTTGGCAGGGTCGGCCGTGGCGGCCGCGCTTCTCTTTGCGGCTCAGCCGGTGAAGGCCGACTGGCTCTGCGGACCGGTGCGCTGTGTTTGGGTCAGCTATCATGTGGTCAAGGTGCCCGACTATGCCGCGGCCTGGACGGCGCCGGTTGCGCCCAACTGCTTTTGGAAGCGCGGCTTCTTCGGCCGCTGGAAGTTGATCTGCCCGTAAGCGACACGGACAATGGGCTTGAGGGACGGGTCCGCCGATCGGGCCCGTCTGCCTCGCTCATGCGGAGGGACGCGCCGGCTGGCCCGTGCCCGCTATTTGTTGTACAGCACGTAGGCCGCGTAGCAGAGGCTGATGCCGAGGATCGGCCGGAGCAGCCGTTCCGGCACGACGCCGGCGAGCCGCGCGCCGATGAGGATGCCGGGGATCGACCCGCAGAGCAGCGCGAAGAGCAGGCTCGTATCCACATTGCCGAGGCCGAGATGGCCGAAGCCCCCGACGAGCGTGAGCGGCACGGCATGGGCGATGTCGGTGCCCACGAGGCGCTTGGCCGGCAGCATCGGATAAAGCGCCGCGAGCACGGTGACGCCGATGGCGCCGGCGCCGACCGAGGTCAGCGTGACGAGCAGCCCCAACACCACGCCGAACAGGACCGTGGGCAGCGTGCGTGCGGCGGAATGTCGCCGTCCTCGTCGGGCGGATGGGTGCGCATGAACCAGGGATAGAGCACGATGGCGAGCCCGCTGATGGGCAGCGCAAAGACGAGGCCCGAGCGGATCCAGCGGGCGAGCGCCACCGTATCGACGGGCAGGAAGGCCATGACGGCCAGAAGCAGGAGCGCGGCCGGCACGCTGCCCGCGGCCAGTCGGAGCACGATCGGCCATTCGACATGGCGCTCCACGTGATGGCGCCAGCCGCCGGCGATCTTGGTGATGGAGGCATAGAGCAGGTCGGTGCCGACGGCGATTTGCGGGGGCACGCCGAAGCTCGAGATGAGCAGCGGCGTCATCAGCGCGCCGCCGCCCACGCCGGTGAGGCCGACCAAAAAGCCGACGCCGAAGCCCGCCCCGGTCAGCGGCAAGAATTTCGCCGCCCAACTCACGTCCACCATTGGCTCGCAGCCTCCCCCTTGGCTTTGCGGCGGGATTATTCCCCGCTTGGACCGTCTTTGTTAGGCTTTTTTTCGCGCTCAGATCTCAACTAGGACGGGCACGCCGGCCGACCGTAGCAAAATTGCGGCCTCTTGGGCGCGCCGATGAAATTCGGCGCGGTCGGCGGGCGAATCGCCGAGATCGGCGCACAGCCCGCGGGCCAGCAAAGCGCGATCGAGCACCAGCACATTGTCGCCCATTGCGGGCGCGCCGGACTGCGCCCAGGTGATGACGCCGCCCGCGACGGTGGCGCCGTCGATGGCGCTGACGAGCACGAAATTGCCGGTGGCGGGCAGGTCGCGGAAGAGGTCGATCGCGGCCGGGCGGCCGAGCAGGATGCGGCAATCGGCGATGTCGTTCACGGCGCAGGCATGCGCCGGCGTCGCGGCCAGCGTCTCGAAATCGACCAGCGCTTGCACGCTCATGCTCGTCACCGGGGTCAGATCGGTGGCGGTGCGGAGCAGGTAGCCGAGCTCGGGATCGAACGGCGTCTCGGCGAGCCAGACGAGGCGGGCCTCGAGCACGTCGGCATTGATCGGGCGCCGCGGCACCTCCGACAGGATGGCGCCGCGCGAAATATCGAGGTCGGTGTCGAGCTGAAGCGTCACCGCGTCGCCCTTGCCGGCCGAAGGGAGATCGCCGTCGAAGGTGGCGATGCGGCGCACCACGGCGCCAAGCCCGGTGCGCGCATCGACGACGCGGTCGCCGGGCCGGATGGTGCCCGACGCCACGGTGCCGGCATAGCCGCGGAACCCGTTGCCGTCGCGGAGCACGAGCTGGACCGGCATGCGGAAGGGCGCGCCGGCCGGCTCGACGCGCGGCTCGACGCTCGCGAGATAGTCGAGCAGCGTGGGGCCGTCATACCAGGCCATGGCCTCAGACCTGCGCACCACATTGTCGCCGGTCAGCGCCGCCACGGGAATGGCGGCGATCTCGGTGAAGGCGAAGCTCTCGGCGAGCTTGGCGAAATCCGCCTCGATGGCGCGGAAGGTTTCCTCCGACCAGTCGATCAAATCCATCTTGTTGACGGCGAGCACCACCTTCTTGATGCCGACCAGATCGCAAATGGCGGCGTGGCGGCGCGTCTGGCGCTTGGCGCCGGAGCGGGCGTCGACCAGCAGGATGGCGACGTCGGCATGCGAAGCGCCGGTCGCCATGTTGCGCGTATATTGCTCATGCCCCGGCGCATCGATGATGACGAAGCGGCGCGCGGGCGTCTCGAAATAGCGCCAGGCGATGTCGATGGTGATGCCCTGCTCGCGCTCGGCCTGCAGCCCATCGAGCAAGAGGCTGAAATCGATGCGCTCGCCATTGACGGCGCGGCTGTGGGAGGCATGGAGCACGGCCGCCTGCTGGTCTTGCGTGACGGCGGCGGAATCCCACAAGAGCCTGCCGATCAGCGTCGACTTGCCGTCATCGACCGAGCCGCAGGTGAGCAGCTTGACCATGCCGTCCGTCGCGGCGCGCCGGAGGGCTCAAGACTTCGGCGGCAATGTCCTCGTTCAGCGCAGCCACCGGCATTTAGAAGTACCCCTCACGCTTCTTCATCTCCATGGCGCCCGCCTGATCGTGATCGATGAGGCGCCCGGCCCGCTCGGAGACCTTGGCGGCGAGCGTCTCCGTCACGATGGCGTCGAGGTCGCTCGCCTCGGATTCGATGGCGGCGGTCAGCGGCCAGCAGCCCAAGGTGCGGAAACGGACCTTGCGCATGACCGGCTGCTCGCCGGGATTGAGGCGCATGCGGTCGTCATCCACCATGATGAGCTGGCCGTCGCGGTTCACCACCGGGCGCTCCGCGGCGAAATAGAGCGGCACCACGTCGAGCTCTTCTTGGGCGATGTAGCGCCACACATCGCCTTCGGTCCAATTGGACAGGGGGAAGATGCGCACGCTTTCGCCCTTGCCGAGGCGGCCGTTGAGCAGCGTCCACATTTCCGGGCGCTGGCGGCGCGGCTCCCATCTGTGGCCCGCGGCGCGGAAGGAGAAGATGCGCTCCTTGGCGCGGCTAGCCTCCTCGTCGCGGCGGGCGCCGCCGAAGGCCGCATCGAAGCCGCCGGCGTCGAGCGCCTGGCGCAGGGCCTGCGTCTTCATGATGTCGGTATAGACGGAAGGCGGGTGGTCGAAGGGGTTGATGCCGCGGGCAAGCCCCTCATGGTTGGTATGGACGATGAGGTCGAGCCCAAGCTCGCGCGCGGTCTTGTCGCGAAAGGCGATCATGTCGTGGAACTTCCAGGTCGTGTCCACATGCAGCAGCGGGAATGGCGGCTTCGCCGGCCAGAAGGCCTTGCGCGCGAGATGCAACAGCACGGTCGAGTCCTTGCCGATCGAATAGAGCAGCACGGGCGCGCGGAATTGCGCCGCCGCTTCGCGGAAGATGTGGATGCTCTCGGCTTCGAGCAGCTTCAGATGCGAGGTGAGCGCGGTCACGCGGCCCTCCCCTCGGCGAGCGGGTTCAAGTGAATGCCGCACTCCTTCTTCTCCTCGTGCTCCCACCACCAGCGGCCGGCGCGCGGGTGCTCGCCGGGCTCGACCGCGCGGGTGCAGGGCGCGCAGCCGATGGAGAGGAAGCCTTGGGCGTGCAGCGGATTGACCGGCACGGCGTTGGCGGCGAGGTAGGCATCGAGCCGCGCGCCGTCCCAATCGGCGAGCGGATTGACCTTGAGCAGCGCGCGCGCTTCGTCCCAGGCGGCGAGCGGCACGTCGGCGCGCTTGTCGGAATGCTCGCGCCGCAGCCCCGTGATCCAGCCGCGCGCGCCTTGCAGCTCGCGATTGAGGGGGCGCACTTTGCGTATGTCGCAGCAGGCCACGCGATTCTCCACCGCGCGGCGGAAGCCGAACACGCCGTCGCGCGCGACGAGCTGCTCGACCTCGCTCGCGTCGGGCGCCACGAGGCGGATGCGCAAGCCGTAGCGGATCTCGGACAGCTCGACGGTCTCCAGCACCTCGGGGAAGAGGCGCCCGGTATCGAGGGTGAAGATGTCGATATCGGCGCCAGACTCGGCGATGGCGTGCAGGATGGCCTGATCCTCGAGCCCCAAGCTGGTGGAGAAGGAGATGCGGCCCTCGATCGCCGCCCGCATTGCGGCGATACGGTCGGGAAGCTTGGCGATCGCGGCAAGCGCGCGGTCGAGCTCCTCGGCCGCCTGGAAGGAGGCGTCGCGGCGGAGCGGCTCGGGGTTGCGGACGCCCGGCTGGTAGGCGCGGGAGATGCGGGTGAGCGCCCCCCGCCAGGTCTCGATGTCGTTTACGTCGGCAAGCTCGGCGGTGTCGAAGCCCGAGCGCAGCAGGAAGGGGGCGAGGTCGGGGATGAGATAGCCCACGGCGCGGATCTCGCCGGCAAAGCCGTGGCGCTCGCGCAAGATCACGGCGAGCGAATGGCCGCGGCCGTCGCCGAAGGTGGGAAAGCGAATGGCGACCACATCGCCCGCGGCCACAGCCGCGGCCAGCGCCGTGGCGTCGGCCGTCGGCTCGAGCACCGCGTGCGGCTCGCGCGTCTCGCCGCGCAATGCGCCGGTCACAAGATCAAGCAGCGCCATACAACGCCTCCTTGAACGGCGCGGGGCCTACCCGGCGCCAGGTGGCGAGGAAGTCTTCGCCATCGACGCGCTCGGCGAGATAGGTGGCGAGGATGGTGTCGATCGCCTCCGGCACGGCCTCGGCGCGGAAGCCGGGGCCGATGATGGTGCCGACGGCCGCATCGTCCTTGGGGCTGCCGCCGAGCGAAATCTGGTAAAGCTCGGTGCCTTTCTTGTCGACGCCGAGAATGCCGATATTGCCGGAATGGTGATGGCCGCAGGCGTTGATGCAGCCCGACATATTGAGGCGGAGCGGGCCGATCAGCGCCTGGCGCTCGGGATCGGCAAAGCGCTTGGCGAGCTCCTTGGCGATGGGGATCGAGCGGGCATTGGCGAGATTGCAATAATCGAGGCCCGGGCAGCAGATCATGTCGCCCGAGAGGTCGTAATTGCCGGTGGCAAGCCCCTTGCTCTGGAGCTCATCATAGACGGCGAGCAGATCGGCGCGGGCGACGTGCGGCAGGATGAGGTTCTGCGTGTAATTCACCCGCGCCTCGTTCCGGCTATAGCGCTCGGCGAGATCGGCGACGAAATCCATTTGATCCGAGCTCGCGTCGCCCGGCGTGCGGCCCGGTTCCTTCAGCGAGATCACCACGCTCACATAGCCCGGCACGCGATGGGGGCGAACGTTGTGCTTCAGCCAATTGGCGAAGGCCGGATCGGTGATGCGCCGCTGCTCGACACCCTCGTCGCGGATCGGGCCGGGAACAAGATCGGGCGGGGTGAAATAAGAGTGGATGCGGAGGTATTCCGATTCCGGCAGATCGACGGCGTCCTTGCGCGTCTGTTCCCAATCGGCCTCGACATCGGCGCGGAATTTGTCGATGCCGAGCTGATTGACGAGAATCTTGATGCGCGCCTTGTTGATGTTGTCGCGGCGGCCATGGAGGTTGTACACGCGCAGGATCGACTCGATGTAGGAGAGGAGATGCTCCTTCTTGAGGAAGGGGCGGATCTCCTGGCCGACATAGGGCGTGCGGCCCATGCCGCCGCCGACGAAGACGCGGAAGCCGTTCTCGCCGTCCGGTCCGCGCACGATGCGGAGGCCGATGTCGTGGAAGCCGACCGCGGCGCGATCCTCGGCGGCGCCGGAGACGGCGATCTTGAATTTGCGCGGCAGCCAGCTGAACTCCGGATGCAGCGTCGACCATTGGCGCAAGATCTCGCACCAGGGGCGCGGGTCCTCGAGCTCGTCATGGGCGGCGCCGGCAAAAGGATCGGCGGTGACGTTGCGCACGCAATTGCCGCTCGTCTGAATGCAGTGCATCTCGACCTCGGCGAGCGCGGCCAGGATGTCCGGCACGTCGACGAGCTTGATCCAGTTGAATTGCAAATTCTGCCGCGTGGTGAAATGGCCGTAGCCGCGATCCCAACGCCGCCCGATCATGGCGAGCTGACGCAGCTGGCGCGGCGAGAGCACGCCATAGGGAATGGCGATGCGCAGCATATAAGCGTGCAGCTGGAGATAGAGCCCGTTGCGCAAGCGCAAAGGACGGAACTCGTCCTCGGTCAGCTTGCCGGCCAGGCGGCGGCCGACCTGCTCGCGGAACTGTCCCACGCGCTCGCGCACGAAGGCGTGGTCGAACTCGTCATAGCGGTACATCGTACCAATCCTTGGTGAGCGTGGTGCGGTGGGCGGCGCGGATGCGCTCGCGCACGGAAAGCGGCGCGAGGGAGCCATTGTGGCGCTCGACCGGCATGGGATAGACGGCGACGACTTTGCGCTCCTTGACGGCCTTGGCCGCCTCGTCCTCGAGCGCCTTCGTCTCCTCCTCGGTCTCGGCGAGGCGGGCATGGTCGAGGCTCTCGGTCCAGCTGCCGTCGGGGGCGAGATAGACGACGATGCCGTCGAGCAGGCGATTGGCGGTGACGACGTTAGGCATAGGCCCGCCTCACCTCCGGCAAATCCAAGATTCGATCCACGGCGCCGGCCACGGGCAATCCCGCCACCTCGCCGAAAAGCAGCACGGCGGGGCTGTTGAGCCCGAGCCTCGCCGGGTCGGCGGCAAGCTCGGCCAAGCTCGTGGCGACGCGGCGCTCATTCGGCCGGCTCACATTCTCGACCGCGAGCACGGGGCAGGACGCGCGCCAGCCCGCGGCGAGCAGCTTCGCGGCCACGAGGCCGGCGGTGCTCACGCCCATATAGACGACGAGGGTGTTGGTGCCGCCCGCCAAGCGCGGCAAGATCCAAATGCGCGAAGGAGGGCTCCTCGCCGCCCGCTTCATGGCCGGAGACGAAGGTCACGCTGTGGGAGATGTCGCGATGGGTGAGCGGGATCTGCACGCTCGCCGCCGCGGCGATTGCTGCGGTGATGCCGGGGACCACTTCGACATCGATGCCGGCGGCGCGCAACGCATCCAGCTCCTCGCCGCCGCGGCCGAAGATGAAGGGATCGCCGCCTTTCAGCCGCAGCACGGTCTTGCCCGCGCGCGCATGCTCGATGAGAAGCGCATTGATCTTGGCTTGCGGGACGCTCGCCTCGCCCTTGGACTTGCCCACGGGGATCAACTCGGCCTCGCGCCGTGCGTAGTCGAGCACGCCCTCACCCACCAGGCGGTCATAGAGAATGACATCGGCGGATTTCAGCGCGCGGACGGCTTTGAGCGTGAGCAGCTCGGGATCGCCGGGGCCGGCGCCGACCAGCAGCACGCGACCGCGTGCGGGACCGGCTGCCTCCGCATCATTGATCGCCCGGTCGAGCAGGCGGCGGGCCTCGGCCTCGTCGCCGGCAAGCGCGGCACGTGCCGCCTCACCGTCGAACACGCTCTCCCAGAAATGGCGACGCGCGGGCCCCGCGGGCAGTCTTTCCGCGACGCGGCCACGGAACTCGGCGGCCAGCCGCGCCAGCGCATCGAGGCGAGGATGCAGCTCGCGCTCGAGCCAGGCGCGCAAGCGCTGCGCCAGCACGGGCGCGGCGCCGGAGGTGCCGATGGCCAAGGTCACCTCGCCGCGATCGACGATGGCCGGCAGCGCGAAGCTCGAAAGCTCGGGGCGGTCGGGCACGTTGACCGGCACGCCGAGCGCGCGGCCGATGGCCGCCACGCGCTTGTCCTCGGCGTCGTTCTCGGTCGCCGAAATAACCAAGGGGCGCCCGCGCAGCTGATCGATCCCAGGAGAAGGCGGCAGCAAGGCGACCAGCTCCGCGGCGAGGAGAGCGGCAAGCTCGGGCATAAGCGCCTCGGCAGCGGCCGCGACATCGACGCGCGGCGCGCGCTTCAAGAGCAGCCGCACCTTGGCGGCGGCGAGCGCGCCCGACCCCACCACGAGCGGCGGTTTGCGATCGAAATTCAGAAAGACGGGAAAGCTGCGCATGGCCTAGCCTCCCACCGCCAGCCGCTCGGGCGGCGCATCGGCAAGGCTCTCCGGCGCGAGCTCGACTTCGAGCCCGTCCAGCGCCTCATTCATGATGATCTGGCAGCACAGGCGCGAGCGCTCATCCACCTGAAAGGCGCCGTCGAGCATCTCCAGCTCTTCCTTGGTGGGGGGCACGAGCTTGGCGAGCCAGTCCTGGCCGACCCACACATGGCAGGTGGCGCAGGCGCAGGCGCCGCCGCACTCGGCCTTGATGGGCAGGCCCCAATCGCGGATGACCTCCATGACCCGCCAGCCGGCAAGGGCTTCGAGGGGATGCACGGTCCCGTCCGGCATGCGCACCTTGATGATCATGGAAGAGCACTCTCAACAGATTTAAGGGGCGCGGCTGCCGCCCCGCCCCGGCTCGATAACAGACGGAAGATATAGAAAATTCCTTCTGGTTAAAACCCATGGACGACGGAAAAGCAGCAAAATCATTTCTAGAAGCCATATTTGGTAGAATTATTTTCCAAAGCTCCTCTATCTCGCATCAGGAAGTCCCAGGGCGCCGCGGAGGCAGCAAAATCATTCCCTCCGCCCGGCCGGCGCAGAAGCAATCAGGCCCCCGGCCGGCCCTTCAGCGCTTCACCAATGCGTCGCGGATCTCTTCCAGAAGCTGCACCTCGCGGGAGGGCGGCGGCTCGGCGGAGGGGTCCTCCTCCTGCTTGCGGCGGAGCTGGTTCATGCCCTTGACCGCCATGAACAGCACGAAGGCCACGATCATGAAGCTGATCACATTGTTGATGAAGAGCCCGATATTGAGGGTGGGGGCGCCGGCCTGGCGCGCTTGCGCCAGGGAGTCGTAATGGGCGCCGTTGAGCGGAATGAACATGTCGGCGAAGTCGACGCCGCCCGTGAGCACGCCGATCGGCGGCATGACGATGTCATCCACCAGCGACTTGACGATGGTGGAGAAGGCGGCGCCGATGATGATGCCGACCGCCATGTCCACCACATTGCCGCGGAGCGCGAATTCCTTGAACTCTCTCAGCATCGCTCTCTCCTCGTTCTCGCAGTAGAGGCAAGCGGCCTCCTGCTTGCCACCTTTTCCCGGCAGTTGGTGTTGCTCGCGGCGCCGTCCCACGCGCGGGAGGCGCCGCGCCTGCCGTCAAACAGCCCTTGAGCAGATGTGCTAGTTTCTAAAAGCCCCCACAACAGCCCCAAATTCGGGGCGGTGCGCAAGCGAATGAGAGGGGAATTGGGAGGTTTTGTGACCGAGGAGCCCTCGCGCGATCGCCATCGGCGGCGCACGCTCATTCTCGCCGCGGCGGTGCTCGCAGCCGTGTTTGCCGCCGTGGCCGGCGTCACGGCGAGCGCGGCCGGCCTCAACGCCTATCGCTTCCTGCGCTTCCCGCTCGGCTTCTATCTGCTCGCCCAGGGACTCCTCTTCGCCATCGTGGCCGTGGCCTTCTGGTTCGCGCGGCGGCAGGACCGCATCGACGACGAGCGCAGCGAGAGCGAGAGCCTGTGAGGGGCAGCCCATGACCACGCCCACGCGGTTCCGCACCCACAATCCGCATCTCGGGGCCTATTACGGCATCATCACGAGCGCCTTCGTCTCGCTCGTGGTCGTGCTCGCTCTGTTCGAGCAGCTCGGCTGGCCCAAGATGTGGCTCGCGCCGGCGATGATGGTCGCGCCCGGTCCTTCTCTATCTCGCCATCGGCGCGGCGGCGCGGACCACCGAGCTTGCCGATTTCTTCGTCTCGGGGCGCCGCGTGCCGCCGGTGTTCAACGGTCTCGTCATGGCGGCCATCATGGTCGGCGGCGTGGGCTTCTTCGCCTACACCGGCACCATGTTCTTTCTCGGCTTCGACGCGCTCGCCATCGGGCTCGGGCTCACTACCGGCGCGCTCGCCGCCATGGTGCTGTTCCAGCCTTATTTGCGCAAAGCGGGCGCCTATACGCTGCCGTCCTTTCTCGGCCACCGCTTTCGCTCGCGGCCGTTGCGCATGATGGCGAGCCTCGCGCAGCTTCCGCCCACGGCGCTTCTGCTCGCCGCCGAGATGAAGGTGGCGGCGCTGATCGCCGCGCTGTTCCTGCCCATCACCTATCCGCTCGCCGTGGCGGCCGTCGGCTTGATCATCGCCGCCATCGCCATCGCCGGCGGCATGCGCGCGGTGACCTGGAGCGGGAGTGCGGAGTTCATCGTCGCCGCGCTCGGCTTCGCCGCACCGCTCATCATCGCCTCGATCCTGCTCACCAATCTGCCCGCGCCGCAGCTCACCTATGGCGAGAGTTTCGCGCCGTTGCAGAAATCCGAGATCACCGCCGGGCTCGTCCCGTCGCAGCCGCAGCAACTGACCACCGCGCTGCCCGGGGCGCCGCCAAAGGCAAGCACCAAGCCCTTCCTGCAGCCCTTCGGCGCGATCACCAAATCCGACTTCCTCTCGCTGTTCCTGTGTCTTGCGCTGGGCACCGCGGCGCTGCCGAGCCTGCTCCTGCGCAGCGGCGTCACGAGCTCGATCGCCGATCAGCGCCGGGCGGGCGCGTGGGCCGTGCTGTTCGTGGCGCTGTTCGCGGCGACCATCCCGGCGCTCGCGGCCTTCGTCCGCCTGCTCATGTTCCAGGACATCGCGCAGCTTCCGGCCGCCGTTCCACCCGGCTGGCTCGGCGAGCTTAGCGCCTATCAGCTCGTCTTCGCCGGCGACGTGAATGCCGACGGGGCCATCGAGGCGTCCGAGCTGTTCATCGCGCGCGACGGCATCGCGCTCGCGCTGCCGGCGACGGCGGGGCTGCCGCTCATCTGCACCCTGCTCGCGGCGGCGGCGGGGCTCGCCATCGCGCTGGCGGCCGCCGCGTCGCACCTCTTCACCCTGGCGGGGAGCGTGGCGGAGGATCTGATCCGCATGGCGGCGCCGCAGATGCGCGACATGCCGCGGCTCGTGGTCGCCTGGGTGGCCATCGGCGCCACGGCGCTCGGGACGGCGGTGTTCCTTGCGCTTGCCGATATCGATCTGTTGCAGGCGGCGGTCACCGCCTTCGCCTTCGCCGCCGCCACCTTCTTCCCGGTGCTCACGCTCGCCATCTGGTGGCCGCGCTGCACGCGCGTCGGCGCCATGGTGGCGCTGGGGACGGGCCTCGCCGTCATGACGGCGGAAGTCGTGTTCGGCGGGGCGTTCGGCTCGGGCCAAGCGGGCTTCACCACCGTGCTGGCGGCGCTGATCGGCGCCATCCTCGCGCTCCTCACCGGCGTCGCGGCGAGCCTGCTCAGCACCCCCTCTGCCGCCGAAACCACCTATTTCGAGGAGCTGCGCGATCCGGAAGGCGAGGCGCTTTACGACCGCGCCCAACGACGGACGGCGGCGCCAACCCCTTGACCATCGCCAGCCAGAGCGACGAGATCAGCACCCCATGGATCTAAGCCAGCCCCCCGTCTCCTCCCGCCTCACGCTCTATCCGGAGATCGCCCCCTATCGCACGGGCCGGCTCAAGGTCTCGCCCCTGCATGAGATCTATTTCGAGGAATGCGGCAACATGCAGGGCAAGCCTGTCGTGCTGCTGCACGGCGGTCCCGGCGGCGGCTCCAATCCGCTGATGCGCCGCTATCACGACCCGGCGCGCTACCGCATCGTGCTGTTCGATCAGCGCGGCTGCGGGCGCTCGACGCCGCATGCCTCGCTCGAGGAGAACACCACCTGGCACCTCGTCGAGGACATCGAGACCTTACGCGCGCATCTCGGCATCGAGCGCTGGCAGGTGCTGGGCGGCTCGTGGGGATCGACGCTCGCGCTCGCTTATGCCGAGACCCACCCGGAGCGCGTCACCGAGCTCGTGCTGCGCGGCATCTTCACGCTCAGGCGGAGCGAGCTGGAATGGTTCTATCAGGAAGGCTGCAGCTGGATCTTCCCCGATGCGTTCGCCGACTTCGCGCGCGTCATCCCGCCGGAAGAGCGCGACGACATGATCGCCGCCTATCATGCGCGCCTCACCGCGCCCGACCCCGAGGTGCAGTTGGAAGCCGCGCGCGCCTGGAGCGCGTGGGAGGGCAAGACGCTGTCGCTGCTGCCCGACGCCGAGCGGGTCAAGCGCTTCTCCGAGGACGCCTATGCGCTCGCCTTCGCGCGCATCGAGTGCCACTATTTCATCAATGGCGGCTTCTTCGACCGCGACGACCAGTTGATCGCGGCCGCGCACCGGCTGCACGCCATTCCCGGCGTGATCGTGCATGGGCGTTATGACGTGGTGACGCCGGTGAAGATCGCCTACGACCTCGCCCAAGCCTGGCCCGAGGCCGAATTTGCGCGTGGTGCCCGATTCCGGCCACGCCATGACCGAGCCCGGCATCGTGCATGAACTCGTGGCGGCGACCAACCGCTTCGCAGAGTGAGGCTCAGCCTTCCGCGGAATGGCCGATGAAGTTGAGCGCGATCGACCGCTCGTGCGGCTCGGCGCGGTGCTCGATGAGATAGACGCCCTGCCAGGGCCCCAGCATCAGGCGGCCCTCCTTCACCGGGATCGACAGGCTGACGCTCGTCAGCATCGCCTTGATATGGCTCGGCATGTCGTCGGGCCCCTCCTCGGCATGGGCATAGGCGCGGTCTTCCGGCGCGAGCCCCTCGAGCGCCGCCAGCAAATCCACCCGCACCTTCGGATCGGCGTTCTCCTGCACCGTGAGCGAGGCCGAGGTGTGGCAAATGAAGGCCGTGAGCAGCCCATCCTCGGCGGCGAAGACCTCGAGCCAGCGGCGTAGAGCCGTCGGTGATGTCGATGAAGCCCTTGCCGCGGCTTTGCACGACGAGGGTGTGGCTCGCTTGAACGAAGTCAGCCATCGGCCGGTCGCCGCCGCATCGTCATGACGTCCCTCCTTGCGAATCCCCGGCGCCATCGTCGTCCGCGGCCGCGGCCTTGGCAAGGCTCCGGCCAACGTGTCCGGAGAGGCGCCCGCCGTCCCACAACAATGCGTGGCTTAACCCAATATTTACCCCGACTTGCCACGGTTGGTTGCACCGCTCGGTCGCGTGCCTCCGCTGGACCCACCCCACGACCCTTCGGCGCGATTGCAGAGCGTCACCGAACAGCAGGGGAACGGGATGTCCTCGGGAGCAAGTTGGCAAACCGGCAATGCCGGGCGGGAAGGCCAAGGCGAGCCTTCGCCTCAAGGGCCGCATATGGATCAGCAAACCGTCGAAAGCCTGCTGCGCAGGCTCGTGGAGCGGGTCGAGGAGAGCGAGCGCCGCTATGGCGAGGCCCTCGAGGAGCTGCATGCGCGGCTCGACCGGCTGTCGCACACCACGGAAGCGACGCGCGAAATGGGCTCGCCCGATGAGGCCGAGACGCTCGGCCGCTTGCGCGATCAGGTGAGCGGGCTCGCCCGCCGCCTCGAACAGGCGCAAACGACGGACTCGCTCGACGAATTTCTCGATCTCGGCAAGGCCCTGTCCGGACACGATTTTTCGGCGCATTCGGCAGCGAGCGCGGCGCCCCAATCCACCCCGGCATGGGCCGAGGCGGCGGCGCTCGCCCGGCCCGCGGCGGAGGAGCATTCGGCCCCCCTGCGGGCTTGGCCCGAGATCGACGAGGGCGATCTCGACAAGCGTCTCGTCGACATGGCCCACCGACTCGAAAATTCCATCAGCGCGGCCATGCCATCCACGGAGATCGCGGGCCTCAACGCGCGCATGGACGAGATCGCAACGCGGTTCGAGGCGGCGCTCAGCCAGACCCCGAAGCTCGAGAATTTGCAGCATCTTGAGAGGCAACTTTCCGAGATGGGACAACAGCTTGGCCGCGCCGAGGCGCAGATCGCCCGCATCGGCGGCATCGAGACCCAGCTCCTGCGCCTGATCGAGCGCTTCGACGAGGCGCCGGCAAAATTGGACGAAGTGGCGAGCAAGGCGGCCAATGAGGCCGCGCGTCTCGTCGCCAGCGCCGAGACCGGCAAGCCGAGCGCGGCCGAGCGGCTCGATGCCATCCACCGCGACCTCGTCGCCATGAACGATCGCAGCCGCGCCACCGACGATCGCCTCGCCGACACGCTCGCGGCGGTGCACGAATCGCTGAAGCAGCTCGTGCAGCAGGTGGAGCGCAAGGAGCCTCAAGCGCCCGCGCCGGCGCCGAGGCCTTTGGCCGCACAAGCCAAGGTCGCCACGCCGCCCGCCGCGCCCTCCACGCCGTCCGCGCGCTCTGCGCTTCGGCGCCGCCCGCTTATGCCGAGACCAGCAGCGAAAAGGCGCCTGCGCCCAAAACCGGCGCGGATCAGGCTCCGGGCAAGCGCCCTTCGCTCAGGAGCCGGCTCGGCGCCGCCATCCCGGATTTCGAGGAGGGTGAGGCGCCGTCGGCTTTCGGCCGGGCCAAGCGCGGCCAGCCCACGGAAGAGGCCGTCGACCTCGACCTCGCCGCGGCGACGTCGCGGACCAAGCGCCGCGAGGGAGAGCTCGAAACCACGGAAGATTTCATCGCCGCCGCGCGCCGGGCCGCACAGGCTGCCGCCGCCCAGGCGGAAGAGCGGGGCTCGGGGTCGCGCAAAGCGCGCCTCGGGGCCACGGCCGCGCATGGCTTGGGCGCCGAACCGCAAGGGCGCCGCAAGCGGTCCCTGCTCATGATCGCCGCCGCGCTCCTCCTCATCATGAGTGCCGCGCTCCTCTATGGCCGGCTCAAATCGAAGCCCGAGGCGGAGGCGCCGCCCGCCCAGACCGAGGAGAGCGCGCCGGCGCCCGCGATCAGCCTTCCTCCAGGGGCGCCGGAGCCCGGAGCGGAGGCGCCGGCCGCGCCCGAGGCGCCAGCCGCGCCAGAAGGGCCGCACGGCACCCTGCCCGCCGCGCCTGACGCAACGCCGCCGGCCCGATCGGGCGAATCGGAGGAGATCCCGCCCGCCGTTCGGGTGAGCGAAGCCCCGGTGGACACCGCGCTCGCCGATATCCCCGCGGAGGGACAAGGGGGCGTGAGCGAAGTCGCCAAATCCCCGCGCCGGGCGGCGCCGGAGGGCGAGGCCTACGCCCGCCCCGCAGCCCGTCTCGCTCAAGCCGGACGATGCGGCGACCATGCTGCCGGGGGTCACGTTCAGCGTTGCCGAGCCCGCCAAGATGCCCGCCCCGCAAGCGGCGGCCGACACGCGCGGCGATCCCGGCGAACCTGCCCATGCCGCCGGAAGGCGCGGGCCCGCGCGCCGTGCGCGAGGCGGCGGCTCGCGGCGACGCCAAGGCGCAATTCGCCGTCGGCGCTCCGCTATGCCGAAGGGCAAGGCATCGCGCAGAGCTGGACCGAGGCCGCGCGCTGGCTCGGCTTTGCCGCCGCGTCGGGCCTCGCGCCCGCGCAATACCGCCTCGCCGTGCTTTACGAGCGCGGGTTGGGAGTGGTCAAAGATGCCGGCAAGGCACGCTCCTGGTATATGCGCGCGGCCGAGCAGGGCAACGTCAAGGCCATGCACAATCTCGGCGTGGCCGCGGGCGACGTTCCCGGCGGCAAGGCCGACTACGCCGCCGCCGCGAAATGGTATGCGGAAGCCGCCTCCTACGGGCTCGCCGACAGCCAGTTCAACCTCGGCATCCTCGAAGCGCACGGGCTCGGCGTGGAGCAGAACCTGGCCGAGGCCTATAAATGGTTCTCGCTCGCCGCCGCGAGCGGCGATGCCGAGGCGGCGAAGCAGCGCGACCTCGTCAAGGTCCAGCTTGAGCCGCAAGCGCTCGCCGCGGCGGAGCAGGCGCTCAAGACATGGCAGGCGCAGCCCCTCAACCAAGCGGCCAATGAGCCGGCGGCACCGGCGCAAGGCACGGCCGATGCCTCCACCAACAAGGCGCTGGTCGCCCGCGCGCAGGCGCTCCTCAACAAGCTTGGCTACGATGTCGGCCCGCCTGACGGCGCGCTCGGCGCCCGCACCCGCGACGCGATCAAGAGCTTCGAGCGCCGCAACGGAGTGGCCGAGACCGGGGAAGTGACCGTGCCGCTGGTCACCAAGCTCGAGCGCCTGACCAGCTGACCTCCGCACATCGAGGTTTGGGACATGCGAAAGCCGGAGGGGAACCCCCTTCCGGCTTTTGATTTCGGCCGGCCGAGGCTGAAACGCCGCCCGGCGCATGACAATTTGGTAAGGCTCGTCTTATCGCATTGACAGGGTGGGGCTGCCGCGAACACTTTGGCTGAGCGACCACAAAAACCCAGCACGCTCACGGCCGATGCTGCAAGTCTACCTGCCCATTGCCGAAGTCTCGGTGAACCTCATCGTCATGCTGGGACTCGGAGCGGCGGTCGGCTTCCTGTCGGGCATGTTCGGGGTGGGCGGCGGCTTCTTGCTCACGCCGCTGCTCATGTTCTCCGGCATCCCCCCGGCCATCGCCGTCGCCACCGGCGCCAACCAGATCGTCGCCTCCTCGGTCTCCGGCACGCTGGTGCAATGGCGGCGCGGCAATGTGGACATGCGCATGGGCCTCGTGCTCATCGCCGGCGGCTTGGTGGGGGCTCTCGCCGGCGTGCTCCTGGTCGGGCTGTTGAGCCAGGTGGGCCAGGTCGACCTCTTCATCGCCCTTGGCTATGTGACGTTCTTGGGCGTGATCGGCACCTTGATGCTGGGCGAGAGCGTCCGCGCCATGCGGCGCGAGCGCTTGGGCCTGCCGGTGGCGCCGCGCAAGCCCGGCCAGCACAATTGGGTCCAGCGCATGCCGCTCAAGATGCGCTTCCCGCATTCGCGCCTCTATATCAGCGCCATCCCGCCGCTCCTCATCGGCGCGCTGGTCGGATTGCTGTCGGCCTTTCTCGGCGTCGGCGGCGGCTTCGTGCTGGTGCCGGCCATGATCTATCTGTTGCGCATGCCGACCAATGTCGTGATCGGCACCTCGCTGTTCCAGGTCATTTTCATCGCCGCCGTCGTCACCCTGCTGCACGCGATCCTCAACCATACGCTCGACGCCGTGCTCGCCTTCCTGCTGATCATCGGCGGCGTCATGGGCGGCCAATTCGGCGCCAATGCCGGGCAAAGGCTGAAGGGCGAGCAGCTGCGGGCGCTGCTCGCGGTCATGGTGCTGGCGGTGGCGATCCGGCTCTTGGTCGGCCTCGTCCTCACGCCCAAGGATCTGTTCAGCCTCACGCCATTGCTGGGAGCGGGCTGATGCGCGGCGCCCTCACTTTCCTGCTCATCGCCGGCGTCGCTCGCCTGGCACCTTCCGGCGCGCGCCGCCGAGGCGCCCGACAAGGAAGAGGTGCAGTTCGATGTCTCCACGCGCGAGATCTCCATCAAGTCGAACTTCACCGGCATCGAGATCGTGGTGTTCGGCAGCATCGACAATGCCCGCCCGCGCCTGCCCGGACAAACCCCCTACGACGTCGTCATCGTCATCAGCGGGCCGAAGCAGGCGCTCGCGGTGTGGCGCAAGGAGCGCGTGGCGGGCATTTGGGTGAACGGGGCGTCGGAGAGTTTCGTCAGCGTCCCCTCCTTCTATGCCGTGCTGTCGACGCGGCAGATCGACACCATCACCACGCCCGAGACGCTGAAGACGCTCGGCATCGGCACCGAGAATCTGAGGCTCGGCGGCGGCGGCGTGGCGGAAGTGGCGCCGCGCCGAGGATGTGTTCCGGGCGGAGCTCGTGCGCATCAAGACGGAGCACGATTTGTTTCAGCAGACGGAGGGCACGGTCAATTTCATCGGCCGCAGCCTGTTCCGCGGCAAGGTCACCCTTCCCGTCAACGTGCCGCTCGGCCGCTACATGGCGCAAGTCTATCTGTTCCGCGACGGCCAGCTGTTGAGCCAGAACGAGAGCCATTTGCAGGTGCGCAAAGCGGGCTTCGAGCGCTTCGTCTATCTGCTCGCGTTCCGATATCCGTTCATCTACGGCTTGGTGGCGGTGATCATGGCCGTGTTGTTGGGCGCGGCGGCCTGGGCCGCCTTCCGGCGCGAGTAGACGCGGGGGCAAGCCTCAATCGGGCAGAAGCGCGCGCGCCCCGATGGGATAGACCTCCAACTTGCCGAGCATCCAGGCCTCGAGCGCCCGCCGCAGGAACAGCGCGCTGAAGGCATCGTCGAGCACGTTCAGCCCGCCGGTATAGGCGCCGAAGGCCGGCATCACCAGGCGCTGGCCGTCGGTGGCGAAGCATTTGCGCCTGATCCCCTCCCCGCGGCGCGCGATCCGCGCCACGGGATGCAGATGCCCCGCAATCTCGGGCGTGGCGGTCCCCGCCGAGGGCTCGTGGCGGAGCGTGACGCCGGCGATGGTGAGCGCGGGGCAGACGACGCCGCCCACGCATTCGGGCAGGCTCGGGTCGTGATTGCCCAAGACCCAATACCATTCGCGGCCCTGTTGCAGGGCGTGCAGCGCCGCGCGGTCGGCGCCGTCGAGACGCGAAGCGGATTCGGCGCGGTGGAAACTGTCGCCGAGCGCCACGACGCGGCGCGGCGCGAAATGCGCGATGAGCGCCGCCAGCCGCTTCAGCGTGACGCGCGTGTCATAGGGCGGCAGCAGCATGCCGACGCTGGCAAAGGCCGCGCCCTTCTCCAGATGCAGATCGGCGACGATGAGCGTGCTTTCGGCTTCCCACAGCAGGGCGCCCGCGGAAAGCGGCGTGAGCGCGTGGCCCGCGAGCAAGAGGCGCAGGCGCGGCGCGGGCAGGATTTCCGCTCGAGACTCAGATGCTGCGCGCCGCATTGTCCCCCAAGGCCTCCGCAATGAGCTCGTCTCTCGCCTCACGCAACAAGGTCTCGCTCGCTTCGCCGGGCACGCTCTCGCGCCCGATCTCGAGCATCGCCGGCACCGCGAGCGGCGACACATGCGGCAAGGCAATATGCCTGATTCGTCCGCGGATGCGCTGCAAGAAGAGCCCGAGGCGGGCGACGTCGATGAGACCGGTGGCCGCATCGGCGAAGGCCGCCTTGAGCAGGATGTGATCGGGCTCATGCTGGCGCAGCACGTCATAGATGAGGTCCGACGACACGGTCATCTGCCGCCCGGTCTTCTCCTGCCCCGGATGGCGGCGCTCGATCAGCCCGGAGATGATGGCGCAGATCCTGAAGGAGCGCTTCATCAGGCTCGAGGAGGCCAACCAGGCGTCGAGGTCGTCGCCGAGCATGTCCTCGTCGAACAGTTTGGCGAGATCGAGGCTGCCGCGCTCCACCATGGCGCCCAGATCGTTCAGCCCCCAGATGGCGAGCGCATATTCGTTGGCGACGAAGCCGAGCGGCGCGGCGCGGGCGCGCTCCAGCCGGCGCGTGAGCAGCATGCCGAGGCTTTGATGGGCGAGCCGCCCCTCGAAGGGGTAGCAGACGAGATAGTGCTTGTTGCCGCGCGGGAAGGTCTCGACCAGGATCTCGTTCGGCCCCGGCACGACGGAGAAGTCCGCTTGCAGCCGCAGCCAGTCGGAGACTTGGGCCGGCAGCCGCGACCAGCTCCCCGGATCGGCGAGCAGGTCGCGCACGCGCTCGGCGAGATAGGTGGAGAGCGGGAATTTGCCGCCGTCATAGGCCGGGACCTTGGGCTCGGTGGCGTGCGCGCGGGTGACGATGGCGTCGGTCTCGCGCAGGCCCTCGAAGCGCAGCACCTCGCCGGCAAAGACGAAGGTGTCGCCGGGAATGAGCTGCTCGATGAAATATTCCTCGACCTCGCCCAGCACGCGGCCCGCGGCGAGCAGGCTCTTGGGCGAAAGCGCGCCGCCTTTGGCGCGGGCGAGCCGCACCCGCAGCATGGGCGCCTCGACGATGGTGCCGACATTGAGCCGGTATTGCTGGGCGATGCGGGGATGGGCGACGCGCCAGAGGCCGTCCGCGGTCTTCTTCAGCTTGGCGTAGCGGTCGTAATTGGCGAGCGCATAGCCGCCGGTCGCCACGAATTGCACGATCTGGTCGAAGCCCTCCCGCGTCAGCCCCTGATAGGGAGCAGGCGCTCGTCACCTCGCGATAGAGCGCGTCCGGATCGAAGGGCGCGGCGCAGGCGGTGCCGAGCACATGCTGGGCGAGCACGTCGAGCGCGCCCGGCCGCGCCGGCGGGGTGTCTTGCGCGCCTTCCGCGGCGGCTTCGAGCGCCGCGCGGCATTCCACCACCTCGAAGCGGTTGGCGGGCACGAGCAGCGCCTTGGACGGCTCATCGAGGCGGTGATTGGCGCGGCCGATGCGCTGGGCAAGGCGGCTCGCGCCCTTGGGCGCGCCGACATTGATGACGAGGTCGACGTCGCCCCAGTCGATGCCGAGGTCGAGGGTGGAGGTGCACACCACGGCGCGGAGCTTGCCCGCCACCATGGCGGCTTCCACCTTGCGCCGCTGGCCCACGTCGAGCGAGCCGTGATGGAGCGCGATGGGCAGATTGTCGTCGTTGTAGCGCCACAGCTCGTGGAACAGCATCTCGGCCTGCGAGCGCGTGTTGACGAAGAGCAGCGACATGCGGTGGGCCTTGATGGCCTGATACATCTCGGGCAGCGCGTAGCGGGCCGAATGGCCGGCCCAGGGAAGCTCGGCTTCCGAATCGAGGATGGTGATGGCGGGCTTGGCGCCGCCATCCGCCACCGACGACATCGGCAAGACGCGTCGCGATCTGTCCCGCATGCGGCACGAGGAAGGCGGCGAGCTCCGACGGCCGCGCCACGGTGGCGGACAGGCCGATGGACGTGAGCTCGGGCGCGTGGGTGCGCAGCCGCGCAAGATCGAGCGCCAGGAGATCGCCGCGCTTGCTCGACGACAGCGCATGCAGCTCATCGAGAATGACGAAGCGCAGCGAGGCGAACAGGCTGGCGCTGTCCTTATGCGACAGCATCAGCGCGATCTGCTCGGGCGTGGTGAGCAGGATGTCGGGCGGGGCCTGGCGCTGGCGCGCGCGGCGGGCGGGCGGCGTGTCGCCGGTGCGGGTCTCGAGCCGTGATGGGGAGGCCCATCTCCTCCACCGGCGTGCTCAAATTGCGGGCGATATCGACGGCAAGCGCCTTCAGCGGCGAGACATAAAGCGTGTGCAGGCCGCCCGTGTCTTTCGCCTTGGCGTTGCGGGCGGCGAGATCGACGAGGCTCGGCAGAGAAGCCGGCGAGCGTCTTGCCGCCGCCGGTCGGCGCGATGAGCAGGGTATCGCGGCCCGCTTCCGCCGCTTCCAGCAGCGCCAGCTGATGGGCATGGGGCTGCCAGCCGCGCGCGGCGAACCAGCGCGCGGAAAGCCTCCGGCAGCAGGGGGGCCGCCCGTTTGCGTCTTCAGCCTTTCGCTGCCGCTCATCCCGCGTCCCTGCTTGACCTTGGCGATCCGGTCCACCAATTCTCCTGTAGCATGAAGCCCGTAGCTGGCGATTCGGCCAGGCGCGAGGCAGGCAAGGGAGCTTCGGCCATGGAACGGTTTTTCGGCGGCAATCCCGCCCTCGTCCTGATCCGGCTCGTGGTCCTGTCCGTCGTCGTCGGCGTGCTGCTGGCGGCGCTCGGCTTCAGCCCCTTCGACATCATCGACAGCATCCGCCAGCTGGTCCAGCGCATCTACGACATGGGCTTCGCCGCGGTGGAGAAGGCGGCCCGCTATTTCCTGCTCGGCGCCGTCATCGTGTTCCCCATCTGGCTCATCGCCCGCGTGCTCAAGATCATGGGCCGCGGGAACGCGCGGCGATCTCGTCGACGCCGATCAGCGCAATCGCGAGGCTTGAGAGGCCTCAAAGAATCGCCAGGACCTTCTCCGGCGGCCGGCCGATCGCGGCCTTGTTGCCGTTCACGACGATGGGCCGCTCGATGAGGATGGGATTGGCCGACCATCGCCGCGATCAGCGCCTCCTCATCCAAGTCCCGATCTTGCAGGCCGAGCTCGGCGTAGCGCGGCTCGCCCTGGCGCAGCAGATCGCGCGCTTTGAGCCCGAGCTTCTTGAGCAGGGCCTTGAGCTCGGCGGCCGAAGGCGGCGTCTTTAAATACTCCACGACATGCGGTCGCACGCCTTTGCCTTCGAGCAGCGCCAGCGTCTGGCGCGACTTCGAGCAGCGGGGATTGTGGTAGATGGTGACGGTCATGATGCGGGCTCAGGAAGCGGCCGGTCGGCCCAGTCGGCGGCGCGGCGGCCGATGAGGGGCTTGAGGCTCGTGGCGCCGGCCTGCAGCGATGGCTTCCACCAGCGCCTGCTTGATGCGGGCGATGAGCGCCGGCCCCTCGAAGACAAGCCCGGTATAGAGCTGCAGCAGCGTGGCGCCCGCCTCGATCTTGGCGAGCGCGGTTTCGCCCGAACTCGATGCCGCCCACGCCGATCAGCGGCAGCTTCCCGCCCGTCAGCCGGAAGATGCGGGCGAGCAGACGCGTCGAGCGCAGGAAGAGCGGCCGTCCCGAGAGCCCGCCCGCTTGCGCGGCAAAGCTCCGATCGTTCAGCCCGTCGCGGGCGAGCGTGGTGTTGGACACGATGAGGCCGTCCACGCCATGGGCCTGCACCACGCGCAGGATCTCCGGCACATCGTCATCGGCGAGGTCGGGGGCGAGCTTGACGAGAAGCGGCGGCTTGCCGGAGGCGGCCATCGCAGCGCGCGCCTGCCTGCACGCGCTTGAGCAGCGCATCGAGCGCGGCCGGCGCTTGCAGATCGCGCAAGCCCGGCGTGTTGGGCGAGGAGATGTTGATGGTGAGATAGGACGCCACGGGGGCGAAGCGCTCGATGCCCGCCACATAATCGGCGATGCGGTCTTTGGCTCGCGCCCGGCGCCGACATTGACGCCGACGATGCCGGCGGGGCGGCGCTTTGAGCCGCGCATACGCCGCGTCGTGGCCGTCATTGTTGAAGCCCAGGCGGTTGATGATGGCGCGGTCGGCGGCGGAGCGGAACAGGCGCGGGGACGGGTTGCCGGTTTGCGGCTTGGGCGTCAGCGTGCCGACCTCGACGAAGCCGAGCCCACAAGCGAGCAGCTCGCGCGCGACGCGGGCGTCCTTGTCGAAGCCCGCCGCCATGCCGAGCGGATTTTGGAAAGGCAGCCCCCACACAGTTTGCGCGAGGCGCGGATCGTCGGGCGCGGGCGCGCGCGGATAAAGCCCGAGCTCCAGACTCTTGATGGCGAGCTCATGCGCCCGCTCGGGATCGAGCGCGTGCAGCAGCGCTTGGCCTAAGCCGAACAGCGCATTCACGGCGCGACACGGCGGGGCAGACGGGGGCGGCCGTCGGCATCAAGGGGGAGCGGCTCGACCCACAGCACGGCATTGAGGTCGAGCGGCGCATAGAGATGGGGAAAGATGGCGCCGCCGCGCGACGGCTCCCATTGCAGGCGCTCGCCGAGGCGCGCCGTATCGACGGCAAGCAGGACGAGATCTTTTTGCCCGCGAAATGCTTGGCGAGCGTGCCTTCCAGCTGATCGGCGGAGGAGAAATGGATAAAGCCGTCGCGGGCGGTCGTCGGCGGAGCCTTCGAAGCTCCCTTTGGCCTCGGCTTCGGCGAGCGCCGCCTTGCTGCACAGCTTGTAAATCGTCCCATCCATGGTCGCGTTCACCCTAGCCCCTCCTTTGAAGGGCGGGACAAGCCGCGCCAAAGGCAGGGCCAGGACGAGCGGTGGACAAGTCAAGAATAAGCCATAATTCCTAGACTTAGGTATAAATTCCCCTTATCCTCGGGGCGGAAGAGACCGCCCCATGCTCACCCATTCCAAGGTCTGGAACGCCATCGACGCGCTCGCCCGCCGCTACGGGCTGTCACCCTCGGGGCTCGCCAAGCGCGCCGGGCTCGACGCCACCGCCTTCAACCGCTCCAAGCGGGTGACGGGCGAAGGCCGCGCGCGCTGGCCGACCACCGAGAGCCTCGCCAAGGTGCTCGACGCCACGGGCGCCAGCCTCGAGGATTTCGTGGCGCTGGTCGAGCGCCGAGCCGCGCGGGCGGCAGAAGCTCGCCCAGCCCATCCCGCTGATCGGGCTCACGCAAGCCGGCGCCGGCGGCTTCTTCGACGATGGCGGCTTCCCCGTGGGCGGAGGCTGGGACCAGATCCGCTTTCCCAAGGTGGAGGACGAGAACGCCTACGCGCTCGAAGTGAGCGGCGACAGTATGCAGCCGCTCTACCGCGACGGGGATATCCTCATCGTCTCGCCCAACGCGCAGGTGCGCAAAGGCGACCGCGTGGTGTTGCGCACGACCGACGGCGAGGTGATGGCCAAGGTGCTGGTGCGGCGCACGGCGAAGACCATCGAGCTTGCCTCCATCAATCCCGCCCACGCCAATCTCGTCTTCCCTCTTGCTCGGATCGACTGGATCGCGCGCATCGTGTGGGCGAGCCAGTAGACCGCGCCGCTCCCCCGATACATTTCGCCCGCGATGTGGGTTAGGCTTCGCGCAGCGACGCTATAGCTCGAAGCCCGCGCCATGGGTTGGACGGTTCGCATCATCTCGATCCTGGTCGGAGTTGCCGTGCTCGGCTTCTTCGCGTGGTGGGCGTTGCCGCCGTTTCAAATCAGCGTGGTGTGGGGCCCCGACCCCGTGCCGCGGCCGCGCTTCATCCCCGCGCCGCCGCAACCGCCAAAGCCGCCGGCGCCGCCAAAGAGCAAGCGCGCGTGACCCCGCCTGCGCCGCGCCGCAACCTCCTGCGCCGCCGAAGCCCGAGCCGGTCGCACAGGCCTCGGTCACCTTCCGTGCCGCCGAAGCCGGAGACGCCACAGATCGCGCCGCCTGCACCGCCAACTCAGGCCACGCCTTCTCCGCAAGCCGCGCCGGTTTCAGCGCCGGCGTCCGAGCCTCCTTCTCCTCAAGCCCCCGCCGGTCTCCCGCCGGCAAAGCCGGAGACAGAAGCGCAAGCAACGCCGCCACCCGCGCCTTCCCCGCCGGCAGCGCCCCAAGCGAAGACCGCAGAGGCGAAGACGCATCTGCTCGCGCCCGAGCGGGCGGAACAAGAGCGCTTCGCCACTCTCGAACAGGGCCATGCGATCACGCCGGGGCTTCAGACCAAGCGCTATTTCGGGGTGAAAGTGCGCGACGGAGAAACGCTCGAAGTGGGGGCGCCGGCGCAAGCGCGGCAAGCACATCGGCCGGTGACGCCGCGCCCGCGCCGAAGCCGCGGGTCATTCAGCTCGCCGACATCGTGGTGCCCGAAATGGGGGCGACGTGCCTCGACAAGGACGGGCTCGCCTGGGCCTGCGGCGCGGAAGCGCGCGGCGCACTCATCAGGCTCATCCGCGGCCGCGCCATCGTGTGTACGCTGCCGCCGGGCGAGGAGACCGGTCAATTCATTGCGCGCTGTAGCGTGGGCGGCGCGGATATCAGCCTGTGGATGGTGGGCCGGGGTTGGGGGCAGGCGAGCCAAGGAGCCGAGCCGGCCCTGAAGGAAGCGATGCGCGCCGCCAAAGAGGCGCGCATCGGCATCTGGCGCGCGCCCCAGGAATGAGCGCGCGGAAGCTCAAGACTTCAGCGAGCGCGTTCGGCTTTGCGCCCTGCCGTCACTGGCCTGAGCCTTCCGGAGCGTCGGCGCCGCCGGTGGTCGGGTTTCGGCGCGCCGGCTGATCGATCTTGCTCGTATCGTTTTCCGGGGTGCTGCCCTGGTCGGGCCCGCTATGGGTGCCTTCGTCCTTGCCCATCTTGGCGGATTCCGCGGAGTTGTCCTCGGTGGGCGCGCCTTGCGGTGCGTCATCGTCGGCAGCCATGACGATGTGGCCGGCGGAGAGAGGCATCTCCCGCATTTGCGGCACGTCGCCCGTGACGCCCAACGTCAGGGCCGCGAGCGCCGCGCCCAACACAAAGCTCGTTCCTTGGGTCATGTCGATGCTCCTCTCCTCAGCGTTTCGATCGTTGAGACTTTCCTCGGATCACAACCACCGGCTCGAACCGAGGTTCCCTCGTCCGCTAAGTTTAGCGTTGGGCAGGATTTTTCAGCGCGCGAGCGAAAGAGAAAGCGCGGCGGCCCCAGGTCAGCGTGCCCGGAAGACTGCCCGGCTTTACGGGAAGTTCTTGTCGACTTCGGGAGTGACCAGGCCCAGCATGCCGAGCCACATGAGCACGACGACAAGGAAAAACATATGCTTAGGCTGATTACGCATTACAACGCCGCATTACATGGCCGCATTACTCTAACAATTCACCTTAGCATTCCAACTCGTTGCCTCGTCAACCAATTACGAAACGAGCGCGCGAATCTTTTTTCCGCAACCGTGATCGCATGCAACGATGTGGGCGGCGAAGTCGGCGCGCGAAAAAACCAAAGACGCGAGCAGCTTGCGTGCCGCTCGCGCCTTTGGGAACCATCGCCGCTTGGGCGACAAACTCAAAACGCCGGTCGGTGGACCGGCGTTCACTGCTACTCGTGAGACTACGGGGTGTCGCAGAGCACCTTCACGTCGATATTGGCTTCCTCGCGCGTGGGATAGCCCTGCTTGCCGACCTGCATGCCGAGCTCGTTCTCGCTGACGACTTTCTTCTCGAGAATGCGGCAATGCTTGTTGGCGTCCTTGATAATGACGAAGCCGTTGTCGGCGGCGACGGCGGCGCCGGCGAAGCCAAGAACGAGAGCGGCGGTGAGCGCGTATTTCAACATTGGGAGTTCCTCCGGGGTTGGGATGCCCAGGAATTAGCCACAGACCTTCTAAAACGCGCCTAATCCGATCCGCGCAAAATAGGATGAAGTGTCGAGAGTTTTGCGCAAGCGGCGGAAACCCGCCGATTTCCGAGGATCAGGAGGCGGCCAGCAGCTCGCCGGCCAGCGCCTTCTTGATGAGGCTCCGCGTCTCGGGCACGCCGTACAGCTCGATGAAGGAGCCGAAGCGCGGGCCTTGCGTCTGGCCGAGCAGCACCTCGTAGAGGGCGCCGAACCAAGCGCGCAACGGCTCGAAGCCGTGCACTTTGCCGACCTCATAGACCAAGGCCTGGATCTCCTCGGCCAGCACCTTCGGGGGCAGGCTCCCAAGCCGCGCGTCGAGATCGGCCAAAGCCGCGCGCTCCTTGGCGTCGGGGGCGCGATAGCGCTTGGCGGGCTTCACGAAGTCGTGGAAATACGCAATCGCGTAGCCCACGAGCTGATCGAGCAAAGGATGCGCCTCGGGCGTCGCGTCGGGCGCATAGCGGCGGATGAAGCCCCACAGCACCTCGCGGTCCTCGGAGTTCGAGGCCGAGGCGAGGTTCAAGAGCAGCGCGAAGCTGATGGGGAGCTCGGCTTGCGGCGGCGCGCCGTCATGGATGTGCCAGACCGGGTTCATCAGCTGCGCGGCCGGCTCCTCGCGTCGGATAGGCCGCGAGGTGGCCGACATATTCGTCGACCGCTTTGGGGATGACATCGAAATAGAGGCGCTTCGCCTTTTTCGGGCTCTGATACATATAGAGCGAGAGGCTCTCCGGACTCGCATAAGTGAGCCACTCGTCGATGGTGAGCCCGTTGCCGCGGGACTTCGAGATCTTCTCGCCCTTCTCGTCGAGGAACAGCTCGTAGATGAAGCCTTCCGGCTGGCGGCCGCCGAGCAAGCGGCAGATCTGCCCCGACAGGCGCACCGAATCGATCAGGTCCTTCCCCGCCATCTCGTAATCGACGTTGAGCGCCACCCAGCGCATGGCCCAGTCGGCCTTCCATTGCAGCTTGCAATGGCCGCGCGTGACGGGGACTTGGGTGAGCCTGCCGGAATTGTCGGGGTCCTTGTAGAGGATGGTGCCCGCGCTCACGTCGCGGTCGATGATCGGCACCTGCAACACGCGGCCCGATTGCGGCGAGATGGGCAGGAAGGGGCTGTAGGTGGCGCGGCGTTCGGGCCCGAGCGTGGGCAGGATCACGTCGCGCACGGCGTCGTAATGCTCGAGCACTTTGAGCAGCGTCGCATCGAAGCGGCCGGATGTGTAGCACTCGGTCGCCGAGAGGAATTCGTAGTCGAAGCCGAAGGTGTCGAGAAAGGCCTTGAGCCGCGCATTGTTGTGATGGCCGAAGCTCGGATGGTCGCCGAAGGGATCGGGCACTTGGGTGAGCGGCTTGCCGAGATGCTCGGCCACCATCTCCTTGTTGGGGATGTTGTCCGGCACCTTGCGCAGCCCGTCCATGTCGTCGGAGAAGCAGATGAGCCGCGTCGGCACCTTGTCCTCGGTGAGCACGCGGAAGGCATGGCGCACCATGGTGGTGCGGGCGACCTCGCCGAAGGTGCCGATATGGGGCAGGCCTGACGGGCCGTAGCCCGTCTCGAAGATGATGGCGCCGCGCGGCTCGGCCAGGCGCTTCAGCCGGCTCAACACCTTCTGCGCTTCCTCGAAGGGCCAGGCCTTGCTCACATGGGCATAGGCCAGGAGCTCGCGCGGCACGTCGAGCTTTTGCGCCGCGCGACGCTTGGCCGGGCCGGACGGTTTGAGCGACTTTGCGGCCGGCATGCTCGCCTCGACTTGCGGCACTTTCTTTGGCTTACGCTTGCGGGGTCTTGCTCGGCATGATCGGAGATAGGAATGTCGGTGATTGTCGTCCGACAGATTTCACAGATTTCTCTACCACGCCAGCATTTCCAAGCCTTTCCTTGCATATCGGCGCTTGCCGCTCGCCCCGCAATTTTCTACCGTCGCGCCTCCTTTGACCCCGCCGCCAAGACAGGACCCCGCAACCCATGACCGAGCCGTTGAACCACCACGGCGCCCTCATCTATGTGATGGTCACCATGTCCGCGGTCGACCGGACCATGACCGACGCCGAGCTCGCCCGCATCGGCGAGATCGTGTCGAACCTCCCGGTCTTTGCCGATTTCGACCAGGAGCGGCTGGTGAAGACCGCGGAAGCCTGCGGCGAGATCCTGAGCGTGGATGGCGGCTTGGAGCGCGTGCTCGCCCTGGTGCGCGCGGGCCTGCCGAAGAAGCTGCGCGAGACGGCCTACGCCATCGCGCTCGAGGTGGCCGCCGCGGACATGCAGGTGCGCCCCGAGGAGGTCCGCTTTCTCGAGATGCTGAGCGAGGCGATCGAGCTCGACCGGCTGACGACGGCCGCGATCGAACGCGGCATTCGGGCGCGCAACACGGTACTCTAGGACCACACGAGAATTTGATGGGTTGGGATCGGCCATGCGGCCGGCACCCCGTCCCGCTCGGTCTTAACCCACTGCTTTCCCGAGAGGAAAGGCGCGCCAAGGCGATCACGGACGGGCGCGCGGCGCGCAGGCTTAATCTCGTGCGGAGCAATTTGTGCCCAATTCCCATAGATTTCCGCCATAAATGGAACCCGAACGTGAGGGAAAGCTTTGGAGTGGTGGCCGCTACATTGCGACCGCCTACCAAACTCCAAGGAGGAGACCCTTATGAGCAAATATCTCGTCGCCGCTGCACTCGTTATTGCCTTCGTCACCCCTGCTCTCGCCGAGCAGTTCTTTGTGGCCTTCGATCCCGCCAGCAAGAAATGCTCGATGATGCATACCCAGCCCGGCGCGGGCATGAAGGTGATGGGCACCTTCAAGACCGAAGCCGAGGCCAAGAAGGCCATGGGCGGCATGAAGGAGTGCCAGGGCTAATCGCGCCCGCGGTTTGACGTGAATTGGCGGGCGCTCGCTTGGTCGCGGGCGCCCGTTTCTTTTGGCGCCCATCGATGGCGCGTGGAACGGAGGCGGTTGCGAACCGTTTCCATAGGCCGCTCCGATGAATGGAGCGCTTGATCGATTTCCCGACAGGAGGAGAAGCTTATGAACTGGGGCAGAGCGGAGCGCGAGACCGGCCGGGTCTTGAAGGCGCTCGACACCGAGGACCTTTACGACCAGCTCGACAGCATCCGCGACTCTCTGAAGGGCCTGTCGCGCACCTTCGGCAAGAATGCCCATCACCAGCTCGACCGGGCGCGCGATTATGCGTCGGAGACCGCCGCCGACGTCGAGGACGCGATGAAGGACCACCTCGCCGCCTCGCTGGTCATTGCCTTGGGCCTTGGCGTGGCGATCGGCTATCTCATCCGCCGCGAGACGGAGTAGCGCGCAGCCCGTAGCGGACGGCTCAGGCGATCTCGACGTCTTCCCAGAAGCCGACCCAATGATCGACATTTTGCATCGCGGGGCGCGGGGCCTCGTAGGACCACGCCGCCCGCTCGCTCCGCTCGGCCGCCTGGGCGAGGTGATAGAATTGGACCCCGTGCGGGCAAGCGAGATCGCTCGCCGTTTTCGGCGCCCGCTCGAGCAGCTCCATGCGCACGCTTTCGCGCGGGAAGTATAAATAGCCGCCGACTTCGCGCACGCGGTCGCTCTCCGCGATCACCTGCCCACGCCATATGGCTTTCATGGCCACGCTCCTATGCCGCCCTCTGGCCCATTTCCGGATGGCCGCCCGCCCTTTGCGGCAGGATGAGGATGCAGGCGACAATAAAGGCCGCAAGCACCGCCGAGGCAATGGGACGGCTCAGGGCGAGCCCGCCATGGTCGAGCGGCTTGTCGAGGAAATCGCCGACGGTGGCGCCCAAGCGGCCGGGTGAGAATGAACGCGGCCCAGAACAGCAAGACGCGCGAGATGTCGGTCCAATAATAGGCCGCGACGAGGACCGCTAACCCGGCGCCGAAGACGAGCGCGCCGCCCCCATAGCCGAGGCTCGTGTCATCGGCGATCCAATCGCCGAGCGCGGTGCCGAGCGTCTGGGAGAAGGTAATCGCCGCCCAGTAGAAGGCTTCCACCTTCGGCGTGCTGACCGTTTCGACCGAAACGGAGCCCATCGACCAGTACCACAGGCCAAGCACGGCCATGAGGCAGAGAAACAAGACGAGCGACCCTCCGGTGTAGCCGATGCCCAAGGAGCGATCGGCAAAGTCGGCCATGGTCGTGCCGAAGGTCGTCGAGGCCACGATGGTGGCCCAATAGAGGAAGGGGTGAAATTTCTTGGCGACGATCTGCGCGACAACCAGCACCACCAGCAGCGCGAGAAAAATCGCCGTCCCCGTCAGGTAGCCGAGATTCATCGTCATGGTGACGGTGTCGCCGCCGGTCTCGCCGAGCGTCGTCGCGGCAATTTTGATGATCCAAAAGCCGAGCGTGACCTCGGGGACTTTGCTGGCGTAATCCTCGGAAACGCGCGTCACATCACTTCCCATTTGATGGGTCTCTCACCAGATAGTTCGTCGCGGGTTTAAGCGTCCTGCGGCTCTTGGGCGGTCCAAATACGTCCCCGCCGCACTCCAAACGAAACGCGAGTCGCGGCGGTTCCACAGTACGCAAGTTCCAACCGACAACGCCGTGAAGACCCGGCAACGCGTGGCCTAGAAATGATCCTCTCGTTTGGAAATGACATTGAAGCTCTTGTCGAGCTTCATGTCGTAGCTCTTCCCATCGTTGCAGACGACGCCTCCCACTTCGTATTCATCGGTCTCGACATCTAGCTCTTTAAGCCCCGTGCATCCCGCGGCGCGTAGCGCGTCGATGACCTTGGCTATCTCGTCCAATGACGCTGGCTTCGACGGCGAGCTTTGTCGCATCCGCCCAGCATGAATAAGAACAACGACAGGAGCATCAGACCATTGCGCATGTCACTCTCTCCAATCTCCGTTTGAGCGCTGCTCAGAGCAAATGTCAGATTGCCGCTCACTATATAACCTGCGAGCCCATGCAGGACTTTTTTCGCTCCGGCAAGTCGGACGGAGTGGTTGATGCAAATCAAGGCAGGCAACCATGGGGGACTGACATTGATTGGTCCAAACTGGGAGACTGCCCGTCACTTCGAGCTGCATAGTAGAGGAGAACTTCAATGAGGAAATTTGGATCTATCGCCTTCGCTCTCGCCCTTGGCGGATTGATAACCGCACTCGCATCCGGCCATTCGGTCGCCTACACGGGCGAAAAACTTGCAAAAGGGGCAAAGGTCAGCATCGAACAACGCCCGCACCATCGCTCTGCAAACGAGGGCGGGAGCGATCACCGACGAAGAATTGGAGACGCGAGAAAGGTGGCAGCGGTCTTACGCTATTCCTTCGATATCAAGAGTGACGGTGCCACATTTGAAGTCGGAGTGGATGCACAGACGGGCAAGGTTCTCGAAAACAAGAAGGAGGGGCCTCACCCAGATTGAAGCCCCACCGGCGCGATTCAGGTTGCATCGTCCGCCTTGCAAAGGCCATTCATTCCGCCTAGGTTCCCGCATCGACATTTGGCCGGACACTCGGGCCGTATCGCCTTCGCTGTATGCCGGGCGCACGTTCAGACCCTCCAAACATCGACTAACTGAGCCTAGGCCGCGCGCCGCGCGGGTTTGGGCTGTAAAGCACTGACAACAGCGAAAGGATACCCCGATGAATACGGGCACCGTAAAGTTCTACAACGATCAAAAAGGTTTTGGCTTCATCCAGCCCGACGATGGCGGCAAGGACGTGTTCGTCCACGCCACCGCGCTTGAGCGCGCCGGCATGAGCGGCCTGTCCGAAGGCCAGAAGGTGTCGTTCGACACCGAGGAAGACCGCCGCAGCGGCAAGCTCGCCGTCGGCAACATCAAGGCTCTCTAACCGTCAAGGCGCCCTCGCGGCGCATTGATTTGCTAGGGCCGCCCCTGGGCGGCCCTTTTTGCGTCCCGCGAGGGTCTTGCGCGCCTCGGCCGTGGGCCTCGCCCCGGGGCCCGACGGACGAGTTCTTCGCTGGCGCCGGGCGTTCCTGCGTAGTACCCAATGGGCGCCGCGGGGGCTATCGAAGATGGCGAGCGACGTCTTGGGGGTTGGGTTTCCGATGCATGAACCACAGCAAAGTCTCGGCGAGACCGGCAATTCGCCGTTCCTTGACGCAGAGCCTCGCCCTCTATCGCGAGCCGAGCTTGGCGCGCAGCATCATCGAGATCGTCATCACCGTGCTGCCGCTCGCGCTGCTCTGGCTCCTGATGTGGGCCTCGCTCGATATCGGCTATTGGCTTTGCCTGCTGCTTTCGGTGCCGGCGGCCGGCTTTCTCGTGCGCATCTTCATGATCCAGCACGATTGCGGCCACGGCTCGTTTTTCCGCAGCCGCGCCGTCAACGACTGGGTCGGCCGCGTCATCAGCGTGGTCACGCTGACGCCTTACGACTATTGGCGACGCACGCACGCCATTCATCATGCCCATTCGGGCAATCTCGATCACCGCGGCATCGGCGATATCGACATGCTGACGGTGCGCGAATATCTGGCGCTGTCGCGGTGGCGGCGGCTGCTCTATCGGCTGTACCGCCATCCGCTCGTCATGTTCGGCATCGGGCCCGTGTACAATTTCGTCCTGCGCCAGCGGCTGCCGTTTGGCTTGATGCGCGATGGGTGGCAACCCTGGGCCAGCACCATGGCGACGAATGCCGCCATCGCCGCGCTGGTCGCGGTGATGATGTGGCTGGTCGGCGTCGGCCCCTTCCTGCTGGTGCACCTCCCGATCACGTTTCTCGGGGCGGCGATCGGCGTCTGGCTGTTCTACGTCCAGCACCAGTTCGAGGAGACCTTCTGGGAGCGGGACGAGGCCTGGAAGTTTCAGGAGGCGGCGCTGCACGGCAGCTCGCATTACGACTTGCCGCGCGTGTTGCGGTGGTTCACCGCCAATATCGGCGTGCACCATGTGCACCATCTGTGCAGCCGCATCCCGTTCTACCGCTTGCCGCTCGTGTTGCGGGATCACCCGCAATTGGCGGCCGTCGGCCGGCTCACGCTGTGGGAAAGCCTGAAATGCGTGCGGGTGGCGCTGTGGGACGAAGGCTTACGGCGGGGCATCTCGTTTCGCGAGATGCGCGCCATGAGCCGGGCGCCGAGGGTCTGCCCCGCTTAGGCGCTTGCGCTTGGGCGCAAGCCCCGCCTTGCTCAATGCATCAGCTTGACGGCGCCGGTATAGAGCGCGCCGCCGATCACGCAAGGCACCGCGATATAGATCTGGCCGAGCGCGCTCGCCGCCACGCAGCCGGTGGCGATGGCGATGGAGCCCGCGGTCGCGGCCTTGGACATGCCCGCCTCGTTGGTGGCTTGCATCTTCTGCGCGTCTTGGATGGCGCCGAACTGGTCCTTGCGCACCTTCTCCGACTCGAAGACCTCCGCCGCCTCGATGACGTCCTTGAGCGGACGCGCGATGTCCTCCGGCTGACGGTCATATTCCGCACGGTAGAGCGCGAGCAGATCGCGGTTGCGCTCGCCATAGGAGGCGAGCGTCCATTTGGCGGTGCCGCCGGTCGTGATCTTGTCGACGGCGCTCGGATCGGACTTCCAGCCCGCCCAGATCTTGCTCCAGGAGAAGTTGTGATCGTCCGCGTTCTTCGACCAGCGCAGCGCCTCCATGATGCGCACGACCGGCTCGTAATGGCCGGTGGCGACGTAATAGCCCCACAGCGTGTAGATGATGGGCGAGCCTTGGGCGAGATCCGCCTCCATCAGCGTTCCGCGCTTGTGGGTGAGATAGTCTTCGATCAGGGGCCCGCGCAGCGGCATGCGGCTGCTGTACTTTTGGAGCAGCTCGCGCCAATCGGGGCGGCCGGAATAGGCGATGGCCTTGATGATGACCGCCTGGTCCTTGTCAGGCAGGGGAAACATCTTGGCGATGAGGGCAGAGCCCGATTTCGGATTGTCGCCGAGCACGCCGGCGATGAAGCCGGTGCAGAAGCCTGCCTTCTCCTCATCGCCGAACAGGCCGAGCTCCTCCATGGCGTGGACCGCCTCGGGCACGCGCGAGGGATTTCTATGCTTGCGATAGTCGACGATCCAATTCATCAGCCGCTCGGGCGTCGAGAAAGTGGGGAGCGGCGCGGCCACCATGGGCTGCGGGGCGGCTTGCTGGGGAGCCGGCTCGGCCGCCGGTGGCGCCAAGCGCACCGGCGAGGAGAAAGTGGGCAGATCGAGCTTGGGCACGCTTTCAGCGGCCGCCGTCTCCTGGGCGGCGGCGGGAAACGACAAAGCGAGCGCGCCAAGTGCGGCAAGCGCTAGGAGGGCCACGATACGCATCGGCCATCAGCTTCCTCCCCCCGGCCCCAGCTTGATGACTCTTTACTCGAACTTTGGTTAACGCCCAGGAGCCTCTCGGCCACCAGGAAACATCATGATTTTCAGGCTGTTCATGGCTTTTTGAGGGCCCCCGCCATTAACCATGTCGGCAGATTATGGTTAGCGAGGGCCTAAACGCCCAGGACCCGCGCCCCTCACTCCCCTCACGAGGCGAGCTGCACCGGGATCTTGAGATAGCGGACGCCATTGGCTTCCGCCGGCGGGAGCTTGCCCGCCCGGATGTTCACCTGGATCGAGGGCATCAACAGCAGCGGCGCCTCGAGCTTGGCGTCGCGCGCCTCGCGCAGGGCGACGAACTCGTCCTCGCTCACGCCGTCCTTGACGTGGACGTTGTGGGCGCGCTCCTCGGCCACGCTCGTCTCCCAGGCGTAGTGGTCGCGGCCCGGCGCCTTGTAGTCGTGGCACATAAAGAGCCGCGTCGCCGGGGGCAGCGCGAGCAGGCGCTTGATCGAGCGATAGAGCGCGTGCGCGCTGCCGCCGGGGAAGTCGGCGCGGGCCGAGCCATAGTCGGGCATGAACAGCGTGTCGCCCACGAACACGGCGTCGCCGACCTTGTAGGCCACGTCGGCCGGGCGTGTGTCCCGGCACGTGCATCACCTCGAATTCGAGGGCGCCGAGGCGGAATTTCTCGCCGTCCTTGAACAGATGGTCGAACTCGCTGCCGTCGCCCTTGAGGTCGGTGGCGTTGAACACCGGGCGGAAGATCCGCTGCACGTCGCGGATATGCTCGCCGATGCCCACCTTGGCGCCGGTCTTGAGCTTGAGATAGGGCGCGCCCGACAGATGGTCGGCATGGGCGTGGGTCTCGAGCACCGAGGGTGATGGTGGCGCCCGCCTCGCCCGCCGCGGCAAGAATTTCCTCGACCGATTTGGTCGAGGCCTTGCCGCTTCTGTGGTCGTAGTCGAGCACGGGGTCGACGACCGCGGCCTCTTTGGTCTCGGGGTCGATGACGAGATAGCTCACGGTGTTGGTGGGCTCGATCGAAAAAAGCCTGAATGATGGGTTGCGCCGCCATGGCTGCCTCCTTGGAGGGATGGGTTGGAATCGCTGTTGACTAATATATTAGCTTCTCCTAAATTAGCAATACCTAATATATAGGAATGGCGATGCCCCAGCTCCTCCACGACCTCCCGGCTTTCGAAGCCAATGCCGCGCAGGTGGCGCAGCTCCTGCGCGCGCTCGCCAATCAGCGGCGCCTGATGATCCTGTGCAAGCTCGTCGAATGGGGCGAGGGCACGGTCGGCTGCCCTCGCCGCAGGCGGTCGGCCTCGGTCAATCGGCGCTGTCGCAGCACCTCGCCAAGATGCGCGAGGAGGGCATCGTGGCGTTCCGGCGCGAGGGGCAGACGCTCTGGTACCGGATCGCCGATCCGCGCATCGAGCTCGTGCTCGCGCAGCTCCAGCGCCTCTATTGCCCGGCGCCTAAGCCCAGGAGACCATCAGCATGACCATCACGCCCATTACCCCCGACGCGGCCAAGCGCCTGATCGCGAGCGGCGCCAAGCTCATCGACATCCGCGAGCCCGACGAGCATGCGCGCGAATGTATCGAAGGGCGCGCTCAACCGTCCCGTCGGGCAACTCGCCAAGCTCAACGGCGCGGCGCCCGCGGTCATCTATTATTGCCGCGCCGGCAATCGCACCGCCACCAATGCCGGGCGGCTCGCCGCGGCGGCGGACTGCCAGGGCTATATGCTCGAGGGCGGCATCGAGGCCTGGAAGAAGGCCGGGCTTCCCGTGGTGCGGGATACGAGCCAGCCGATCGAGATCATGCGCCAGGTGCAGATCGCGGCCGGAAGCCTCGTGCTGATCGGGCGTCGCGCTCGGCGCGCTCCTCCATCCCGCCTTCTACGGGCTTGCGGGTTTCGTCGGCGCAGGCCTGCTCTTCGCCGGCATCTCCGGCTGGTGCGGCATGGCGAAACTGCTCGCGCTCATGCCGTGGAACCGCCGCTGATCATGGGGATCTCGGTCGCCGCCTTAGCGCTCGCCTCCGGCAGCCTCATCGGCATCACGCTCAGCCTGATCGGCGGCGGCGGCTCGGTGCTGGCGGTCCCGCTCCTCGTCTATCTCGTCGGGCTGCCGTCGGCGCATCTCGCCATCGGCACGGCGTCGACCGGCGTCGCGCTCAACGCCGTGCTCGGCCTTTTCGCCCATGCGCGGCTCGGCACGGTGAAATGGCGCTGCGCGCTGGTCTTTGCCGCTGCGGGCGCGGCCGGGGCGGCGCTCGGCTCAATCATCGGCAAGGCCACCAACGGCACGGCGCTGCTCGCGCTGTTCGGCGTGATCTTGATCCTGGTCGGCCTCTCGATGCTGCGGACGCCGGCGCATCCCGCGATCGACGATGTGCGCCTCACCACCAAGACCGCGGGTCATTTGCTGCCGCGGCTGGTCGGCGTCGGCAGCGGCGTCGGGCTCTTGTCCGGCTTCTTCGGCATCGGCGGCGGCTTTCTCATCGTGCCGGGGCTGATGCTCGCGACCGGCATGCGGTTGCAGAATGCGATCGGCACCTCGCTCGTGGGCGTGACCGCCTTCGGCGTTACCACCGCCGCGAGCTACACGCTGTCCGGTCTCGTCGATTGGTGGCTCGCCGCGTTGCTGCTCGCCGGCGGCATCGCCGGAAGCCTGCTCGGCGTGCGCATGAACGCCTTCCTCACCGAGCGGAAGCGGGCCTTGAGCGCCGTCTTCGCCAGCGTCGTCATCGCCGTCGGCGTCTTCATGATCGCCCATCCGAGCGCGGGATAGGCGCCGCCCTCCCCGGCCTGACGCCGAGGGAACGGCGTCCTTCACCTATTTCAGGCTGGCGAGGTCGATGACGAAGCGATAGCGGACGTCGTTCTTCAGCATCCGCTCATAGGCCTCGTTGACCTTCTGGATCGGGATCACCTCCACATCCGCGGCCACGCCATGCTTGGCGCAGAAGTCGAGCATCTCCTGGGTCTCGCGGATGCCGCCGATCATCGAGCCGGCAAGCCGCCGCCGCTTCGGAACGAGGGAGAAGGCGTTGAGCGGCTGGGGCTCCGGCAATCCCACCAGCACCATGGTGCCGTCGCGGCGGAGCAGGTTGAGATAGGCGTTGTAGTCGTGGTCCGCCGACACCGTGTCGAGGATGAAGTCGAAGCGGCCGGCATTCTCCTTGAACACATTCTCGTCGCGCGTGGCGAGGAAATCGTCGGCGCCGAGCTTGAGCGCGTCGTCGCGCTTGCCGGGCGAATGGCTGAGCACCGTGACATGGGCGCCCATGGCGTGGCCGAGCTTGACCGCCATATGGCCGAGTCCGCCGAGGCCGACCACGCCGAGCTTGTCGCCCTTCTTCAACCCGAAATGCTTGAGCGGCGAATAGGTGGTGATGCCGGCGCAGAGGAGCGGCGCGGCGCGCTCGAGCGGAATGCCGGCGGGGATGCGGAGCACGTAATTCTCGTCGACGGTGATGCGGGTCGAATAGCCGCCATAAGTGGGCGTCTTCTTGTCCTGCTCGTAGCCGTTATAGGTGGCGCTGAAGCCGCCCTCGCAATATTGCTCCTCGCCCGCTTTGCAGGCCTCGCAGGTGCGGTCGGAATCGACGAAGCAGCCGACGCCGACGATGTCGCCCACCTTCCACTTCTTTACATGGGTGCCGGTCTTGGCGACTTTGCCGACGATCTCATGGCCCGGCACCATGGGGTAGATCGAGCCGCCCCATTCATCGCGCGCCTGGTGGATGTCGGAATGGCAGATGCCGCAATAGAGAATGTCGATCAGAACGTCATGGGGGCCGGGCTCGCGCCGCTCGATGCTGAAAGGGGCAACGGGCGACTTGGCCGAGGCTGCGGCATAGGCAGGGGTTTTCAGCGTGGCTTTAGACTCAACGCGAACGTCCATAGCAATTCCTCCTCGAGGCGAGATCTTCGCGACTCTCTATGACCGAATAAATGCAAGGGTACCCCTGCAGTTCGGGGCTCGCCTTGCATCCGGCAAGACCGCGCGGCCTTCGGTCGCTGGCCAAAGGCCTAATGGCGAGAAACCGGCGCCGCAATAGCCCTAAAGACCGCTCGATACCCGCCGCAGCCGAGGCGCAGGAGGTGTGGACAAGTGAAGATTCGCGGCTCTCTTGACTTTATATTGGCGTCATCATGGCCCCGATTCGATTCGGCGCGTAATCGGCTGCGTTGCAAGGCTTTAACTGATCACCTTGGCAGATTAAAGGAGGCGTCTTATGGCTGCGAGCACAGCAACCGCGAAGCGCATGTCCGCGTCGGAAGCGGCGCGTTGTGATGCGTTGAGCGAGGTCTTGGCGGAGAGTTGGTGGGCCGTAGGCCTTCGAGGCATTTTCGGCATCGCCTTCGGTCTGATCTGCCTGTTGGCGACCGACATCGCGCTCCTGTCCTTCGTGCTTCTGTTCTCCGCCTATATGCTGGTGGACGGCGTGTTCGCCATCATCTCGGGCGTCCGCGCGGCGCGCAACGGCGAGCGCTGGGGGCTGCTGCTGCTCGAGGGCATCGTCGACATCGCCGCCGGCATCGTCGCCTTTCTGTGGCCGGCCATCACCCTCGTCGTGCTGGTATGGATCATCGCCATCTGGGCGATCGTCTCCGGCGCGCTGATGCTCGGCGCCGCCTTCACCCTCAATCTGGAGCATGGCCGCTGGTGGCTCGCGCTCGGCGGCATCGCCTCGCTCATCTTCGGCATCGTGCTCGTGCTCGCGCCGCTGGTGGGCGCCGTGGTGCTCACCTGGTGGGTCGGCGCCTATGCTCTCGTGTTCGGCGTGCTGCTGCTCATCCTCGCCTTCAAGCTCCATTCCAAGATGGAGGAGAAGGCGCGCAAACCCGCGGCCAAGCGGGCCTAAACCCAAGCATGGCCTCAAGGAGTGCCCGCGGGCCCGGGCACTCCCTTCTTTTCGAGTTGTGTTGCCGCGTGACCTCCTCCCCCATTCCCACCGTCAAGCTTCCCTCCGGGGAGAGCGTGGCGCAGCTCGGCCAGGGCACTGGCGCATGGGCGAGAACGCCGCGCCGGCGCAAGGAGGAGGTCGCCGCGCTCAAGCTCGGCCTCGATCTCGGCCTGACGCTGATCGACACCGCCGAGATGTATGCCGACGGCGTGGCCGAGGAGGTCGTGGGCGAGGCCATCAAGGGGCGCCGCGACGAGGTGTTCCTGGTGAGCAAGGTGCTGCCGGAGAACGCCTCGCGCGCGGGCACCATCGCCGCCTGTGAGCGGAGCCTCGCCGCCTCGGCACCGACCGCCTCGACCTTTATCTCCTGCATTGGCGCGGCCGCACTCCGTTGAAGGAGACGCTGGCCGGCTTCGAGGCGCTGCAACGAGGCGGGGAAGATCCGGCTCTGGGGCGTGAGCAATTTCGACGTGGACGGATATGGAGGAGCTGATGGCGCTCCCGGGCGGCGGCGCGGTCGCCACCAACCAGGTGCTCTACAATCTCTCCCGCCGCGGCATCGAGCACGACCTCCTGCCCTGGTCGCGCGCCCATTCCATCCCGATCATGGCCTATTCGCCGATCGATCAGGGCGGCCTCGTGCGGCGACCCGGACGTGGCCGCCATCGCCGTCGCGCCACAAGGCCACGCCCGTCCAGGTGGCGCTCGCCTGGCTGCTGCGGCAAGAGGACATGATGGTGATCCCCAAGGCGGGGACGGAGGCGCATGTGCGCGAGGACCGCGCCGCGCTCGATCTTGAGCTGACGGCGCAGGATCTCGCCGCGCTCGACCGCGCCTTCCCGCCGCCGCGGGGCAGGCGCCCGCTCGAGATGCTGTTAGTGTCATCATGGCGTCATGCAATTTCGCTGTTGAGAGCGGATGCGCGCGGGCTTTGAGTCGCATCCGCGCCAGGAAAGGTGTCCGCTTGCCCTGGATCTATCTCTCCGCCGCCATCCTGTTCGAGGTCGCCGGCATCACCTCGATGAAGCTGTCGCGAGGGCTGTCCGAGCCGCTGCCCTCCCTCGCCGTCATCGTCTTCTATATCTGCTCGGCCACGGCCGTGATCCTGGCGCTCAAGCGCATCGAGCTTTCGACCGCCTATGCCATCTGGTCGGGCGTCGGCACGGCGCTCGCCGCCATGATCGGCATGGCCTATTTCCGCGAGCCGCTCTCTTCGTTCAAGCTCGCCTCTCTCGCCCTGGTGATCCTCGGCGTCGTCGGTTTGAGCCTCGCCGCGCGGCAGACGAATTGACGGGGGCCCTCGCCCGCCCGACATTACCCGCCATGGACGGACTCATCGGCCAAAGCGAAGGCCTGCTTCGCCTCGGCATCTTCCTCGGCGTGTTCTTGGTGCTGGCGCTGGTCGAGCTCGCCTGGCCGAAGCGCAAGCTCGCCGTCTCCAAGGGGCGGCGCTGGCTCACCAATCTCGGCATTGCCGGGGTGGATAGTCTGGTGCTGCGGGTCATGGCGGCGCTCGCCGTGCCGGTCGCGGCGGTGGCGGCGGCGCTTCTATGCGCAAGCGCATGGGCTTGGCCTCCTGAACCAGGTCGGCTGGCCGCAATGGCTCAAGGTCGTGGTGGCGCTGCTCGTGCTCGACCTCGCCATCTGGGCGCAGCACCTCGCCTCGCACAAGATCGCCATCCTGTGGCGGCTGCATCAGGTGCATCACGCCGATCGCGACATCGACGTGACCACGGCGGTGCGCTTTCATCCGGTCGAGATCGCGCTCTCCATGCTGTGGAAGATCGTGGTGGTGGTGCCGCTCGGCGCCTCGCCCTTCGCCGTGTTCCTGTTCGAGGTCATCCTCAACGCCTGCGCCATGTTCAACCACGCCAATATCGCGCTGCCGGCCTGGCTCGACCACGATCGTGCGCACACTCATCGTGACGCCGGACATGCACCGGGTACATCATTCGGTGCTACGGCGCGAGCACAATTCCAATTACGGCTTCAATCTCTCGGTGTGGGACCGGCTGTTTCGCACCTATACCGCCGAGCCCGAGGCCGGCCAGCTCGGCATGCGCATCGGGCTCAACCCCTATCAGAGCGAGGCGCCGACGCGGTTCGGCTGGAGCTTGTGGTTGCCGTTCGGGCGGCAGAGGCCGGGGGCCGGAAACGAGAAACCCGAAGCCTAGAAGAAGTTCATGGGGAAGTAGCGCAGGAACAGCTCCTCGTAACGGCCGGAATCGTGCACCTGCTCCAGCGCGTAATTGAGGAGCTCGACGAGCTTGCGGTTGCCCCGCTTCACCGCGATGCCCACGCCCTCGCCGAAATATTTCGCGCTGAGATAGGGGCCGCCGCGAAACTCGCAGCAGCCGTCGCTCGTCACCCCGTTGATCCAGAAGGTGAGCCCGATGCCGTCGCCGAAGACGAGGTCCACTTTGCCCGCCTTCAACGCCTGCTGCGCCTCCTCGGCGCTGTCGAAGGGCCTGAGATGGGCGCCTTGGAAAAACGTCTTGAGATAGGCCTCATGGCTCGTGCCCTTGACCACGCCGATCTTCATGCCCGTCACCGTCTCGGGGCGAACGTCCTTGAGCTCGCTCGACTTCCTGGCGATGAAGCGCGCGGGCGTGGCGTAATAGCGCGAGCTGAAATCGGCCTTGGTGAGCGCCTCCTCGGTGATGCGGATGGAGGCGATGGCCGCGTCCGCGTCGCCCTTGTCGAGGCTCGTGAAGAGATCGTCCCAGGAGACCGGCTTGATGTCGCATTCGACCTGGAGCACCTCGCAGATCGCCTTGGCGAGATCGACGTTGAAGCCGGTGAGCACGCCTTCCTCGTCGAAATAGTGGAAGGGCGGATAGTCGCTGTCGGTCACGAAGCGAAGCTTGTCCAGGCGCAGCATGTCGGGCTTGGGGCGCAGCACGTCGCCTTGCCACACGTCGGGCACGATCTCGGTCTTGGTCTTGGGCCTGGGCGCGGGCGGGCGCGGCGAGGCAGAGAGCGAGCGCGGCGAGCACCGCGCACACGAGGAAAGGCCAAGCCCGGCCACGAGAATCGATGACGCCGCCCGTCTGCACGCGCTCCGTTCTACTTTGACGGCGGGCGGCACGCTAGATGCGATGTTTCATCTAGTAGTTGTATAGTACATCTCTGCTACTCTGCGTAGTAATTGCGGCCGGGGCTCGCGTATATATTGCGCCTCTATTGTTTTCGCCAAATACTTGCACAGGGAAGCGTGCGAGGGGCGTCGTGTTGGGGGTCGCGAGAACCCACCGGGCGGAGCGTCGGCCTGATGGCCTGCGCGCGCATCCCTGGCCGCCAACCGGCTATGAGTTCCTGCTGCAGCGCTTGGTCGATCGCGCGACGCTCGCCCGCGCTCACGATCTTGCCAAAGGTGCGGCGTGCATCCGCATCAGGTGCTGATCGCCAATGGCTGGCTCAGCGCGGAGGCCTATTACCAGGCGCTGGCGCAGGCTTGCGCGCTGCCCTTCACCAGCGAGCTGACGGCGGATGAGACCGCGCCGCCATCCCTCGCGCGAGCCCACGCGACTGTTTGGCGCGCGGGCTCGTCAAACAACGCGCGCGGGCCGGCGGCTTCGTGCTGGCGCCCGACCAACTATCGCCGAATGCGTTGCGCGATGTGCTCGCGCGGCTGCGGCCGCACAAATTTTCACTGGCCACGCCGCAGGCGGTGCACCGCGCCATCTTGGGCTGCTTCCGCGCGCGCTTCGCCGAGGACGCGATCGACGGACTTGCCGCGCGCTTCCCCGAGCAGAGCGCGCGGACGAAACTTGCGCGCTGGCAGCTCGCGGCGCTCGGCGCCTGCGCTGCGATCGTCGCCGGCGCGCTCGCTTTGTGGCGGGTGCCGGCGATCCGGGTGCTGACGCTCGGGCTTGCGCTTTTGTTCGTGCCGGTGATCGCGCTTCGCCTCATCGCGGCTTCGATCTTCTCTGGGCCGGCGGCGAAAGATGGAAGGGGCGAGCCCGCGCCTGCCGGACAGCGAGCTTCCCGTCTACACCATCCTCGTGCCGCTCTACCGCGAGGCCAAGGTGCTCCCCGCGCTGGCGCAGACTCTTGCGCGCCTCGACTGGCCGGCGCCCAAGCTCGACATCAAGCTCATTCTCGAGGAGGTCGATCAGGGAGACGATCGCGGCCGCCCGCGCGCTCGATCTCCCCGGCAAGGTGGAGATCGTGCTCGTGCCCGATCTCGGTCCGCGCACCAAGCCCAAGGCGCTCAACTACGCGCTGCCGCTCGCGCGCGGCGATTATCTCGTCATCTACGACGCGGAGGACCGGCCCGAGCGCGATCAGCTCCGCCGCGCGCTTGCCGCCTTCCGCTCCGGGCCGCCGAACGTTGCTTGCGTGCAAGCCGCGCTCACCATCTACAACGCCTCCGACAGCTGGCTGACGCAGCAATTCACGCTCGAATATTGCGCGCTGTTCGACGGGCTGCTCCCGGCGCTCGACCGGCTCGATCTGCCTATCCCGCTCGGCGGCACCTCCAACCATTTCCGCGTAGCGGCCTTGAAATGGCTCATGGCGTGGGACCCGTTCAACGTCACCGAGGACGCCGATCTCGGCATGCGGCTCGCCCGCCACGGCTATCGCTGCCGGGCCCTTTCCTCCACCACCTATGAGGAGGCGCCGGCGCGCTTCATGCCGTGGCTCCGCCAGCGCACCCGCTGGCTCAAGGGCTTCGTGCAGACCTGGCTCGTGCATATGCGCGCGCCCTTCGCGCTGTGGCGACAGATGGGGCCGCGCGGCTTTCTCACCTTGCAGATCGTGATCGGGGGGACGGTGCTGTCGGCGCTGGTGCACCCCTGGTTCTATGTGCTCGCCGGCTACGAACTCGCCACCGGCGCCTTTCTCGATCCGCCGGCGAGGCTGCTCGGCTGGCCGTTCTGGGGGGTCGCTTGGTTCGACCTCATCACCGGCTATCTCGCCTCCATGGCGGTCGCGCTCCTCGCCGCACGGAGACGCGGCCATCGCCGCCTCTTGCTTCAGGTGCTGCTGATGCCGTTCTACTGGCTGTTGATCTCGGCCGCGGCCTATCGCGCGCTGTGGCAATTCGTGACCGCGCGGTTTGACTGGGAGAAGACCGAGCATGGCTTGGCGCGCAGCATGGAGCTGCGCGGCCTCGATACGCCGAAGCCCGGCGCGCCCTCAACAGGCGAGGCGCCCTACGCCGAGCTAGCCGCCGCTGCGATAATTGGCGCGGGTGACCTCTTCGCGGTGCTCGCGCGTGGCGGCGTCGTTGGGGCGCTGCCGCCATTGCATGGCGCCATAGGCGATGGCCGCCCCGAGACCGCCCACGCCGATCACGCCCAAAACCGCCCACAGCCATCCACCGGGCTCGCTCATGGCCATCTCCTTCCTTACTCACTAGGAAGGGAGAACGCCCAAGGCCGAGGCCGGTTGCATGAACGGGCCGGGCGTTGCTCGCTAGGGGAGGTCGATCTCGCTGATATCCATCACGATCGGGCGCGTGATGGTGCGCCGTGATGGCGCCGAAGGCGCGGCCGGTCACCATGACCCGCTTGCCGGCGAAGCGCGCGATGCTCTGATTGACCTTGTCGTCCGAGGAATAGAAGCTGAACGGTCTGGGACGACTTGACGTTGTCCTCTTCCGCCTTGCCCTTGAGGCAGGTGGGCACCGGCAGGGTCAGGATGTAAGCGGTCTCCGGCCGATCGGCCGCATCCTTGAAGCTGCGCTTTTGCAGCAACCCTCCGGCCATCTCGTCGGGCGTATCGGCTTGCATGCAAATGGTTTCCGCCGCCGCCGGGCTCATCGGTGACAGGCAGAGCGGAAGGCCAAGGGTGGCCGCGAAGGCGAAGAAGAGCGAGAGACCGAGCTTCATTGTCATTTCCGCCGGCGGGCAAAAATTGGAGCGGGTGAAGAGAATCGAACTCCCGACACGTAGCTTGGGAAGCTACTGCTCTACCACTGAGCTACACCCGCATTCGCGGATAAGCATGGCAAAAAGCGGCCCTCGCAGCAAGTTGATGGAATTTGCGGTCGCGCCCCGTGATGGGCCCGTCATAAATTTCGTTATAGTCGCGGCCAAAGGGGCCAGGCCATGAGCGACGTCGCCCTTGGGGCACGCGAAAAGTTCAGCGATCCGGACTGGACCGCGCAAGGGGAGCGGCGCGCCCGCGTGGCGCTCGATCAACTGCGCACGCTGTGGATCAATACCGGCAGCCTGTGCAATATCGAGTGCCGCAATTGCTATATCGACTCGAGCCCGGAGAACGACCGGCTCGCCTATATCACCGCGCGGGAGGCCGCGCGCTTCTTCGAGGAGATCGCAAGCTTGCGCTTGGCCGTGCGCGAGATCGGCTTCACCGGCGGCGAGCCCTTCATGAATCCCGACATCATCGCCATGGCCGAGGACGCGCTTGCCCGCGGGCACGAGGTGCTGATCCTGACCAATGCCATGCAGCCGATGCAGCGGCCGCGCCTCCGCTCCGGGCTCTTGGCGTTGCACGATGCGTATGGCGACCGGCTCACGCTCCGGGTGAGCCTCGACCATTACACCCAAGCGCTGCACGAGGAGGAGCGCGGGCCGGGAACATTCGCCATCACGCTCGACGGCATCGACTGGCTCGCCTGGGTCGGGTTCAAGCTTGCGCTTGCCGGCCGCACCTGTTGGGGCGAGAGCGAGGCGGATCTGCGCGCGGGCTTCGCGGCATTGGCGCGGCGAGCGGGGCTGGCCGATCGACGCGCACGATCCCGCGCAGCTCTTGCTGTTCCCGGAAATGGACGAGACGGCCGACGTGCCGGAGATCACGGAGAGCTGCTGGGGCATCCTCGGCAAGAACTCCGCGCGACGTCATGTGCGCCTCAAGCCGCATGGTGGTGAAACGCAAAGGCGCGGCGGGACCGGCCGTGCTGCCTTGCACGCTGCTTGCCCTACGATCCCGCCTTCGAGATGGGCGCGAGCTTGACGGAAGCCGCGCGCGCCGATGGCGGCATGTTCGAGGCTGGCGCGGTCAAGCTCTGCCATCCCCATTGCGCCAAATTCTGCGTGCTCGGCGGCGGCAGCTGCTCGGCCTAGCCCTGCTTGAAGTGCTTGGACAGCTTCAGCCCTTGCGCCTGGTAGTGGGAGCCGATGCCCTGGCCGTAGATCTGGTCGGGGATGTCGGTGAGCTTGTCGTAGACGAGGCGGCCCGACGATCTGCCCGTCCTCCAGGATGAAGGGAATGTCGAGGCTGCGCACCTCGAGCACGGCCTTGGCGCCGGGGGCCTTGCCTTCGGCATAGCCGAAGCCCGGATCGAAGAAGCCCGCATAATGCACGCGGTACTCGCCGATCAAGCGGATCGAAGGGCGCCATCTCGGCGACATAGGCCGGCGGCACCGAGACGCTCTCCTTCGACGCCAGGATGTAGAATTCATGCGGGTCGAGCACGAGGCGGCGATCCTTGCCGAGCCGCACCTCCTCCCAATATTGCCCGACCTCGTAGGCGCCGATCTCGTCCACGTCGATGACGCCCGCATAGCGGCGCGCGCGATAGCCGACGAGGCCCGAAGGCTCCGCCGGGGTGAGGCTCACGCGCAAATTCAGCCCTTCGCGGATGGCGGCCTCGCCCTCGACCAGCCCGACATCGGAGTGGATCGCGCGCAAACGCCGGTCGCCCACGCGGCCCGGCCGCGCCTCGGCGTCGAGCTGCTGGCCGACGCGGCGCAGGAATCTGATCTGGTTCAGCCGCGAGCCGTAGCGGACCTTGATGGAGAAGGTGCGCGGGCAAATCTCGGCGAAGAGCGGGCCGGCATAGCCTTCCTCCACGCTGTCGAAACCGTCCTGGCGGTCGGCGATGAGGCGGGTGAACACGTCGAGGCGGCCGGTCGAGCTTTTCGGATTGGCGAAGGCGGCGATGGTCGAGCGCAGCTTGAGCTGCTCGATCAGCGGCACGAGATAGACGCAGCCCGCTTCGAGCACGGCGCCGCGGGTGAGATCGATCTCGTGGAATTTGAGCTCGGTGAGCTTGTCGCGCACGGTGGCGTTCGGCCCCGGCAGGAAGCTCGCGCGAATGCGGTAGGCGACCTTGCCGAGCCTGAGATCGAGACTGGCGGGCTGGATCTGGTCGAGGCCGATATCCGGCGCCGCCCTGATCTCGCCCGCGGCGATGAGCTGCGCGGATGCCTTGCGAGGGCAGGATGCCGGTGCGGGCGAGCGCGCCCTTGGCCGGGTCCGCGCCCTCGGGGCGCGCGGCGTCGGGCAGGCGCTCGAACAGTCTGTCGGCGGGGCTTTGCGGCTCCATAGGCTCTCTTCTAGGCATCCTTTAGGGTTCGCATGCCCCTAACCTCGGTCTTCTCCCCCGGATTCACAAGAGGAGGGTCCGGGTCCTGCGCCCTTACGGGGCTTGACGGGACGCGCTCCGAGCGCGATTAATCGCCCTCGTGGTGATTTGGCCGGCCGGCTTGCAGCCACGTTAAACAAGTCGCTAAAAGGCCGTGCGCGGCGTCTCACGCCAATCCCGGCCTTTTGGCATCAGCCAAAGTTCCGGGTTTTTTTGTGCCCGGGCCATGCGAAGCGGGAGTGACGCCCATGGCGGCCAAGGATCAGAAAAAGCGCGGCATCGCCTGGCATCCGGCGACCGAGCTCGTGCATGCGGGGACGCTGCGGAGCCAGTTCGGCGAGACCTCGGAGGCCATCTTCCTCAATTCGGGCTACGTCTATGAGAGCGCCGAGCAGGCCGAGGCGCGCTTCAAGGGCGAGGAGGAAGGCTTCGTCTATAGCCGCTACGCCAATCCCACGGTGGCGATGTTCGAGGCGCGCATGTGCGCGCTCGAGGGGGCGGAGGCGGCGCGCGGCACGGCGAGCGGCATGGCGGCGGTGGCGGCCTCGCTGCTCTGCCAGCTCAAGGCCGGCGACCACGTCGTCTCGGCGCGGGCGCTGTTCGGCAGCTGCCGCTATATCGTGGAGGATCTGCTGCCGCGCTACGGCATCGCCACCACGCTGGTCGACGGCCGCGACCTCGATGCCTGGCAGGCGGCGATCAAGCCCAATACCCGCGCCTTCTTCTTCGAGACGCCGACCAACCCGGTGCTCGAGCTCGTCGACATCGAGGCGGTGGCCAAGATCGCGCACAAGGCCGGCGCGCTCGTGGTGGTGGACAATGTGTTCGCCACGCCGCTTCTTGCAGCGGCCGATGAAGCTCGGCGCCGACATCGTCGTCTATTCGGCGACCAAGCATATCGACGGCCAGGGGCGATGCCTCGGCGGCGTCGTGCTCGGCAGCAAGGAGTTCGTCGATGAGAAACTGCACAATTACCTCAAACATACCGGACCCTCGCTCAGCCCGTTCAATGCCTGGGTGCTGCTGAAGGGTCTGGAGACGCTGCCGGTGCGGGTCGAGCGGCATACGGCAAGCGCCGCGGCGATCGCCGATTTTCTCGCCGGCCGCAAAGAGGTCGCCCGCGTGCTCTATCCGGGGCGGGCCGACCACCCGCAACACGCGCCTCGCCACGCGGCAGATGGGGGGCGGCGGCCCGATGATCGCCTTCGAGGTCAAAGGCGGGAAGCGCGAGGCGTTCGGCTTTCTCAACGCGCTCTCGATCTTCAGGATCAGCAACAATCTCGGCGACGCCAAGAGCCTCGCCTGCCATCCCGCCACCACGACGCATCAGCGGCTTTCGGAGGAGGCGCGCGCGGAGCTCGGCATTTTCGACCGCTCGGTGCGGCTGTCGATCGGGCTCGAGCATGTGGACGATCTGATCGCCGATCTCGACCAGGCGCTCAAGGCGGCAAAAGTCTAAAGAGAGGTTTCGTGCCAAGCGCAGTCCCCGACGCAACCGAGCTGCTGGCGAAGCTCGTCGCCTTCGACACGACGAGCGCCAAGTCGAACCTCCCGCTGATCGATTTCGTGCGCGCCACGCTCGAGGCGCATGGCATCGCCGCGACGCTCATCCCCTCGGAGGACGGGACGAAGGCCGCGCTGTTCGCCACCATCGGGCCTAAGGGCGACGGCGGCGTCGGACTCTCCGGCCATAGCGACTGCGTTCCCGTCACCGGCCAGAGCTGGACCAGCGATCCGTTCACGCTCGCCCGGCGCGACGGCAAGCTCTATGGACGCGGCAGCTGCGACATGAAGGGCTTTCATCGCCTGCGTGCTCGCCACCGTCCCGCGCTTCAAGGCGAAGGCGCTCAAGGAGCCGATCCACATCCTCATCTCCTATGACGAGGAGGTGGGCTGCCTCGGCGTCCGGCCGCTGATCGCGCGGCTCGGCCAAGACCTGCCGCGCCCCCGCGCCATCATCGTGGGCGAGCCCACCGACATGGAGGTGATCGACGCGCATAAGCGCATCGACGCCTACCGCACCATTGTCACCGGCAAGGAGGCGCATTCGAGCGTGCCGCAGCGCGGCGTCAACGCCATCGCCTATGCGGCGGAGCTCGTGCGCGAGCTCGATCGCATCGGCGCCGATGTGGCCGGCAGGCCGAGAACGATCCGCGATTCGATCCGCCCTGCACCACGCTGCAGGTGGGCACCATCGAGGGGGGCACGGCCGCCAATATCGTGCCCAAGCATTGCAGCTTTCAGTGGCAGGTGCGCAGCCTCCCCTCGGCCGAACCCGGCACGGTCGCGCATCGGCTTGCCGACTTCGCGGCCAAGGCGCTGCTGCCGCGCATGCGCCATGTGGCGACGACCACCGCGATCGACACGGTGCAGGGCATTGCCGTGCCGGCGTTCGAGGCGCGGCAAGGGCTCCGAGGCGATCGCGCTCGCGCTTGCGCTCACGGGCAAGAATGAGGCGCGCGCCGTGTCCTATGGCACCGAGGCCGGGCTGTTCGAGGCGGCGGGGTGTCCGACGGTGATCTGCGGTCCGGGCTCGGTGGCGCAGGCGCATGTGGCCGACGAATTCGTCAGCGAGACGCAGCTCAAAGCCTGCATGGCGTTTCTCGACAGACTCGCGGCGCAGCTCAGCCGCTAGCGCGTCTCGTCGGTGGCGGCGAAGGTCGCCGGGTCGAAGCGATAGCGGCTGTTGCAGAACTCGCAGGTCACCCACACTTCGCCGTCGACCACCATGTCCTTGAGATCTTCGCTGGTGAAGCGCTTGAGCAACTCCTCGACGCGGGCGCGCGAGCAGCTGCAATAGGTCTCGAGCGGCACGGCCGGAAAGGCGCGCACCTGCTCCTCATGGAACAGCCGGTAGATCAGGCGGTCGGGCGGCAGCAGAGGATCGAGCAGCTCATGGTCCTCGACGGTCTCGGCGAGCATCCGCGCGCGCACCCAATCTTCCTCGTCCTCTTGGCTGGTGCGGGCGCCGCCGCGGCCGCCCTCATGGGTGAGCTTCTGCACGAGCAGACCGCCCGCGCGCCAGGTCAAGGCGCGACCGCCCTCGCCGCGCGGCCGATAGGCGCGTGCCACGGCGACGCGGATGAAGGTCGGCAGCTGCTCCGATTGGCGGAAATAGGTGTCGGCGGCGTCGGTCAGGGTCTCGCCTTCGAGCGGCACCACGCCCTGATAGCGCTCGGTGTCGGCGCCGCGGTCGATGGTCATGGCGAAATGGCCTTGGCCGAGCAGCGGGCCGCCGTCTTCCTCCAGCGCCGCCACGCGCTCGGGCGAGAAACGCGCATAGCCGCGCAAGCGCCCCGGCACTTGATAATCGGCGACGAGAAGGTCCACCGGACCGTCGGTCGACGCCTGGAGAATGAACTTGCCCTCGAATTTGAGGGAGGCGCCGAGCAGCGCGGTGAGCGCCACCGCCTCGCCGAGCAGTTTCGACACGGGCTCGGGGTAGGCGTGGCGCGACAGGATCGTGTCCACGGTGGGGCCGAGCTTGACCAGCCGCCCGGTGACGCGGGCGTGCTCGGCCTGGAAGGGCAGGATGAGATCGTCGGCGGGGATGACGAGCTCGATGCGCTGCTCGGACGGGATCTCGCTCATGCCCTGGCGCTCCCGCGTTTTCCTCCGTGGCGCTTGCGGGCACCGCCCTTGGCCTTCTTCGCCCCGCGCGGTTTGGGGTCGAGGCACCAGGAAAGAATGGCCTTCTGCACGTGCAGCCGGTTCTCCGCCTCGTCCCAGACCGCCGATTGCGGGCCGTCGATGACCTCCGCCGTCACCTCGTCGCCGCGATGGGCGGGAAGGCAATGCATGAAGATGGCATCGGGCTTGGCGCGCGCCATCAGCGCGGCGTCGACCTGGAAGGCGCGCAAGGACGCCTTGCGGGCCTTCTCATTGCCGTCGCCCATGGACACCCACACATCGGTGACCACGCAATCGGCGCCTTGAACGGCGGCCGCCGGGTCGGTGCCGATCTCGATATCGGCGCCCTCGTCGCGGGCCCAGGCGATGAGGTCCGGGGCGGGCGCGAAGGCGGCGGGACAGGCCATCCGCAATTTGCAGCCGAAGCGCGCCGCGGCATGCACCCAGGAGGTGGCGACGTTGTTGGCGTCGCCCACCCAGGCGACGGTGCGGCCCTTGATCGGGCCTTTCAGCTCCTCGAAGGTCATCACGTCGGCCATCACCTGACAGGGATGGGAGCGGGAGGTGAGCCCGTTGATCACGGGCACCGTCGCATGCTCGGCAAGCTCGAGCAGCGTCGGATGGGGACCGGCGCGCAGCATGATGGCATCGACATAACGCGACAGCACGCGCGCGGTGTCGGACAGGGCCTCGCCCCGGCCCCACTGCATGTCGTTGCGGTTGAGCGTGATCGACCGGCCGCCGAGCTCGAGCATGGCCACCTCGAAAGAAACGCGGGTGCGGGTCGAGGGTTGCTCGAAGATCATGGCAAGGACAGGGCCTTGGCCCTTGTCGGCGGCCTTGCTCCTGCCTTTGGCGGGCTTGGCCTTCAGCGCCAGGGCGGCGTCGATGATGGCGCGCAGCGTCTTGCGGTCCAATGCAGCGATATCGAGGAAGTGCTTCGGGGACATGAGACGGCCGTGGTCACGCGTGCCGGCGGGCACCGGGAGACGCCTCGCCCGCACGAGCCTTGAGAAGCGCGGCACAGGCCGCCTCGAGCTTGGCGCCAGCGGCGTCGATCTCCGCCTCGGTGACGATGAGCGGCGGCAGGAGCCGCACCACATTGTCGCCCGCCTGCACCGTGAGCAGATGCTGCTCCCGGAGCGCGAGCAGAAGGTCCTGGTTCGGCAGCTTGCATTTCAAGCCCAGCATCAGCCCCTGGCCGCGCACCTCCTCGATCACCGTAGGGTATTCGTCCTTGATCGCGGCGAGGCGCTGCTTGAGTCGCAGCCCCATGGAGGCGACGTGGTCGAGGAAGCCCGGCTCGAGCATCACGTCGAGCACGGCATTGCCCACGGCCATGGCGAGCGGGTTGCCGCCGAAGGTCGAGCCATGGCTGCCGGCGGTCATGCCGGCGCCCGCGGCCTCGGTGGTGAGGCAGGCGCCGACGGGGAAGCCGCCGCCGAGCCCTTTGGCGGTCGCCATGATGTCCGGGGTGATGCCCGCCCATTCATGGGCGAAGAGCCGTCCGGTGCGGCCCATGCCGCTCTGCACCTCATCGAGCAGCAGCAGAATGCCCTTCTCATCGCAGAGCGCGCGCAAATCCTGGAGGAAGCGCCAGGACACCTCGCGCATGCCGCCCTCGCCCATGATGGGCTCGATGAGGACGCCCGCGGTGGCATCGCCGATGGCGGCTTCCACTTGCTCGATGTCGCCCGCCTCGACCTGGTCGAAGCCGTCCATAGGAGGCCCGAAACCCTCCAAATGCTTGGCCTGGCCGCCGGCGGCGATGGTGGCGAGCGTGCGCCCGTGAAAGGCGCCGGCGAAGGTGACGAGGCGATAGCGCTCGGGCGCGCCGTTCGTCGCGTGGTAGCGCCGCGCCGCCTTGATCGCGCATTCCACGGCTTCGGCGCCGGAATTGGCGAAGAAGACGCGATCGGCGAAGGTGACGGTGCACAGCCGCTCCGCCAGCCGCTCCTGGCCCGGAATGCGGTGCAGATTGGAGACGTGCCAGAGCTTCTTGGCCTGGGCGGTGAGCGCCTCGACGAGCTTGGGATGGGCGTGACCGAGCGCGGTCACCGCCACGCCCGAGCCGAAATCGAGATAGCGCTCGCCTTCGGGGGTGAACAGGTAGGCGCCCTCGCCCCGCTCGAAAACGAGATCGCTGCGGGCATAGGTCGGAAGGAGAGCCGACATGGATGTGGGTGCCTCAAAATAAAATTGCCGCCGGGCGCGGCGGCAGCAGGAGACTCAAAGCATTAGGTCTGCGGCTTTCCCCTGTCAATCAGCGGCCATACCCGAGTTTTCCCGTGCTGATCCACGCTTCCATGCACGGCCCGTTTGTTTTCTCTGCGAGAAAGTGGCAGAATCTAACCATCCGGTGGAAAAGCGCGGACCCAAGCGTGGCGGACGCTTGCCGCGTTTTCCTGGATATAGTAGGGTAATCACCGTTCGGCCACAAGATGTTGTGGGTGCCGCGTCGCGCGCCGACGGTCATTCTCACAGTAATCCAGAGTGTTCGAAAAACGCCGTCTTGAGCAGACGGGGGGATTCTGAGTCGAAATGAGGAGGCCACCATGGCTTGGAATGAAGAGAGGGTCGAACTTCTGAAAAAACTTTGGGCGGAAGGGTTGAGCGCCAGCCAAATTGCGAGTCGCTTAGGCGGGGTGACGCGCAACGCGGTGATCGGCAAGGTGCACCGGCTCGGGCTTTCCGGGCGGGCCACCAGCTCACGCTCCTCTGCCCCGCGTCCGCGGCGCCCACAGGCGCCGAGGGCACATCGCGCGCCGTCGCTCCTGTTCGGAACGCGCGGCAACACGGCATTGAAGCCCGCTTACGAGGCGGAGTTCGATCCGCTGCCGGCTCCGGTCGAGGAGCTCGTCATCCCGCTTCATGAGCGGGCGAGCATCCTCACGCTGAAGGAGTCCATGTGCCACTGGCCGATCGGCGATCCCGGCGAGCCCGATTTCCATTTTTGCGGACGGAAATCGACCTCGGGTCTGCCCTATTGCGAGCATCATGCCCGCATGGCCTATCAGCCGGTGCAAGCGCGCCGGCGCGAGAAGCGCTTCGCCGCGGGTTAGACTGCGCTAGCCAAGACAGGATGACAGGAGGCGCCGTTCGCGGCGCCTCTTTTCTTGGGCACGCCTCAGGCGGGCTCTTCGAGCTTGTCGGAGAAGGCGTAGCCCGCGCCGCGCACGGTGCGGACGGGATCGGGCTCCGACCCGCGCATCAGCGCCTTGCGCAAGCGGCCGATATGCACATCGACGGTGCGCTCATCGACATAGACGTTGCGGCCCCACACGCCGTCGAGCAATTGCGCCCGGCTGAACACGCGGCCCGGGCTCTGCATCAGGAATTCGAGCAAGCGGAACTCGGTCGGCCCGAGATGGATCTGCCGGCCGTTCCGCGTCACGCGGTGGGATTCGCGGTCGAGCTCGATGTCGGCTGCGCTCAACACCGAGGCGATGCGCTCCGGGCTCGTGCGGCGCAAAATCGCGCGCACGCGCGCCATCAGCTCGGGCAGCGAGAACGGCTTCACCACGTAATCGTCGGCGCCGGTGGTGAGGCCGCGAATGCGGTCGCTCTCCTCGCTGCGCGCGGTCAAGAGAATGATGGGGATGTTGCGGGAATCCTTGCCGGTGCGGAGCCGCCGGCACAGCTCGAGCCCGGAGATGCCGGGCAGCATCCAATCGAGCACGATCAGATCGGGGGCGCCTTCGGCGATGGCCACCTCCGCCTCGTCGCCGCGATGCACGACGTCGACGGCATAGCCTTCCGCCTCGAGATTGTAGCGGAGCATGAGGGCGAGCGGCTCCTCGTCCTCCACCACCAGAACCTTGGCGCTTGCGCTCATGGCATCCATCGCATTCATCTCAACCATGCGTTAGCCCGCCGACCGGAGCGCCACGGGGGTCGAGCTCGTGTTGTCGCCCTTGGGACGCTGATCGGTGATCGCCTTGCCGTGCACCAGGAAATAGACCGTCTCGGCGATGTTGGTGGCGTGGTCGCCGATGCGCTCGATATTCTTGGCGCCGAAGAGGAGATGGGTGCAGAGCCCGATATTGCGCGGGTCCTCCATCATGTAGGTGAGGAGCTCGCGGAACAGCGAGTTGTACATCGCGTCGATCTCCTCGTCCTTGTACCAGACCTTCAGCGCGCGGTCGGCGTCGCGCTCGATGAAGGCATCGAGCACCTCTTTCAGCTGGCCGAGGGAGAGCTCGCCCATATGCTTCAAGCCCAGCATCAGCTGCTTCGGCTGCTGCTCGCCAACCACCGCGAGCGCGCGCTTGGCGATGTTCTTGCCGAGATCGCCGATACGCTCCAGATCGGTGGAGATGCGCAAGGCGGCCATGATCTGGCGCAGATCGTAGGCGAGCGGCTGGCGCCGCGCGATCATCACGATCGCCTGCTCCTCGATCTCGTGCTCCAGCTCGTCGATCGCCTCATCGAGCTGGATGGTCTGTCCGGCCAGCTCCGGATCGCGGCCTTCGAGCGCGTCGATGGACTGTCCCACCACCTGCTCGGCCAGGCCGCCCATCTTGGCGATCCTGTTGTTGAGGGCGGAGAGCTCCTCCTCATAGGACCTGACGATGTGCTCGTGCTTTTCCATGTCTTATCGGTCTCCTCGCGAGGCCTAGCCGAAGCGGCCGGTGATGTAATCCTGCGTCCGCTCTAGTCTCGGATTGGTGAAGATTTGGGTGGTGTTGTCGAACTCCACAAGCTCGCCGAGATACATAAAGGCGGTGTAGTCGGAGGTGCGGGCGGCCTGCTGCATGTTGTGGGTGACGATGGCGATGGTGTAGTCGCGCTTAAGCACGTCGATCAGCTCCTCGATCTTGGCGGTGGAGATCGGATCGAGCGCCGAGCAGGGCTCGTCGAGCAGGATCACTTCGGGCCGGATGGCGACGGTGCGGGCGATGCACAGCCGTTGCTGCTGGCCGCCGGAGAGGCTCGAGACCGCTCACGTCGAGCTTGTCCTTGGCCTCGTCCCACAGGGCCGCCGCGCCGCAGCGCGTCCTCGACGCGGGCGTCGAGGTCGGCTTTGGACAGCTTCTCGTAGAGACGCACGCCGAAGGCGATGTTCTCATAGATGGTCATGGGGAAGGGCGTCGGCTTCTGGAACACCATGCCGACCTTGGCGCGGAGCAGATTGACGTCCTGGTGCGGGCTCAGGATGTTCTCGCCGTCGAGCAGCACCTCGCCTTCCGCCCGCTGATTGGGATAGAGGTCGTACATGCGGTTGAGGATGCGGAGCAGCGTGGACTTGCCGCAGCCGGACGGGCCGATGAAGGCCGTCACCTTGTGCTTGTAGAGGTCGACGTTGTTGTCGGCGAGCGCGCGGTATTCGCCGTAGTAGAAATTCAGCCGGCGCACCGAGACCTTCGCCTCCAGCGCGGCGGTATCGCTCGGCATCGCGGCAGGCTCTTTCACGTCGGTATGGATGGCTAGGCTCATAGGGGCACCTTCTTGGAGGAAAGCACGCGCGCCAGGATGCTCAAGCCCAGCACGGCGGCGGTGACAAGGAGAGCTCCGGTCCAGGCCAGCTGCTGCCAGTCCTCATAGGGGCTCAAGAGCGAATTGGAAGATGACCACCGGCAGGCTCGCCATCGGGGCGTTCAGGTTCCAGCTGAAGAACTGATTGTTGAGCGCGGTGAACAGAAGCGGCGCCGTCTCGCCGGTGATGCGGGCGATGGCGAGCAGCACGCCGGTGATCATGCCGGCGCGGGCGGCGCGGTAGGCCACGTGACGGATCACCAACCATTGGGGCAGCCCGAGCGCGGCCGAGGCCTCGCGCAAAGTGTTGGGGACGAGCAGCAGCATGTCCTCGGTGGTGCGCACCACGACCGGGATGACGAGGATGGCGAGCGCCACGGCGCCGGCCCAGGCCGAGAAATGGCCCATCTGCGCCACCATGAGCTCGTAGACGAACAGGCCGACGACGATCGAGGGCGCGCTCAAGAGAATGTCGTTGATGAAGCGGACGACCATGGTGAGCTTCGAATAGCGGCCATATTCCGCCATGTAGGTCCCGGCGAGGATGCCGAGCGGCGTGCCGAACGCGACCGCGAGCACGGTAAGGATCAGGCTGCCGACGATCGGGTTCAACAATCCGCCCGCGCCGCCCGGGGGCGGCGTCATCTCGGTGAACACGGCCAGGTTCAACCCGCCGACGCCTTTGACCACGAGGACGAGCAAGATCAAGACGAGCCAGCTCAGGCCGAAGGCGGCGGCCCCAATGGCGAGCCCGGTGGCGACGTGATTGCGGCGTTGCCGTGCGCGATGGCGGCTCATGTCGATAGCCGCGGTCATGACTTCCCTCCGGCTTTCATTTCGATGCGCATCAGCATGAGCCTTGCGGCGGCGAGCACGATGAAGGTGATGAAGAACAGGATGAGGCCGAGGGCGATGAGCGAGGAGGTGTAGAGATCGCCGGTGGCCTCGGTGAATTCATTGGCGATGGTGGCCGAGATGGTGGTGCCCGGCGCCATGATGCGAGGGCATGATGCGATGGGCGTTGCCGATGACGAAGGTCACGGCCATGGTCTCGCCCAGCGCGCGGCCGAGACCCAGCATGACGGCCGCCGATGATGCCGACGCGCGTGTAGGGGATGACCACCCGGCGCATCACCTCCCAGCGCGTGCAGCCGATGCCGTAAGCCGCCTCTTTCAGCACCGGCGGGACGGTGTCGAACACCTCGCGGGTGATCGAGGTGATGAAGGGAAGCACCATGATGGCGAGGATGAGCCCGGCGGTCAGCATGCCGATGCCATAAGGCGGCCCGGCGAAGAGCTGATTGAGCACCGGAATTTCGCCAAAGGCGTCGATCAGCACCGGCTGCACATAGGCCTGAAAGAAGGGGGCGAACACGAACAGGCCCCAGATGCCGTAGATGATGCTCGGGATGCCGGCGAGCAGCTCAATGGCGATGCCGATCGGCCGGCGCAAGCGCTCGGGGCTGATCTCGGTCAGGAAGATGGCAATGCCGAGGCTGATGGGAACGCCGATCAACATGGCGATGAAGGAAGTCAGGAGCGTGCCGTAGATCGCCGGCAGGGCGCCGAATTTCTCGGTGACCGGGTTCCAGCTCTGCGAAGTAAAGAAGTCGAGGCCGAAGGCGCGCCAAGTGGGAAGCGAGCCATGCACGAGCGACAGCATGACGCCCGCGAGAATCACCAGCACGGCGATGGCTGAAGATTGGGTCAAGATGCGGAAAGTGCGGTCGCCAATCTCAAAGCGCCGCAACGTCTTGGCGCGCTGGCATCGCTCATGGACGAGCAGTATCGCCCGTCGCGGACTGAACCGCCATGTCCATCATCTGGCCTCAGACTCTTGTCTGCAATCAAGAGGATGCAATCGAGGCAGGAGCGGAAGGTGGATGCCCCTGCCTCGAATGCGATCCCAGCACCTAATTCATGGCAAAGACGGGCTTGCCGGCCGCGTCCTTGATGTCCGCCGCCCACATTTTCTCCACGTCGGCGACCACATTGTCTGGCATCGGGATGTAGTCGAGCTCCGCAGCCATCTTGTCGCCGTTCTTATACGCCCAGTCGAAGAATTTGAGCGCTTCGGCCGGAGGCTGCCGGATCCTTCGGCTGCTTGTACATCAGGATCCAAGTTCCCGCCGTCATCGGCCAGGACGCGGCACCGGGCTGGTTGGCGAGAATAACTCCGAAGCCGGGCTTCGACTTCCAGTCGGCGCCTGCGGCTGCGGCCTGGAAGGCCTCGGAGGTCGGAGCGACGGTCTTGCCGTCCTTGTTGACCATCTTGGTGTAGGTCAGCTTATTCTGCAGGGCATAAGCGTATTCGACATAGCCGATCGAGCCCTTGGTCTGCGCCACGTTGTTGGCCACGCCCTCATTGCCCTTGGCGCCGATGCCGGTCGGCCACTCGACCGAGGCGTCAGAGCCCACCTTGGACTTCCAGTCCGGGCTGACGTCAGACAGATAGTACGTGAAGTTGAAGGTCGTGCCCGATCCATCGGAGCGGTGCACCACGGCAATCGCCGATGAAGGAAGCTTAGCCTCGCCGTTCAGCTTCTTGATCGCCGGATCGTCCCATTTGGTGATCTCGCCCATGAAGATCTTGGCGAGGGTTGGGCCGTCGATCACGATCTCGCCGGGCTTCACGCCCTCGATATTGATGACCGGAACGATACCGCCCATGACCATTGGGAACTGGGCCAGGCCAAATTTGTCGAGTTCCTCGCCGGGCAGCGGCTTATCGCTGGCGCCGAAGGTCACGGTGCTTGTTCTCGATCTGCTTGATGCCGCCGCCCGAGCCGATCGACTGATAGTTGAGGCCGTTGCCGGTCTCTTTCTTATAGGCGTCGGCCCATTTCGCATAAATCGGATAGGGGAAGGTAGCGCCGGCGCCGGAAATATCGGCCGCCTGCGCGGTCGTGATGGTGAACGCCGCAGCGAGTGCCGCAGCGGCCGCATAGGACATGAACCTCATATTCGCTCTCCCTTGAGGGGTGAGATGGCAGCCCGTTCATAACGGGCCGGCGATGGAGGACCCCTCCCCCATCGTTGGGCGAGCGTTAACGCCGCGTCATAACGCTCCTATGTCACTTATGTGACAGTTCGATAACAGTGCCGGAGACAATTGCGCGCCGCCTAGTCGTCCACGGCGCACACAAGTTCCGATCCGAAATATTGCTTGTCACGCCAAGTCAATGCCGGACCGATCAGCCGGGTTGACGTAAAGACAAACTGTCGTTATGTCGAGACACATGGACTCAAATCGCGCCGTTGCTGCGCTGGGCGCGCTCGCCCAAGACAGCCGCCTCGAAGTGTTTCGCTTGCTGATCAAGCGCGGCCCCGACGGCATGGCCGCGGGCGAAATCGCGCGCCGCCTCGGAGTGCCGCATAACACCATGTCGGCTCAACTCGCCATCTTGGCGCGAGCGGGGCTCGTGACGCCGCGCCGGGAAGGCCGGTCGATCATCTACGCCGTCGACCTCGATGGCACGCGCGAATTGCTGTCGTTTCTCGTCGAGGATTGCTGCCGGGGCAGTCCGCAGGTCTGCCGGCCTCTCATCGCCTCGGCGTTGGCGGAGTGCTGTTAGGAGGCGCATCATGAAGGTCGTGTCGAACAAGGATCCCCTCAACGTGCTCTTTCTGTGCACGGGAAATTCGGCGCGGTCGATCATGGCCGAGGTCATTCTCAATCGCCTCGGCCGCGGCAAGTTCAAGGCCTACAGCGCCGGGAGCCAGCCCGCCGGAAAGGTCAACCCCATCGCGCTCCAGGTGCTCAAGCTCGCGCATTACGACGTGAGCGGGTTGCGCTCGAAATCGTGGGAGGAGTTCTCCCAACCCGATGCACCTAAGCTCGATTTCGTGTTCACCGTCTGCGACAACGCGGCAAAGGAAGTGTGCCCGATCTGGCCCGGACAACCGATGACGGCGCATTGGGGCCTACCAGATCCCGCGCAGGCAGAGGGTAGCGAGGCCGAGAGGCAGCTCATCTTCACCGACACGCTGCGCATGCTGAGCAACCGCATCGGCATTTTTGTGAGTCTGCCCTTCGATAAGCTCAGCAAGCTGTCGCTTCAGCACAAGCTTGACGAAATCGGCAAGACGCCGGCCGACGCGCCCAAGCAGACGGCTTAGCCGCTCTTGTCGCTGACGCCGATCTCCCATGCCACCAGATTTGCACGACCTGCCCAATATTGTCGCGAAGGCGTTCGCACTCCCGGATGTCGCTGCCTTGCAGGGCGGCGGCCTTAAGCACCGCCCGCGCATCCTGATCCTTTACGGGTCGCTCCGCTCGCGGTCCTACAGCCGCTTCCTCAGCATGGAGGCTGCCCGACTGCTCGAAACCTTCGGCGCCGAAGTCCGCATCTTCAACCCGTCCGGCCTGCCGCTGCCCGACGATGCCCCGGCCGAACACCCGAAGGTCCAGGAACTGCGTGAGCTGTCATCCTGGTCGGAAGGGCAGGTGTGGTGCAGCCCGGAACGGCATGGGGCGATGACCGGCATCATGAAGTCGCAGATCGACTGGATACCGCTGTCGCTTGGGGCGGTGCGTCCGACGCAAGGTAAGACGTTGGCGGTCATGCAGGTGAGCGGGGGGTCGCAATCCTTTAACGCGGTCAATCAGCTCCGCGTGCTCGGGCGATGGATGCGGATGATCACAATCCCGAACCAGTCCTCCGTGCCCAAGGCCTACGAGCAGTTCGACGAGGCGGGCCGGATGAAGCCTTCGGCCTATTACGATCGCGTGGTGGACGTGACGGAGGAGCTCGTCAAGTTCACGCTCCTGACGCGCGGCGCATCCGCTTGTCTGACGAGCCGTTACAGCGAGCGGAAGGAACAGTTGGAAAAGCAGGCCGTAGGCGTCGAACTCAGCGCCATCTGATGAGCGCACGACATTGGGGACGCGCGCTATTCGGCGGCGGTGCGCCCTTGGGCGATGTCGCGCGCGGGATCGAGCAGCACGGTGAAGGTGGAGCCCCGTCCCGGGGTCGAGGCGATGGCGAGCTCGCCCCGGTGGCGGTTGAGGATGTGCTTGACGATGGCGAGCCCCAAGCCCGTGCCGCCCTTCTCGCGGCTCGAGGCCACGTCCACGCGGTAGAAGCGCTCGGTCAGCCGCGGCAAATGTTGCGGCGCGATGCCGGGGCCGCTGTCGATCACCGAGATCGCGTAGCGGCCGGCCTGACGGCCTTGCGGCAACTGCTTCGCCTCGATGCGCACGCGCCCGCCCTTCACGCCATATTTGAGCGCGTTCTGCACCAGGTTCTGCAACACCTGCACGAGCTCGTCGCGGTCGCCGCGCACGATCGCCTTGCGGCCGAAGCTGCCCACCTCGACGACGGTGCCGGTCTCGCGGGCGAGCGGCTCGAGCGTGTCGCGCACGTGGGTCGAGCACCTCGTTCAGATCGACGAGCCCGGAAGGCGGCACATGGGCGTTCATCTCCACGCGGCTTAAGGAGAGCAGCGCGTCGATGAGGCGCGTCATGCGCGAGGCCTGCTCGGCCATGATGGCGAGGAAGCGCTCGCGCGCGCCGGGGTCGTCCTTGGCGGTGCCTTGCAAGGTCTCGATGAAGCCGCGCAGCGAGGCGAGCGGGGTGCGCAGCTCGTGGCTCGCATTGGCGATGAAATCCGCCCGCATCTGGTTGACGCGCTCGACCTCGGTCAGGTCGCGCAGGAGCACGAGAATGTTGCCGGCGCGATCGCCCCCGCGGCTGAGCGGCGCCACCGTCGCGGCCATGCGGCGGCCGACGGGAACCCGCTCGGCATAGGTGACGGTGACGGCGCGGCCGCGCTCCAATGCGGCGCCGACCGCGTCGAGAAATTCGGGCGTGCGGATCACCGAGGCGATGTGGCTGCCCTCGCGCAGCGCGGCAAAGAGCCCGCGCGCCGGCGCGTTGCAGTAGAGCACCTGGCCCGCGCCATTGAGCAGGATGGCGGGGTCGGGCAGCGCCTCGGCCATGATCTCCATTTGCGAGGAGGCCGGGCGCGGGGCGCCCAAGGGATGGCCGCGCACCACCGCCACCTCCTCGGGCTCATGGCGGGGCAGGAGGGCAACCGAGGCCGTGAAGCCGAGAAAAGCCACGACCGCCAAGGTCCCGGAAAGGTGGGCGAGAAGGACGAGCGAGCCCATGATCACCGCCACCGCGACGATGAGCCAAAGGCCCCCCGAAAGGCGCAAGGAGAGCTCCTTCAGCCCCCGCCGCAGCCTCGACCCGGCGCGCGCGACGAGGCCCGACGGCAAGGGGACGGAGCCGCGTTCTGCCTGATCGCTCAATGCCTTCTCCTCGCGTTTGGCGCGAATCGTACCGTCGTGTCCTACATGATTGCGCTTGGATTATCACGCTTTTGCGACATTTTGGGTCCCGCATATGACGCCTCGATGAAGAAGCGCTGGCCAGTTTTCGCCGGTTCTGCTGCAATAGTTTCCGGGCCTTTAGCCTTCAAAGCGGGGAACATCGATGAGGAAGAAAGTAAGAGGCGGCCGGCGTGCCGCCCTGCTCGCGCGGCATGCGTTCTTGGCCGTGGCGCTCATGCCGGGAGCGGCCTTCGCCTGTCCAGACGCCCAGACGCTGACCGGGGGAGACGAGGACGACCCCGGCATCGTCTTGGCCGAGGGACCGGCGCCCTTGGCGGTGCGCATCGCCGGCCCCTTCGATACGCCTTGGTCGCTCGCCTTCCTGCCCGACGGCTCGCTGCTCGTCACCGAGCGGCCGGGGCGGCTCCAGCTGATCAAGCCCGGCGGCGAGCCCCAGCAGATCGCCGGCACGCCGGAGGTGCTCTATGTCGGGCATGGCGGGCTCCTCGACGTCGCCGTCGATCCCGATTTTGCCGCCAACGACTTTATCTATCTGTCTTACCTCCAGGGCGAGGAGGCGAACTCAACCTTGCGCGTGATGAAGGCCAAATTGGACGTCGCCAATGAGACGCTCACCGAGCAGCAAGTGATCTTCGAGAGCACGCCGCGGCCGCGGCCCGAGCTGCTCGGCGGGCGGCTCGCGCTGACCGAGGACGGCTATCTCTTTCTCTCCGTGGGCGACCGGTGGGAGCGGACCGGCCCAAGATCTCGCCGACGATGCGGGCTCGATCATCCGCATCCGCACCGACGGCTCGATTCCCGGACGACAATCCGTTCCGCCATCGCGAAGGCGCGCGGCCGGAAATCTGGAGCTATGGCCACCGCAACCCGCAAGGTCTCGCCATTGACCGCGCGACGGGCGAGTTGTGGGAGAACGAGCACGGGCCCCAAGGCGGCGACGAGCTCAATCTGATCCTTCCCGGCCGCAATTATGGGTGGCCCGTCGCCACCTACGGCGTCGACTATTCCGGGCGCCCCATCGCGGTGAATAGCCAGGAGCCGGGCACGGAGCAGCCGGTGCATTATTGGGCGCCCATCTCCATCGCGCCGTCGGGGCTTGCGGTCGAGAGCCAGGCGTCCGAGGACATTGTTTGGATGGGTACGCTTGCCGGCGAGAGTTTGGTCGAGCTCACCATCGCCGATCATTGCGTCGTCGCCGAGAAGCATCTGTTCCGGCATCAGCTCGGCCGCATCCGCGACGTGCGGATCGATGCAAGCGGGGCGGTCTATGTGCTGACCGACGGCTCGGAAGGGACGGTGTATCAGCTTGAGCCCCAACCCGGGGAGCCCGCGGCGGATTCGGGCGAGCACCTCTAGCGACGCCCAGCGCCAAGGATCGGATTTGAGCGCAAGGATCGGGGTGCGCGGCGCCGGTGGACGGCGTAGGTTTGCGGCTCAGATTTGGAGACGATCCGATGCGCGCGCAGCCGACCCCTCCGCAATCCTCGCGCTCAACCGCGGGCGAGGAGGCCCGCTGGGCGGCGGTCTTGGCGCGCGACCCCACTTGCGACGGACAGTTCTATTATTCGGTGGCGACCACGGGGGTCTATTGCCGGCCCTCCTGCCCGGCGCGGCGGCCCAAGCGGGGCCATGTCCGCTTTCACGCGACGCGCGAAGCCGCCGAGCGGGCGGGCTTCCGCCCCTGCAAGCGGTGCAAGCCCGACCAACCCTCGCTTGACCGACAGCAGGCGGAGAAAGTCGCGGAGGCCTGCCGCCTGATCGAGACGGCGGAAGACGCGCCCAAGCTCGCCGATTTGGCCGAGGCCGTGGGGCTGAGCCCCTATCATTTCCACCGCGTGTTCAAGAAGGTCGCGGGCGTGACGCCCAAAGCCTATGCGAGTGCCGCGCGCAACAAGCGCGTGCGCGATCGCCTCAAGAGGAGCAAGACCGTGACCGAGGCCATTTACGATGCGGGTTACAACTCCAATGGACGCTTCTATGCGAGCGCCGCGCAGGTTCTCGGCATGACGCCGAGCGATTTTCGGGCGGGCGGGACCAATACCGAGATCAAATTTGCCATCGGGCAGTGCTCGCTCGGCGCGATCCTGGTGGCGGCGAGCGCCAAGGGCGTATGCGCCATCCTGCTTGGCGACGATGCCGAGACGTTGGCGGAAGAGCTGCGGACGCAGTTCCCCCATGCTCATTTGATCGGCGGCGATAAGGCTTTCGCCGCCCTCGTGGCGAAGGTCATCGCCTTCGTGGAAGCTCCGGATGACCGGGCTCGACCTTCCCTTGGACGTGAGGGGGACCGCCTTTCAACACCGGGTGTGGGACGCGCTGCGGCAAATCCCCGCCGGCAGCACGGCGAGCTATGCGGAGATCGCGCAGGCCATCGGCGCGCCGAAGGCCGTGCGTGCGGTGGCGGGGGCCTGCGCCGCCAACCTGCTCGCGGTCGCCATCCCCTGCCACCGCGTGGTCAAGAGCGACGGGTCGCTCTCCGGCTATCGCGGCGGCGTCCAGCGGAAGCGCGCGCTGCTGGCGAAAGAGGCGAAGATTTTTGGCGGTGACGGCTAGCGGCTGAGGCGTTTCTTGGCCAGCTCGGCGAGATAGTCCTGCCAGCGCGCCTCGCGCTGCTCGCCGAGCTCGCGCAGATAGTCCCAGGTGTAGAGGCCGGTGTCATGGCCGTCGTCGAACACGATGCGGACGGCATAATTGCCGACCGGCTCGAGGCGGAGGATGCGGACATTCTTCTTGCCCGGCACGGTGACGCGCTGCTCCGGGCTGTGGCCCTGCACCTCGGCGCTCGGGCTCAGCACGCGCAACAGCTCGGCGGCCAGCTCGAAGTTCGAGCCATCGTCGAAGGCCACGGTGAGGAGGCGCCGGTCCTTGTCGAGTTTGATCTCGGTCGGCCAGGCAGCGGCAGTTTCGGCCATGGATCAACCCAGATCGATCTCGCCTTCGACCACGTGGTCGAGCCCGGTGCCGGAGGCGGTCAGCACCGCCTTGATCTTCATCTTTCCCTTGCCGCCCAAGCGTTCGTCGCGCACCACGCGCTCGATCGCCTGCTGCGAGGTGACGCCCACCTCTTTGAGGAATTTCCGCATCGACATGTTGAAGCGCTGCTCGTCCATCGCTAGGTCTCCTTCCTGGGCCTCGGCCGTGCTATGGGGACGGCGAACAGCATATTAGAGGCGAAGCCCTTGGTTGCTAAGGCCCCCAAGCGGAAACGCGGGCGTGGCGGGAAGGCAAAAGCGACGGTGAAACGCCGGTCCGCCGCAGCCGCCGCGCTGAAAGAGCCACTCTACCGCAAGCGCGTGGTAAGAAGCGCCAAGCTCTATCGGCGCAAAGCCGCGCCGATGCCGGAGGACGAGGATTGAGTATCGGGACGCTGCGAAAGCCAGCGATGATCGACCCGTTCGGGCGGCGCATCACCTATTTGCGCGTCTCGGTCACCGACCGCTGCGACTTTCGCTGCGTCTATTGCATGGCCGAGGACACGACCTTCCTGCCGCGCAAGGACCTGCTGACGCTGGAGGAAATCGACCGGCTGGCCTCGGCCTTCATCGCCAAGGGCGTGCGCAAGCTCCGGCTCACCGGCGGCGAGCCTTTGATGCGCAAGAACATCCTCTGGCTGCTCAAGTCGCTGTCGCGCCATATTGGCGGCGGCCTCGACGAGCTCACGCTGACCACCAATGGCAGCCAGCTCGCGCGCTTTGCCCCTGAGCTCGCCGCTTGCGGCATCGCCCGCATCAACGTCTCCCTCGACACGCTCGATGCGGCCAAGTTCAGAGCGATCACGCGCGGCGGCGACTTCGCCCAAGTCATGGCGGGCATCGACGCGGCCGACCGCGCCGGGCTCAAGATCAAGATCAACACGGTGGCGCTCAGGGGCGTGAACGAGGACGAGATCGAGGATCTGATCGGCTGGGCGCATGGCAGCGGCTTCGACCTCACTCTGATCGAGACCATGCCCATGGGGGAATCGGGCACCGACCGGACGGAGCACTATCTGCCGCTCAATCTCGTCCGCGCGCGGCTCTCCGAGCGCTACACGCTCGACGATACGCCCGAACGCACGGGCGGGCCGGCGCGCTATGTCCGCGTCGCCGAGACGGGCGGGCGGCTCGGCTTCATCACCCCGCTCACCCATAATTTCTGCGAATCCTGCAATCGCGTGCGCGTCACCTGCACCGGCACACTCTATATGTGCCTCGGCCAGGAGGATGCGGCCGATCTGCGCGCACCTTTGCGGGCAAGCGAGGGCGACGATCTGCTCAATGCCGCGATCGACGCGGCCATCGCGCGGAAGCCGAAGGGCCACGATTTCGTCATCGATCGGGCGGCCGGGCCGAGCGTTCCCCGCACCATGTCGGTCACGGGCGGCTGAGCCTCCCGCATGGTTAATGAAATCTTGCGGGTGCGCTTGAGGGCGCACGCAAGTGCCTGCGGGCAAGGCCGCCGCCGCCACGCCACGCGTCTCGCCCCGCCACGGGCTATCCCGTTGACATTGCGCATTAAGTAAGCCGCTTACCGCGTTCTTAACCGTTTGGCGCCTAAGTTCTGCCGCACGTATACGGACGAAGTTTGGCGGCAGTCTTGTCATGTTTGCGTTGGAGCGCCTGAAGCAGCACGCGCACTGGGCCGGCCTGGTGGTGCTCAGCGCTATTGATCGCCGCCGCCGCGTTTTTCACGCCTGGCCGCATCAGCGTCATGGAGCTCGAGCGCGAGGCGCTCGTCGCCGCCGAGCGCATGCGCGCGCAATTGATGCAGGAGCCCGCCACCCTCCTCGACGCTCTGACCAAGCCCGGCTATGCGCCGCAATTGGCAAGCGTGTTCGACCATGCGGGCTATGGCCCCCGCGTGCTCCGCTACGAGCTCTACGATGAGGCCGGGCATCTTTCCTTCACCAGCGGCAAGTCCGGGCTGCAGCTCGACGGCGCAAGCGCGGGCATGGCGACGACGCCCTCCGACACCACAATCTCGCTCCATCAGGGCACGGGTGCCGGCGCTCCGTCGCATTTTGCCGTGCTCTCCCTTCCCTTCAGGCTCGGCGGCAAGCCGCGCGGAGCGCTCGTCGTCTATCTCGATCAGACCGAAGAGGCGAACGCGCTGTCCAACTATTTCGGCCTGATCGTCGCCATCACCTTGCTCCTCTTGTGCGCGGGCATCGCCACGCCCATCGCTTTCGCCTGGATGCGCAGCGAGCAGCGCCGCAAGGCCGAGGAGCAGGTGCAGTTTCTCGAAACGCACGACTCGCTCACCGGACTGCCCAACCGGAGAGCCTTCAGCGAGCAATTGGCCGAAGCGCTCATCGCCATGCATCGGGACCGCACGCATATCGCCGTGCTGTGTCTCGACATCGACAAGTTCAAGGAGATCAACGAGTCGGAAGACCATGCCGGCGGCGATGCCGTGCTGCGCGAGGTCGGCATCCGCATCCAGGGCACGCTGCGCGAGCGCGACCTCATTGCCCGCCGCGGCGCCGACGAGTTCGCCATCGCGCTCGTCGACATCACCAATCTCGGCGACGTCATGGCCTTTATGAACCGGCTGGTGGAAGCCTTGCGCCATCCCCTCCGGGTCGGCGGCAAGGAGGTGGTGTGCACCACGAGCGTGGGCATCGCGCTCGCCCCCGGCGACGGCACGACCGCCACCGAAGTGTTGCGCCATGCCGATATCGCGCTCGCCCGGGCCAAGGCCGACGGCGGCCAGCGCATGTGCTTCTTCGAGCAGAGCATGGACCGCGCGCTGCAGCGGCGGCGCATGGTCGAGCACGAATTGCGGCTCGCGCTTGGCCGCGAGGAGTTCGAGGTCGTCTACCAGCCGCAATACGATCTTGCCACCGAGACGCAATGCGGCGTCGAGGCGCTGATCCGCTGGCACCACCCGGTGCACGGCAAGATCGCGCCGGCCCATTTCATCTCCGTCGCCGAGGATACCGGGCTGATCGTGCCGCTCGGCGAATGGGTGCTGCGCCGCGCCTGCAGCGACGCCATGGAATGGCCCGGCATGCTCACCGTGGCGGTCAACCTTTCGCCGGCGCAGTTCCGCGACGGGGATATCGCCGAGACCGTCGCCGACGTGCTGCACGAGACGGGGCTGCCGCCGGAGCGGCTCGAGCTCGAGATCACCGAGAACCTCCTCATCAACGACACCGAGGAAGTGCTGGGCAAGCTCAACCGCCTGCGCGATCTCGGGGTGGCCATCGCCATGGACGATTTCGGCACCGGCTATTCGAGCTTGAGCTACCTCGCCCGCTTCCCGTTCAACAAGATCAAGATCGACCGCCAGTTCATCCGCAACATGACGCGCGATCCGGCCATGCGCGCCATCGTCAAGACCATCATCGCGCTCGGCAAGTCGCTCGACGTGATCATCACCGCGGAGGGCGTCGAGACGCCCGAGCAAGCCGCGATGCTGCGCGAATTCGGCTGCCCGCAAGTGCAGGGCTTCCTCTACGGCTATCCCGCCGCCGCCGCGGAGGCCGCGAGCAAGACGCCCGCCAAGGTGACGCCGATCGCGCCGCGCTCGAGCGCCGCCTAAGCACTGCTCGGAAAATCAGGATTTACTCCGGCGCTCACCGCGTGGCGCGCTTCTCTTGCGGCAGCGTGGGCGAGAGGATCGTGCCGGAGAACAGCGTTTGGAAGTCGCCCTTGGCCGGGGTCTTGGGCTTGGCCTTGACGACGCGGCGCGATGCGCGGGGTTACCGGCTTGGCGTGGGTCGCTTCCTGCACTCTTGGCCGCGGGCTTCTTGGCTTCCGGCTTCTCGGCCGGTTGGGGCTTTTCGGCGGTGGGTTCCTTGGCCGGCGCTTGCTCGAGGATCGTTTCCGGCGGCAAGGGCTCGGATGGCTCGGCGCGCGCGACCGCGTCCTTGGGCGGGCTTGCACCCGCTTCGGCGGTCTTCTTGGCTTGATCCTGAGCGCCGGGCATCACGGATTGGGTGGTGAGGGGATCGGCTGTCCCCGTCGTGTGGCCGACGCGTCGACGCCCGTGGCGCTCGGCGTCCGGCTGCGCGCGCCCGAAGCGGAAGCGGGGTCACGTCGACATCGATGACCACGGGCCCGCGCCGGTTGCTCCCAGAGCCCGGAAGCGTCACGAGCATGGGCAGCAACGCCGCGAGCACGACCGCATGAGCGGCCACGGCGCCAAGCGCAAAGAGGGGAAGATTCAATCGGCGTTGGTCGGTCACGGTGGCCGGTCAGTGGTTGCAGGAACGCGCCGATACGCTCACTACACCGTGCCCGGATTATCTGAGTCGCCCGCTTGAGTGCAAGCCCTTAGTTTTCCATCACAATTCTAGGAGCGGGGCGCGCCGCTCCCGCCCCGCCGCGAAGCTCGGCCCAGATTTTCGCCGCCATGGCGCGATAAATCTCCGCCGCGGGCGATGCCGGATCGCTCACCACCACCGGGCGGCCCGCGTCCGACGTCTCGCGAATGGCGAGCGTCAGCGGCACCTCGCCCAAGAAGGGCACGTGCAGACGCTCCGCCTCGTGCTTGGCGCCGCCATGGGCGAAGATGTCCGAGCGGCCGCCGCAATGGGGGCAGATGAAGGTGCTCATATTCTCGACGAGACCGAGCACCGGCACGTCGACCTTGCGAAACATATTGAGGCCCTTGCGCGCATCGATCAGGGCTAGGTCCTGCGGCGTCGACACGATGACGGCGCCGGCGAGCGGCACCTGCTGCGCCATGGTGAGCTGGGCATCGCCGGTGCCGGGCGGCATGTCGACCACGAGCACGTCGAGCTCGCCCCAGGCGACGTCCTTCAGCATTTGCGACAGCGCGGACATGACCATGGGGCCGCGCCAGATCATCGGCGTCTCCTCATCGACGAGGAAGCCCATGGACATCACCTTCAGCCCGTAGGCCTCCATGGGCTGAAGCTTGTTGCCGGCGAGCTGCTGCGGCTGACCTTTGATGCCGAGCAGGCGCGGCATGGACGGGCCGTAGATGTCGGCGTCGAGCACGCCCACCTTGAGCCCCTGCTCCTTCAGGCCAAGCGCGAGATTGACGGCGGTGGTCGATTTGCCGACGCCGCCTTTGCCGGAGGCCACGGCGATGATGTGGGCGACGCCGGGGATGGCGCCGGTGCGGTGGCGCGCGGCCTGCGCCGCACCGCGGGCAACCGGCGAGCCCGGCTGGGCGCTCGCGCCATTGCCGCCTTTGCCTCCCGCCGTACCCGGCTCGCGGTCGGCGGTGAGCGTCACCGCCACGGCGTCGACGCCGGGCAGCTCCTTCACCACGCGCTCGGCGGCCTCACGCAAGCCTTCGAGCTCGCCGGCGCGCTTGGGGTCGACGAGGATGGCGAAATAGACCTTGCCCTTGTGGATCACCACCTCGGACACGAGGCCGAGGTCGACGATGTCGCGATCGAGGTCGGGGCCCTTGACGCGTTTCAGCGCGGCGAGCACGCGCTCTTTGGTGACAAGTTCAGTCATGACGTCCGATATGTATGCCCACTGCCGCCCAACACCAACCTTCTTTACTTCGCGCGGCGCTTCACCGCGTAACCATATTGCAGCGGCCAGCACGGCTCCATGCCCAGCGCCGTCTCGGCGCGGAGCGCCCAATAGGGCTCGCGCAACAGCTCGCGGCCGATGAGCACGATGTCGGCATCGCCGCTCGTGATGATCTGATCGGCCTGATGGGGATCGAGGATCATGCCCACCGCCCCGGTCTTGATGCCGGCCTCGGCCCGGATGCGGCTCGCAAACGGCACCTGATAGCCCTTGGCCATGGGAATCTGCGCCGTGGGCACCATGCCGCCCGAGGAGGCGTCGATCAGATCGAGGCCCAGCGCCTTCAGCCGCTTGGCAAGCTCCACCGATTGCTCGAGGTCCCAGCCGCCCTCCACCCAGTCGGTGGCGGAGATGCGCATGAAGAGGGGAAGCGTATCGGGCAGAAGCGCCCGCACCCGCTCGGCCACGCGCAAAGGAAGCCGCATGCGGTTGTCGAGGCTGCCGCCATAGGCGTCCTGCCGATGATTGGCGAGCGGCGAGAGAAACTCATGCAACAGGTAGCCATGGGCGGCGTGGATCTCGATGACGTTGAAGCCGGCCTCAAGCGCGCGGCGCGCGGCGGCTTCGAAGGCCGCGACGACGGCGTCGATGCCGGCTTCATCGAGCGGGACCGGCGCGGGGTCGCCCTCTTGGAAAGGAATAGGGCTCGGCGCCACCACCGGCCAGCCGCCCTCGTCCTGCTTGAGGCGCCGGCCGCCGCGCCAGGGCACCTCGCAGCTCGCTTTGCGTCCGGCATGGGCGAGCTGAATGCCGGGCACCGCGCCCTGGCTCGCGGCGAAGCGGGCGAGGCGCGCGAGCGGCTCGATGTGACCGTCGGTCCAAATCCCCATGTCGCCCGGGGTGATGCGCCCGTCGCGGGTGACGGCCGTGGCCTCCACCATGGCGAGCCCGACGCCGCCCGCGGCCCGGCTCCCCAAATTCACGAGGTGCCAATCATTGGCGAGGCCCTCTTGCGCCGAATATTGGCACATGGGCGACATGGCGATGCGGTTGCGCAAGGTGACGCCGCGGAGGGTGAGCGGGCTCAGGAGGTCGATCTCGGCCACGCCGCGATCGTGCTCGCTGCCCGCCCGGCAGCCGGGGCGCTCGAGATTGACCACATCCTCCACCGGAACGGTCGTGCCCTTGTCGTTCATGGCATTTGCCTCCTTGCACGCACGCTTTGGGGCGGTCAGGTTCGTCTTAGAAACGCCGCTCAAGCCAATTTGGCTCTTTTGGCCCGCCCGTTCCAGGCCGAGGTAAAGATGACGCAAGAGCAACCCATTGCCGGCGTGCTGCTCGCGGGCGGGAAGGGCAAGCCGCATGGGCGGGGGCGACAAATGCCTGATGGCGCTCGGCGGCAAGCCGCTGCTCGCGCACGCGATCGCGCGGCTTGGCCCTCAGGTCGACGCTCTGGTGCTCAACGCCAATGGCGATGCGGACCGCTTCGCGGCGTTCGGGCTGCCGGTGGTGGCGGACAGCGTCGGGGCCGGACCGCTCGCGGGCGTGCTCGCCGGCATGGATTGGGCGCGGGCGCATATGCCGGACGCGCGCGCCATCGTCACCGCCGCCACCGACACGCCGTTCTTTCCCCTGGACCTGGTGAAGCGGTTGGTCGCGGCGACGGAGGGCAACGGCGCCGGCCGTGGCGCGCTCGGGGAGGGCGAGCATTACGCCTTCGGCCTGTGGCCAATTGCGCTCGCGCCCGATCTGCGCCGCGCGCTTGCGGAGGGGCGCCGCAAGGCGGGCGACTTTGTGCATGAGCACGGGGCGCTTGCCGTCGACTTCGCGCCGCAGGAGATCGGCGGAACCCGCATCGATCCCTTCTTCAATATCAACATGCCGGAGGATCTGGCCCGCGCCGCGGCGCTGCTGGCCGAGGGTGCCGCCTAAGTCAGGCCCCGTCGCAAGAGCGACACAATTTACCGGTCACATGAGGTCGGGGCAGGCCGCTCGGTGGGAACCGGCGGCACCGGGGCGTGTTAGGGGTCCTCGTCGGTTCGAGTACGCGTCATGCTCCGCTTGCTGCGCCGGCTCGGCGGTATGGCCGGGTCTTCTCCCACTCATTCTTGCCCAGCCGCGCCCGCCGGCGCGCTCCTGCACACCCCAAGCTCAAGACCAATCGGCGGCTCTAGGCCAAGGCTTAAGCCGCCGCTGGTCGTAAAAGGTACGGGCCTCAAGCCTTCCTTAACCCACTTCTTGCTATTCATGGCAGGTCGCGCGCAGGCGCTCTTCTAGCGTTTGCCCGTTACCACTTCCACAAAAGCGAGGGGGATCAATGCGCGTTGTGGTCGGTTCGGGAAGTCCGAGGGACGGAAGAAGCGCCGAGCTCGATCGGCATATCACGATGATGGCGCGGTTCGCCGAGCGCTTCAGCGCGGGCGAAGGGCAAGCGCCAGTTTTAACCCTGATCGTGCGGTCGGCCCAATCGGCGCCGGCTCTCGCCTTCATCGCCATGAGCGACGAGCTGGCCCGCGCCGGCGCGAGCGCCAAAGTGGTGCTGGCGCGGCTCGAGCCGGAAGCGGACATGCGGCAGCTCTTTGCGAGCCTGTGCCGGCTTGCCCCGCGCGGACCGGCCGACGAGCTGATCCGCTGGGCGCGCAATCCGCGCCTGCTCGAGGCCCATGAGCAAGTGACCTACGGCACGGCGATGTGCTGGTCGGGCGACGCCATGCGCCGCGATGCCGACCGGCGCAATGCGCTCACTTTGTTCGACGAGGCCGCCCCGCAGACGGCGCGGCTCGGGCGGCTCGCCTTCGAGGCGCTATGGGGGGCTTGCGTTGCCCGTGCCCGAGCGGCGTCTCGTGGGACCGGCCGCGGCACGGCCTTCCGGTGCCTATCAGGTTGTGGCCGAACGCGGCGTCGGCGTCTCGCCGCTGCGCCCAAGCCTCCAGGGCTGGCCGCTCGTCCGGCATTAGCGCCTTCGCCGGAACGGCAGAAGTGGGCGGCAGGCGAGGAACCCGCCGCCCTTCGGTGCTGAGCGCACCGCTGCTACATCTTCCCGCTTCAGGCAGGCATTGCTCGTGGCATCCCACTTCATGCCGGCTTTCTCGCAATCGGCCTTGTTCGTCGGCGCTGCGGGACCGGCGAAGGCAGGCGCTGTAAAGGCAACGGCAAGAGCCAGTGCCGTGATCGAGATGAGCGTTTTCATAGTGCTCTCCTTCTCGTGATCCAGCCCCAGTGCCAAACGTCTCGCACCGGACATTGGTTCACGCGTGTCGGGGTTGATTAAATCGCCGATCGCGGCACCATGGGGGCATGCCACCCTCAACCATGCAGGCGATGCTGTTCGACGGGCCGGGCAAGCCGCTCCGGCCTGCCGAGCTGCCCGTGCCCAAACCCGGTCCGCACCAGCTTCTCTCAAGGTCGCGGCCTGCGGCGTCTGCCGCACCGATTTGCACATCGTCGACGGCGAGCTTAGCCACCCCAAGCTGCCGCTCGTGCTCGGGCATGAGATCGTCGGCCGGGTCGAGGCGCTCGGCGCCGAGGTCAAGGGCTTCGACATCGGACAGCGGGTCGGCGTGCCGTGGCTCGGGCGCGACCGACGGCACCTGCCGCTATTGCCTCAGCGGGCAGGAAAATCTTTGCGACCATCCCGGCTTCACCGGCTACACGCTCGACGGCGGCTATGCGGAGTACACGCTCGCCGATTGGCGCTACGCCTTCCCCCTGCCCGACCTCTATAGCGATGCGGAGGCGGCGCCGCTGCTGTGCGCCGGGCTGATCGGCTACCGCACGCTCAAGCTCGCGCGGGAGAGCGCGGGCGAGGTGAAGCGCCTCGGCATTTACGGCTTCGGCGCCGCCGCTCACATCATCGCCCAGGTGGCGCGCGCGCAGGGCGCCGAGATCTACGCCTTCACGCGGCCGGGCGATGCGACGGCGCAAGCCTTCGCCCGCTCGCTTGGGGCGGTATGGGCGGGCGGCTCCGACGAGAAGGCCCCGGAAGAACTCGACGCCGCCATCCTCTTCGCGCCGGTCGGCGCGCTGATCCCCGCGGCGCTGAGATCGGTGCGCAAAGGGGGCGCGGTGGTCTCGGGCGGCATCCATATGAGCGACATCCCCCGCTTCCCCTATGAGCTTTTGTGGGAGGAGCGGGTGATCCGCTCGGTCGCCAATCTGACCCGCGCCGATGCGCGCGAATTTCTCGCGCTGGCGCCGACGGTGCCGGTCAAGACCATGGTCAAGCCCATGCCGCTCGCCCGCGCCAACGAGGCGCTCGCCGCCTTGCGGCGGGCGAGCTGACCGGCGCGGCGGTGCTGATCCGTGAGTCATGCCCGCGCGGTGGGCATCCAGTACGCTCGGACCGCTATCACGCCGCGTGAGGATGCCGGTCAAGCCGGCGATGACAATACGAAGAGGGCTTTTGCTGCCGACGTCGATATCGACGCCGCCTTTGTCCTTGCTGATCGTGCCCGAGAAGCCCGGCACGTCGATGCGCACCACGTCGCGGTGGGTGTGCTGATAATAGAGATAGCCGAGCACGCCCAAGCCTACCAAGGCCGCGCCGAGCAGGACGCCCAGCGCCATGTTGCCCGTCTTGCCGGATCCGTTTGCCATGACCCCCTCCATCGATTGCTGGCAACCCAAGAACGACGCTCGGTTGCATTGGTTCCACCTAACGCCGCGCTTGACCCTGATCAACGTCAAGGATCAGGATCGAGGCTAAAGCCCAACCTAAGGGCGAACATTAAGGGAGGCGTCCATGCTGCACCAAGTCATTGAATCCATTAATGCGCGCGTCGCCCTCAGGCCTCGCTACGAGAATTTCATCGGGGGCCAATGGGTGGCGCCCGTGGATGGCCGGTATTTCGACAATATCAGCCCCATCACCGGCCGGCCGGTCTGCCAAATCGCCCGCTCGCAAGCCGCCGATGTCGAGCTTGCGCTCGATGCCGCGCACGCGGCCAAGGAGGCCTGGGGCAAGGCCGCGCCGGCCAAGCGCGCCGAGGTCCTCAACAAAATAGCCGACCGCATCAGCGAGAATGTGGAACTGCTCGCCGCGGTCGAGACCATCGACAACGGCAAGCCGATCCGCGAGACGCGGAACGCCGACGTGCCGCTGGCGGCCGATCATTTCCGCTATTTCGCCGCCTGCCTGCGCGCCCAGGAAGGCACGCTGGCCGAGATCGACCACGACACCATCGCCTATCATTTTCACGAGCCGCTCGGCGTCGTGGCGCAGATCATTCCGTGGAACTTCCCCCTGCTGATGGCGGCGTGGAAGCTCGCGCCCGCGCTCGCCGCCGGCAATTGCGTGGTGCTGAAGCCGGCCGAGCAGACGCCCATGAGCATCATGGTGCTGATGGACGTGGTCGGCGATCTCCTGCCGCCAGGCGTGCTCAACGTGGTCAACGGCTTCGGCGTCGAGGCGGGCAAGCCGCTCGCCCAGAACAAGCGCATCGCCAAGGTGGCCTTCACCGGCGAGACCACGACGGGGCGGCTCATCATGCAATACGCCTCGGAGAATCTCATCCCCGTCACGCTCGAGCTCGGCGGCAAGTCGCCCAACATCTTCTTCGCCGACGTCATGGCCGAGGACGACGAATTCTTCGACAAGACGCTCGAGGGCTTCACCATGTTCGCCTTCAATCAGGGCGAGGTGTGCACGTGCCCGTCGCGCGCGCTGGTGCAGCGTTCGATCTATGACCGCTTCATGGAGAAGGCGATCGCGCGGGTGGAGAAGATCAAGCAGGGCAATCCGCTCGAAGCCGACACCATGATGGGGGCGCAGGCCTCGAACGATCAGCTGGAGAAGATCCTCTCCTATATCGACATCGGGGTGAAGGAGGGCGCCAAGCTGCTCACCGGCGGCGAGCGGACCAAGCTCAATGGCGAGCTGGCCGAGGGCTATTACGTGCAGCCCACGGTGTTCGAAGGCACCAACCGCATGCGCATCTTCCAGGAGGAGATCTTCGGGCCGGTGCTGTCGGTCGCCACCTTCGAGGACGAGGAGGAGGCGCTCGCCATCGCCAACGACACGCTATACGGGCTTGGCGCCGGCGTGTGGACGCGGGACATCAACCGCGCCTATCGCATGGGCCGCGGCATCCAGGCGGGACGGGTGTGGACCAATTGCTACCACCTCTACCCGGCGCATGCGGCCTTCGGCGGCTACAAGAAATCGGGCATCGGGCGGGAGACGCACAAGATGATGCTCGATCATTACCAGCAGACCAAGAACGTGCTGGTGAGCTATAGCCCGAAGGCGCTCGGCTTCTTCTAGAGCCGGAGCGAGAGAATGACCCCTCCCCGACGGGGGCGCGTCACGGGCCGCTCGGCAAGCGCGGCGGCGGCTTGTCGGCGTTTTGACAATAAGGAATGTCGAGGCGCTGCACGAATCTGCACGGCGACCTTGCACACTTTCGCCTTGCCGTGGCCGCCATAGGTCGCGCGCGCGGATTCGAAATTTCCCCAAATCACATAGACGAGCATGAAGGCGAGGGTGAGCCTTTGCGCCCGCAGCCCCGGTCAGCTCATCGGCGAATTGGGCGAGCGCAATCGCTCCGGCCAAGACGATGAAGGGGTCGGTATAGGGCGCGTAATAGACTTTCAGCGCCGCCGTGCCGCGCAAGGTGAAGCTCGCATCGACGGCAAATGCCGCCAAGAGCAGAACGGCAATCTGCACAGGCCACCTGCTTGTCTCCGCGCCGCCAAATGATCCATGCGGCGTAGATGGCGAGCCATTCGATCAGCAGCGTCGGCCGGTGACTGGGCAAGAGGAATGTGTGCGCCGCCAGGACCTTGCCGAGACCGAGGAGAAATTTGCTGCCGAGCGTGACGACGGACGTGGTCGGCAATTGAGCATCGGGCGTGGCCGACGCGGCATGGAGATGCTCGATGGGATTGGCGACGGCGATCACGGCATTGAGATCGTAGCGCGCGTAGAGAGCGAGCAGTCCCAAGGCCAGGCCCACGAGAACGACCAAGAGGCCCGATACGGCGTCGAGGGGTCGAACGCGCCATATCACGGCATAGATCGCCATGCAGATGGCGACGTAGGCGACGAGGAGCCCTTGATAGAGTCCGGGATAATCGGGGAAGACAGGGCGGTAATGGAGCAAGCGGCTGCTCGGCCATGCCGGCGATTCCCTGGTCGAGGAGACCGACGGTGGGCCCGATCAAAGCGAGGCCGAGCACGCATAGAACGGCGACGCGCAGCCAGGCGCCTTGGGAAGCGGCAGGGGCGCCGGTGTCGCGTTCGTCCCTGCCAAAGGCGAGCGCGATCACGGGAATGGTCAGAGCGGGAAGGAGGGCCTGAACCTTCTCCGTCATGGCCAGCGCCACGAGGAGCGCGGCCAGACCGAGGTGGACAAACCGCCGGGTGTTCGGCCCCTCGCGCGCCGCGATGAGCGTCAAGAGCAGCGCGATAAAGACAAGGCCCGAGGAGAGCAAATCGGAACGCAGCATGCGGTAGGCCAAGAGCGATGCCGTCCGAGAAGGCGAGCGCGATGCCGGCAAGCACGGCGACCTGCCAGTTCCCGATCAGCCGGCGGATAAGCACCGTGGCGAGGGTTACGTAGGCGGCGCCGAGCGCGAAGGAGTAGATGCGGCCCCAAGCCACCAGGTACTGCCATGTGGCATCGAACAGGGGCGTCGTGGTGATGTTCGCGACATCGGAGAATTTGTACTGGGGAGAGAAGGCCGACAAAATGCAGGCCCCGGTACCAGAGGCCGAGCAATTGCGGGCTTAGATAGCCCGGGTATTCAAGAATTCCTGCGGTAGGCGATCGTTGTATAAGAGCGCCTCATAGACCGACAGAAGGTTGGACGTTGCCTTGTGCCAATAGGGCGCCCAGAAGCCGAAAACGAGGAATGACAAAAGCATTCCGAGCAAAATGCCTAGGATGGCGAGGGGAAAGCTGCGGAGGCGAAATTTGCGCTCGGGGCGGGCACTCGCATCACGCATGGCCGGAAAATAGTCGACAATCGAGCAAATGGCGAGATGGGCCGGGATGAGGTGCAGAGGGGCCAAGGCGATGGTTGAACGGGTGCTGGCCACCGACGCGGCGCTTCAGCTGATCGCGCAGCTCGAGCGCCGGCACGGGCCGCTGATGTTTCACCAATCGGGCGGCTGCTGCGACGGCTCGGCGCCCATGTGCTATCCGGCCGGCGAGATTTCGCGTCGGGGTCAAACGACGTGCGGCTCGGCGAGATCGGCGGCGCGGCCTTCTATATGGATGCCGACCAATTCGCCTATGGCAATGAAGCGGACCTGGAAGCACACCCAGCTCATCATCGACGTGGTGCCGGGGCGCGGCTCCGGGCTTCTCGCTCGAAGCGCCGGAGGGGTTGCGCTTCCTGACCCGCAGCCGCGTGTTCAGCGATGCGGAGAAGTCGATGCGCTGGAGGCACCGAGAAGGGCTAGCCCTTCTCGGGCTCAAGCTCGGATGCGGACGAGGGCGACGTGACGGGGAGCGCGATCTCCTCGAGCATGGCCTTGGCGATCTCGTGCTCGCCCATGACCACGATGCTCGCGCCGTGCTTCTTCAGATGCTCGATCTCCGCCTCGGAATGAGCGCGGGCGATGATCGGCAGGGTCGGGTTGATGGCGCGCGCCTGCTCGACGACCTGGCCGCCTTCGAAGGCCTCGGGGATGGCGACCAGAAGGCAGCGCGCCGCGCGCAAATTGGCGGCGCCCAGCACCTCGGGATCGGCGGCGTTGCCGCTCAAGGCCTCCAGCCCGCGCGCCTTCAGCTCTTTCACCGCATCGTCATTGTCCTCGATGACGAAGAGCGGCATGGCGCCGGTGCCGAGCACCGCGCTGATGAAGCTGCCGACGCGGCCATGGCCGATCAGCACCACGTGATGGGTGAGGGTCGTGGGCCGGATCGGCTCGCGGGTCGGCGTCTCCACCTCCTCGGGCGGGGCGGCGACTTCCGCGGCGCGGCGCCGGCGCGCGCTTCGCCAGCATGCGATCGAGCGCGGCGAAGATCAGCGGGTTCAGGAGGATGGAAATAATGGCGCCGGCGAGGATGAGGTCGAGCCCGCCGGGCGGAAACAGCGCCAGCCGCGTCGCGAGCCCGGCAAGGATGAAGGAGAACTCGCCGATCTGCGCGAGAGAGCCTGAGATCATCAGCGCCGTGGCGCGGCCATGGCCGAACAGCCGCACCACCGCGTAAGCCGCGACGGATTTGCCGAGCATGATGATGAGCACGGTGGCCAACAGCGCGCCCGGCGCCTCGAGCACGATCTTGGGATTGAACAACATGCCGACCGAGACGAAGAACAGCACGGCGAAGGCGTCGCGCAAGGGAAGCGACTCGGTCGCCGCCTGCTGGCTCAGCCGCGACTCGCTCAACACCATGCCGGCGAAGAAGGCGCCGAGCGCGAGCGATACGCCGAACAAAACGGACGAGGCATAGGCCACGCCAAGGGCGATGGAGAGCACCGAGAGGCGGAACAGCTCGCGGCTGCCGGTGTGGGCGACATAATGCAGGAGCGCGGGGATCAGGCGCGTGCCGACGACGAGCATCAGCGCGACGAAGCCCGCGATCTTGGCGAGCGTCAGCGCCAACGCCTGGACCAGCTCCCCGGGGTTGGTGCCGGCGATGCCCTTGAGCGTGCCGGAAAGCGGCGGCAAGAGCACGAGCACCAGCACCATGGCGAGGTCCTGGACGATCAGCCAGCCGACGCTGATGCGCCCGCGCTCGGTCTCCACCAGCCGCCGCTCCTGCAACAGCCGCAAGAGCACCACCGTGCTCGCCACCGAGAGCGCGATGCCGAAGATGAGGCCGGTTTCCGGCGGCCAGCCCTGCCACCAGCCAAGGGCCATGGCGAGGGGAATGGCGAACAGCGCCTGGGCGGCCGCGCCGGAGACGGCGATGCCGCGCACCGAGAGCAAATCCTCGAGCGAAAAATGCAAGCCCACGCCGAACATCAGCAAGACGACGCCGATCTCGGCGAGCTCATTGGCGATGCTCCGCATCCGCCACGAAGCCCGGGGTGAAGGGGCCGACGGCAATGCCGGCGATGAGATAGCCGACGAGCGGCGGGAGCCGCAGGCGGTGGGCCAGGAGGCCGAAGGCGAAGGCGAGCACGAGGCCGATGACGATGGTGGAGATGATCGGCGTCGAATGCGGCATTGAATCTGGCCTGAAACGTGCTTTAGCGCTTTATGACACCCTGACAATGATTGCCGCCGATCACAACCCTTTGGCTCGTTGCGGGGCCAAAATGTGCCTATTTATCAGATTGGAGCGCCGCGACTTGGCGCCGCCCCGGGTTGGAATAGGCGTTTGCCGCCTAACATTGGTCTAAGGCTGAAGGTTAAACTGCGTCCCCAATGGCACGAGCACGATCAGGTCCGAGCGCGGCACTGGCGGCCGAGGAAGCGCCGAACGGAAGCGCGCCCTTGGGCGGCGGCGAGGCGAGCCTCAAGCCCGGCCCCCGTCCCGTGCCCGCCGATGACGCGCCGGAGATCGAGGAGACGCGCCCGCGCGGGTGGCGGCGAGCCCTCGCCTGGCTGTTCGGCCTCGTTGTTCTGATCCTCGGCGCGACGGTCGTGGTGGATCATTTGCCGGTCGAGGAGAAGGCGGGAGCCCCGGCCGCGCAGCAGGCAGCGCCCGTGCCGGTGACGGTCGCCGATGTGACCACGCATGACGTGCCGGTCTATCTCGACGGGCTCGGCACGGTGCAGGCCTCCAACACCGTCGCCATCCGCACCCAAGTGGACGGCAAGCTGCAAAGCGTGAATTTCGTGGAAGGGCAGCATGTGAAGAAGGGCGACGTGCTCGCCATCGTCGATCCGCGCCCCTTCCAGGCCGCGCTCGATCAGGTCAAGGCCAAGAAGGCGCAGGATCAGGCGCAACTCGTCTCCGATGAAAAGGATCTCGCCCGGTTCAAGGACCTCGTCGGCAAGGGCGCCGGCACGCAGCAGGCGGTCGACCAGCAGCAGGCCAAGGTGGACGCGCTCAAGGCGACCATCGATGCCGACGAGGCGGCGATCGAAAGCGCCGAGACGCAGCTCAGCTATGCCACCATCACCGCGCCCATCGACGGCCGCATCGGCATTCGCCAGGTGGACGCCGGCAACATCGTGCACGCCGCCGACCAGACGCCGGTCACCGTGCTCACGGATCTCACGCCCGCCATGGTCATCTTCACGTTGCCGCAGCGGGACCTCGCGGACGGTGCCGAGCCGCGATGATCGAAGGGCGAGGTGCCGGTCATCGCCATGGACCAGGACAATGTCCGCGAGCTCGGTCAGGGCAAGCTGCTCTTGATCGACAATCAGATCGACCAGACGACGAGCACGATCAAGCTCAAGGCCTCCTTCCCCAACGAGGATGAGCGGCTGTGGCCGGGCGAGTTCATCCGCGCGCGGGTGCTCGTCAACAATTTGAAGGCGGCGGTGACGATCCCCTCCGCCGCGGTGCAACGCAACGCGCAAGGGCTGCTCGCCTGGGTGATCAAGCCCGACAACACGGCCGAAAGCCGGCCCATCGTGGGCGGCCCGACGCTGAACGACCTGACCGTCGTCGAAAGCGGACTCAAGCCCGGCGAGCGCGTCGTGGTGAGCGGCCAATATCGCTTGCGACCCGGGACCAAGGTTGACGCCACCGCGCCTGAAGCGCCGGTGGCCGAGACGACCGCGCCATGAACATCTCGGCGCCCTTCATCCGGCGCCCGGTCGCCACTTCGCTCTTGATGATCGCGGTGGCGCTCACCGGCATCGTGGCCTTCCCCCTCTTGCCCGTGGCGCCGCTGCCCAAGGTGGACTTCCCCACCATCAGCGTGTCGGCGTCGTTGCCGGGAGCGAGCCCGGAGACCATGGCCTCGACGGTGGCGCAGCCGCTCGAGCGGCAGTTCTCCCAGATCGCCGGCGTCACGCAGATGACGTCGACCAGCACGCTCGGCGCCACCTCGATCAATCTGCAATTCGAGCTCAACCGCGACATCGATGCGGCGGCGCAGGACGTGCAGGCGGCGATCAGCGCGGCGGGACGTCAATTGCCGACCGACCTGCCGTCGCCGCCGACCTATCGCAAGGTCAACCCGGCGGACTCGCCGATCCTGGTGATGGGCGTGCATTCGGACTACGCTGCCCCTCACCGTGGTCGACGATTACGCCGACACGATCCTGGCGCAGCAGATCTCGCAGATCTCGGGGGTGTCGCAGGTCTCGATCGGCGGCGAGCAGAAGCCCGCCGTGCGCATTCAGGTGGACCCCGCCAAGCTCGCAACCAAGGGACTGACGCTCGAGGACATTCGCGGCGTGATCGTCACCGCCACCACCAACGCGGCCAAGGGCACGCTGAACAGCGCCAATCGCAGCCTCACGCTTGCCGCCAACGATCAGCTGACCAAGGCGGCGGACTATAATGACGTGATCATCGCCTATCGCAACGGCGCCGCGGTCCGGGTCAAGGATGTCGGCCAAGCGGTGGACGGGCCCGGAGAATCTCTATACCGGCGCATGGGACAACGCCAAGCGCGCGGTGCTGCTGATCATGCGCAAGCAACCCGGCGCCAACGTCATCGAGACGGTCGATAGGATCAAGGCGGCGCTGCCGCGGCTGCAGGCGGTGATCCCGCCCGCCATCAGCGTCGATATCGTTTCGGACCGCACCGAGACCATTCGCGCCTCGGTGCATGACGTCGAGATCACGCTCGGCGTCACCATCGTGCTCGTGGTGCTCGTCATTCTGCTCTTCCTGCGCAATGTGCGCGTGACCGCGATCCCCGGGCTCGTCGTGCCGCTGTCGCTGCTCGGGGCGCTTGCCGTCATGTATCTGTGCGGCTTCAGCCTCGACAACATCTCGCTGATGGCGCTCACCATCTCGGTAGGCTTCGTCGTCGACGACGCGATCGTGGTGGTGGAGAATATCTACCGGCACATCGAGGACGGCATGAAGCCGCTCGACGCGGCGCTGCAAGGCTCGCGCGAGATCGGCTTCACCGTGCTGTCGATCAGCCTGTCGCTGGTCGCCGTGTTCATCCCGCTCTTGCTCATGGGCGGCATCGTCGGCCGGTTGTTCCGCGAGTTCTCCATCACGGTGACGGCGGCGATCGCGGTCTCGGCCTTCGTGTCCCTGATCCTGACGCCCATGCTGTGCGCGCGTTTCCTGCACCACGACACGCAAGCGCACGGCTTGGTCTGGCGCGGCATCGAGGCCGTGTTCGAGGCCATGCTCGGTTTCTACCGGCGCACGCTCGACGGCGTGCTGCGGCATCAATTCCTCACTTTGCTCGTGTTCTTCGCCACCATGGCGGCGACGGTCTATCTCTATGTGGCGATCCCCAAGGGCTTCTTCCCCATTCAGGACACGGGACTGGTCACCGGGTTCGCCGAGGCCGGGCCAGGACATCTCGCCGCAAGAGATGGCGCGGCTGATGGTGGCGCTCGGCGAGGTGGTGCTGAGCGACCCGGATGTCGCCGCGTTCGGCTCGGCCATGGGCAGCACGGGCAGCAGCGCGCAGACCGCCAATACCGGGCGCTTCTTCATCGCGCTCAAGCCGCGCGATCAGCGCGAGGCCACGGCGAGCGACATCATCAACCGGCTGCGCCCGGAGCTCGCCAAAGTGGAAGGGGTCAGCCTCGTGCTCCAGCCGGCGCAGGACATCACCGTCGGCGGCCGCGTCGGCCGCGGCCAATTCCAATACACGCTGCAAGACGCCGACATCGCCGAGCTCAACGAATGGGCGCCGAAGGTGCTCGCCAAATTGCGCACCGTGCCCGAGCTCGCCGACGCCTCGAGCGACCTACAGGGCAACTCGCCGCAGCTCACGGTCCGCATCAATCGCGACCAGGCGGCGCGCTTCGGCATTCAGCCCGAGGTGATCGACGCCACCCTCAACGACGCCTTCGGCCAGCGCCAGGTGGCGCAATATTATACGCAGACCAACACCTATCACGTGGTCCTCGAGGTGCCGCCGGCGATGCAGGGCGATCCCACCACGCTCGACCGCATCTATCTCAAGTCGCCGTTGAACGGAGCCTCCGTTCCCATCTCCACGCTCGTCACCGTCAACAACACGCAGGTCGGGCCGCTCTCGGTGAACCATCAGGGGCAGTTCGCCGCCGTGACCATCTCCTTCAATCTGTCGAAGGGCGTGGCGCTCGGAGAGGCCATCGACGCCATCGACAAGGCCGTCGACGCAGATGGGCACGCCCGTCACGCTGATCGGCACGTTCCAGGGCAACGCGCAGGCCTTCCAGTCCTCGCTCGCCAACCAGCCGATCCTCATCGCCGCCGCGCTTGTGGTGGTCTATGTGATCCTCGGCATGCTGTATGAGAGCTACATCCACCCGCTCACCATCCTCTCCACGCTCCCTCCGCCGGCGTGGGCGCGCTGCTCGCGCTGATGCTGGGCGGGTTCGACCTCTCGGTGATCGGCATCATCGGCATCATTTTGCTCATCGGCATCGTCAAGAAGAACGGCATCATGCTGGTCGATTTCGCCATTGCCCGAGAGCGCGAGGGACATGAGCCCGCGCGAGGCCATCCGCGAGGCGTGCCTGCTGCGCTTCCGGCCGATCCTGATGACCACCATGGCGGCGATGCTGGGCGGCGTGCCGTTGATGCTCGGCCATGGCGCGGGCTCGGAGCTGCGCCAGCCGCTCGGCTATGCGATGGTCGGCGGGCTTGCGCTGTCGCAGCTGCTGACGCTCTACACCACGCCGATCGTTTATCTCTATCTCGACCGGCTGCAGCAGCGCTTGCAAGGCAAGGGACCGGCGCGGCGCAAGAAGGAGCTCGCGCCGGCGGAGTGAGGCGTCACTCGGCGCGCGTCCAGGTCTGGCTCTTGCCGAAGATCGACCAGCCAAGATAGCCGCGCACGGTGAGCTCGGTGCCGTCGGGGCTGAGGCTCATCTTGGCGCGGTAGACGTTGCCGCTTTCGGGATCGAGGATGGTGCCGCCCTCATAGTCGAGGCCGTCCTGCTTCATGCCTTCGATGAACACCAGGCCGAGCAGCGGTTGATTGAGCTTGTCGCCCGGGCAGTTGTTACAGACGGGATTGGGGTCGTCGCCGGGATCGAGATAGAGGCTGCGACAGCCGCCCGACGAACACGCCCCCCTCCTCGGCGATGGTGACGAGCGCGCCCACCTTGCCGTCATCGCCGATCTGCTTCCACACGCCGGCGGCGCTGGGGATGCCGGCCGAGGCTGGGCCTAAGAGAAGCGCGCCGAGCACCGCGAGCGCCAGCACCCCAAGCCGCCAGTGATAATGGTCCCGCACCGCTTCCCTCGCCCCTATCGTCCCGACCGCACATCGGCAGCGATTTTGCCGCCAATTCTGGCCTTGTTGTGATCGCGGCCAAAGGAAGTGGCGCGCCCGAAGAGATTTCGAACATCCTGACCCCCAGATTCGTAGAGCCCGGTATCGAACGTGCGGGCAGAGGGCACAGCGAGCAAAGAGCGCATGACGGTCTCCCCATGCTCGACCCCGCCCGGCATAGACCCAAAAAGGGCCCGCGTGCGGAGCGATGCTGCCTTTACGGGAATTGGCCGGGGCAACATCGCCCCGAGGCGACGCAGCGGAAGCGAACTTCGGTGCCGGTATTCGGCACGACGATGAGCTTCTGTCCTTCGAATGGCAGAATTCGCCTGCCTTGCCGACGGCGTCGCTCGTCGCGGTGTCTTGCGTTGTTCCATTGCTGCGTACCGTAGCCAATGCTGTAGGTCCCTGCTTCGACCTCCCGCACTTGCCCGCCCGAAGTGGTGGCGCAGCCGGCGATGATGGGCAGGCAGGCCACAATCCCGAAAATAATGCGTGCGTCTCCCATCAAGTCTGCCCGTGACGAGAGTGGCCACAATCCATTGGTGCACGAATGGCGCGCCCGAAGAGATTCGAACCCCTGACCCCCAGATTCGTAGTCTGGTGCTCTATCCAACTGAGCTACCGGCGCATCTTGCCTTCGATTGAGGGCGAGAGCCTATCACAGCCAGCCGCCGGGGAGGCGGCCCTGCGTCCGTGCGACAGGCTTAAGCCTAACTAAGCCGTCGCCCCGACCTTGGCAAGGCTAAGGAACTAGCAACAAATGCGGCGGTTTTGTAGGTATGACAGACCTTAATGTGGAGGAAGCGAACCATGAAGCGCACCGGTTTCTTAGCCAGAACCGCGGCAGCCTTTGCCGCGATTGCACTGGCGATTGTCCTGACCAGCACCGCGGGTTTCGCCGCGAGCGGCTTCGTCGGCAAGTGGAAGCGTCGAGGACACCAAGGGCAAGGCGTTCACGATCTGGCTCTCCGATGACGGCAAAGCCAAAGGCGACCGCAGCGGCGAGGGCCTCGCCGGCATGTGGAAGGAAGAGGGCAATTCCGCCGTGATCACCTGGGATTCAGGCTGGGTGACGAAAATCACCAAGGAAGGCGATAAGTACAAGAAGACCGCCTTCGAGAAGGGCAAGCAAGAAGGTCCCGCAACCGACGCGACCAAGGTCGAATAATTAAGCGCGGCGGCGGCGGGCGCGCTCAAGCTCCACCACCGCGTCGGGAATGACCACGCGGAAGGTGGCGCCGCCTTCATTGCGCACGAGCGCGATCTGGCCGCCATGGGCCTGGACGAGCTCGGCGGCGATGGCGAGGCCAAGCCCGGTGCCGTCCTTGCGCGCCACGGTCTGAAACGCCTCGAACAGATGGGCGCGCGCCCGCTCGGCCACGCCTGGGCCGGTGTCGGCGATCTCGATCAGGGTCACTGCCCCTCGCGCCAGGCGCTCACGGCGATCTCGCCGCGCGCATCCAGGCTCTCGAGCGCCTGCACCGCGTTGCGGCAGAGATTGATCAACACGCGGTAGAGCTGGTCGCGGTCGGCATCGACCTCGAGCTCGGGCTCGATCATCACGCGCCAGGCGATGCGGCTCTCATGCGGCAGACCCGAGGCTCTCGCCCACCTCGCCGACGAGGGCACCAAGCGGGAAGCGCGTTCGCTGCGGCGGCATCTCCTGGGCCTGGCCGAAATCGAGGGTGCGGGCGCAGAGCCGGATGGCGCGGTCGAGGGAGGCGAGGAGCTTCGGCACGAGCTGCTGCACGCGCGGGTCCTTGACCGTGGCCAGGCGGTCGGACAGGAGCTGCGCGCTCGACAGCATGTTGCGCAGATCGTGGCTGATCTTGCTCACGGCGAGGCCGAGCGCGGCGAGCCGGCTCTTCTGGTTCAACGTGCCGGACAGCTCCTCCTGCATGGCCTTGAGCTCGCGCTCGGCGGTGCCGATCTCGTCGCGGCGCGCCGACGGCGTGATGATGCGGGTGGGATCCTCGGGCCGCTCGCTGAAGCGCACGATGTTGCGGGTGAGCCTGGTCATCGGCTTGACCAGGAGCGCGTCGAGCGACAGGTAGACGAGCGCCGCGGTGATCACCGAGATCAGGATCGAGAGACCCAGAATATCGAGGCCGTAGCCGATCATGGCGGCCTTGAGCGGCGCCTCCTCCATCACCACCTCGATGAACTCGCCGGCGTCGAAGCCCGGCTGGCCGACCACGCGAATGACGCGGTTGTCGGGCGCCTCAAACACCATGAGCGCGTCGGCGATCAGCTTGAACGGGGAGTCGGTGCGGAGGTCGTAATGGGCGTCGATCTCCGCCGGCATGTCCATCTCGATGATGAGCTGGCGGGAATCGGCGCGCTTCACGGCGATGGCCTTGACCTTGGCGCTTTCGAGCAGCTCGTCGCGCAGCATCTTGGGCAGCTGGCCGCCGGGTGCGGCTTCCGCGGCGAGCGAGGCGATCTGCGCCGCGGCCAGCCGCTCCATCAGCCATTGGCGACGGAAATTGGACACCGAAGGCACGAAGACGAGCACCTCGGCCAACATCACGAACAGGATGGTGAGCAGCAGCAGCTTGGCGGAGAGGCCGGGCACACGACGAGGGCGCTCGCCGACCGGCTTCACATTGCTCGCAGCCTCTTCAGTCACGCGCGATACTCGCTCATGTCGACATCGCCGCCGCGAAGGCAGCGATCCGCCGCTACCCTAGCCGACGCAAGAGGGCAATGATGCTCCGAAGCCAGCGCTTCGTCAAAGTCGGCAGATAATAGGTAAAGGCCACGCGTTTGGAGATTTCCGACAGCGTCGGATAGGGCAGGACGAAGCCCGTCAACTCGCCGATTTTCATGCCCTTGTCGATGGCCACCACCCAGAGCTGGATGAGCTCGCCGGCCTCGGGCCCGACGATGGTGCAGCCGAGGATCTCGCCGTTCTTCTTGGTGATAACCTTGATGAAGCCTTCCGTGCGGCGCTCGGCGACGGCGCGGTCGTTATCGGCGAAGGGCCAGCGCAGGATGCGGATGTTGCGATGGCGATAGCGTTTGCGCGCCTCGTCCTCGGTGAGCCCCACCTGCGCGAGCTCGGGCTCGGTATAGGTCACGCGCGGGATCGCCGCCGCGCTTGCCTTGGGTCTCAGCCGGAACAGCGCGTTCCGGATCACGACGCCGGCATGGTAGCTCGCGAGATGGGTGAATTGCGGGCCGCCGATCACGTCGCCGATGGCATAGATGCGGCGGTTCGACGTCTTCAGCTGCTGGTTCACCTTGATGCCGCGATCGTCGTAGACGACACCGGCGCGCTCCAGATGCAGCGACTTGACGTTCGGCCGGCGCCCGGTGGCGACGAGCAGATGCGTGCCCTTGATGATCTCGGTGTCGCCTTGCTTGCCGATATGGACGGCGACGCCCTGCACCGCCCGCTCCACGCGCTCCACCCGCGCGCCCTGGCGCAACATGACCTGCGCGCTCTCGAGCTGCTTGAGAATGACTTGGGTGGCTTCGGCGTCCTCATGGCCGAGGAAGGAGGCGGCCTCGATCATGGTGACGTGCGAGCCGAGCATCTTATAGGCCTGGGCGAGCTCGACGCCGATGGGACCGCCGCCGAGCACGATGAGATGCTGGATGCGCTCGCTCACGTCGAAGATCGTCTCATTGGTGTAGTAGCGGACCTCGTCGAGGCCGGGGATCGGAGGGAGGACGGGCTTGGAGCCGGTGGCCACCACGAATCTCCGGGCGCGCACCAGCACACGGCCCGCTTCCACCGTGTTCTTGTCGAGGAAGCTCGCCGTCGCCTGGATGACGCGCACGCCGAGCCCGGTGAAGCGCTCGATGGAATCGTTGGGCGCGATGGTCGCGATCACGCCATGGACGTGATCGTGCACGCGGGCATGGTCGATCTGGGCCTCGATCACGTCGACGCCGAAGGCCGACGCGGTGCGCACGGCCTCCGCGCGCTTGGCGGCGGCGAGCAGCGCCTTCGACGGCACGCAGCCATAATTGAGGCAGTCGCCGCCCATGCGGCCCTTTTCGATGAGGACGACGGGAACGCCGAACTGGGCCGCGGCCGCGGCGACGGATAGGCCTCCTGAGCCCGCGCCGATGACGCAGAGGTCGGGCTGCAGAACCTCTTCCATGCCGGCCTACTCCCCCATGCCCGGTGCCGAAAGGCGGCTCAAGCCTCAGGGCCGCCGCTTCAAGCGTTTGAGCGCGATCGGCAGAAGCGCGACCAGCCCAAGCGCAATGAAGCCCGCAATGAGCCCTGGAGTCAGCAGGGCTTGGGGCTCAAGCACGAACGGACATGAGTTTTGGGCATCTGATCCCATTTTGGCAAGGCAGGATTGGTGCGCGGCCTGTTGCGCCTCGATGACACTGTCGAGGCCGCTCCCGGCGATGGAATAGGCAAAGGTTCCCGGAACGATGCCGATCGCGGTCGCCACGGCGTAGGTGCCAAGGCCCACGCCGAGCAGCCCGGGGGCGAGATTGACGAGCCAGAAGGGGAAAATCGGCACGAGCCGCAGGAAGAGGAGATAGTTGAAGGCGTCCTCCTGGAAACCCTGGCGCAGGCGGTTGAGCCAGGGGCCCGCGCGCGCGGCCAACGGCTCGCCGAAGGCCGTCTTGGCGATGAGGAAGACGAGCACGGCGCCGATGGTTGCGGCGATCACGGCCGCAACTCCACCCAGCAACCAGCCGAACAGGAACCCGCCGGCCAAAGTGAGCACGGCGCCGCCCGGCAGCGACAGCGCCACGGTGCCGGCATAGATCCCGACATAGGCCAAGAGGCTCAACAGGGGATGGAGGGCGATGGCCGCGCGCAAGGCTTCGCGGCGGGCGGCCAGCTCGGCGAGGGTGAGATAGCGCTGCCAGCCCATGGCAAAGACGAGGCCGAAAGCGGCCGCGAGCAGCAGGACGGGCCACAGCCGCTTAAGCCAGATCGTGACGCCTTCGGCGCGCTCGGGGGTGTGTGGCCATGGCTCCTCTCCGCTGCCTTCGTCAGAGATAGGCCAAGGGCAGCGCGCCCCGGAACGGTCTCTCGCGCCTTCGTGACATTCGGTCACCAAAAGTGATGGGGCGCGACATTGTTGTCACAATGGGCGCGATCGGCGAATCTTGTATAATGCGAGCGGCGCCTGGGAGTTAAGCAAGAAGGCGCCCGGGGGAGAAGCAGGAGAAGAGCATCCACCTCGCCAAGGGTGGGTCGGATTCGAAAGGCCGACGGGTGTGGCGCCGGTAATCGCGGCGTCACGTCGAGGCACCTCAAGCCAAACGAATAGACACAAGAACACGGGCGCAACGACGCGGGCCGCGCCGGCAACGCGCGACCTGGTGACTTGCCTTGAATCTTTGCAGCCAGCTCAACCAGCGTGGAGGATTCGCATGGCTAAACGACTTCTGTTCGCGATGATGGCGCTTGCCTTGGGCGGCGCGGTTATGAGTTTGCCGAGTGCGGCCATGGCCGCCGATGACGACGCGGGCGGCTATAGTGGAGGCGCCCCCGCACCCGACCAAGCCGCGCCCGATGCTCAGGACGACCAGGCGCCCGCCGATGACGCGGCGCCGGCCGAAGGAGACGACAGCGCCGACGCCCCGCCCGCCGACGATGGCGGCGAGGCCCCGCCACCGGCCGAAGAGCAGCCGGAATAGTTTGAGGGTAGGTGTCAGGTGCCGGAACGGTCCCGCGCGACCCTCTGGCACCTGCGCCGCTTCGATTGACTCCAGGGGGCCTCGCCCCCTATAAGCCGCCAATCCTCAAGCCTTGAGGGGCCGGCGGGCTTGATTTGCCTGCGGCCAATAGCTCAGCCAGGAGATCTCGGCGTGAAGCGCACCTATCAGCCATCGCGGCTCGTCCGCAAGCGGCGCCACGGTTTCCGGGCGCGCATGGCGACCGCAGGCGGCCGCAAGGTGCTGGCGCGGCGCCGAGCCAAAGGGCGCAAGCGCCTGTCGGCGTAAGCGGCAGCGCCGATGCCTGCCGCGCGACGCCGGTGACGATCATCGGACGCCTCAAAACCCGCCCCGAGTTCCTGTTCGTCAAGGGTGGCGCGCGCGTTACGGCGCCGTCCCTGATCCTGCAGGCGCGGGCCCGCGCCGGTGCCGCGCGCGGGGCGAGCGCGCGCTTCGGCTTTACCGCGAGCAAGGCGATCGGCGGGGCCGTCCAGCGCAACCGCGCGCGCCGGCGCTTGAAGGAAGCGGTGCGGCTCGCCGCGCCCAAGGTCGCAGCCCCCGGCTATGATTATGTCTTGATCGCCCGGGCCGGCACGCTACAACGGCGCTTCACCGAGCTGATCAAGGACCTTGAAGGCGCACTCACGAAGGTCCACGCCCCCCCTCGGCAAGGTGATAAGAAGCGCTCGCGGACCTGATACATCTGGCCCTCAAGCCCCGCGCATCCTCCTCAAACGCAGAAGCACATGGACGAGAACAACCGCAACTTCATCCTCGCCATCATCCTTTCCATCGGCGTGCTGTTCACCTGGCAAATGTTCTTTGCCCCGAAGCCGCACCCGCAAAATGGAGGGACGCCGACGGCCGAGCAGCAAACGGCTCCGACCGGAGCGCCGCAGGCGCCGGCGCAAGGCGAAGCGCCGGTCACGCCCGGTGCCGGTGCCGGTACCGTGCCCGCGGCGCCGGGAGGGGGTGTCGCGACTTTGACGCGGGAGGAGGCGCTGGCGCAAAGCCCGCGCGTCAAGATCGACACGCCAAGCCTCGAGGGCTCGATCGCGCTGAAGGGCGGCCGCATCGACGACCTCGTGCTGAAGAAATATCGGGAGACCGTCGAGCCCACGAGCCCCAACGTCGTGCTTCTCTCCCCTTCCGGCAGCCCGCACCCTTATTACGCCGAGCACGGCTTTGTCGGCAGCGGCAAGGACGAGGGCCTGCCCAATGGCGGAGACGCTGTGGACCGCCGCGAGCCAAGGCCCGCTCACCCCGCAATCGCCGGTCACGCTCACCTATGACAACGGCAAGGGCCTCGTCTTCACCCGCACCATCAGCGTCGACGACAATTACATGTTCACCATCGACGACAAGGTGGCCAATAGCGGAGGGGCGGCGGTCGCTCTCTACCCTTACGGCCTCGTCTCGCGCCACGAGCGGCCGCTCACGCAGGGCTATTACATCCTGCATGAGGGGCTGATCGGCGTCGTCGATTCGGAGGGGCTCGAGGAGATCACCTACAAGAAGGCGATCGCCAACCCGCCGCAGACCTTCGAGAGCAAGTCGGGCTGGCTCGGCATCACCGACAAATATTGGGCGGCGGTGGTCGTGCCCGAGCAGGGCAAGGAGTTCGAGGCCAAATTCTCCGGCACGGAGAGCGGCGGGCGCGAGCTGTTCCAGAGCTCCTACCGGGAAGGGCCCCTCCAAGTGGGCCCCGGAGGCAGCGCCGAGACCAAGGGTTATCTGTTCGCCGGCGCCAAGGAAGTGCACCTGGTGGACAGCTACGGCGCCCAATACGGCATCCCCAAATTCGACCTCCTGATCGACTGGGGCTGGTTCTATTTCCTCACCCAGCCGATGTTCTACGCGCTCGACTTCTTCTACAAGCTGGTCGGCAATTTCGGCATCGCCATCCTCATCGTCACCTTCCTCATCAAGCTCGTGCTGTTTCCGCTCGCCAACAAATCCTACGTGTCGATGAGCAAGATGAAGAAGCTGCAGCCGGAGCTTGCCCGCATCAAGGAGCGCTACGGCGAGGACCGCATGCGCCAGCAGCAGGCGATGATGGAGCTGTACAAGACGGAGAAGGTGAACCCGGCCTCGGGCTGCCTGCCCATCCTCGTGCAGATCCCGGTGTTCTTCGCGCTGTACAAAGTGCTGTTCGTCACCATCGAGATGCGGCACGCGCCGTTCTTCGGCTGGATCAAGGATCTGTCGGCGCCCGACCCCACGACCGTCTTCAATCTGTTCGGCCTGATCCCGTGGCACCCGCCGGAGATGCTGATGATCGGCGTGTGGCCGATCATCATGGGCATCACCATGTGGGTGCAGATGCGGCTGAACCCGGCGCCGCCCGATCCCGTGCAGCAAAAAGTGTTCGCCTGGATGCCGGTGTTCTTCACCTTCCTGCTCGCGCGCTTCCCCGCCGGGCTCGTGATCTATTGGGCGTGGAACAATTTCCTGTCGGTGATCCAGCAGACGGTGATCATGAGGCGGCAGGGCGTGGACATCGCGCTGTTCGACAATATGGGGCTGAACAAGCTCGAAGAAGAGCCGCGTCAAGGGCGAGAGCGAAGCCGAGGCGAGCGCGCCAACGAACGCCCGGAAGGCGAAAAAGGGCGCCCGGCGTGAGGCCGAGAGCGAGACGGAGAGCTAGCCCGCCGTAGACGATGCGCGCCCGGCGCAAGACCGGCGATGAGGCGATGGAAAGTCCCAGCACATTCACTGTCCGACGACATCGCGCGCGGGGCGGCGCTGTGCAAAGGGCCCTGCACCTTCGTCAAGGGCGTGGTCAAGATCGACGACCTGCCGACGGGAGCGCGGCCGGAGGTCGCCTTTGCCGGGCGCTCCAATGTCGGCAAGTCGAGCCTGATCAACGCGCTCGTCGGGCGCACCAGCCTCGCCCGCGTCTCGGTGACGCCCGGGCGGACGCGCGAGCTCAATTTCTTCACCCTCGGCCATGACGCCCCGCTCTTTCTCGTGGACATGCCGGGCTATGGCTATGCCCGCGCGCCCAAGGGGCAGGTGAAGGGCTGGACGCGGCTGATCGGCGATTATCTCAAGGGCCGCCGCGCCTGAAGCGCGTGTTCCTGCTCATCGACGCGCGCCACGGGATCAAAGCTAACGACCGCGAAACCATGAAATTGATGGACGAGGCGGCCGTGTCCTACCAGGTGGTGCTGACCAAGGCCGACAAGCCGAAGGCCACCGAGCTTGCGGCGGTCATCGCGAAGGTCGCCGACGGAGCTGGCCAAGCACCCGGCGGCTTATCCACAGGTTCTCACCACCTCCGCCCGCACCGGCTTAGGCATCCCGGAGCTGCGCGCCGCCGTCGCAGCGCTCGTCGCAAACGACATTGTACGGGGCGCTTAAGCGCCGCTATAAGCGGGCGTGGCCAAGACCAAAACATCCCCGGCGAAACGCAACGAGCCCCCTGCCCCGGCCGCCGAGGCCGAGACGCTGGCGGCCATCTATGCCAACGCCAAGGTGCTGTCCGAGGCGCTGCCCTTCATGCAGCGCTACGACCGGCAGACGGTGGTGGTGAAATATGGCGGCCACGCCATGGGCGAGCCCAAGCTCGCCGAGAGCTTCGCCCGCGACATCGTGCTGCTCAAGCAGGCCGGCGTGAACCCCGTGGTGGTGCATGGCGGCGGGCCGCAGATCGGCTCGCTGCTCGAGCGCCTCAACATCCGCTCCGAGTTCAAGGGCGGCTTGCGCGTCACCGACCGGGAGACCGTCGAGGTGGTCGAGATGGTGCTCGCGGGCTCGGTCAACAAGGAGATCGTGGCGGCCATCAACGCCCAAGGCGGCAAGGCGGTCGGCATCTCCGGCAAGGACGCCAATCTGATGCGGGCGAAGCGGCTCGAGCGGCTGTGGCGCGACCCCGATTCCAATATCGAGAAGGTGTTGGATCTCGGCTTCGTCGGCGAGCCGGTCAAGGTCGACGCCCATATCATCGACGTCATCATCCAGTCGGATCTGATCCCGGTGGTGGCGCCGATCGGCGTCGGGCCGGACGGCGAGACGCTCAACATCAATGCCGACACCTTCGCCGCCGCGCTCGCCACGGCGATGAAGGCGAAGCGCCTGTTGCTGCTCACCGATGTCGAGGGCGTGCTCGACAAAGACGGGCAGCTGATCAAAGCGCTGACCACGGCCGAGGCGCAAGCGCTGATCGAGGACGGCACGATCTCCGGCGGCATGATCCCCAAGATCGAGGGCTGCCTGGACGTGATCGCCGAAGGCGTCGAGGCCGTGGTGATCCTCAACGGCCGCGTGCCGCATGCGGTCCTGCTCGAGCTCTTCACCGAGCATGGCGCCGGCACCTTGATCGAGCGGCGCCGGCGGAAGAGCGGCGCAGAGGAGCGCGCCATGAGCACAAGGCCCGATCTCGAGCGACGGCTTCGGCCATGTCGAGAGCTGGGTGTTCGACCTCGACAACACGCTCTATCCCGCCGATTGCAATCTGTTCGCCGAGATCGACCGCCGCATGGGCGAGTTCATTGCCCAGCCGAGCTCGGCGTGCCGTTGGCGGAAGCCCAGCGCCTGCGCCAGACCTATTATTATCGCTACGGCACGACGCTCGCCGGGCTGATGCGCCTGCATGACGTGAGCCCGCAAGCTTTCCTCGATTATGTGCATGACATCGATTTGAGCCTCATCGCGCCGACGCCCGAGCTCGGCCAGGCGCTGGCGGCGCTGCCGGGGCGCAAATTCATCTTCACCAACGGCTCGCGCCGGCATGCCGAGGCGGTGGCGGAGCGGCTCGGCCTCAAGGATCATTTCGAGGATGTGTTCGACATCCACTCGGCCGACTTCGTCCCCAAGCCCGATCCCGCCGTCTATCAGCGCTTCCTCGACGCGCATGGCGTCGCCGCTCCGCGCCTCCGCCATGTTCGACGATCTGCCGCAGAATCTGGCGCCGGCGCATGCGCTCGGCATGACCACGGTGCTCGTCGCTTCCGGCCTCACCGACCATCCCGAGCACCAGGCCATGGCCGGATGGGTCGGCCTGCCCGCCCACATCCATCACCGCACCGAGGCGCTCGCGCCGTTCCTCCTGGAGGTCGGGACCTTGCTGGCCAAGGCGCGCGAGCGCATCGAGGCCTTGCCCGCCGCGCGCCAGTTCTGCCTCCTGACCTGAAGCCAGCGCCATGCCCCCCGAACAGCTGAAAGCCATCATCGATGCCGCCTATGAGCACGCGGCCGCCGTCACGCCCAAGACCAAGGGCGAGATCCGCGACGCGGTCGAGGCCGCGCTCGACGGGCTCGACAAGGGCGAATTGCGCGTGGCCGAGAAAAAAGGCGGCGCGTGGGACGTGCAGCAATGGCTGAAGAAGGCGATCCTGCTCTCCTTCCGCCTCGAGGACCCGGAGAAGATCGAAGGCGGCCCCGCCGGCGGCGCCTGGTGGGACAAGGTGCCCACCAAATTCGCCCATTGGAAGGCCAAGGACTTCAAGGATGCGGGCTTCCGCGCCGTGCCGGGCGCGATCGTCCGCCGCTCGGCCTATATCGCGCCGGGCGTCGTGCTGATGCCCTCCTTCGTCAATCTCGGCGCGCGGGTCGATTCCGGCACCATGGTGGACACGTGGGCGACCGTCGGCTCCTGCGCGCAGATCGGCAAGAACGTGCATCTGTCGGGCGGCGCCGGCATCGGCGGCGTGCTCGAGCCGCTGCAAGCCAACCCCGTCATCATCGAGGATAATTGCTTCATCGGCGCGCGCGCCGAGGTGGCCGAAGGCGTGATCGTGGGCGAGGGCTCGGTGCTGTCCATGGGCGTCTATCTCGGCCAGTCCACCAAGATCATCAACCGCATGACGGGCGAGGTGCTCTATGGCCGCGTGCCGCCTTATTCGGTGGTGGTGTCGGGCACGATGCCGGGCAAGGCGCTGCCCAATGGCGAGCCCGGCCCGTCGCTCTATTGCGCGGTGATCGTCAAGACCGTGGACGAGCGCACCCGCGCCAAGACCTCCATCAACGAGCTGTTGCGCGACTGACCCATGACTTTCGTCCCGCCGCCCGCCTCGCGCGCGCTTCTGCGCGGGGTGGATTTTTCGCGCGCGATCGCATGCGCTCCGGATGCGAAGGCGATCTACGATGCCTTCGATGCCTCGCCCGCGGGCGAGGACGATCCCAATCGCTGCAAGGCGCTGCTCGAATTCCCCGACGGCACCGTGTTCTTTAGCGCCAAGATGGCGGTCGACGCCGATGGACCGCCGGCGGGTCCGGGACTGCCCGACGGCAAGGGGCTGGACCCCGCGAGCGGGCGGCCCGATACGAGCTTCACCTTCGCCGATGGCGGCTGGCTGCCCAGCGCCATCATCCCCTACATCGTGCTGCCGCAAAGCGGACCGCGCAGCAACCGGCCCTTCCATCCCGGGCTTGCCATCGGCGACCTCGCCATCGTGATCTACGGCAAGAAAATTTCACCGGCGATCTGCGGCGATCTCGGTCCCTATCGCCTGATCGGCGAGGCCTCCATCCGCGTGCACGAAAATCTCAAGCAGCGCGGGGTGCCCGACCCCTGCAAGGAGCGCGACGGGAACGGCAACTGCCTGAAAATCCTGAATGAGAGCGTGGCCGAGGACGTGCTCTATTTCGTGTTTCCCAACTCCGCGCTCGGGCCTTCCCTCACCTTGCGCAATGCCGAGACGGCGCATCGGGGAGGCGGCGCTTGCCCGCTTTGAGGACTTTCGCGCCCGCCAAGCTTAATGGCGCGCCGTTTCCCTTGGCCGCGGCGCCATGATATCTGGCGTCAGCCGGCGAAGCGCTGCCGCCTAGGGAGAAGATCGATGCCGCTGTCTCAGCTTCTGTTCAGCTTCAAGGGCAGGATCCAACGGCTTTATTGGTGGGTCACGACCATCGCCGTCGGCGCGGCGGCAGGCGCGGCCACGACCATCCTCAACGTCGCGGCGAAGTCCGCCGGTCAAGTCGAGATCAGTCCCGATACGCAATTCGTCGAGCCGACGGGGATATTCGGGGCCGCCGTGGCGGCGGTCGGCCTTGCCAATCTGTGGGTCAATTTCGCGCTCAGCGTCAAACGGCTGCACGACCGGGACCGCACCGGCTGGTGGCTCCTGGTGCAGACGTTGCTCTTGGTCTTGACGGTGTTTCTGGTGGTGTTGGCATTCGCCATGCCGGAGGAACAGAGGACCGCTTGGTGGGCGATCGCCGCACCGGTCGGCATCGCCGCCTTCGTCATCAGCATTTGGCTGTTCGTCGAGATCGGCTTCCTCAAGGGCACGCAAGGGCCCGAACCGCTACGGTCCCGACCCGCTCGGCGCCAGTCAAGCCGACGCCAAGCTCTGATGACATCCGCCGACCAATCCGCGATCGCGCTCGCCCAAGCGCTGATCCGCTGCCCGAGCGTCACGCCGCGCGAAGGAGGCGCGCTCGATCTGCTCGCGCGCACGCTCGCGCCCGCGGGCTTTGCCTGCGAGCGGCTCGTCTTCGCCGAGGAGGGCACCGAGGCGGTGGACAATCTCTATGCGCGCATCGGCGACGGCGCCCCGCATCTTTGCTTCGCCGGTCATACCGACGTGGTGCCCGCGGGCGAGGAGAAATCGTGGTCGCATCCCCCCTTCGGCGGCGAGATCGCCGGCGGCGTGCTCTACGGGCGAGGCGCCGCCGACATGAAGGGGGCGATCGCCTGCTTCGCCGCCGCCGCGCTCGATTATGTCGCGGCGCAGGGCGACGAATTTCGAGGGCTCCATCAGCCTGCTCATCACCGGCGACGAGGAAGGCATCGCCGTCAACGGCACGCGCAAGGTGCTCGACTGGATGGCGGCGCGCGGCGAGCGGCCGGATCATGCGCTGGTCGGCGAGCCCACCAATGCCACGCGGCTCGGCGAGGCGATCAAGATCGGACGGCGCGGCAGCCTCAACGGCACGCTCAAAGTCATCGGCATCCAGGGCCATGTCGCCTATCCGCATCTCGCCCTCAACCCGGTCAAAGGGCTCATCGCGGTGCTGGCGAAGCTCTACGACGCGCCGCTCGATTTCGGCAGCGCGCATTTCTCCGCCTCCAATTTCGAGGTGACGAGCATCGACGTCGGCAATCCGGCGACCAATGTGATCCCGGCGCACGCCTCCGCCCGCTTCAACATCCGCTTCAACGACCGCCATACGGCCGAAGCGCTCGAAGCGCGCTTGCGCGAGCAGGCGGCGGAGACATTGGCCAAGACCGGGCTCAGCTTCGAGCTCAGCTTCGAGCCGGCCAACCATGCCTTCCTCACCGAGCCCGGCCCGCTCGATGCGCTCTTGAGCGAGGCGGTGCGCGAGGTCACGGGGTTGACGCCCGCGCTCGCCACCGAGGGCGGCACGTCGGATGCGCGCTTCATCAAGGATCTCTGCCCCGTGGTGGAGTTCGGGCTCCTGACCGCCACCATCCACAAGGTGGACGAGCAGGTGGCGCTCAGCGATCTCGCTTTGCTCACCGCGATCTATCGCCGCTTCCTCGAGCTCTATTTCGCGGCGTTCGGGACGCACGATGCCGGGTGATCCACGCCCCATCGGGGTGTTCGATTCGGGCATGGGCGGCCTCACCGTGCTGCGCGCCATGGAGGCGCGCCTGCCGGCCGAGACCTTCTTCTATCTCGGCGACACGGCGCGGCTCCCTTACGGCACCAAGAGCGCGCAGACGGTTGCGGCCTACGCGCTGCAAGCGACCCGGCTCCTGATCCAGGAAGGCGTGAAGATGGTGGTGGTCGCCTGCAACACGGCCTCCGCCGTGGCGCTCGAGACGCTCGCGCAGCGAGCTCGCCCCCGTGCCGGTGATCGGCGTGATCGAGCCCGGCGCGCGGGCGGGCGTGGCGGCAACCCGCAATAAGCGCATCGCCGTCATCGCCACCGAGGGCACGGTGAAGGGCGGCGCCTATGCCCGCGCCATCGCCGCGCTCGACGATGCGATCTTCGTGGTGCAGGAGCCCTGTCAGGTGTTCGTGGCGCTCGCCGAGGAAGGCTGGACGGAGTCCGAGGTCACGCTCGCCACGGCGCGGCGCTATCTCGGCCCGCTCTTCGCGGGGCCGCAGGCCCCCGACACGCTCGTGCTCGGCTGCACCCATTTCCCCGTGCTGGCGGGGGCCATCCGGCAAATCATCGGCGGCGACGTGGCGCTCGTCGATTCCGCCGCCACCACCGCGGCGGCGGTGGCCGAGGCGCTTGCCGCGCGGGGGCTGGCGGCGCCCGCCCGCTCGCGCGCGCGCTTCTTCGCCACGGATTCGCCCGAGCGCTTCGCCCGGGTGGGGGAAATCTTCCTGGGCCGGCCGATCGCCGTGGGCGAGGTCGAGCTGGTCGACCTCCGCTCCGTCCTGAGCTAGACGTTGGGCGGGGGCGGATTGTCCGGCAGCGCGGCGGAATCCTGCATCGGATCGGGCGTGCTCGAGCAGCGTCGCGGGCTGTCTCGGCCGCCGCGCTCACATCCTTGCCGAGATGGACGAGCCAGCGCCGCCCGAGCAGAAGCAGCACCAACAGGGCATAGACCAGCGCGCCGACCAAGAGCAGCAGCGCAAGGACCGTCTCCTCGCGGAAGCGAGGGAGCGCGGCGAGCGCCGTCTGCGCCACGCTCTCGCCGAAGAAGAGAATGTGCGGTGAGAACGGCGCCGGCGATAAGCAGCTTCGCCACCGGACCGCCGATCGACGCGCCCGACACGGCAAAGCCCTGACGCCGGGCGAAGAACGCGAGCAGGCCGAGATTGATCCAGGCGCCGGCGCTGGTGGCGAGCGCCAAGCCCACTTGGGCGAAGGATCCCATGAGCGCAAGGGCGATCTTGAGCGCGATGTTCACGCCCATCGCCAGCAGCGCCGCCTTCACCGGCGTCGCCGTGTCGCCGCGGGCATAGAAGGGCGCGGTGAAGCTCCGCAGCAGCACGAAGGGCAGAAGCCCGATGGCATAGGCCGCAAGCGTGAGGCCGGCGGCATGGGCGTCGGCCAAAGTGAAGGCGCCGCGGGCGAACAGCGCGCGCATGATGAGCTCGGGGATGGCGATCGCGCCGGCCGCGCAAGGAATGGTCAGCAGCAGCGCAAGCTGGATGCCGCGCGCCTGGGCCGAGGCCGCGCCCCGCTCGTCGCCCGCGGCCAGCCGCCGCGACATCTCAGGCAGCAGCACGGTGCCGACGGCGATGCCGACCACGCCGATGGGGAGCTGGTTGATGCGGTCGGCATAATAGAGCGCCGACAGCGCGCCGGTCGGCAGATAGGAGGCGATCAGCGTGTCGGCGAACAGCGCCAGCTGCACGCCGCCCGCGCCGATGATGGCGGGACCGAGCGCGGCCGAGGAACCGGCGCGTCGGCTGGTCGAGGCGCGGCAGGCGGAATCTAAGGCCGAAGCCGTGCGCTCTCCGCGTCGATGCCGACCATGAGCACCTGCGCCACGCCGGCAATGAGCACGCCCCAGGCGGCGGCATTGCCCGCGGTCGGGAACCAATGCGCCAACAGCAATGTCGCGATCATGCAGACATTGAGCAGGATCGGCGCGCCGGCGGCGGCGGCGAAGCGGCCATTGGCGTTGAGCTCGCCCGAGATCATGGTCTGCATCGACACGAGCAGCAGCGAGGGGAAGGTGATGCGGGTCAGCGTGACGGCGAGGTCGTAGCGGGCGGGATCGTCGGCGAGGCCCGGCGCCAGCAGGCCCACCACGTAAGGCGTGTAGATGAGCGCAGCTGCGAGCAGCACGATATTGATGGCGAGCAGCGCCGCGGCGATGCGGTCGGCGAAGAGACGCGCGGCCGGCAGCGCCCTTTTGCTCGAGCGTGCGCGCGTAAGCCGGCACGAAGGCGGCGTTGAACGCGCCTTCGGCGAGGATGGCGCGGAAATGGTTGGGCAGGCGGAAGGCGACGAAAAAGGCGTCGGCCACGGGCCCGGCGCCGAGCACGGCGGCCATGACCACGTCGCGCAGGAAGCCGGTGAGGCGGGAGACGAGCGTGAGCCCGCCAACGGTGGCGATGCGCCGGATCATCGATGATTTCGGGCCGTCATGCCCCCCTCCCCTGGCGGGCAGAGAGGTAAAGGAAATTCAGCGCCTTGGCCAACCCTTCGCCGGCTTGGGGGCTCATTCGTCATGCCTGAACCTCGGGTCGATGCCCGAGGGCAGGCATTGATCCGGGCATCCATGCCGTTACGGCTCAGCCCGTTGGATCGCAAATGGGATGGATTGCCGGGTCAAGCCCGGCAATGACGAGCCTAGGAGGGTCTACTGCCCGGCGGCCTTGAAGAACATGGCCTCGGCCGGGAGCGAGCCATAGGTGAAGGGCTCCTGCTCGCCGCTCGTCTTGCTCTTCACGTCGTCGCGCACGCGGCGGAACAGCATGTTGATCTCGAGCCCCGGCTCGTCGAGATGGGCGAGCAGCGCCTGGGCGAAGGGGCTGTTCGCGCCGTCGCCGTCCTGGGCCACCTGGCCGTCGCGCGCGGAATAGGCGACGAGCACGCCGCCGGTGGGCTCGATGCGCGCGAGCCCCCGCCCCACCGAGCGCGTGCCGCCCGCATTGGCGAGCTTGGCGAGGAAGGGATTCTCGCGGCAGGCATCGAGGATGACGAGGCGGAGCTTGTGCGCGCCCTCGACCTTGGCGAGCACGCGGTCGAGCGGGAAGGCCTCGTCGTCCACATGGGAGGCCGTGGCGAGCTCGGCGTCGACGGGAATGAGATAATTGATGCCGCCGATCTCGATGCCGTGGCCGGCGTAATAGACGACGGCCCAGTCATAGGCGGACGCCTTGTCGCCGAACGCTTTCAACTCGGCGGTGAGGTCGGCGAGCTTCAAATCGTGCTTCTCGACCACGTCGAAGCCGAGCCGGCGCAAGGAAGCGGCCACGGCGCGGGCGTCGCTGTCGGAATTCTTCAGTCCGCGCACATTGATGTAGGCGGCGTTGCCGATGACGAGCGCGATGCGCTTCTCGGGCGGGGACGGCGCTGCCGCCGGCGCGGCCGCGGGCACGGGAGCGGCCGCGGACGGGGCCAGGGTCGCAAGCGCCGTCAGGCGCTTGAGCGCCTCGTCTTGGGCCCGGTGCTCCGTCACCCATCTCGGCTTCAGCGTCAGGGCCTGGCGGTATTCCTCGAGCGCCTTGGCGGGATCGCCCTTCTGCTCGAAGAGGAGGCCGCGGTCGCGAAACACTTCGATCAGAGTCGCGTCGAGGCTCACGGCCTTGTCGAAATCGGCGAGCGCGAGATCCAACAGCCCCTTGCGCAGATAGACCTCGCCGCGCGTGTCGATGCGTGCCTGCATCCTCGGGGTTGAGGGCCACGGCGCGCTCGGCTTCCGCCAGCGCCTGGTCGACCTCTCCCTTCTGCAGCAGACACCACGCCTTCGCGTTCGAGACGATCTTGGCGTCGTCGGGGTTGAGCTGAAGCGCCTGTTCGAGATCGGCGAGACCTTGATCGTAGTCGCCCTTGTTGCAGCGGGTGAGACCCCGGTTGCGAACGGCCTCCTCGTCCTTGGGATCGAGGCCGAGCGCCTGGTCGTAGCCGGCGATGGACTGATCGAACTCGCCCTTGTTGGACAGGGCGTCGGCGCGGGCGCGATACAGCGCCTCCCAGGCATCCTTGCCCGCGATCTCGATCGCCTTGTCGTAGCTCGCGACGGCGCCGTCATAATCGTCCTTGCCCCATAGCGCATCGGCGCGACAGGCATGGGCCAGGGCCAGATCCGACTTGAGGCTGATGGCGTGATCGCAATCGGCCAGCGCGCGGTCATAGTCCCGGCGCAGGAAATAGGCCGTGCCGCGATTCGAATAGGCCTTGGCGAGATTAGGATCGAGCTTGATGGCCTGGTCGAGATCGGCGATGGCGCGGTCATAGTCGCCCTTGTTGCTGTAGGCGTTGCCGCGGCCATTGAAGGCGTCGGCGTAATCCGGTTTGAGCTTGATGGCGCGATCGTAATCGGCGATGGCCGGATCGTTGTCGCCCTTGCTGGCAAGAGCGTTGCCGCGATTGTTGAAGGCGTCGGCAAAATCGGGCTTGAGCTTGATCGCCTGGCCATAGTCGGCGATGGCAAGGTCGTATTCGGCCGTATCGTCGTAGGCCGCGCCGCGATTGTTATAGACGTCGGCGTCGGGTTTGAGCTTCAGCGACTGGGTATAGTCGGAGATGGCGCGGGCATAGTCGCCGGTGTTGAGATAATCGTTGCCGCGATTGGCATAGGCGATGGCGAGATTGGGTTTGGTGTCCTTGCCGAGCTTGATGATGTTGGTGCAGCCGGCGATGCTGCGCTCGGCGTCGTTAGAGGCGCAATCGTCCCAGTCCTTCTTGGTATCGGCGCGCGCGGCCGAAGCGACCAGGAGGATACTCGCGACAAGCACCGCAATGGCCCTCATCCTCGCCTCCCTGGCGGCCCGGCTTGCCCGATCTTAGCGCCCCGCTTGGCCCGCGCGAAGCCTCAGTAGTCGACCCGCACAAGATAAAGCCCTTGCGGCGGCGCCACGGGCCCGCAGGCGCCGCGGTCCTTGGCGGCAAGGGCGGCCGCAAGCTCGGCCGCGCCCCATCTCCCCTCGCCCACGAGCTTGAGCGAGCCCACCATGGAGCGCACCTGGTTGTGCAGGAAGGAGCGCGCGGAGGCCTCGACGCGGATGATCTCGCCATGGCGCGACACGGCCAGGCGATCCAGCGTCTTCACCGGCGATTTCGCCTGGCATTCGGTGGAGCGGAAGGTGGTGAAGTCGTGGCTGCCGATGAGGCCTTGCGCCGCCTCGTCCATGGCTTGCGCATCGAGCGGTCGGAAGACGCCCCAGGCGCGATCGCGCTCGAGCGCCAGGGGCGCCGCGGCGGTCGACGATGCGGTAAAGATAATGGCGGGCCTTGGCCGAGAAGCGCGCGTCGAAATCCTCGCGCACGCGCTCGCAGCCAAGCACGCTGATCGGGATCGGGCCTGAAGCTGCGCGTTCAGCGCGTCGCGCACTTTGTCGGGGTCCCAGTCCTTGGCGAGATCGAGATGGGCCACTTGCGCCGAGCGCATGCACGCCCGCATCGGTGCGCCCTGCCCCGCGCGGGATCGTGTCCTCGCCGGCGAAGGCCTTGATGGCTTGCGCGAGACGCCCCTGCACCGAGGGGCCGTTCTCCTGCAGCTGCCAGCCGACGAAGGGCGTGCCGTCATATTCGAGAGTGAGCTTGTAGCGGGGCATGGTCGGCTCAGGAGATGGCGGCAGCCGGCGCGAAGTTTGACGCCGCGCAGGAAGTCGTCCGCCGACATCGGCTTCTTGCCGGCGCGCTGGAGCTCGGTGAGGCGCACCGCGCCTTGGCCGCAAGCGACGGTGAGGCGATCGTCGATGAGCGTGCCGGGCGCGCCGCTGCCCTCGGCGAGGGTCGAGCGCAGCACCTTGATGCGCTCGGGCTTGCCGTTCAGCTCGAGCTCGAACCAGGCGCCGGGATAGGGCGAGAGGCCGCGGATGTGGTTGTGCACTTCGCGCGCCGGGCGCGTCCAGTCGATGCGCGTCTCGCCGGGCTCGATCTTCTCGGCATAGGTGACGCCGTCGGCGCTTTGCGGCTTGCAGTCGAGCCGGCCTCGCTCGAGCGCGGCAAGCGCCTTGACCATCAGCGCGGCGCCGGTCGCGGCGAGGCGGTCATGCAGCTCGCCCGCGGTCTCGTCGGCGCCGATCGGGCACGCGCTCGCATGAGGCAGACGGGGCCGGTGTCGAGCCCCTCCTCCATGCGCATCACCGCGACGCCCGTCTCGCTATCGCCCGCCATGATGGCGCGGTTGATGGGCGCCGCGCCGCGCCAGCGCGGCAGAAGCGAGGCATGGAGGTTGAAGGCGCCATGGCGCGTGGCCGCCAAGATCGGCGCCGGCAGGATCAGCCCGTAGGCCACGACGATGGCGGCGTCGGCGTTGAAGCGCGCGAAAGCGCTCCTGCTCCTCGCTCGCCCTTGAGGCGCGCCGGCGTGAGCACGGGAAGCCCCGCGCCTTCGGCAAAGACCTGCACCGGCGATTTTTTCTCGTTGAGCCCGCGTCCGGCCGCCCGCGGCGGCTGGGTATAGACGGCCGCGACCTCGTGCCCCGCTTCGAGGACAGCGCGGAGGGTCGGCACGGCGAAGTCGGGCGTGCCCATGAAGATGATGCGCATCGGCGGCATGCGCCTCTTAGGCGCCGGCTTGACCCGGCAATCTATTCCACCGCGCTGAAACTCGCTGAAACCTGGCGGCATGGATGCCCGTGGCAAGTCCGGGCATGACGAAGAGGCTACAGCGCGTCGGTGCGCTTCGTCTTGGTGAGCTTCTTGACGATCATGTCGCGCTTCAGCCGCGACAGATGGTCGATGAACAAGACCCCGTTCAGATGGTCGATCTCGTGCTGCACGAGCGTCGACCAGATGCCTTCGAGCTCGATCTCGCCGCGTTTGCCCTCGCGGTCGATGAAGCGCACGCGGGCGCGGGCCGGGCGCTCGATCTCGGCGGTGACATCGGGGATGGAGAGGCATCCCTCCTCGTGCAGGCGCATCTCCTCGCCGAGCGCGATGATCTCGGGGTTGACCATGATCAGCGGCTCATTCGGTTCCTCGTCCTGGCCGGGTCCATGACGATGAGGCGGCGCAGGATGCCCACTTGCGTCGCGGCGAGCCCGATGCCCGGCGCGTCGTACATGGTCAGCGAGCATGTCGTCCATGAGCCGCTCAAGCTCCGCGTCCACGCGCTCGATCGGGCGCGGCGCGCTTGCGCAGGACGGGGTCGGGCAGAGTGATGATGGGAAGAATGGCCATTTGAGCGCTTGAGATAGGGAAAGGCCGGGGCGGGTCAATATGTTCCCGTTTTGATCTGGCGCAGCCGCGAATCGGGGTATTCTGGCGCGATGGCTCTGGACCCGATCCGCATCGGCAGCGTCACCATCGACCCTGCGCTCGCGCTCATCGTGCTGGCCGGCTTTGCCGTGCTCGCGCTGGTCGCGCTCGTCATCGTCGCGGCCCTCAATATGCGCCGGCGGCAGCGCGAGGCCTCGTCCCAGGATTCCCAGCTCACCGAGCTGAAAGTGCGGCTGCAGACTTTCGCCGAGCTCAGCGTCACCCGCCATGGCGAGCTTGCCCGCGCCGTCAATGAGCGGCTCGACCGGGTGAGCCAGCGCGTCGGCACCGACTTGACCGAGACCACGCGCAAGACGACCGAGAGCCTGTCCAAGCTGCATGAGCGGCTCGCCGTCATCGACAGCGCGCAGAAGAACCTGACCGAGCTTTCCACCAATATGGTCAGCTCTGCAGGAGATCCTCGCCAACAAGCAGGCGCGCGGCGCTTTCGGCCAGATGCGCATGGAGGCCATCGTCCAAGATGGGCTGCCCAAGGGCGCCTATAGCTTCCAGCCGACGCTCTCCAACGGCAAGCGGCCCGATTGCGTGCTGCATATGCCGAACTCGGGCGCGGGCGTCGTCATCGACGCCAAATTCCCGCTGGAGGGCTTCGAGGCCTTCCGCGTCGCGCGGTCGCCGGAGGAGAAGAAGGAAGCGGCGCGCCGCGTGCGCATCGACGTCGCCCGGCATGTGGACGCCATGGCCGAGCGCTATTTCATCGCCGGCGAGACCCAGGACACCGCCATCCTGTTCGTGCCGTCGGAGGCGATCTATGCCGAGCTCGCCGAGCATTTCACCGATCTCGTGCAGAAGGCGCATCGCGCCCGCATCGTGATCTGCGCGCCCAACATGCTGATGCTGGCGGTGCAGACCATGCAGGCGATCCTGAAAGACGTGAAGATGCGCGAGCAGGCGCATCTCATCCAGCGCGAGGTGGCGCAGCTCATGGACGACATGGGGCGCTTGCGCGAGCGCGTGCTCGATCTGCAGCGCCATTTCGGCCAGGCCAATGGCGACATCGAGAAGATTCTGACCTCGTCGGAGCGCATCGCCAATCGCGGGCGCCGGATCGAGGGCTTGGAGTTCGAGGGAGAGGCACAGGCGGCGATCGGGGGAAGTCGAGTCGCGCCGCCTGATGCCGTTCAACCGCGGAGCGTGGAGGCGGAGCGCCGCCGCGCCACCGTCATCCGCCAGCCCGACCTGCTCGCCGGGGAATAGCCGCCATGCTTCGGCCAGATCTGGTCGGCGCGCGACCAGCATCGTCAATCTCTTCATCCACGCGCTCATCATCGCGGCTTGCGCTCATGCCGTGTGCGCTTGACGGTCAGCGGCTCGCGCACCGCATATCCTGCAACGCTCCATCGTCATCGTCACCGGAACCTGCTGGTCGCCGGGCACTTGGTCGAGGTGGTGATGTGGGCCGTCACCTACGGTGGTCGGGGCGGCACCGCCGGCACCGACCTGTCTATTTCGCCTTCGGCAATTACACGACGCTCGGCTATGGCGATGTTCTGCCAGTCGACCGTTGGCGCGTGCTCGGCCCCATGACGGCGCTGAACGGCATCATGCTGATCGGCTGGTCCACGGCGCTGATGTATCAGGTGCTGCGCCACATCAACCCGGACCGTCGCTGCGCGGACGCCCCGGCTAGGCGCTTCTTGCGCTTGGTCTTGCGCGCGCTTTCCTTGCCGCGCGCGTTTTCGCCGCCTGCTCGTGGCGCTCGCCATATTTCATGCCTTCGAGCTTCATGCCGTCGGGGTCGAGGAAGAAGACGGCGTAATAGTCGTCGTAATATTCGCCGGCCGGATCGACGATCTTGGCGCCCTGCTTTTCGAGGAAGGCCTGCAACGCATCCACGTCCTTGCGGCTGCGCAAGCGGAAGGCATAGTGGTGGAAGCCGATATCGCCTTTGCGGTATTTGTGCGTCTTGCCTTCGGCGTCGGCGGCGGCGATCCAGAACAGGGTCTTGCCGTTGGCCCAGCCCATCATCCCCTCATATTCGGCCTCCACGCCGAAATCCAAGAACGCCATCAGCGGGGCGTAGAAGGCCTTCGATTTGGCGAAGTCGCCGACGCTGAGGACGAGATGGTCGATGCCTGTGACTTGCACCATGTTTGCCTTCCTCCAAGCTTGCCGTCATTCCCGCGAAGGCGGGAATCCAGTACCCAACGCGCGCGGACGTCAACTGTTGCAGGGGTTACTGGATCGCCGGGTCAAGCCCGGCGATGACGAGGCAGAGAGATGCTTCGCATGACGGGAGCGCGCGCGGCTGCTATGTAGCCGCATGATGGCAGCGGAGGGAACGCGGCGGCAGAGCTTCGGCGAGCGGTTCGCCCGCGCCTGGAGCGTGTTCCTCGACCGGCGCGTGCTCATCGTGCTCCTGCTCGGCTTCTCCTCCGGGCTGCCGCTCGCGCTCTCCGGCTCCACGCTGCTCCTGTGGATGAAGGATGTCGGCGTCGATCTCGGCACCATCGGTCTCTTCGCGCTGGTCGGCGTCCCCTACACCATCAAATTCCTGTGGGCGCCCATCGTCGATGCCTTCCAGGTGCCGGTCGTTGGGCCGCGCGCTCGGCCATCGGCGCGGCTGGCTCGTCCTGTCCCAGCTCCTGCTCATGGCGGCGATCGTCTTTCTCGGCTTTCAGAACCCGCTCGCCGCACCGTGGATGGTGGCGCTCGCCGCGGTGGTGGTGGCGACGGCCTCGGCCACGCAGGACATCGTCATCGACGCCTTCCGCGTCGAATATCTGCCGACCGACGCGCAGGCCGCGGGCATGGCCTATTTCGTCGCCGCCTACCGCATCGGCATGCTCGTCTCGACCGCGGGCGCCGTCGCGCTCGTGGCCTATCTCGAATATGCCGGCGTCGATCGGAGGCTCGTCTGGGGCTATGGCTACGCCGCCATGGCCGCGCTCGTGCTCATCGGCATGGCGGCGGCGCTCATGGCGCAGGAGCCGCGGGGACCCGAGCGCGAGGCGGAAGCCGAAGCGCTCGGCGAGCGGCAGGGCAGTCCGCTGTTGCGCTTCTTCCGCGCGGCCTATGCCGCCTTCGCCGATTTCCTCGTCGAAACGCGACGCGCTGCTGATCCTGCTCTTCGTCGTGCTCTTCAAGCTCACCGACACGTTTGCCGGGGTCATGACCGGCCCCTTCGTGCTCGCCATCGGTTTCGACAAAGCGAGCTATGCGGCCATCGTCAAGGGCGTGGGGCTCATCGCCTCGCTCCTCGGCGGCGTCGCGGGCGGGCTGCTCGCACGCGCGCTGCCGCTGTCGCGCGCGCTGCTCGTCGCCGGCATCCTGCAAGCGGTGGCGAACTTCACCTTCTCCTGGCTCGCCTCGATCGGGGTCAACCATGCCGGGCTCGCCATCGCCATCTCGACGGAGAATTTCACGAGCGCCATCGGCACCGTGGTGTTCATCGCCTATCTCTCGGCGCTGTGCACGAGCCCGGCGCATACCGCGACGCAATTTGCGCTGCTCACCGCGCTCGCCTCGTTCGGGCGGACCACGCTCGCCTCGATCACGGGCTTCGTCGCCGCGGCCACGGGCTGGGTCGCGTTCTTCGCGCTGTGCGCCGCCGCGGCGCTGCCGGGCCTCGCGCTCCTCTGGCTGCTCACCAAGCGCGGCGATTTCAAGGAGATCGAGGCGAAGGAGCGGCGGCGGAGAGCACGCCGTCGTCCTGAGGCGACGCCAATGGCGTGCCTCGAAGGACGACGGCGGTAGGTTCCTAACTCTTAGAGGCTAGTAGCCCCAGCCGTAGCCATAGCGCCAGCGGCACGGCACCCAGCCATAGGGGGTCCAGCAGCCGCGGCCGTAATAGCCGAAGCCCGGGTACCAGCCGCCGCCCCAGCCATAGCCGCGCCAGCCGCGATAGCCCGGCCATAGCCCCAGCCATAGCCACGGCCCCAGCCGCCGCCATGCCAATCCGCCGCCATGCCAACCGCCGCCATGCCAGCCGCCATGACCGCCATGGCCGCCATGACCGGCAGACGCGACGCCGGGAACGAGCGCGACGAGCGCCAGCGCACCGGCACCCGCGACAAACATTGCGAATTTCTTCACCTTACGTCTCCTCGGAAAGGGGCCGCTCCGACGACGGCCCCGGATAGGCCACCCAAGCACAGTTCCCTTGCTGTCGGCTTAAGCGCGAAACAAGGCGCCTTGGTGGAACGGCCTGCGGCTGGCGGTCAGGCCGGCCCGGATCTGAGCCAGTTCGCGCACGTCGTCCCCAAGCTCGGCGCGGGCGCGCGCCTCGTATTCGGCGCAGTCTTGCGGCGTGAGGATGTCGCGCCAGCGGCCATTGGTGCCCTTGTGGATGAAGGTGGCCGCGCCGCCCTCCCAGAAGGCGCCGCCCACCGGCACGGTCTTGGGCGCGCGGTGCTTCATATAGTCGAAGGAGCAATGTTCGAGGATCGCCGGCAAGCGCGCCTCGTCGATCGGAATATCGAGAAACGCCGCGATGCGCCTGATCTCGCCGCCAAGATCGCGCTTGAGCTCGGTGAAATGCAGCAGGAGCACGTTGGGCAGGTCGCGGACCGCCCACCAGCTCCTGACATTCTCCCAGAAGGACCAGAAGGGATAGCCGTCGCCTTCGAGCCATTCGCGGAAATAGCGGCGTATGTCGGCGGGCGGGTGCGGCACGGGCGGACCCACGCGGCCCGGCGTGTCGTTCAGCGCTTTGTACCAATCCTCCGTCGCGGTCGCATGGTGATTGTAGAGGCTCCACACCACGTCGCGGCCGTCGCGGCCGATATAGATGTATTTCGCGCGCGGGCTGAACACGAGCGCATCGACCGGGAGATGGGTCTTGATGAAGCGGCGGTGGGTCTGCGCCTCGAGCGCCGCGAGCTTCACCTCCTTCGGCGGCACGCGCAGATCGAGCCAGGGCGACAGCTCGGCGACGGGGACATCCTCCGCGCCGTTGAACAGGAGCTGGCCCACGATCTGCTGCACCCAGGTGGTGCCGGACTTGGCATAGGTGGCGATGACGATGTCGCCGTCGCGGAACTGAAAGTCGTTCCAGACGGTGGAATCGAAATGGTGGTTGTGCAGCTCGCGCGTCTTGTGCGGGTAATCGATCGCGGGGTTCAGCCATCACATCACCTTCCTCGCCTTCACGGCGGCGGCGAGCGTGCCTTCGTCGAGATAGTCGAGCTCGCCGCCGATGGGCACGCCATGGGCAAGCCGCGAGACGGTGACGTTGCAGCCGGACAGCTGGTCCATCAGATAATGCGCGGTGGACTGGCCCTCGACGGTCGCGTTGAGCGCCAGCAGCACCTCTTTGACGTGGGGGTCGCGCGCGCGCTCGATGAGCTTGGCGATGGTGAGGTCCTCGGGCCCGATGCCGTCGAGCGGCGAGAGCGTGCCGCCGAGCACGTGGTAGAGGCCCTTGAGCACGCCCGCGCGCTCGAGCGCCCAGAGGTCGCCCACCTCCTCCACCACGCAGATGAGCGAGCGATCGCGCGTCTCGTCGCGGCACAGCGTGCAAGGGGATACGGTGTCGATATTGCCGCAGATCTCGCAAGACACGATGGTGTCGCGCGCTTCGGCGAGCGCCGCGGCCAGCGGGCCCAAGAGCTGCTCCTTCTTCTTCACGAGCGCGAGCGCCGCGCGCCGCGCCGAGCGGGGGCCGAGCCCCGGCAGCCGCGCCAGCAGCTGGATCAAACGCTCGATCTCGGGGCCGGCTGCCGCCCGCGCCATCAAAAAAGCTTCAAGCCCGGAGGAAGGGGAAGGCCGCCGGTCAGCTTCTCCATCTTCTCCTTCATCAGCACCTCGACCTTGGCCTTGGCGTCGGCATGGGCGGCGACGATCAAATCTTCGAGAATCTCGGCCTCTTCCGGCTTGAGCAAGGAGGGATCGAGCTTCAGTCCCACCATCTCGCCCTTGCCGTTCAGCGTGAGCGTGACCATGCCGCCGCCGGCGCGGCCTTCGACTTGCGCCCGCTCCATCTCGGCCTGCATCTCCGCCATGCGGCCCTGCAGCTCCTGCGCCTGCTTCATCATACTGGCGAAGTTCTTCATCTAATTCGTCCCGTCCTCTTTGAACCGTTCGGCCGCCGCATCGTCCTCATCGCCATCGGCCGGCGCCTCGGGCGCCGGCACGATCGGCGTTTCCGGTGTGGCCGCCGTGGACGCTTCCGCTACCTGCCGCACCGCGGCGATGCGGGCGTCGGGAAAGTGCTCCAGCACCTCCTTGACCTGCGGGTGCTCGCGGACGCGCTCGATCTCGCTCGCCTCGCGCGCGCGGCGCTGGGCCCCTAACGGGTCGGCGCCTTGCTCGTCGCTCACCGCCACGATCCAGACGCGCGCCGGTCCAGGCCTTGAGCTTGCTGCATCAGCTCTTGGGTGAGCTCGCGGGGCGCCGAGGGAAGCGGATTGAGCTCGATCTTGCCGGGGCTGAAATGCACGAGGCGCACCTCTTCGAGCAGCGCGCGCTTGAGCTTCAAATCGCGTTGCGCTTCCGCGAGCGCCACCACGTCCTCGAAGCTGTTGAACTCCATGGCGGGCGGGTCAGCCGGCGCGGGCGCGGGCTCCAGCGGCGGGGTGGCGGCGACGCTGGCCGGCGCAGGCTTGCGCGGCGCGCGGCGCACGGCGAGGCGGCGGGTTTCGCCTCGACGTTCCGCTCGGGGCCATCGGCGAGGCGGCGGGCAAGATCGCCGGGGGACGGCAGATCGGCGGCATAGGCAAGCCGCACCAGCACCATATCGGCGGCGGCGAGCGGCCGCGGGCTCGAGCGCACCTCCTCATGGCCCTTGAGCAGCATCTGCCAGGCCCGCGCCAGCACCGGCATGGACAGCGCGTCGGCGAGCGCGGCGGCGCGCGCTTGCTCGGCCTCGCTTGCAGTGAAATCGGCGGCCTCGGCACCGCCGACCTTGAGGCGGGTCGTGGCATGCACCGCCTCGGCGAGGTCGGCCATGATTTGCGCGGGCTCGGCGCCGTCGCGGTTGAGCGCGGCGAGAAGCTCCAAGGCCTTGCCCGCGTCGCCCTTGAGCACCGTCTCCAGGAGATCGAAAATGCGCGCGCGGTCGGCGAGGCCCAACAGGCCACGCACGGCGTCGGTGTCGACTTTGCCCGCGCCATGGGCGATGGCGCGGTCGAGGATGGAGAGCGCGTCGCGCACGGAGCCTTCCGACGCGCGGGCGATGAGCACGAGGCCGGCGCGGTCGGCGGACGCGCCCTCGGCCTCGGCGATCCGGGCGAGATGCGCCGTCAGCGCCTCGATCTCGATGCGCCGCAGATCGAAGCGCTGGCAGCGCGACAGCACCGTCACCGGGACTTTGCGCACCTCGGTGGTGGCGAAGATGAACTTCACATGCTCGGGCGGCTCTTCCAGCGTCTTGAGCAGGCCGTTGAAGGCCTGCTTCGACAGCATGTGCACCTCGTCGATGATGTAGACCTTGTAGCGGGCGGTGTTCGGCTTGTAGTGGGCGCTGTCGATCAGATCGCGAATGTCGTCGATGCCGGTGTGGGAGGCCGCGTCCATCTCCACCACGTCGAGATGGCGGCTCTCCAGGATCGCGCGGCAATGCTCGCCCTCCTCCGCCATGTCGAGGGAAGGTCCGCGATCGCCCTCAGGGCCGACATAATTGAGCGCGCGGGCGATGAGCCGCGCCGTCGTGGTCTTGCCCACGCCGCGCACGCCGGTGAGCATATAGGCCTGCGCGATGCGCCCGGACGCAAAGGCATTGCGCAGCGTCTGCACCATGGCGTCCTGGCCGATCAGCTCGGCAAAGGTCTTGGGGCGATATTTGCGGGCGAGCGCCAAGCTTGGCGCCGCGGGCGGCGATGAGGCGGCGCTCTTTCCGGCGCCTGTTTTGGCGGCGGAACGCTTGGACGGTTGATCTTTGGCTTCGGCCATGGACGACGGACTTCCACGCGGGATAAAGCGACGCGCCTTCAAGACTACAATGGCTCGGAGCCTTGCGGACGCTCAGCGGACTAAGGAGGTGGGAGGCTGGACGAGCAACCCGCGAAACGCTCGTTAGGGCTGCTTCCTTCCGGACCTGACCCGGTTGGCGAGGGCCGCGCCTGCCGCCAACCTCCCTTGGCAGTATATCGGGGATGCGGCAGGAGGTGGCAAGTATCCCGTGCGGGGTCCCCTTTCTAAGGCACGCAGGCCCCTCTACCATAGCGCAGCCAAGCGATGGGGAGACGCTCGTGAGCTATCTCAAACACGTCCTGCAACCGGGCGAGACGATCCGCTACCAAGGCAGCGTCCATTGGGTCCTGTATTTGCCGGCCCTCCTCCTTGCCCTTGTCGGGCTGGTTGCGGGGGCGTTCGGGCCTCCCGGCCTCGTCGTCGCGGCAATCTGCTTTGCCATCGCGATCGTGCTCGCGCTGCGCGCCTGGTTCATCCGCTGGACGACGGAAATCGCCGTCACCAATCTTCGCGTGATCTACGCGCAAGGGTTCATCGAGCGGCGCTCGGTCGAAGTGCATATGGACAAGATCGAGAGCGTCGACGTCAATCAGTCGGTGCTCGGGCGGCTGTTCAATTATGGCGACGTCACCATCCATGGCACCGGCACCACGCTCGAGCCGTTTCGCGGCATCGACCGGCCGATCGACTTCCGCAACCAGGTCACGGCGACCTGAGGCGGCTGCCGGCTCAGCTCGCCGAGGTTTTCAGCTCGGTGCGGAAGGGGCTCGCGGGGTAGGTGCCGAGCACGTGCACCTCGGTCGAGTAGAAGGCGAGCTCCTCCATGGCGAGCTGCACGGGGCGCTCGTCCGGGTGCCCCTCGATATCGGCATAGAACATGGTGGCGTTGAAGCTGCCCTCGAGCTGATAGGATTCGAGCTTGGTCATGTTCACGCCATTGGTGGCGAAGCCGCCCATCGCCTTGTAGAGCGCGGCCGGCACGTTGCGCACGCGGAAGATGAAGGTGGTGATGATCGGCCCGCTTCCCGGCTTGGCGTGGTCGGGCTTGGCGGCGAGCACGACGAAGCGCGTGGTGTTGTGGGACGCGTCCTCGATGTCGGATTTGGCGATCGAGAGCCCATAGACCTCGGCGGCGAGCGCCGAGGCGATCACCGCGCGGGTGCGGTCTTGGCTCTCGCGCAATTGGCGCGCGGCGCCCGCGGTGTCGGCTTCCGCCACCGGCTTCAACCCCAGCACGCGGATCGCCTTGCGGCATTGGCCGAGCGCCATGGTGTGGCTGTGCACGGTGCGCAGCTCGGCGAGCATCACGCCGGGCAGCGTGAGCAGCTGATGGCGGATGCGCTCGAAATGCTCGGCGACGATATAGAGGCCGGAATCGGGCAGCAGGTGGTGAATGTCGGCGACGCGGCCGGCCACCGAATTCTCGATGGGGATCATGGCGAGCGCGGCCTCGCCGTTCTTCACCGCGGCGAGCGCGTCCTCGAAAGTGGGGCACGGCAGCGCCTCCATATGCGGATAGGCGTCCTGGCAGGCGAGGTGCGAATTGGCGCCGGGCTCGCCCTGAAACGCGATCTTCTGAGGCTTGGCCGCAGTCATGAGAGGATGCGCCTAACGCGCGGACGGAGAGAGGGGAAGGTCAATGTCGATGCGCCGAGAAGCTCGCGCGCGCGGGCGAGGTCGGCCGGAGTATCGACACCGAGCGGGACGGTGTCAACGAGGGCGACGTGGATGGTGAGGCCGGCTTCGAGCGCGCGCAGCTGCTCCAGTCTCTCGCGCTGCTCGAGCGGCGACGGCGGCAGGGCGACGAAACATTCGAGCGCCGCGCGCCGGTAAGCATAGATGCCGATATGGTGGTAGAGCGGCCCCTCGCCGTAAGGAGCGGTGGCGCGGGTGAAATAGAGCGCGCGCAAGAGGCGCGGGTCGCCATGCGGCGTCCCCACCACCTTCACCACGTTCGGATCGGTCCGTTCCTCCTCGCGCGTGATCTTCGCGGCGAGCGTGCCGATATCGGCCTCCTCGTGGCGCAGCGCGTCGAGGCAGGAACGCACGAGGCTCGGATCGAGCGTCGGCAAATCGCCTTGCAGATTAACCACGGTGGCGAGGGAGCCTGACGGATCGAGCTTGCTCACGGCCTCGAAGATGCGGTCCGACCCGCTCGCATGGCCGGGATCGGTCAGAAGCGCCTCCCCGCCCGCGGCCTTGATCGCGTCGCTCACCGCCTCGCTATCGGTGGCGACGATCACGGGGCCGCAATCGGCCTCGACCGCGCGGCGCCAGACATGGACGATCATGGGCTCGGACCCGATCAGCGCCAAGGGCTTGTCGGGCAGCCGCGTGGCCTTGAGGCGGGCCGGGATGACAATCAGGTTTGCAGTCATGGGCGCGTCTGATTAGCACAGGCAGGAGGGCGCCCACGAGACCTTGGCAGAGGCAAATGCCTCCGCTACAACAGCCGCCTAAATCTTCTCGTTTCAAAATCCGTCGCAAGAGCTTGCTGCAAGCAGCCTCTGTACCGGGGGGAAAAACCGACCATGAACAAATACCGCTTGAACCAAATCGCCATGGCTGTGCTTGGCGCGTTGCTGCTTTTCTTTGGCGCGAGGACCATCGTCAACATCGCCTTCGAAAAGCCCGAGGCAGAGAAGCCGGGCTATGAGGTGGCGGGAAAGACGCCCGCGAAGCCGGGCGGCGAGGCCGCCAAGCCGGCCGGCGAGAGCGGGGCCGAGCTCAATGCGCTGCTGGCCAAGGCCGACCCGGCCAAGGGCGCCGAGGTCGCGAAGAAATGCCAGATCTGCCACAGCTTCGATAAAGGCGGCCCGAACCTGATCGGCCCCGATCTCTATGGCGTGCTCGGCCGCGACGTCGCCTCGCATGAGGGCTTCGACTACTCGCCCGCGCTCAAGGCCAAGGGCGGGAAATGGGACTATGCCTCCATCAACGCCATGATCACCAATCCCGGCGCCTATGTGCCGGGGACCAAGATGGCGCTGTTCCCTGGCTTGCCCGACGCGCAGCAGCGCGCCGACGTGCTCGCCTTCCTGCGCACCAAGAACGACAACCCGCCGCCGCTGCCGGAAGCGGGCGCCGCGCCGGCCGCTCCCGCCGCCGCTCCGGCGGGCGAGGCCGCGCCGGCCGAGGCCGCTAAGCCCGAGGCCGCGCCGTCGGCCGAGAACGCCTCGCCGGCACCGGCTCGGCCGAGACACCGGCACCTTCCGCCGAGACACCGGCGGCGCCGGCGGAGCCCGCGCAGCCCGAGGCCGCGCCCTCTGCCGAAACGCCTGCGGCACCTTCGGCCGAGACACCGGCACCGTCCGAGCCGAGCTCAGCAATAGCAAGTGGGCGCTGCCGCAGGGGTCGGCGCCCGATAGCCATCATGCGATCGAGGACCCTCCCTCGCAGGGAGGGTCTCTCCGCTCTCGCTGGGCACGAGGCGCGCGCGATTGTCCTATGCGCAAAAGCCCGCCCTTTTCCCTGCGGATCCGGGCCTTTTCGCCCTAGATGACCGATAATTCATTTGGCCGGACAAGGGCTCATGTTAAGACGCATCCTCCCTCGCGGGAGGTCAGGCCGGGCGGACAGCATCAGCCTCAAGTCCGCTGGCCGCAACCCTTGGCTCAAGCGCCCTTTCGCCCTGCCATGATCCTCCGCCGCCTCGTCCTTACCGTTTGCCTCGTATGCGTCCCGCTCGCGCCCGCCGCGAGCGAGGAGGGTCTTGCGCATCATCACGCCCTGTCGCTCATCGGTCCGCCGAAATACCCGGCCGACTTCACCCATTTCGACTATGTGAATCCCGACGCGCCGAAAGGCGGCCTCGTGCGCATCGCCGATATCGGCGGCTTCGATAGCCTCAATCCGGTGCTGTACAAGGGTGAGCAGGCTTCCGGGCTCGGGCTCGTCTATGAGAGCCTGATGAGCGACAGTCTGGAGGAGCCATCGACCTCCTATGGGCTGATCGCCGAATGGGCGACCTATCCGGCCGACTTTTCCTCGGTCACCTTCAAGCTCCGCGACGAGGCCCGCTGGCAAGACGGCACGCCGATCACGCCGGAGGACGTGATCTACAGCCTCGAGGTCAACAAGGCCGCCAATCCGCGCATGGGGCTCTATTACAAGAACGTCGCCAAGGCGGAGGAGACGGGCAAGAACGAGGTCACCTTCACCTTCGACGTGAAAGGCAATCGCGAGCTGCCCATGATCATGGGGCAGCTCACCATCCTGCCCAAGCATTACTGGACGGGGACCGACGCCAACGGCAACACGCGCGACCCCATGAAGACCACGCTCGAGCCGCCGCTCGGCTCCGGGCCCTATCGCATCAAAGAGGTGAAGCCGGGCCGCTCGATCTCCTATGAGCGCGTGCCCGATTATTGGGGCAAGGATCTCCCCGTCACCCGCGGGCAATGGAACTACGACGAGATCCGCTTCGAATATTATCGCGACGAGACGGTCGCGTTCGAAAGCTTCAAGGCCGGCAATCTCGACTATCACCAGGAGACGAGCGCCAAGAACTGGGCCACGGCCTACGACTTCGCCGCCGTGCGCGACGGCAATATCGTCCGCCAGGAGGTGGAGCTGAAAAGCACCGCGCCCATGCAGTGCTTCGTGCTCAATGTGCGCCGCCCGCAATTCGCCGACCGCCGCGTGCGCCAGGCGTTCAACCTCGCCTTCGACTTCGAATGGGCGAACAAGAATCTGTTCTACGGCCAATATGCGCGCGTCGGCAGCTATTTCCAGAATTCGGAGCTCGCGGCGCGGCAAGCGCTGCCCGAGGGACGCGAGCTTGAGATCCTGAACGAGGTCAAGGACCAGGTGCCGCCGGAGGTGTTCACCGAAGTGCACGCCAATCCGGTGAATAACGGCCCCGACGACCAGCGCAACAATCTGCGCAAGGCGATGCAGCTCCTCAAGGACGCGGGCTACGAGATCAAGGGCGGCGTGCTGACCGACACCAAGACCGGGAAGCCGCTGACCGTGGAGTTCCTGCTCGTGTCGCCGCTGTTCGAGCGCATCGTGCAGCCTTATGTGCACACGCTGGAGCGGCTCGGCATCAAGGGCACGATCCGCATGGTGGATTCGGCGCAATATACGCGGCGGCTGAACGGGTTCGATTACGACATCGTGGTGGGCAATTTCCCCCAATCCGATTCGCCCGGCAACGAGCAGCGCGACTTCTGGGGCTCCGACGCCGCCGACCGCGAAGGCAGCCGCAATTTGATCGGGGTGAAGGACCCGGCGATCGACAAGCTCGTCGATCACGTGATCTTCGCCAAGGACCGGGAGGAGCTCGTGGCCGCGACCCGCGCGCTCGACCGCGTGCTGCAGTGGAACGACTTCGTCGTGCCGCAATGGTACTCGCCCAAGGTGCGCATCGCCTATTGGAACCGCTACGGCCAGCCCAAGACGCTGCCGGGCCTGACCCCCGGCTTCCTGCAAGTGTGGTGGTACGACCAGGCCAAGGCCGAGCGCTTGCCGCTGCCGGCAAAGTTCTGATGGCGCGGACAGGGCGGCAGCGGAACGCGCTTCTGGCCTGTGCGCTCGCTCTCCTTGCGCTCGTTGTGACGTACGCGGCCACGCCCGCCGCAGGCTTCCGAGCGCAAGCACGGGCTCTCGGCCTTCGGCGACCTCGCCTACCCGGCCGACTTCACCCATTTCAACTACGCCAATCCCGATGCGCCGAAGGGCGGCACCTTCTCGCTCGTCGGCTGGGGCGGCGTCACCACCTTCGACAGCCTCAACAATTTCATTCTCAAGGGCGACGCGGCGCAGGGGCTCGAGCTCCTGTTCGACAGCCTGATGACGCGCGCGGCCGACGAGCCCGACGCGGTCTATGGCCTCGTCGCGGAAAGCGCCGAGGTGGCCGATGACGGCATGTCGGTGACGTTCTATCTGCGGCCCGAGGCGCGCTTCGCCGACGGCAGCCCGCTCACCGCCGACGATGTGGTGTTCTCCTTCGACGCGCTGAAGACGAAGGGGCATCCTCTGATCGGCCAGACGCTGCAGGACGTGGTCAAGGCCGAGGCGCTCGACCCCCATACCGTGCGCTACAGCTTCAAGGGCGAATTGGTGCGCGACCTGCCGCTCACCGTGGCCGGCTTGCCCATTCTGTCCAAGGCCTATTATTCCACCCATCCCTTCGAGCAGACCTCGCTCGAGCCGCCGCTCGGCTCCGGCCCCTACACCGTGAGCGACGTCAAGCAAGGCCGCACCATCACCTATCGCCGCAACCCCGACTATTGGGCCAAGGATCTGCCGGTCAATCGCGGGCGCTTCAATTTCGACACCATCCGCTTCGAATATTTCCGCGACCGCACCGCGAGCATGGAGGCGTTCAAGGCGGGCGCCTACGATTTCCGCGAGGAGTTCACCTCCAAAGTGTGGGCGACGGAATACGATTTCCCGGCGATCCGCGCCGGCAAGGTGAAGAAGGAGGTGCTGCCCGACGAGACGCCGTCGGGCACGCAAGGCTTCTTCCTCAACACGCGGCGCGACGCGCTGAAAGATCCGCGCGTGCGCAAGGCGCTCGACCTCGCCTTCGATTTCGAATGGACCAACCGCAATTTGTTCTACGGGCTCTACACCCGCACGATGAGCTTCTTCGAGAACTCGCCGATGAAGGCGGTGGGCGAGCCGTCGGAGGCGGAGCGGACGCTGCTCAATTCGCTCGGCGTGCCGGTCTCGCCGGAGGCGCTCGGCCCCGCCTATCTGCCGGCCAAGAGCGACGGCTCGGGCCAGGACCGCGCATTGCTGCTCGAAGCGGGCAAACTGCTCGACGAAGCGGGGTGGACCGTCAAGAACGGCGTGCGCGTCAACGCGCAAGGCGAGCCCCTCACGCTCGAGATCCTCAATTTCGAGGCGGCCTTCGAGCGGCTGACCGCGCCCTATATCCGGAACCTCAAGCTGCTCGGCATCGACGCCAAGCTGCGCACGGTGGACCCCGCGCAATATCAGCGGCGGCTGAAGAGCTTCGATTTCGACATCACCACCGAGCGCTATCAGATGCGCAACACGCCGGGCGTGGAGCTGCGCTCCTATTTCGGCTCGGCCGCGGCCAAGATGGACGGCTCGCTCAACCTTGCCGGCATCGCCGATCCCGCGGTCGATGCGCTCGTCGAGCGCGTGGTCGGGGCCAAGAGCCGCGACGAGTTGGAGACTGCGGCGCGGGCGCTCGACCGCGTGCTGCGGGCCGGCCATTATTGGGTGCCGCATTGGTACAAGGCCTCGAACACCATCGCCTATTGGGACAAGTTCTCGCGCCCGGAAACCAAGCCCCGCTTCGATCGCGGCGTGTTGGACACCTGGTGGTATGACGAGGCCAAAGCTGCGAAACTCGCATCCCCAGCGGCGGCCGCGCCGGAGGCCAAGCGATGAGAATTCTCACCGCTCCTATTGGGTCGCGGCGATATTGCTTTTGCTCGTGCTTCTTGGCGCGCGGCTCGTGATCGTGAGAAGGCAGGCGAAGAAAACCATGACCGCCTATATTTTGCGCCGGGTCTTGCTGATCGTGCCCACCATGGTCGGCATCATGCTGATGACCTTCATCATCGTGCAATTCGCGCCGGGCGGTCCGGTCGAGCGGCTGATCGCGCAGCTTACCGGCACCGACGTGGCGGCCACCGCGCGGATCAGCGGCGGCGGCGGCGAGATCGGCATGGGGGGCGCCCGTCGCAAGGGATACCGGGGGACGCATCGGCGCCGTCCAAATATCGCGGCGCGCAAGGGCTCGACCCCGAATTCATCAAGAGCCTCGAGAAGCAGTTCGGCTTCGACAAGCCGGCGCCCGAGCGCTTCCTGATGATGATGTGGAACTATCTGCGCTTCGATTTCGGCGATAGCTATTTCCGCGACACGAGCGTGCTCAGGCTCATCATCGAACGCATGCCGGTGTCGATCTCGCTCGGGCTGTGGATGACGCTCCTCACCTACGCCATCGCCATCCCGCTCGGCATCCGCAAGGCGGTCAAGGACGGCTCGCGCTTCGACGTGTGGACGAGCACGGTCATCGTCGTCGGCTATGCCGTTCCCGGCTTCCTCGTGGCCGTGTTCCTGATCGTGCTGTTCGCCGGCGGCTCGTTCTTCCAGATCTTCCCCTTGCGCGGGCTCGTCTCGGACAATTGGTCGTCGCTCTCCTGGTACGACAAGATCCTCGACTATTTCTGGCACCTCGTGCTGCCCATGATCGCCATGGCGTTGTCGGCCTTCGCCACCACCGCCTTCCTCACCAAGAACTCGTTCCTGGAGGAAATCCGCAAGCAATATGTGATGACGGCGCGGGCCAAGGGGCTGACCGAGCATCAGGTGCTGTACGGCCATGTGTTCCGCAACGCCATGCTGATCATCATCGCCGGCTTCCCCGGCGCCTTCATCGGCGCGTTCTTCGCGGGCTCGCTCCTGATCGAGACGATCTTCAGCCTCAACGGGCTCGGCCTGCTCGGCTTCGAATCGGTGATGAACCGCGACTATCCGGTGGTGTTCGCCACCGTCTACATCTTCTCGCTCATGGGGCTCGTCATCAATCTCATCTCCGACCTCACCTACACCTGGGTCGATCCCCGCATCGACTTCGAGACGCGCGAGGTCTGACGCATGGACGTGCCGACCGACGAGGCCGTCATCGAGCAGGTCGCCGCCGAAGGGCCGGAGCGGCCGTGGCTGCATCTCTCGCCGCTCAACCGGCGGCGCTGGGAGACCTTCAAGGCCCACAAACGCGGCTATTGGTCCTTGTGGATCTTTCTCATCCTGTTCGGGCTCAGCCTGTTCGCCGAGTTCATCGCCAACGACCAGCCGCTGCTCGTGAAATATGACGGCCATTATTACATGCCGATCTTCACGAGCTATGCGGAGACGGAATTCGGCGGGGTGTTCGAGACCGCGGCCGTCTATCGCGATCCGGCGGTGAAGGAGATGATCGCGCAGAAGCGACGGCTGGATCCTGTGGCCGCCGATCCGCTTCTCCTACGACACGCCGAACAAGAACCCGCCCATGGCCTTTCCGGTCAAGCCCACCTGGATGCTCACCAAGGAGGATTGCGAACGCGCCGTGGAGCAGGGCTTCCATCCCTGCGACGCCGAGCTCGAATGGAACTGGCTCGGCACCGACGACGCCGGGCGCGACGTGGTGGCGCGCGCCATCTACGGCTTCCGCATCTCGGTTCTGTTCGGGCTGGTGCTCACCATCTGCGCCTCGGCCATCGGCGTCGCGGCGGGCGCGGTGCAGGGCTTTTTCGGCGGCTGGACCGACCTCCTGTTCCAGCGCTTCATCGAGGTGTGGACGAGCGTGCCGCAGCTTTATCTGCTGATCATCGTCGCCGCCGTGATCGAGCCGAATTTCTGGATCCTGCTCGGCATCCTGCTCGCCTTCTCCTGGGTGGCGCTCGTCGGCGTGGTGCGGGCGGAGTTCCTGCGCGCGCGCAATTTCGAATATGTCACGGCGGCGCGGGCGCTCGGTCTCGGCAATGGGCGCATCATCTTCAAGCACCTCCTGCCCAACGCCATGGTGGCGACGCTGACCTTCATGCCCTTCATCCTCAACGGCTCGATCAGCACGCTCACCTCGCTCGACTTTTTGGGCATCGGGCTGCCGCCAGGCTCGCCCTCGCTCGGCGAGCTGCTCGCGCAAGGCAAGGACAATCTGCAGGCGCCGTGGCTCGGGCTTAACCGCCTTCTTCGTCATCGCCATCATGCTGAGCCTGCTCATCTTCATCGGCGAGGCGGTGCGCGACGCGCTCGACCCGCGCAAGACCATGGTGTGAGGCAGGATGCACGGCGCCCATGACGGACATCGCCACAGCGACAGTCTCGCCGCCAATGAATGGCGGATGGGGGCGGCGGCGCTGCTCACCGGCCTGTTCATGGTGGCCGAGATCGCCGGCGGCATCGTTTCGGGCTCGCTCGCGCTGCTCGCCGATGCCGGCCACATGCTCACGGATTTCGCGTCGCTCTCGCTCGCCTGGTTCGGCTTCCGGCTGGCGCGCCGGCCCGCGGATTGGCGCCGCACCTACGGCTTCGACCGCTTCCAGGTGCTGGTCGCCTTCACCAATGGGCTCGCGCTGTTCGCCATCGCCGCGTGGATCGTCTACGAGGCCTTTGAGCGGCTCTCAGCGCCGGCGCCCGTGGCCGGCGGCATCATGGTGGTGATCGCCACGCTCGGGCTGCTGGTCAATATCGGCGCGTTTCTCTTCTTGCGCGGCGCCGACCGCGAGAACCTCAATGTGCGGGGCGCGGCGGTGCATGTGCTGGGCGATCTGCTCGGCTCGGTCGCGGCGCTGATCGCGGGCGCCGTGATCCTGGCTACCGGCTGGACGCCGATCGATCCGCTGCTGTCGCTCGTCGTCGCCGCCATCATCGTGCGCAGCGGCTGGCAGGTGGTGGCCGACGCCGCCCACATCCTGCTCGAAGGCGCGCCGGCCGAGCTCGATTCCCGCGCGATCGGGCCCGACCTCGTCGCCAACGTCAAGGGCGTGGAAGGCGTGCACCACGTGCATGTGTGGTCGATCACGCAGGAGCGGCGCATGGTGACGCTGCATGCCTGCATCGGCGCGACCAAGGATTCGGACCGGCTGGTCAAGGGCATCAAGGCGCGGCTGAAATCGCGCTTCGGTCTCGACCATGCGACGGTCGAGGTCGAGCGCGGCGAATGCGCCGACGCCGCGGCAACAGCGAAGAAAGCGTGAGCATGGCCAAGCGGAAAGCAAGCGGCGGCAGCGCGGCGACGCCTCAGGCGCTGATCTCCATCAAGGATTTGTCGGTCGATTTTCGCGCCGGCGGCAAGGTCACGCATGCGGTGAAGCACGCCTCCTTCGCCATCAACAAGGGCGAGACGGTGGCGCTCGTGGGCGAGTCGGGCTCGGGCAAGACCGTCACCGCGCTCTCGATCCTGCGCCTCCTCCCCTACCCCGCCGCGTCGCACCCTTCCGGCGCGATCCTGTTCAAGGGCGAGGATTTGCTGGCGCTGCCGCCCGACGCGCTCCGCCGCGTCCGCGGCAATCAGATCTCGATGATCTTCCAGGAGCCGATGACCTCGCTCAACCCGCTGCATACGATCGAGCAGCAGGTGGGCGAGGTGCTCAAGATCCATCGCGGCCTCTCCGACCGGGCGGCGCGCGCGCGCGTGCTCGATCTCTTGACCAAAGTCGGCATCGAGGACCCGGAAGGCCGGCTTCAGTCCTATCCGCATCAGCTTTCCGGCGGCCAGCGGCAAAGGGTGATGATCGCCATGGCGCTCGCCAACGAGCCCGATTTGCTCATCGCCGACGAGCCCACGACCGCGCTCGACGTCACCATCCAGGCGCAGATCCTCGAGCTCCTGTTGCAGCTCAAGGACGAGTTCAACATGGCCATGATGCTTATCACCCACGATCTCGGCATCGTGCGCAAGATGGCCGACCGGGTGTGCGTGATGACGCAAGGGGAGATCGTCGAGCAGGGCAGCACGCAGGACATCTTCACCGCGCCGAAGCACGCCTACACCAAGCATCTGCTCGCCGCGGAGCCCAAGGGGTCGCCGCCCGCCTATGACGCCAACGCGCCGACCATCGTCGAGGCCAAGGATCTGCGCGTGTGGTTCCCGATCCGCCGGGGCTTCCTGCGGCGCACGGTCGGCTACATCAAGGCCGTGGACGGGCTCGATCTTGCCGTCAAGGAAGGCCAGACGCTCGGCGTGGTGGGCGAGTCGGGCTCGGGCAAGACCACGCTCGGGCTTCGCGCTGCTCCGGCTCACCTCGAGCGAGGGGCCGATCGTCTATCTCGGCAACCGCATCGACCAATTCGACTCAAAGCAGATGCGGCCGCTCCGCCGCGACATGCAGATCGTGTTCCAGGACCCCTATGGCTCGCTCTCCCCTCGGCTCTCGGTGGGGCAGATCGTCGAGGAGGGCCTCACCATCCAGAAGCCGCGGCTCGACGCGGAGGAGCGGCGGGCGCGCGTGGCCCAGGCGCTCAAAGAGGTGGGGCTCGATCCCGCCATGCAGGACCGCTACCCGCATGAATTCTCCGGCGGCCAGCGCCAGCGCATCGCCATTGCCCGCGCGCTCGTGCTCGAGCCGAAATTCCTCATCCTCGACGAGCCGACAAGCGCGCTCGACATGTCGGTGCAGGCGCAGATCGTCGATCTCCTGCGCGATCTGCAACGCCGCCACAAGCTCGCTTATCTCTTCATCAGCCACGATCTGAAGGTGGTGCGCGCGCTCGCCAACGCCATCATCGTGCTGCGCCACGGCAAGGTGGTGGAGCAAGGGCCGGCCGAGACGGTGTTCGCCCATCCCAAGACCGACTACACCAAGGCGCTGCTCGCCGCGGCCTTCGAGCTGCAAGCGCGCCGCGGCGCCGTCTCGACCTGAGGGGAACCCCTGTCGCGCTGAAGCGTTACTCCCGGCAACGATAAACACGCCGAATGGAGGACAGGACCATGCGCGGCATTCTCTTGTGGCTGATCGGCATTCCGATCCCGATCATCATTCTGTTGTGGCTGTTCGGCGTGCTGCATTAGCCGCGACGCGGCGCCCTTCCCTTACAATCGCCTGACGCCCGAGATTTCGCTGCCGAACGCGGCGATGCGGGCGCGGGCTTGCGCCAACGGCTCGACGGCCACCGCCATATGGTGGGCGTTGGCGTGCAGCAAGTCGGTTGCGCTCGTCATGATGCCCACATGGCCGTCCCAGAAGACGAGGTCGCCGCGGGCAAGCGTCGCGCCCTGCCAGTCGATGGGGCGGCCAAGCTCGGCGCCTTGCATGTCGGCATCGCGGGGACAGGCTTGCCCCGCGGCTTCGAGCGCAAGCTGGACGAGGCCGGAGCAGTCGAGCCCGAGGCTGGTGCGGCCGCCCCACAGATAGGGCGTGCCCAGGAATGTCTCGGCCACGGCGACATAGTCGGCAGCGTTCTCTTCGAGCCCGGCGACATGGCCGGCAAAGACGTAGTCGCCATGCGCCAGAGCGAGATAATTGCCCTCCCTGCCCGCCGCGTGGACGCGCGCATTCAGGCTGAGCAGGGCGAGCGGCGGCGATTTGGAGTCGGGGCGCGGATAGACATAGGTGCGCAGCGCCGTGACCTTGTGGGTGGGCTCGAGGATGTCGCGGGCAAGTCCCTCGCTCGGCATATAGCCGACATAGGCGTCGCGGGTGAGCTGCACCCAGGCCCAGCCTTCGCCCTCGTCATAGAGGGTGAGCGTCTCGCCGAACAACGCCTCGCTGTCGAGAGGGGCGTCGAAGCGCGGCTCGCGCCGGAGCGGCAGGACCGGCACGGCGATTTGACGGGTCTCGCCCGTAACGTAGCGCGGCGCCGTCGACGCGATCGCGGAGCGAGGCGGCGGCGAGATCGGCGCGGTAAGCGTGGCGGCGCGGATCCGGCAGCACGCCGTTGATCATTGACCCGAGCTCGCGGCTGAAATAGGCGTAGAGAGCGCGCGCGCCTTGCGGCTCGCCGCCTTGCGGGCGCCCGGGCTGCTCGCGCGCCACCCAGCCGAAGATGTCGAGATGGGCAAAGCGCTTGGCCTGTTTGACGAAGCGCTTGAGGAACAGCGCCGCCACCACCGAGCCCGCGAAGCCGCCCTCGGCGATGTGGTTCACATCGGCGATCGCGCTCTTCAGCAGCTTGTCATAGGGCGCCCAGAGCGGCATGCGCCACAAGGGATCGCCGACGGCGCTGCCCTGTTCGAGCAGGCCCGCGGCGAGCGCCTCGTCATCGCTGTAGAGCGGCGGCAGGTCGGGGCCGAGCGCCACGCGCGCGGCGCCGGTCAGGGTGGCGATGGTGATGAGATAGTCCGGCGCCTCCTCGTCGGCGAGGCTCAAGGCGTCGGCGAGCACGAGGCGGCCTTCGGCGTCGGTGTTGCCGATCTCCACACTCATGCCGCTGCGGCTCACGAGCACGTCGCCGGGGCGGAAGGCATTGCCGGCGATGGAATTGTCGGCGGCGGGGATGAGCACGCGGAGGCGGATGGGAAGCTTCCGCTGCATCACGGCGGAGGCGAAGGCGAGCGCCGTGGCGGCGCCGCCCATGTCCTTCTTCATCAGCGCCATGCCGCTCGCGGGCTTGATGTCGAGGCCGCCGGTATCGAAGCAGATGCCCTTGCCGACGATGGTCACTTTGGGCGCGTGCGCCGAGCCCCAGGTGAGATCGATGAGGCGGGGCGCGCGGTCGCTCGCCCGGCCCACGGCATGGATCATGGGGAGGTTGGCGGCGATGAGGCCCGACCCTTCGGTCACCTTCACGCTCGCGCCATGGGCATTGGCCAGCTCGCGCGCGGCCGCTTCGAGCTCGGCCGGGCCCAAATCGTTGGCCGGAATGTTGATGAGATCGCGGCCGAAATAGAGTCCTTCCGCCAGCGCCAGCACCTGCGCCCGGTCCACGCCGTCGGGCAGCACGAGACGCCGCGGCTTGGCGGCGTCCTCGCTCTTGTAGCGGGTGAAGCGATAGGCGCCGAGCAGCCAGGCGAGAGTGGCGAGCCCCGGCTCGGCAAGCGGCGTGGCGAAGCGCCAGTCGCCGGGCGGCAGCGCTGCCGACAGAGTGCCGGCGAGCAGCGGCGCCTCCACGGCCCAATTCTCGCCGCCGGTGCCGAACAGCGCGCCGGCAATACCGCCCTCGTCCTTGGGCAGGAGCAGCACGGCGCCCGGCTTGGGCGTCCAGTCGCGCGCCTCGAGCCAGCGCCGCTGGCCGTCGCTCAACGCTTTGAGCGCCGCATCCTCCTTGGACGCCACGAACCAGATGGGCAGCGCGTCACTGCCGGCATCGAGCAGCAATTCCTCCACAGCGCGGCGCGAGGCTTCAAGCATATTGGGTTTGATGGCCATGGGATGAGATCGGGAGCGGCTTGCTCGGGCCGCGAATTAATGGCAGGGGAGCGGCGCAATGACAATGGCGGAGGGGCCGGTGGCGGCGCCAAATTACACACTCGTTATCGGCGACAAGAACCTCTCCTCCTGGAGCCTGCGCCCGTGGCTCGCGCTCAAGCAATGCGGCATTCCCTTTGCCGAGACGCGCATCCGCCTGAGGCAGCCGGAAAGCAAGGCCGCGATCCTCGAACATTCGCCTTCGGGCAAGGTGCCGGCCTTGCAGACCGACGGGCTCGTGGTCTGCGACAGCCTCGCCATCCTCGAATTCCTCGCCGAGCGCCACCCGGATTGCGGCCTGTGGCCGAAGGACGCGGAGGCCCGCGCGCTCGCCCGCTCCATCGCGGCGGAGATGCATGCGGGCTTTCCCACGCTGCGCAACGAAATGTCCATGGACCTCTTGGCGCGGCTGCCGACGCCGCCGATCGGGGACGACCTCGGCAGCGAGATCGCCCGCATCGTCGCCATTTGGCGGGAGACCGAGGCGCCGCTTCGGCGCAAGCGGGCCGTTCCTGTTCGGCGGCTTTACCAATGCCGACGCCATGTTCGCGCCGGTGGCGACGCGGTTCCGCACCTATGGGGTCGATCTCGCCCGCTTCGGCGACGACGGAACGGCGGCCGCCTATGGGGCGGCGATCCTGGCCCTGCCGGCCATGGCCGAATGGACCAAAGGGGCCGAGGCCGAGCTGAAAGAGCGGGCCACGGCCTGACGGCGTCTTAAGCCATGCGGCCAAGGCCGTATGGTTAATCCTTTTTTGACGCGTGTCCCACAATATGACGGCAGTGCAATCGAGAGAGCCTGCGGGTGCGTCTGCGCGCCCGCTCGCGAGGAGCGTTCTGTGCCCAATCTCGCCCGCCCGCGCTGTTCCACGATCGTCGCGCTGCTCTCGGCGGCGGCGGCCGCTTCCTTGCTCGGCGGCTGCACCACCGGCCCCCTGTTGGGGGGAAGGAGGAGGTCTCCTACCCGTCGATGGCCGAGCGGCTCGGCGACACATCGGACCCGCGGGCCTCGGCGGCCACGGCGCAATGGGCCGCGGCCTATGCCAAGAAGCCGAACGACCCCCGAATGGCGCTCGGCTATGCGCGCGCGCTCAAGGCCATCGGCTCGAAGGAGCAGGCGCTCGAAGTGCTCAAGACCTCCTATCAGACGGCCCCCACCGGCGAGGTGGCCGCCGAGCTCGGGCGGCTCGCGCTCGACATGGGCCGGCTCGACATCGCCAAGGCCACGCTGCAAGTGGCCGAAGCCCAGGGCGTGCGCGACTGGAAGACCCTGTCCGCGCTCGGCACGCTGCGCGCCAAGCAGAACCAGCACGCCGAGGCCCAGCAATATTTCCTGGCCGCGCTGCAGCTCGAGCCGAACGCGGTTTCGGTGATCAACAACCTCGCTCTGTCCTACGCCCTGGACAACAAGGTCGACCGGGCGGAGGATTTGTTGCGCAACGCCGTGCGGGAGGGTCACGAAGACAAGCGCGTGCGCCAAAACCTCGCGCTCGTCCTCGGCATCGAAGGCAAATATGACGAGGCGCGGAAGGTCGCCCAAGTCGATCTGCCCGAATCCGACGCCAGGGCCAACATGGCCTATCTGCGCAACATGCTGACGCAGCCGACCGCGGTCGCCTCGCTCGACAATGGCGGCCGGGACGAGGTCGACGCCGTGCCGAACGGCGAAGGCGGTCCGGAGTGGCAGCCTTATGCCGGCAAGCCGCCGGCGCCAAAGCCCGTGGCGAGCGCGAGCGACGCCAAGCCCAAGGCCAAGCAAGTGCATGTGGCGGCGGCAGCCCCGCAGCCGGTCGCGCAAGCGCCCAAGCAAGCGGCGATGCCGGCCGCGGCCCCGGCCAAACCGGCCGTAGCGCAGGCAGCGAGTACGGCGCCGGCCCAAGCGGCCCGGGTCGCGACGCTGCTGCCGGGCGAATCGGGCTCGAGCACGGTGCCGAAATCGGTCCAGCCCGCCCATCCGGCCGCGTCCGCCAAGGCCGACAAGGCGCCGACCGCCCCAAGCCTGCTCCGCGCCAACGTCGACTAGCGACCACGCCGCCAAGACTAGGGCGGCGCGGTCTCTCGCTCTCCCGCAAATCGGCCCCATCCCGCCTTTCGGTCGAACTCCGCAGGGACGCCCAGCCTGATCTCGCTGCGGGCGGTCCAGTTTAAGCCTGCGGCAACCGCTAAAGCGCCACACTAGCCCCAGAAGTAGCACCGCTTGACGATGCTCGCTGGCCTTGGGTGATCCAGCACGACCGCTGCGCGACGATCGCGATTAGCGGCAGAATTCTGACCGCCGCGACCCTGTGCGTCGACTTTGTATTGGATTGAGTGGGGTCGACGTCAAGTCCGAACTTGGCTCATGAAGCGCGGCATCGATCGCTCGCGTCTCACCCTTGCTCCGGCGAAGGGCAGAGCGCGTTGGGGCTACGAACCCCCGAATGTGCGACCCAATGACGGCAAACCCCGGCGCTTCGTCTTCGATGATCAGCAACAGCGCTTCATTCCCGGGCAGCAGATCGCGACCAAGGGACCGGAGCTCATCCTGCTCGGCCCCTCCATGGGGCTCGTCAAGAAGCATTGGGACCGGCTTCCGATCGGCACCTATATGCTCATGGCGCATCGCTCGCGCCTGCCGGTCAAATCGATCACGCCGAGCAATCAGCTGAGCTACGTGGTCCGATTGGGGTTTGCCGGTCAGGGGCTGCTCGTCAGCGGCGATGCCGGATGCGTGGACTTCCGGCCGAGCACGCAGGCCGATTTCGCTCCGGACCTGCTCAAGCCGCTCCTGCCGCTGCACGTCATTCAAGTCGCCCATCATGGCGGCAACAATGCCGATTTCTACAATGTGCTGGTCGATTGCGGTTATGGGCAGCAAACCGCGCCGTCCTGGCTGCTGCTCTCCCACGCCACGGAAGACAAATACCGCCCCTCGCCGTGTTCGGCTCGTTCATCGGCGAGGTGCGCAAGACCGGCGACGACATGCGCCTCCTCTTCACGAGCCGGCCCAGCGCCGACAAGGTTCGCGACTATCTGCCCCTGATCAACTCCCCGATCGGCGCGCCGGCCGATGTGGGCGATGTGCGCCTCTCCTTCGATGGGCATGATTGGGAGGTCAAGCTGCACGCCGTGCAGGTCCACTGACCCACCTTGCGCGCGAAGGCGTCCGCGCGCCTTCAGCCGCCGTGGCGCATATGCATGATCTGGATGAAGGCGGGGCCGAGAATGACCACGAACAGGACGGGCAGGAAGAACAGGATCATCGGCACGGTGAGCTTCGGCGGCAGCGCCGCGGCCTTTTTCTCCGCTTCCGCCATGCGCATGTCGCGGCTTTCCTTGGACAGCACGCGCAGGGCCTGACTGATGGCCGTGCCGTAGCGCTCGGCCTGGATCAGGCTCGTCCCCACCGCCTTGACCACGGCCAAGCCGGTGCGCTTGCCGAAATTGTCGTAAGCCAGCCGCCGCTCCTGCAGATAGGACAGCTCCGCGGTCGTGAGTCCGAACTCCTCGGCGAGCTCGATCGAGCGGGTGCCGATCTCGTTCGCCACCTTGTTCATCGCCGACTCGATGCTCATGCCGGCCTGCACGCAGATCAAGAGCAGGTCGAGCGCATCGGGGAACACCCGCTTGATCGACTTCTGGCGCCGCTGGATCAGATTGTGGATGAAGATATTGGGCAGATAGAAGCCGATATAGGCGCCGCCGATGGCGAGGCCGAGGCGCACGAGCGGCGCGAGATCGTGCTTGTCCCAGAAGTACAAATAGGAGACGGCGAGCGCGAAGGTGATGATCGGCAGCGTGGCGCGGAAGAAGAGGAACGCCACCACCGGCGCCTGCCCGCGCATGCCCGCCATCTTTAGCCGCTCGCGCGTGCCCTCGGTTTCCAGCGCCTTGCGCAGGTTGAGCTGCTCCACCACCTGCTTCATGAAGCTTTTCGGCTCGGTGCGCAGGCGCGACTGCCGCTGCTCCTCGGCAAGCTGCGCCAGGCGCTCGGCGCGCAGGCGCTCGCGCTCGCCGCCGACATATTTCATCCTGGCGTTGAAGCGGTCACCGGTCAAAAGCGGCAGCACGAAGGAGGCGATGGTGGCAAACGCGGCGACGCCCGCCAGCACCATCACGAGGAGCTGGGGATCGAGGATCTGTGTTGAGCAAGGACGACATCGGCGGCTCAATAATCGAAGTGAATCATCTTGCTCATAACGAGCACGCCAATCAGCATCCAGATGCCGCTCGCGATCAGCATGAAATTGCCGAGCCTCTCGCTGAACAGGAGCGATATGTAGGCGGGCGTGCTGAGATAGACGAGAATCATGACGCAAGGCGGCAGGGCGGCGATGATCGCCGCGGAGGCCTTGGCCTCGGCGCTGAAGGCTCTGACTTTGGCCTGCAAGCGATAGCGGTCGCGCAACACTTGCGAGAGATTGGAGAGCGCCTCGGCCAAATTGCCGCCGGTCTGCGACTGGATGGCGATGACGATGGCGAAGAAATTCACCTCCTGCAGCGGCATGCGGTCATGCATGCGCTCGAAGGCGCGGGACAGGGGGATGCCGACCTTCTGCTGCTCGACGAGGTCGACGAACTCGGTCTTCACGGGCTCGGGCGCTTCGGTGGCGATGATCTGCAGACAGTCGTTGAGGGGCAGGCCGGATTTCACGCCGCGCACGATGATGTCGATGGAGTTGGCGAACTCGACCAGGAACTTGGCTTGACGGCGCTTGGTCTGGCGCGAGAGGAACCAGCGGGGAAGCCCAATGCCGCAGACGAAGGCCACGATCAGAGACACGATCATCGAGGAGCCGGTGATGAGAACGATGAACCCGCCGAGCAGCCCCGTGGCGAGGCTGGCGAGATAATAAATGCGGGGCGAGATCGAAAGTCCGGCGCGGACGAGCTTGGTGCGGATCGTCACCCGCCTTTTCGCCTTCTGCTTGGCCTCGATCTCCTTGATCGTGTCCTGCACCTGCTTCTTGCGCATTTGCAGCGGCTGCGCCTGCGTCTGCAGCGCGGTGCGCGCGCGCGACTTGGTCTGACCTTGCGCCACGTTGGCGACGCGCTTGCTCGCCTGGCGCTCGCCGCTCATGAAGGGCATGACGAGGACATAGACGACCCCGCCGGCGGCGAGGGCGGCCAGGGCGATGACCGAGAGCTGGATAAGCTCGGGACTAAGCAAAGCGCTCTCCCAGCGGCCGGCCGTGCTCGTCCATGACCTCGCCCGCGGACAGCGCCTCGGCGAGGCGCTTCTCCTCGCCGAAATAGCGCGCCTTCTCCCAGAAATTGGGCCGGGCGATGCCGGTGCCGCGATGCCGGCCGATGAGGCGGCCATTGGCGTCTTCGCCGTGAATTTCATAGAGGAACAGGTCTTGCAGCGTGACCACGTCGCCCTCGAGCCCGATCACCTCGGTGACATGGGTGATCTTGCGCGTGCCGTCGCGCAGACGCTGCGCCTGAATGATCACGTCCACCGAGGACACGATCATTTCGCGGATGGTCTTGGCGGGGAGGTTGTAACCGCCCATCAGGATCATGCTCTCCAGACGGCTGATGCATTCGCGCGGCGAATTGGAGTGGACCGTGCTCATGGAGCCGTCATGGCCGGTATTCATGGCTTGCAGCAGGTCGAAGGCCTCCGGCCCGCGCGCCTCGCCGACGATGATGCGGTCGGGACGCATACGCAGGCAGTTCTTGACGAGATCGCGCATGGTGATCTCGCCCTCGCCTTCGAGATTGGGCGGCCGCGTCTCGAGCCGCACCACATGGGGCTGCTGCAATTGCAGCTCGGCGGAATCCTCGCAGGTGATGATGCGCTCGTCGTCGTCGATATTGCCGGTCATGCAGTTGAGCAGCGTGGTCTTGCCCGAGCCCGTGCCGCCGGAGATGACCACATTGCAGCGCACGCGGCCGATGATGGCGAGCAGGTTGCGGCCTTCCTGCGTGATGGTGCCGAGCTTGACCAGCTGATCCAAGGTCAGCCGGTCCCGCTTGAACTTGCGGATGGTCAGGATGGGCCCGTCGAGGGAGAGCGGCGGCGCGATGACGTTGACGCGGCTGCCGTCGGGGAGGCGCGCGTCGCAGATCGGGCTCGATTCGTCGACACGGCGGCCGACCTGACTGACGATGCGCTGACAGATATTCATGAGCTGGGCATTGTCGGCGAAGCGAATCGCCGCCGGCTCGACCTTGCCGCGAACCTCGATATAGGTCGTCTCGGCGCCGTTCACCATGATGTCGGCGATGTCGTCGCGGGCGAGCAGAGGCTCGAGCGGCCCGTAGCCCAGAACGTCGTTGCAGATATCCTCGAGCAGCTCCTCCTGCTCGGCGATCGACATGACGACGTTCTTGATGGCGACGATCTCGCTGACGATGTCGCGGATCTCTTCCCGTGCCGCGTCGGCCTCGAGACGGGCAAGCTGGGTAAGGTCGATGGTGTCGATGAGGGCGTTGAAGACCGTCGTCTTGACGTCGTAATACTCCTCCGAGCGCGGGCGCTCGATGGGCCTCGGCTTGGCCGGCGCCCTCGCGGGGGCGGCGCTTACGGGGACGGGCTCGGGGCGTGGCGGCTCTGTGCGGACGCGGACGTTGCGGCCGAGCCCTCCGCGCGCGGCGGAGCGGCGGGCTCGACAACCCGCGCCTCCTGCGGTGCCGGACCCTCCGCGGGAATGTTTCGCTTACCGAACATCTCAGTCTCAGGCGCTTGTCTTGGTCAGCCTCAGGCGGCCGAGAATGGGGGCGAGAATCGAGGAGCGCTCGCTCTTTTGCTCCACGCGATCGGTGAGCAGATTGGCGAGGCTGCGGAACTGCTCCGCCGCCTTGGACTTGTCCGAGACCTCCTCGATCATCTGACCGTTATTGGCCGCGGTGCCGAACAGCTGGGCGTCGAAGTCGATGACCACCTTGGGCTCGATCTCGATGGCATGACCGAAATCCTTGACCGAGATCTCCGGCCGCTTCGGGATGCCCACCTGATTGAGGACGAGCAGCGGCGGGCGGTCGTTGGGCCGCGACGCCTTGAGCTGATCGACCAGGTTCTTGGCGTTGCGCAGATTGGCGAGGTCGGGTGCGGCGGTGATCACCACATGATCGGCCCTGAGCACCATCTGCTTCGCCCAGGCGGTCCATAGATGCGGCACGTCGACGGCGATCCACGGCACGTTCTCGCGCACGACGTCGAGCACGGTCTCGCAGGATTGCGGCGCGAGGTCGTAGGGACGGTCGAGCGTGCCCGGCGCGGCAAACAGGCTCAAATGCTCCGAGCAGCGCGAGAGCAGCCGATCGAGCAGGACCTCGTCGAGGCGCTCGGGCGTGGCGAGCGCATCGGCGATGCCCTGCAAGGGGTCCTGATTGAAATCGAGCCCGGCGGTGCCGAAGGGCAGGTCGAAATCGGCAATGATGACGTCGCTCTTGAGCGCGCCGGCGATGGCGAAGGCGGTGTTGTGGCAGACGGTGCTCGAGCCCGAGCCGCCTTTGGCGCCGACGAAGGCGATGACCTGCCCCACCGGTCCCGATTCGGGATCGGTGTAGATGTTGGAAATGCTCTCGATGATCTGCACCACGCGGACCGGCGCCACGACATATTCGCTGACCCCGCGGCGCAGGAGCTCGCGATAGAGCAGCACGTCGTTGATATGGCCGACGACGACGACCTTGGTGCCGGGATCGCAGACCTCGGCCAGACGATCGAGATCGGCGAGCAGGTCCCGCCGGTCCAAGAGCGACTCGATGATGATCAAATTGGGGGTCGAGGCGTTGCGGTAGAAGGCGACCGCCGCCTGCACGCCCCCCATCTGCACCGTGACATGGGCCTTGGCGAGGCGCCGGTCCTCCGCCGCCTTCTGAATCACCTCGGCGGTGTCCTGGTCCTCGCAGAAGGCCTGAATGTTGACGCGCGGAATCGGCCGCGCCCGGCTCGCCTCGGCATGCGGCTCGGCTGGCCGCTCAAGCGCCGGGTCAGCGTCCGGATCGAGCGAATAGGCCGCGTCACTCGTCACTGCGGCGCTCCGATTTGGCTGACTGTCGCTCGCAGTGGCGTGCTCCGAGAGGGGCTTGTTGTCGGGGGCCCAATCGGACTGTGGTTCGCCGTTGACGTATTTGCCCCACACCACGTCACGCCGCTCGCTCGAACGCGGCGTCTCGGCCCTCGGCTGCGACGAGATCGTTCGGATCGGCGACGGACATGGCGAGGTTGCGCTGGGTGGCGCAGCCCATGTTCGGCCACGGCATGTTCTGCGGATCACGCGCGATATTCTCCGACCAGTCCGGGCAGTCGGGCGCCTTGGCGACGGTGCGGAGATAAGAGATGCGCAACGGGGCGGACGGATCGTAATTGGCGAAATAGGGCTCCGACACCACCGCGCGGGGATCGATGCCGGCCTGCCGCATGGCCTGGCGCACATCTTGGAAGGCGCGCATGGCGGCGGTCTCGTTGGCGCCGCCGGACGGAGCCCGGACCATGAGCCGCTCGGCGCGCTGGTTCGTATAATCATAGAGGAAGGCGCGGAGCTGCGACTTCTGTACCTCGGTCAAGCCGGCGGTGCCGCGGTTGACGGTGAGATCGAGGGTGGCCTCGCCCTGCTTGACGAGAATGGGCCAACGCTCGTTGGGATTGGCGAGGGTGAAGGGCGCCTGGAAGCGCGGGCCTTGCGACATGCAGCCGCCGACCGGCGCCGCCAAGACGGCCAGTGCGAGCAAAGTGAGGACAGACCGCCGCCCTTTAGGGGTCACGCGTTCAGCCCCCGAGATGTGCGCTGCCATGAGACGTTCCTCCATCCTCTACTGCTCGACGATAAAGCCGACATCGCCGTCGAATTTGCCGACCGGCGCCCGCTCGGGGTGGCGGCCATAGACGCGGTTGAGCTGGCCCAAGACGTCGGTGTCGGCGTCGGACGCCCAGCCGAAGCCCTGGTCGGGCTGGGCAAGCTGCTGGCGCGGGACGGGCTTGACGATATAGGGCGTGACGATGACCACGAGCTCGGTCTCGTTCTTGAGGAAGTCGCGGCTGCGGAACAGGGCGCCGAGAACGGGCAAATTCTTGAAGCCCGGATAACCGCTCAAATTCTGCTTCGACTGATCGGACAGGAGCCCGGCCATCACCAGCGAGCCACCGCTCGGCAGCTCGACGTCGGTCTCGGCGCGGCGCACCTTGAGCGCGGGAATGGTGATGTTGGACAGGATCACCGCGCCCTGATTGGAGAGCTCGCTCACCTCGGTCGAGACTTTGAGGCTGATGCGGCCTTCGGACATGACCACGGGGGTGAAGGCAAGGCCGATGCCGAATTTCTTGAACTCGACCGAGATCGTGCCGAGCTGCTGGGCGATCGGGTATGGGGAACTCGCCGCCGGCAAGGAAATTGGCCGTCTCGCCGGAGATCGCGGTGAGGTTCGGCTCGGCCAAAGTGTGCAGCAGGCCGTCCTCCTCGAGCGCGCGCAGCACGCTCTGCACACGGCTTTGCCCGCTCGTCCATTGCAGGCCGCCGCCCGCAGTGTTGCCCACGGTGAGGATCGGCGGGGTTCCCTGCACGGAAAGCTCGCATTGGCTGCCGGCAGTGGCCGGCTCCGGTCAGAAACGGATCGAGAGACGCCCTTGCCCGGCGGTGTTAATCGGAAAGGGAAGAGAGCTCAGCGCGGCGACGGCAAAATTGCCGGAATTGATGAGCGCGTTCAGGTCGATGCCGAATTGCTTGACGATGTTGCGCTCCATTTCGACCACGGAGACCTTGAGCAACACCTGCTCCTCGCCCTCGACCGTGATCATGTTGATGACGTTGGTGGGTCTTGCAGGCATTGCTCCAAGCCGCTACCGCCGTTCATTGGTATTGCCGGCGGTGTTGATGGTGGTGGCCGACCCGCCGGTGGCGGAGCTCGACGTGTTCTGCTGATCCAACGGCGCCGAGGAAGCTCGAGACAATTTCGCAGGCGCGCGAGGAATCGATCGCGCTTGCGCACCGTTCCGGTGAGCACGGCACGCTCGCCAATGGCGTCAATGTGAACTTTAGAACCTGGAATGAGGCGGGTGAGGAGATCGGTCAGGGCGGAAAGGTCGCGCTCGATCGGAAACTTCCAGGGTCAAGATGCGATGGCCCTCCTTGTCGGTGAAGAAGATGCTCGCTTCGCCCGAGCTCCGAGCCGATCAAATAAGCGCGCGTCGAGGTCTGCATCACGGCTTCGAGCTTCTTCGGGTTGGAGACCATGACGTCGCGCATCTCGCGCGGCAGTTCGACGAGCATCGATTTGTTCAGCCCAAGCTTGATTTGCCGCGTCGCCGGGAGGTTCACGTCGGCACCGATGCGCAGCACCGAGGAGTCGTCGGAAGCGGCGCTGCCGGCCGGGCGAGCCCGACAGGGCAAGGCCGAGCGCGCAGGCGCCGAGCAGCACGAATAATTTGCGTGGGGAAGACCTCATCGCCTCGCCTTTTTTTGTTAAGCCCACCCGTCCCACCGGCGGCCCCGTCAGTTCACGCCGAAAGCGCGGGTCTGGACGCCGTATTTCAACATCTTGACCGAACTCGAATTGGAGTCGCCGATCTTGGCGGTGGGCTCGACCTTGCCCGGAGTGGCGTCGGCGAGGCTGCGCAAGGAGAGCGAGATGTCCCCCAGAGATTGGGCGAGAGCCAAGATCTCGGTCTGACGCGGCGTGAGCTCGAGCGTCGCGGTCTTGCCGCTCGCAACCTTCTCGCCGCCCTTGTTCTCGAGCGATTGCCCGATGGCGAGCACGCGGACGTTGCGCAAGATGGTGTCGCTCACATGGTCTTCCTTGGTGCCGACCTGCACCCGGCGCGACAGAATGACGTCGACGCGGTCATTGGGCAGGATGAAGCCGCCGGCGGAGGTCTCCTCGCGGATCGGGGTGGAGATGGCGCGCATGCCCGAGGGCAGGATGGCCGCCATGACGCCGCCCTCGCTCACCTTGATCAGCTTCTGACCGGTGATCGGCTCGCCGGCGACGATCGGGGCGCGAGCGACCGCGCCTGAGAATTCGTTCTCCGCGTCGGGGTCGTTGGCCTTGGAGATGAGACCGGAGGTGACGCCTTCGGCCGGCCATTGCTGCCATTTCAGGTCGGAGGCGTGGACCGAATCGCCAAGATTGATGTCGTTGGCGGCGACGAGAACGTCGACGGCGCCGACGGTCTTCTCGATCTCCTGGACCTCGCGCGGACCGGACACGATGCGCTTGGCAATCCAAGCCGCGCCGAGCGCTGCGGTGAAAGCAATGACAAGGACAGTCACTCTTGCTCTTTTCATGACGGACTCACTTCCTCGTGCGCCCCCAAGCGTCGCCGCTTCGAACCGGTTTTCACTCTGACTTCGAAATCTCAACGCTAAGTTAATGGCCGTGCCAAATTGGCTGAACGCCCGGGGGCAGAGCCCGGCCGGCAAAGAGGAAATGGCCGCGCGCAACCCCTAAAGGGTGCGGAACCGGTCAGGCGATCAGAAGCGGGAGGAGGTGCGGCTCTCAGCCGCCGAGCGCCGCCATGAAAGGCGTTTGCGGATAGACGATCAGCCCGGCCGCCGCGAGCGCGATGCCGTAGGGCACGCCTTCGCCGGCGTTGTGCAGGCGGACGAGCCAGCCCTGGCTGGCCAAAGGCGCGGGCAGCGGCACCGCGCGCAGGAAGAGGAGGGCCAGGGTCAGGACACCGCCGAGGAGCGCGGCAAACACGGCGTAGGTGAAGAGCAGCTCAGGTCCGAGCCAAAGGCAGGTGGCGGCAAAGAGCTTGGCGTCGCCGCCGCCGACCCAGCCAAAGGCAAACAGGCAGAAGCCGAGAGCGAGCCCGAGGACGCCCATGGCGACGTGGAGACCCACATCGCTCCAGCCCATTCCGATCATGGGCGCGAGCAGGAGAAAGCCGGCCACGAGCGCGAGCGCGATGCGATTGGGCACCGTCATGGTGAAAAGATCGGTGGCCGCCGCCAGGGCCATCGCGGCGGGAAAGACTATGAGCAGAAGGGTATCTTTGATCACCGTCTCTCGCCCCTGAGATCCTTCGCCGATCTAGGGCCAAAGCCCTGAAGCTCGGGTTAATCGGGCAGGTCCACGACGCGAACGCCGGGCACGCAAACAAAAGCCGCCCGGGGAAGCGGGCGGCTTTTCACTTCACCTTTGGCCTCAGTAGGACCACGGCTTGGCCGCTTATTTCGGCTTGAGATCGGTCGCGACGGAATTGAACAGCGTGTTCAGCTGGCCGCCGACCTGGCCGACGACGCTCGCAATGGCGACGCCGATGCCGGCAGCGATCAGGCCATATTCGATGGCCGCCGCGCCCATCTCGTCCTTGGCGAAACGTTCAACCAACGCCCTCATCGGACACTCCCTTTAGCTCAATCCACACCACCCATCGCCGCCGGTTTGGCGGCTTGAACCCCGCGCGAAGGGTAGCCAGGTCGCGTTACATACAAGTTAAGTCAATCTCACAAACCGCCGGGCGTAGCGTTAAAAGAGTGTATATCGGAGGGCCTTGCGGCGAGGGTCCTGGAGACTTTCGCCAGAGGTCTCGGCAGTACTTTGCGACACGACTTCTGAAAATTTGCCCCAATTTCAACAGGAGTTGTCCGGGCGTCTCGCCGAATATTCATGGCGGGAGCTCCGGCGGAGGGCGACGAGGCCGCTCGGGATCTCGCTCCTCTTCTTTACGCTCTATTCACGGCGTTTGCGATTATCGTCCGCCGCTTGCGGCTGGGCCAGGCTCCTCGCCTCGAGGGCTGCTCCGTCCCGCCACGACGCGCTCATTTGCCAATCCTTCATCTTTTTCGGGCTCTCATGCGAGGAACGCTTGAGTGTCAAGGAACCGCGTCATGCTCACGTCCGGCAAGCGCCGCAGGCCGCTTACGCCCCGCTTCTGCCTCCTCGCCCCGGCGCTGCTCGCCCTTGCCTGCGGGCCGGCCATCGCCGCCAATGACGATGTCGACGTCACCATCGACCAGGCCGCGATCATCCGCCTCGAGCGGCCGGCGGCGGAGATCATCGTCGGCAATCCGTCGATCGCCGACGTCGCGGTGCAGAGCGGAAAGGTGCTGGTGGTGACCGGCAAGTCCTATGGACGCACCAACCTCATCGTCATCGATGCCGACGGCAAGCAGATCACGAACCGGTCCTTGAGCGTGACGGAGCCCGGCCAGGGCTACGTCATCGTGCACAAGGGCACCTCGCCCTTCACGTATTACTGCGCGCCGAATTGCACGCCCTCGCTCACGGTCGGCGACAATCCCGATTGGTTCGACGCCATCCAGAAAGAGGTCCAGTCGAAGCAGTCGATGGGGCAAGCCTCGGCCGAAGGCGGCGCCTCCGGGGCGCAGTAGCCCAGGCTGCAGTCCCGACCGCGGACGAGAGACCGCGCGCCGCCGCTATTTGGCGATGCGCAGATCGCCCAAGCCCTGCGCGATGTCCTGGAAGATGCCGGCCAGCTGATCGTTGGTCGGCGAGTTGTAGAACATGTCGGGCTTGCTGGCGCAGCTCTTGAGCAGGGTCTGGCTCGCGCTCGTCACCTGGAAGCCGATGGTGTAGAGCAGGATGGGGTTGTCCGGGTTTCCGCCGTTCTTGATGGCGCTGCACACGGCGAGCGTCTTTGATGTCGAGCGTCGCTTCCGCATTGCTTCCGTTCGTGTTGCCGAGATGCCCGTTCTTGGCAAAGCCAAAGGCATTGTAGACCGACTTGTCAAAGCCGGTACTGGAGTCGCCGCCGTTGACGTAATTCTCGCCGTCAGTGAGGAGCACGATGGCCTTGACCCATTTTTCATCGCTGTAGGCTGTCCCTTCGGTGAAGGGCGCCGTCGGCGAGATCACCCGCCAACCCCACAGCAGGCCGGCAGGGATGACGGTGCTGCCCTTGGCGACCAAGGCATCGATGGCGGCGTTGACCGTGCTCGCAGTGTTGGTCATCGCGGTGATCGGGGCCGGCGGACAGTTGAAGTCGGGTCCCGTCGAGGTGCCCGAGAAGCTCTTATATTTGTTGGTATAGCACTGGCGCTGGTCATTCGTGGTCGTGCCTGTAACGCACGTCGCGCTGGGGGCGGTGGTACTATTGCCGTTCGAGCATTTGTTCGGATTGTCGCACAGATAGGTGTTGGCGTAGCTCGTGTTCGACGCCTTGTCGGGTTCATCAGGCGCGAAGTAGGGGACCCACAGCGAGGCGGCCGTGCTCGCGCTTGGCGCCGCGTCGGTCAGCTCATAGGCGCTGCTGCCGCTCCTCTCCCGCACGCATCCCGACCAGGTCCTGTCGACCTTGGTGTACAGAGTGAGCGCGCTCACCCCATTGGTCTTGTCCAAATCCTCGAAGGCGAGCGGATGTGACGTCGCGTTCGACGCCGAATAGGTCGCCTTGTCGAGCCAGCCGGAATTGAGCTTGTCGCTGCCGATGTTCACCGCGGCGGCGAAGGGCACGACGCCGATCTTGACCGTATCGGAGGTCGACTTCCCGTTGAACAGCGTCGACACCAACTTCTTCGCCGCACTCTGCATCGCCGCCAGTTTGCCGCCCTGGCCCATGGAGCCCGTGGTGTCGAGGACGAGCACGAGCTCGATGTTGCGCTGCTTCTTGGTGATGGTGGTGGTGGTGCCGAGGTCGATATGATCGATATTGGCGAGACTCATGAAGGTGGTCGGCACCGAGCCGGACACGCTCACCGTGACGTCGTCGTCCACGGCGCTGACCTGCAGCTTGCCGACGGTGCCGAGCACGGAGGCGGGATAATTGGCGTCGAAGAATTGCTGCGCCTTGGTCGCCATGTCGGCGGGGGTAAGGTCGGGCCAGGAGCCGATGGCGAGCGCCGCGGCGTCGGCCGCGCTCGGACATGCGCTCGCGCACGAGCAAGGCGCGGCCATAGTCGACCGCCACGCCGGCACCGAGCAGCAGGGGAATGAGCGCAAACCCGAACAGGATCGCGACATTGCCGCGGCGCTCATGAACGAAGCCCTTTAGAATTCGGCCGAGTTGTTTCAGCATTCGCATCACCCTTTGCCTGGCTGAGAACCCGCAAGCCCCGCGGGACCAGTAGCCAATCTTGGTGTTACGAGATGTGCGTGCAAAAATTCTTATTTTTCGTGATCCGATTTACTCAAATAAGAGTCGGATTCGATTTAAATTGTTTTGAACTGATCTTGGCTAAATGTTTACCTTATTTCGATTATGGAGCGGGAATTCACTCTCCGTTAAGCGCGACGCCGTTATGGCTGCCTAGGTCGCTTGAAACGAGGGCGGAGCCTTGACCGCGCGGGCAGGACAGACAGGCAAAGACGGAAGGAAGGGCGGGCGGCGCTTCTGGAGAAATGCGTCGGGCGCCTCGGCGCTCGAATTCGCGCTGGTCGCCTTCCCCTTCATCCTCCTGGTCCTGGCCGTGCTCGAAGTCGGGATCGTCTATTTCGCCAATTTCATGCTCGAAAACGCGGTGGCGCAGGGCGCCCGCCTGATCCGCACCGGCCAAGCCCAGAACCAGAATTTCGACGCCGGCAAGTTCAAGACCGAGGTGTGCAAGAATTTGAGCGCGCCGATCGATTGCTCCCGCCTCATGCTCGACGTGCGGCATTTCTCGAGCTTCTCGAACGCCGGCTCCGACCTCACCAATCCGCTCGACAGCCAACGGCAACCTCAAGACGAATTTCAGCTACGACCCCGGCGCGGGCGGCGACGTGGTGGTGGTCCGCGGCTTCTATGAGTTCGACCTCACGGCGAAGCTGCCGAAGGAGATCGGCCTCGGCAATATGGGCAATGGCGACCGGCTGCTGATGGCGACCGCCGCCTTCCGCAACGAACCGTTCCAACCAGATTAGGACGAAGAGCCGGTGTTTTCTGCCACCTTGAGGACCGGATGGAAGCGAGCCGCGCGGGGCCTTCGCCGCGCGCTATCCGATCGGCGAGGCGTGTCGGCCATCGAATTCGCGCTCCTCGCGCCGGCCCTGATCTTTCTCTATGTCGCCTCCGTGGAACTCGGCAACGCGCTCACCATCAGCCGGCGAACCTCGGCGGTGGCGAGCACCGCGGCGGACCTCGCCGCTCAGGTCAAGACCGTGTCCAGTGCGGACCTCGCCGACATCACCTCGGCGGCGAGCAGCATTCTCACGCCCTATTCGACGACCCCGCTCAAGATCGTTTTGACGAGCGTCGTCGCCGACGACAAGAACGCCACCAAGGTCGACTGGAGCTGCTCCTACGATGGGGGCGCCCCGCGCGCCAAGAGCTCGGTGGTCACGCTGCCGGCCGGGCTGACCCAGGCCAATAGCAGCGTGATCATGGCGGAGGTGACTTACGCCTTCACGCCGCTTCTCAATCTCTCCTTCGCCAATCCCAGGCTCCTTCACCATGAGCCGGACGTTCTATTCGCGTCCGCGCAAAAGCCTCACGGTCGCCAAGACCGACCCGAGGCTGCTAACGCAAAGACCCGGCTCACGCCGGCGCCTTGACCCTCAGGCGCGCAGCCTTTGAGCTGACAGGTCTTGCCCACAAATCGTATTCGTCGGCGGCAACCACCACGACGCTCAGGCGGTCGCCCGGCGCAAGCCCCGTCTCGCCATTGAGATAGACGTTGCCGTCGATCTCCGGCGCGTCCCAATGGGAGCGGGCGACGGCGCCTTCCGCATCCACCTCGTCGACGATCACCTCGATGGTGCGGCCGACGCGCGCCGCGAGCACCTCGGTGCTGATCGCCTGCTGAAGCTCCATCAGGCGCGCATAGCGCTCCTCCTTCACCGCCTCGGGCACCTGGCCGGGAAGCGCGTTGGCGGCGGCGCCGTCCACATCCTCATATTTGAAGCAGCCGACGCGGGCGAGCCGCGCCTCGCGCAGCCAATCGAGCAGGAACGCGAAGTCCGCCTCGGTCTCGCCGGGGAAGCCGACGATGAAGGTCGAACGGAGCGCAAGGTCGGGACAGAGCGCGCGCCAGCGCGCCGATGCGCTCCAGGGTCTTCTCCTGATGGGCGGGGCGGCGCATGGCCTTCAGCACCGAGGGCGAGGCATGCTGGAAGGGAATGTCGAGATAGGGCAGCACGCGGCCATCCGCCATGAGCGGCAGCACCTGGTCCACATGGGGATAGGGATAGACGTAATGCAGCCGCACCCAGGCGCCGAGACTGCCGAGCGCCGCGGCGAGGCTCACAAACCGCGCCTCATGCTCGGCCCCGCGCCACGCGCTCTTGGCGTAGCCCAAATCGAGCCCATAGGCGCTCGTGTCCTGGGAGATGACGAGCAGCTCCTCGACGCCCGCCGCCACCAGCCGCTCCGCCTCGCGCAGCACCTCGTCCACGGGCCGGCTCTTGAGGCGCCCGCGCAGGCTCGGGATGATGCAGAAGCTGCAGACATTGTTGCAGCCTTCGGAGATCTTCAGATAGGCGTAGTGGCGCGGCGTGAGCCTGATGCCCTGCGGCGGCACGAGATCGAGAAAGGGATCGTGCGGCCGGGGCACCGCCTTATGCACATGCTCCACCACCGCCTCATATTGCTGCGGGCCGGTGATGGCGAGCACGTCCGGATAGGCGTCCTTGATGCGATCCGCCTCGACCCCGAAACAGCCGGTGACGATGACCTTGCCGTTCTCCGCCAGGGCCTCGCCGATGGCGGCGAGCGACTCCGCCTTGGCGCTGTTGAGGAAGCCGCAGGTGTTGACCACGACGGCGTCGGCGCCGGCATAGCTCGGCGCGAGCTCATAGCCCTCGGCGCGAAGTTGCGTGATGATGCGTTCGGAATCGACGAGCGCCTTGGGGCAGCCGAGGCTGACAAAGCCGATTTTCGGCGGGCTGGACGCGCTCGTGCCGGGCTGGCGCGGGCCGGGTTTGCGCGCGGCCTTTTTTGACAAGCGGCCTTTTGTCGGGGAGGCTGACATTGGCGTCCTTATAGGCAAGCCGAGCCGATCTTCATAGCCCGCCCCGGCGCGGGCCGAGGCGGCATAACAAGACTTAAGGAGCGCCGGGGAGCGCCATGGGCAGGCTGGATATCGAGGAGTGGCTCACGCCGCGCGGGGTCGTGGCCTTTTGGCTCATCTTCGCGGCTGGCGTTCACCGTCATGCTCTGGGCCGTGTCGCCCGGGCGCACGCTGCAGGACGCACTCGAGGCGGAGATGCTGCAAGGCCATCTCGCCGGCGGCTATCAACTCAGGAATCCGCCGCTCTATGAATGGCTGCTATGGGGCGTGCAGCAACTCGCCGGCCCCGGCCCCCTCTCTTATCTCGTGTCTGCGCTATGCGCTGATCGCGCTCACCGGCATCCTGTTCTACTTTGCCGCGCTGTACACGACCGGCGAGAGCCGCATGGCGGCCGCCTTCTCCTTCTCGCTCATGCTGCTCTTCTGGTTCGGCTGGGAGGCCCATCACAGCGTCTCCCATTCGCTCGCCATCCTGGCGGCGATCTTGGCGCTGTGGCTGGCGGCGTTCGCCTATGCCGACCGGCCGAGCGCGACCCGCGCTCTCGGGCTCGGGCTGATCATCGGTCTCGGCATCATGGCGAAATGGAGCTTCCTGCTCGTGGTCGGGAGCCTCGGCGTGGCACTTTGCCTCGAGCCCGGCACGCGGCGCGCCTTTGCGAGCCCCCGCGCGCTGCTCATCCTGGTGGGCGCCGTGCTTCCCGTCATTCCCTTTGCCCTATGGGCGGCCGCGATGGAGCCCGAGCTCGTCAGCGCGCGCGTCGCCGTCATGCAGCCTGAAGGCGCGACGACACGGGCGCTGATCGGCGTGCGGGACTTTCTCCTCGGGCTGCCGCTCGTGTTCCTGCCTTGGCTCGTGATCGTGCTTCCTCTTGCGTTTCGCTTCCGCCGGGAAAGCGCGACGGCGCGGACGGAGGCGAGCGCCGCCACCCGTATCGCCTTGATCGCCGCGGCGCTGTCCGCCGGCACCATGGCTCTCATCCTCGGCGTGGCGATCCTGTTCGGCGTGCGCCCCTTCGGCATCGGCACCTTCGCCATTCACTATCTCTATCCCTTCGCGCTCTTTGCCACGCTCGGCATCGCCGGCATGGTCGCGGCGCGCGTCCGGCCCGAGGTTTTCGCGCGCGCCTTGGCGCGCATCTCGCTCGTGGTGGCGGTCGCCGTGTTCGTCATCAAGCTCGGGAGCTTCTACGTGGTGCCGGGACGCACGGGCGCGACCCACCTCATGCCTTATGCGGGGCTCGCCGAGGCGCTCGCCGCCCGCGGTCTGGGCGAGGCGCAATTCGTCACCCTGTCGCCGCGGGATGCCGGCAATTTGATCATCTATCTGCCGAAGGCGCGGGCGCTGTCGCCGAGCGCGCGGATCGAGCCGCCGCCGCCTGACAAGGTGAGCGGCCGGGCTTGCGTGCTGCTGTGGGGCGGAGAAACGTCCGTGCCGCCGGGAGCGCCGCAGCCCCTCTCGCCCAAGCGGGCGCTCGACCCGCGCCTCGTCTCGCCCAAGCGACTGCTCGATCCGCTCGGCGTCGTCGCCCGATCCCGACGCCATCGAGGATGTGGCGGTGGACTGGCGCGACGCCGCTCATCGGCAAGATGCGAGCGTCCGTGTGGCACCTGTTGCGCGGCGGCGCGGCGGAAGAAGCCTGCCGGCGCTTCGCCGTCATCGGGCGGCTGTGAGGACTGAGCCGGCGGATCAGCGAAGAATGTTCTCGACGTCGGGGTCGTCCGGCTCCTCGCTCCGCTGCTGGGGAGCCTCGCTCGCCTTGGGCGGCGTGGCGCCGGTCGGCGGCGCGTCGGCGGGCGCGCCTTCGCCGTTCTCATGCGGCCCGACGCGGACCGAACCGAGCAGGCGGCCGATCGCCTCGCCCACCGGCTTGCCCTTGAACTTCTTCTTGATGATGTCGCCGATCTTGTTGACCGCCTTCGACGCCTGCTCGGGGTTGGCAAACAATCCCTTGAGCTCGGGCTTGAAGGTGAGATGCGCGAACGGGCCCTCGACGCGGACCGGCACGGAGAGACCGGCAAGGTCGTTGGCGCCCGCTTTGCCTTCCGGTCCGGCCACGATCTCCGGCTGGGTCAGGAAGTCGAGACTGCCGGTCACCATGTCCACGGTGCCGCGCGCGGCGACATGGAGCAGCGGGCTCGTCATCTCAAGATCGGTCGATTCGGCAAGCCCGCTCGCGATCGTGAAGCTGCCGCCGAGATCGCTGAAATCCGTCTTGGCGTCGGGGCTCGGCTGCATGTCCGGGATCTCGCCCGCGCCCACGGATTTGATGAGGGCGGTGAGGTCGATGCCTTGGATGGCGCCATCGGTGAGGGCAAGCGTGGCGCGGCCGGCGAGCGAGGCGGTGATGGCCGCCGCGTTGGTGCCCGACCCGGAAAGCTGCAGCGACATCTTGGCGTTGCCGGCGAGCAGGTTGAGCTCGGCGGCATCCTTGAGCAGCGGCGCGGCGGCGACGCCGTCAAGGGCAAGCTCGCTCGAGAAGCTCACCACCGGCTTCGAGGCATCGAGCGTCACGGTGCCGCGCCCCTGCCCGCCATAGAGTTCCATCTTGCCCAAGGTCGCGACCAGCACGCCACCATGGTAGCTCAGCCCAAGCGCGCTCGGGCCGAGGGTGACGCGCTTCACTTGCGTCTGGTGGACATTCAAATTGACGTCGGCGTCGAAATCGGCCGGCGGCACGAGGGCGGCCGGTGCGCGGCGGGCGCCGCGGCCGGAGCGCGCGCCTCAGGCGGAGCGGATATCGTGCTGGAGCCGGCGCCGTGCGCTTGGTGAAGGACCGGCGGGGATCGGCGGATGCCGCGCTGCGCCGTCGAGGAAGGGGGAGAGATCGAGACGGTCGAGCGCGAGCGCGGCGCGGAGCTGCGGGCGCGGGCTCGTGAGCGCGATGACGGCCTGTCCCTGCCCCGTGGCATGCGACAGATCGAAACGCGCCTGATCGAAGGTGATGGTGTTGTCCTTCCAGGCGACATGGCTCGCGAGCTTGCCGTTGCCGATGGCCGTGGCGGAGGCCGGCTTCTCCTTGAGCCAGGCGAGCAGCGAGGGGATCGATTGCGACGTGGCGTTGATCTCGCCGTCGGCGGAGAAGCCCGGCCGCGTCGCCACATTGCCTTCGAAGGTCGCCGCGACCGCCTGCATCTTGAGGGACAGTTTGAGGCGCGCGTCGCGCTGCTGGCGCAGATCGGCGGGCGAGGTGAGCGTGAGGTCGAACTCGGTCGGCTCGTCCTTCCATTCGAACTTGCCTTGCGCGGTGAGCGGATCGGTCAAATGGGGAAGACTGAGATTGGCGTCGATCTTCTCGATGCGCCGCTCGTTGCCGGCCTCGTCATAGATGATGCGCACGGTGCCGTCCTCGATGCGCACATCCTTGAGCCGGATATCGTGGCGCAGCGGCATGGCGGCCACGTCCGCCGCGGCAAATTTGCTGAAATGCAGCGCGGGGCCCGCATCGCCCTGCCGCTCCGGAGCCGCGCGCGGGCGCGGGCTGCGGCCGCATCGGGCTTGAGCCGCACGATAAGCACCGGGCGCACCATGGTGACATGCTCGGCGTCAACCTCGCGGCTCAGCAATTCATAGAAATTGAGGTCGATCACGAGCCGCGCGATGGAGAGATCGGCGGTGCCCTTGCGCGCCTCGGGATCGGTGATGGTGGCGTCGCTGAGCACGATATGCGGATTGGGCAGGAACAGGAGCGAGGTCGAGCCATTGACCTTCAAGTCGCGGCCGCTCTGCTCCTTGACGCGCGCGGCAACCCGGTCGCGCACCGCATCCGCCGAGATCAGCAGGTTGACGCCGATCAGCGCCAGCACGAGCAGCGCGGCAACGGCGGCAAAGATCTTCAAGACGAGCTTCATATCTTCAGAATGATTTTGGCTGCGACCGCGACTGTGCGAGCCCCTGGGCAGGTCAATGAGCCGCTCGCGGGGCTGAGATTAGACCGACAAATAAGGTGAGAATAGGCCCGCGATTCCGCCGGCTTTGCCGCAAAAAGAGGCGCCAATCAGGCCACGAGAATGGCGTGATTGTCCCAGGAAAACGATGACGCCTCACGCTCCAGCGCGCCCTCAGGCTCGCCGGTCGCAAGCCACCCTTCGCCGCTCGTCAGGAGGAAGCTTGCCCGGTGGCGCGTGGGCGCGATGCCGCAGCCGTCATTGAGCGCGCAGGTTCCGAGGAAGCGCCGCGCGCTCGCGTCCCAATAGGTGATGACGCCCCCCTTGGGCGCGGAGGCGGCCACGATGGTGCCGCTCGCATCCGCCGCGACCGAGCCGATATAGTTCTTGAGCGCGGTTTGCGTCGGGCCCGGCGCCGGCACGAGAACGGGCTGCTCGCCCCGCCGGTGGAAGCCGATCAGCGCGGGCTCGTCCGCCTCGGGTCCGCGATATTGGCAGCCGAAGACGACGAGGTCCTTGGCGGCGATGGCGAGATGGCGGATCGAGAGTTGGTGCAGGCTCGCCGGCAGCACCTGCTCCTCGAGTAAGTCGCCCGGTCTCCACGTCCACATAGACGAGAGAGGGGCGCATGTCGGCGAGGTTGAGCTCGGCCGGTCCCGCGTCGGGATGGGTGCGGATGCCGCCATTGGCGATGACCATGGTGCGGCCGTCGCCAAGGAGCGCGATGTCGTGCGGCTCCATGCCTTGGGCGGAGAATTCGCCGACCTGCTTGTAGCCGGCGGTCGCGTCGCGCACGCCGATCATGCCTTGCGCGTTCGCATAGTCGTTCTCCGTCGTGTAGAGCAGCCTGCCGTCGGCGGAGAAGACGCCATGGCCGAAGAAGTGCCGGTCGGGCTTTGACTGAAACCAGATGGGCGCGCGATTGCCGGCGGGGACGGCGACGCCGAACCGCCCCGGACGGCGGGCGAAGGCGACCCATTCGGTGGTGCCGGGACGCAGCGCGATGTCATGGCCGCGCTCGGGCAGCTCGACCGCGCGCACATCGCCGCCATCGAGACTGAACAAAGCGGCGGAGAAGGTGCCGCGATCGTCCTTGCGCGCGGCGGCGAACAGGCCGGGCTCCGCTGCCTTGGCGGCGGCCTCGGTCATACCGCGCGGCAGGGCGAGGAAGGCGGCCGCGCCCGCGGCGCCGAGGAGAAGCTCACGGCGGTCGAGGGTCATCGTCAATCCTTATCCATGGCATTGAAACCGAAGCTCAGGCCCGCGGCGCGGCTGATCATGTCGACGGCGGTGCCTTCGGCGCCTTTCAGCGACACGCGCAAGGCTTCGAGCGCGCCGCGTGTCTCCTCGTCGCGCGCGGCCTCGGCGAAAGGCTTGTCGATGTTGCGGATCACGTCGATGGCGTGGTCGAGATCGAACAGGATCGAATCCTCCACGCCCGCCGATTCGGAATGGACGAGCGCGGCGAAGCCGCCTTTGACGAACAGCTCGCGGACGCCGGCAAGATTGTCGGCCATGTTGGCAAGCGTCAGCCCGCTCAAGGCGAAGGGGGCGGATTGCGGCTGCGCCTCCTCGGGCTTGGCGCCCAAGGGTTTGGCGAGCTTCTGATCGCGGACGATCTCGATGCCGCCGGAGAAGGCCTTGAGCAGCTCGAGCGTCACCTCTTTCGGCGCGCGATAGAAGGGATCGTCGGGGCCGGGGGAGAGAAAATCCTTGGTGAAGGGCGCGCCCTCGCTCCAGCCTTGCTCCACCTCATGGGCGATGGCCTTGATATTGGCGGCGACGCTTGCGGCAAAGCGGCAGCGGAAAGCGCCCTCCTCGCCTGTCGTTTCAAGCGCGTCGGCGCCGTCGCCATAAAGAAGAAGCTCGAGCGCCGGCAAGCCTTGCAGCGCCACGCTCTTGGCGGCGAGCGCGGCCTGATCGGTCACGCTCGCGTCGCGCTTGGCGAGCGCCTCGCGGATTTGCTTGGCGCCCAGGCCTTTGGGGTCGGGCCAATAGAACAGCCGCTCGTAGCGATGCTCCTGCGCGATGGGTCCGAAGCGCAAGGGCTCGACAATGCCCCAGGTCTCGACCGCGCCGGCGAAGGCCTCCTTCGCATCCTTGAGCGCGGCGGATCCGGGGAAGCGCAGAGCGCGTCCATTGTCTCGGCCAGCGCGTCGCTGCGCTTGGCGAGATGGGCATAAGCCGGCCGGATGTAGTCGGTGAGCGCGGCGCGCGCGATGGCCCCGTGATCGGCTTCGGCCTTCGCGGCAACCGCGCTCGCGCAGAGCATGGCGACAGCCGAAGCCAATCCGCGAACGATGGATCCGTTCCATGTCATCACAGCGAGTTCACGAAGGCGACGAGGCTGTCGCGGTCGGCCTTGGAGAGCTTGGCGAAGGCGTCGCGCGAGGCTTGGCCCTCGCCGCCATGCCAGAGGATGGCCTCGGCAATCGAGCGGGCGCGGCCGTCATGCAGAAACAGCGTATGGCCATTGACGGTCTCCGTGAGACCAATGCCCCAGAGCGGCGGCGTGCGCCATTCGCTTCCCGTCGCCACGCCTTCGGGCCGGTGGTCGGCGAGGCCGTCGCCCATGTCGTGCAACAGCATATCCGTATAAGGCCAGATCAATTGATGCGACAAATGCGGCTGATCGGGCGCCTCGCCGGTCATGAATTTCGGGCGGTGACAGGCGGCGCAGCCGATCTGGTAAAATAGCGCCTTGCCCTTGAGCACGTCGGGATCGTCCGGCTTGCGGCGCGGCGGCACGGCGAGATTCTTGGAATAGAAGACCACGAGCTTGAAGAGATCGTCGCCGAGCTCGACGTTCTGATATTGCGGGCTGTCGCCGTTCGGCGCGGCGAGACACTCCTTCTCCGTCTCGGTGCAATCGCCGGAATGGACCGGTATCAGCGTGGTGGATAGGCCGATGTCGCCATTCGCCGCCTCCGCCGCTTGCTGGGTGATCGTGGGCACGCCCGCCTTCCAGCCGAAGCGGCCGAGCATCACCTTCTGCTGCTCGCGCGACCACACGCGGTTGGGCCGCCCGGAAATGCCGTCCTTGTTGGCGTCGTCGGGATCGGCAAAGCTCAGAATTTCGTCCTCGGGCACGGCTTCGAGCAGGCCGAGCCCGATCATGGGCGGGGCCACGCGGGGGCTGATCATGGTGCCCTCCTGCAGCGGCCCATAGCCGAGATCGACGATCGAGTAGCTGGGCGCGCGCAGATTGACCGTCTCGCCGCCGGCGAGCGTCACCGGGGATTCCTTATATTCGATGTTGAGCCGGCCTTCGGCCTTGAGGCCCTGAATCGAGAGATCCTGCAGCTGGCCGCCATAGATGGGCTCGGGGATCGAGTTCACCTTGTGCGCGTCGAGCTTCTCCTTCTGCTCCGCGGTGGCGGCGGGAACCGAGAGCCGCACCAGCATGGAATGGCTGTCGTCGGGAACGCCGGGCGAGAGCGCCGGGTGGCCGCGGCCGTCCTTCAAATGGCAGTTCTGGCAGGCGCGGGAGTTGAACAGCGGCCCAAGTCCGTCGGAGGCGTCGGTCGAGGACGGCGCCGATACCCAGTCCTTGCGGAAGATGGCGTTGCCGATCTTGAAGTCGAGCTCGCGCTTGATCTCGAGATTGCCGGAGGAGTTGGAGAAGGCGTTGGCATTGTCGACGCTGCCGCGCGAGGTGGCGCCGCCGCCCGGACTCTCCTCGCCCGGCTCGGGCTTGGAGAAATCCTTGGTGGGGGCGGTGAGCGCGTCATAGGCGCTCGCGGCGTCGGCGCCGAAGCTCTGCCACGCGCCGGCAAGCAGCGGCAACAGCGCGCCGCCCGCGACCGCGCCGATCAGAACGAGGCGCCGGGCGCGAGGTGGCTCACGCGAAGATGCGGGCCGTGGCGCGGCCGCGTGGGACTGAAAGGTGCCGAGGATTGGGAGACTAGTCCTTCATCAGAAGTTGAGGGTCGTGCGCGCCCCCCAGACCGCAGCATTCTCGACCGTGCCATTGCCGGAGGCGTTGGGCACTCCGCCGCCCGGCTGCCAGAAATATTGGAAGTCCGGCTGCAGCGTCCAGCCCGACTTGAGCTGGAGCGTATAGCAAATCTCCAGCAGCGCCTCATAGGTGCGCGCGACGGGCAGGCCGGAATCGAGGTCGAAGCCGTGCGCGTCCTGGGAGATGCCGCTATAGCCGAAGCCGATGCCGAGCATGTCATCGGGCCGGTGCGGGATCATGCCGGTAAAGGTGACGCCGCCATCGGCGTAGATGTCGATGAGATTCTGCGCGGACGGCGCACCGATGACGCGGCCGAACAGGCCAATGCCCTTCGGCATCCTCGCTGCCCGGCACGCGCCAGACGAGCTGATCGACGATGCCGTAAAGGCCCCAATCGCCGTCGATCGGCCGCCCCGGATTGAGGGTGACGCCGATGGGCAGGCCGCCGGAGTCGAAGCGCTGATCCTCGAAGGTGCCGAAATGATTCCAGCCGCCGAGCTTGACGTTTCCCGGCAGCTGTCCATCCTGATTATATTTGTAGGCGCCCTCGATCATCAACAGCGGCGGCGAGTTGAAGCGGAAATCGAGCCCGTCATCGTTGCAGATTTGCGGATTGTCGTTGGTGCAGTTCGGATCCTCCGGATCGCCGTTATAGACGCCGACCATAAGGCGCAGATTGTCGTTGGGCTTCACCGCCACGCGCACGCCGGGCGTCGCAAGCGGATAGGCCGGGCCGCCGCCCGGCAGATCGGCCGCGGCGAAAGCGGGCCAGCCCAACGTTGCATTCAGAAAGAAGGGGGCGCCGTCGGTGAGGAGAAATTCGGTGTCGGCGGCGAGCTGCCCCACCTTCACCGACAGGCGGGGTCGAACATATGCTGCTCGAGCCAGATCTCGTCGAGGCGGGTGGCGTCGGTCGCCTCCAGATAGCTCACCGGCATCAGGCTGCCGATATTGTCGGCGGTGATGCTGTTGCCATGAATTTGAAACGCGTTGACGTGGAAACAGAGTCCCTTCCACAGCCCCATCTTGTGCAGATCGCCATCGAGATGCAGCTCGAGCACGCCGTCATATTTGCCGCCTTGCTTCAGGCCGCCGGTGTTGGCGAAGGCCTCGCCGGCATAAAAGCCGCCGAGGCCGATGCCCGCATCGGCGAGCGACTTGCGCGTATGCGCCACGTCGATCGGGCGCGAAGGCGACCTTCCGGGATACCGTTCGTCCGGCACGTTGCAATCGGCACGCGCCATATCCGGCCATGCCAGCGTCGCGGCGGCGGCCATGAAGCCTGCTCGTATCAACGGCGTGATCCGCCAGTCCACTCATAATGTCAGCCCCCAGCTCTTGCTCCACACGGCGGTTCCGCGCGTGCATTGTTATGTTATAACATCTAAGGCGGTCAAGGGCCCCGCTCGACCTCACTGGCGCTGGCACGGGCGCATCGCTCGAAGCCGCCTGCGGCCGGGCCTTCGCGCCACCCAGGCTGTCGGAGCCCTGGAACTGGATCGCGTGCAGGTCGAGCGCGGCGACGGCGCGCTCGAAGGACTTGGTCTGATCGAGCAGCGCATCGATGGCACGCTGCGACGGTGGCGTTGCCCTCCGCGTTGCCCTCGCCGATCATCTGGTCGTAGTTCTCGACCATGATGCCGCGGCGGTAGAGAGCAGTCATGGCGTCCATGGTCGCGTCGAGCTTGGCGCGTGACCTCCGCGTCGATCTCGGGCGACTTGGCCTTGACGAGGTCGGACACGCTCGGCCCCGCGACCACCGAGCCGTCGGCGCGCCGGTAGCGGCCGAGATAGACGTTGCGGATGCCGAGCGCGTCGAAATAGTGCGAGGCGAAGGTGTTGTCGGAGAAGCAGTCATGCTCCTCCTCGGGATCGTGGATCATCAGGCCGAGCTTCATGCGCTCGCCGGCAAGCTCGCCGTAGGACAGGCTGCCGAGCCCGGTGAAGATCGCGGTCAAGCCCGCCTCGTCGGTGCCGTCGAGCAGGACGTCTTGCGCGCCGCGCCGCCCGGCGCCCATTGCGCCGCCATCCAGGCGAGGTCGTCGACGAGAAGATCGGTCGCGGCGCTCAGATATTGGGCGCGGCGGTCGCAATGGCCGTGGGTGCAGTTCTTGAGATCGTAATCGCTCGCGGGCCGGTTGCCGGCGCCGGGTCCGGTGCCGTTCAGATCCTGGCCCCAGAGCAGGAACTCGATGGCGTGGTAGCCGGTGGCGACATTGGCCTCGACGCCGCCCGCCTCCTGCAGCTTGTCGGCCAGCAGCTCCTTGGTGATCTTGGAGGCGTCGATCGTCTTGCCGCCGATGGTGAGCTGCGGATTGGCGATGACGTCGGCGGCGTAAAGCTGGTTCTCGGCGGAGTCGTTGCCGTAGGCGTCGGACGACATAGTCGATGAGCCCTTCGTCGAGCGGCCAGGAATTCACCCTGCCCTCCCAATCGTCGACGATCTTGTTGCCGAAGCGGAAGGCCTCGGTCTGCATGTAGGGCTGGCGCGCGGCGATCCAGGCGGCGCGGGCGGCGCGCAAATTGGCGTCGGTCGGCGCGGCGAGAAATGCATCGACGGCGAGCTGCAGCGTCTTGGCGGTGCCGAGCGCATCCTCGTAAGCGGCCTGGCCGATATCGGCATAATTGGTGAGCACGGCTTTGACGCTCGCGTCCTTGGCAGGGGCGTCTGGCGACGGGTGAGGCGGCGCGCGCCGGGGAGAGCGCGAGGCCCAGGGCGATGGCGGCGACGGCGAAGCCCCGCAACGATAGCGACAGCATGGACAATCCTCGCGGAAAACAGGGGCGGCGGCCCCCCAAGCTTCGGACCCAGCGGACCGCCGCAAGGCTAAGATGAGGAAGCACCTGTTGCCATGGCGCTTCAAGGCCGCCCAGGCGTGCAACCGGACAACCTTGCGCCAAGCCTAACGCAGGGGCTAACATTGCATGTAATGAAATGTTCTCAGCAGAATAGCTGCATGCCATGCACCTAAGAGAGGTCGACGCCAACCTCCTCGTCATCCTCGATGCGCTGCTCGTGGATGCGAGCGTCACCCGCGCCGCCGAACGGCTCGGCCGCAGCGCGTCGGCCATCAGTCACGCGCTCGCCAAGCTGCGCGAGATCTTCGCCGACGAGCTGTTCGTGCGGGCGGGGCAAAAGCTCGTGCCGACGGCCAAGGCGCTCGAGCTCGCGCCCACGGTCCACGTCATTCTCGCCGGCATGGAGAGCTTGCTCAGGCCGAACAAGCCGTTCGACCCCTCGCTCGAGCAGCGCGACTTCGCCGCCGCCGCGAGCGAGGCGGGCGAGCTGATCCTGGTGCAGCCGCTCCGGCAGCGTCTCACCCAGGCGCGCCCCGGCGTGCATGTGAGCTGGACGCCCGCGCAAGGGCTCGAGAGCATCGATGCGCTCCGCCAGGGCCAGTGTCATTTCGTCATCGACATCGAGGGCATGGCGGTGCCGGCGCCGGACGTGCGCGTGCTCAAGCTGTTCGACGATAGGCTCGCCACGCTCGTGCGCAAAAATCATCCGCTGGCCGGGCGCAAGCCCGAGCCTGCCGCCTTCGCCGCAAGCGACCATATCGCCGTCAATTCGCTGCCGACCATCGCGCTGCTCGATCGCGGGCTGGCCCGCCACGGGCTTCGCTGCGCGATCTCGGCCAATGTCTCCTCGGTGCTGGTGGGACTCCTGCTCGCGCTCAACAGCGACGCGCTGCTGACGCTGCCCGCTTCGCTCGCGCTCATCCTGGAGCGGCAATTCCCGCTCGCCCGGGTGGCGCAGCCGCTGAAGGACATCGCCCTGCCGGTGCGGCTTCTGTGGCATTCGAGCTATGACCGCGACGAGTGCCATCAATGGGTGCGCACCGAGCTCGCCACGCTCGCGAGCGAGACGCGCATGGGCGAAGCGAGAGGATGAGGATGCGGCGGTCTGCGCTCCTGCCGCTGCTTCTCCTGCTTGCGATCTTGCCCGGCGCGCAGAGACCCGCGCCCGATCCGTCCGCGCTCGAGCGCGATCTCACCCTCACTGTTGCCGGCGGCGCGAAGACGCTGACGCTGGACGAGGCGATGGCGCAGCTCCCGGTACCCGCCGTCAGCCTCGCGCTGATCGAGAACGGCCGCATCGCCTTTGCTCGCGCCTATGGCGGGGCGACACCGGACACGCTGTTCCAGGCGGCGTCGCTGTCGAAATTCGTGGCGGCGGTCGGCGCCATGCGGCTGGTGGAGCGGGGCACGCTCATCCTCGACGCTGACGTCAACGCGCGCGCTCACCTCCTGGCACGTTCCGGCCAATGCGTTCGACCGCGATCACCCGGTCACTTTGCGCGGGCTGCTCAGCATGACCGGCGGCATCGGCGTGCCGGGCTTTCTCGGTTACGAGGCGGGCGCGCCGCTGCCGACGCTCACGCAAGATCCTCGATGGCACGCCGCCCGCCAATTCGCCGCCGGTGACGGTCGATCGCCCTGCCCGGCAGCGCCTATCATTATTCCGGCGGCGGCTATGAGATCGCCGAGGCGCTGATGCAGGACGTTACGCACAGGCCGTTCGCCGATCTCATGCAAGAGACCGTGCTCAAGCCGCTCGGCATGACCCAGAGCAGTTTCGTCCAACCGCTGCCGCAGGCGCGTGAAGCGAGCGCCGTCGCCGGCCATTTCGCCGATGGGCGCGAGCTGCCCGGCCGCTGGCATAATTTTCCCGAGCTCGCCGCCGCCGGGCTGTGGGCGACGCCCTCCGATCTCGCCGCGCTGCTCGTGGAAATCGGGCGCGCCGTCAAGGGAAACAGCCATTTCCTCAAGCGCCGGACGGTTAAGGAAATGCTGACGCGGCAAAACGGCGGCCCTTATGGGCTCGGCGCCACGGTCGCCGGCCGGGGGCGATCGCTCGTGCTCATGAAACGGGGCCAGAATGTCGGCTATCAGGCTTATTTGCTGCTGTTCCCGGCGACCGGCCAGGGGTTGGTGGTGATGACCAATTCCGACAACGGCTCAGCCTTGGCCGAAGCCCTGATCGAGCGCGCCGCGCGCGTTTATGGCTGGCCGCCGCTCGCCCCCCTCGGCGATTAGGGCACCCTCTGGTTTCCGTCACAATGCCGGATTACCATGCTTGGCATCGCCCGCTTGTGCCGAGAGCGGGCTGGGAGGAAGTCTATGGTCGCATGGTTCCGCGCAGGCGTCGCCGCCGCGCTGTTCGTCTTCGTCGCCGCCCCCACCCTCGCCGCCGAAAAAACTTTCCAAGACGCCACACTCGATGACGCCGCCATCACCCTTCAGGCCGATTTGAAGGACGAGGCGGGCACCGTCGCCAAGACCGTGCCGCAGCTCAAGAAGGACGCCGACGCCGCCATCAAGAAGAACGATCTCGATAGCCGCGGCCGCCGTCTACACGCAGATCGTCACCGTGGCGCCCAATGACGGGCAGGCCTGGCGGCGGCTCGCCGACATCTGGCTCCGCATTCCCGCAACCGAGGAGGATGACGGCAGCACGCGCTTCGAGCGGGCGACGACGGCCGCCTATCTCGCCTATCAGCACGCCGCCACGCCCAATGAAGAAGCCGATGCGCTGATCACGCTCGCCAATTCTTACGGCAAGCGCAACGACTGGCGGCCGGCGCTGAACGCGCTGAAGCTTGCGCTCAGCTTGCATGCGACGCCCGAGCTCAAAACCACCTATGACGGGTTGCGCGAGAAATACGGCTTCCGCGTCGCCGAGTTCAGCGTCGATTCCGACGCCGCCTCGCCACGCGCCTGCTTCCAATTCAGCGAGTCGTTGCCCAAGCGCACCGACTTCTCGCCCTATGTTGCCGTGGCCGGCCAGGACAAGCCCGCGCTCTCGGTCGACGACCAGCAGCTCTGCGTCGAAGGGCTGAAGCATGGCGAGAGCTACGCCATCACGCTCCGCGCCGGGCTCCCCTCCACCGTGGACGAGACCCTGCTCAAGACGGCGGACTTTAATATCTATGTGCGCGACCGCAGCCCCTTCGTGCGGCTCGCCGGCAAGGCCTATGTGCTGCCCAAGACGGGCATGCGCGGCATTCCGCTCGTCACCGTCAACACCGACCTGGTCAAGGTCACGATCTACCGGATCGGCGACCGCAATCTGATCGACAACGTGCTCGGCTACGATTTCGAGCGCAACCTCGCCGGCTACACGCTCGACCAAATCGCCGATGAGAAGGGCGAGAAGGTGTGGAGCGGCGAGCTCAAGGTCGAAAAAGAGCTCAACACCGAGATCACCACCGATTTTCCCGTGAGCGAGGCGGTGCCTGATCTCGCGCCCGGCGTCTATCTGCTCGCCGCCGTTCCCGGCAACTCCGTCACCGAGGATTATTCCGACCGCGCCACGCAATGGTTCGTGGTCTCCGATCTCGGGCTTGCCGCCTATTCCGCCAATGACGGCATCCATGCCTTCGTCAATTCGCTCGCCTCCACCGCGCCGATCGGCGATGTCGAGCTGCGCCTGATCGCGCGCAACAACGACGTGCTCGCGGTCAAGAAGACGGGCGCCGACGGGGTGGCCAATTTCGAGCCGGGGCTCGCCCGCGGCGAAGGCGGCCTGTCGCCCGCGCTGCTCGTCGCCTCGGGGCCCACCGGCGATTACGCCTTTCTCAGCCTCAAAAGCTCGCCCTTCGACCTCACCGACCGCGGCGTTGCCGGGCGCGACGCCCCGCAAGGGCTCGATGCCTTCGTGTTCACCGAGCGCGGCGTCTACCGCACCGGCGAGATCGTGCATGTCACCTCGCTGTTGCGCGACGCCGCGGGGCTGGCCGCGACCGACATTCCCCTGACGCTCGTGGTCGAGCGGCCGGACGGGGTGGAATATCGCCGCAGCGTCATCCCCGATCAGGGCATCGGCGGCCGCTCGCTCGACGTGCCGATCGTGTCCTCGGCGCCGACCGGCACCTGGCGCGTCGCGGCCTATACCGACCCGAAGCGGCCGGCCGTGGGCGAGGCGAGCTTCCTCGTCGAAGACTACGTCCCGGATCGGCTCGAATTCGATCTGACCACCAAGGCCACCAGCATCTCGCCCTCCGCCCCGGCCGAACTGCAAGTCGACGGGCGCTTCCTCTATGGCGCGCCCGCGTCGGGCCTCACCCTCGAAGGCGAAGTGCATGTGGTCAAGGCCGCCGAGCGGCCGGGCTATGCCGGCTATGTCTTCGGCCTCGACGAGGAGGCAAGCGAGGACGAAGGAGAGGCGGAATCGACGCCGCTCGCCGATCTGCCGCAAACCGACGCGGCCGGCAAGGCCAGTTTCGCGGTCGAGCTCGGCACCGTGCCGGTCTCGACCCATCCGCTCGAGGCGCAGATCGCCGTGCGCATGGCCGAGCCCGGCGGCCGCGCCATCGAACGGAAGCTGACGCTGCCCGTCACGCCGTCGCAGGCCATGATCGGGGTGAAGCCGCTGTTCAGCGGCAGCGCGCTCAGCGACCAGGACAATGCGAGCTTCGACGTGGTGCTGGTGGCGCCCGACGGGAAGCCCATGACCCAGGCGGGGCTCCATTGGCAGCTGCTGCGCGTCGATTCCAAATATCAATGGTACCGCAGCAACGGCTATTGGCAGTACGAGCCCATCAAGGTCACGCGGCGCATCGCCGACGGCACGCTCGACGTCGCCCCCGGCGCGCCCGGCCATATCGCCGTGCCGGTGACCTGGGGCCGCTACCGCCTCGAGGTCACGAGCCCCGACGCGGCCGGGCCGGAGACGGTGATGAGCTTCGATTCGGGCTTCTATGCCGAAGCCTCCGCCGACACGCCCGATCTGCTCGAGATCGCGCTCGACAAGCCGGAATATAAACCGGGCGACGCCATGACCGTCGCGGTCACGGCGCGGAGCGCGGGCAAGGTGACGCTCGCGGTGATCGGCGACCGGCTGCTCACCACCACGACCACCGATGTCGAGCCCGGCACCGTCAAGCTGCCGCTTAACGTCGGTGAGGATTGGGGCACGGGCGCCTATGTGCTCGCCACCTTGCGCCGTCCGCTCGACGAGAAGGCGGAGCGCATGCCCGGCCGCGCCATCGGCGTGCAATGGTTCGGCATCGACAAAGCGGCGCACACGCTCGGCATCGCCATGGATTTGCCGGCGCTGATACGGCCCGAAACGACGCTCCGCGTGCCGATCAAGCTCGCGGGGCTTGCGCCTGACGAAGAGGCGCGCATCGTGGTGTCGGCCGTCGATGTCGGCATCCTCAACCTCACCAATTACAAGCCGCCGGCGCCCGACGACTATTATCTCGGCCAGCGCAAGCTTTCCGCCGAGGTGCGCGACCTCTACGGCCAGCTCATCGACGGCCTGCAAGGCACCAAGGGGCAGATCCGCACCGGCGGCGACGGCGGCGGCGAAGAGCTGCAAGGCAGCCCGCCGACGCAGCCGCCTTTGGCGCTCTATTCCGGCATCGTCAAAGTCGGCGCGGACGGCACGGCGGAAGTCGATTTCGACATTCCGGCCTTCACCGGCACCGCGCGGGTGATGGCGGTCGCCTGGAGCAAGGACAAAGTGGGTCACGCCTCCGCCGACGTGGTGGTGCGCGATCCGGTCGTGGTCACCGCCACGCTGCCGCGCTTCATGCTGCTCGGCGACAAGAGCACGGTCAGGCTCGACCTCGACAATGTCGAGGGCGAGACCGGCGACTACCATGTGGTGGCCGCGACCGACGGGCCGCTCGAGATGACCGGCGGCGACAAGGTGCTCAAGCTCGACGCCAAGAAGCGGGGCGCGTTGAGTCTGCCCATCGCCGCCACCGGCATCGGCTCAGGCATCGTGAAGGTGAACGTCACCGGGCCCGCGGGCTTTACGCTGGAACGGGACTATGCGCTCGACGGTGAAGCCCGCGACGCAGATCCTCGCGCGCCGCACGGTGAAGCCGCTCGCGCCCGGGCAGACGCTCACGCTCACCTCCGACATCTTCACCGACCTCGTGCCGGGCACGGGCAAGCTTGCGCTCTCGGTCACGCCCTCGGCCGCACTCGACGTGGCGACGCTCATCGCCGCGCTCGACCGCTATCCGCTCGGCTGCACCGAGCAGATCGTGAGCCGCGCGCTGCCGCTGCTCTATGTCAACGAGCTGTCGGAGCAGCTGCATATCGCGACGGATTCCAGCATCGACGAGCGCATCGCCGGCGCGATCGAGACGGTGCTGTCGCGGCAAGGATCGGAAGGCGCCTTCGGACTCTGGTCCCCGGGCGGCGAGGATGCGTGGCTCGACGCCTATGTCACCGACTTCCTCACCCGCGCGCGGGCGCGGGGCTATTCGGTTCCCGACGACGCCTTCAAGCTCGCGCTCGACCGCTTGCGCAATTATGTGAGCACGGCGCCGGACGTGGCGACCGATGGCGGGCTCGCGCTCGCTTACGCGCTCTATGTGCTGGCGAGAAACAGCGAGGCGCCGGTGGGCGATTTGCGCTACATCGCCGACGCCAAGCTCGCCGATCTCTCCACCGGCACGGCCCGCGCCCAGATCGCCGCGGCGCTGGCCATGCTGGGCGACCGGGTGCGCGCCGAGAAGGCCTTCGACGCCGCGCTCGGCGCCTTGCCGCAAGAGCCGCAATATACGCCGGGCCGCACCGATTACGGCTCGCTCCTGCGCGATGCCGCGGCGGTGGTGACGCTCGCGGCGGAGGGCGATGCGCCGAAGCCGATCCTCGTCAGCGCCACCTCGCGCATCGACGCCGCCCGCCAGCGCGTCGTGTGGACCTCGACGCAGGAGGACGCCTGGCTCGTGCTCGCCGCGCGTGCGCTCGGCAAGCAAGGCGTGAGCCTCGAGACCAATGAAGGCGGCGGGACCGCGGCCCATAGCGGCCCGCTCTACCTCACCTACGATGCGAGCGAGCTCAAAGCGAACCCGGTCACGGTCACCAACAGCGCCGATGCGCCGGTGTCGACCGTGGTGACGGTGACCGGCGCCCCGCTGACGCCGGAGCCCGCCGCCGATCAGGGCTTCAAGCTCGAGCGCAATTTCTACACGCTTAGCGGCGAGGAGGCCGATCCCACCCACGCCAAGCAGAACGAGCGCTTCGTGGTCGTGCTCAAGGTGACCGAGCCGCAGCCGCAATTCGAGCGCGTGGCGCTGACCGACTATGTGCCGGCGGGCTTCGAGATCGACAATCCGCACCTCGTCTCGTCCGGCGACACGGGCACGCTCGATTGGATCACCGACACGGCCGAGCCGGCGCATGCCGAGTTCCGCGACGACCGCTTCACGGCGGCCTTCAATCGCGGCAGCAGCGATCCGGCCACCTATACCGTGGCCTATGTGGTGCGCGCGGTGTCGCCCGGGACCTATGTGCTGCCGCAGGCCGTGGTGGAGGACATGTACCGTCCCGACCGCTTCGGCCGCACCGGCACGGGCGCCGTCACCGTCGCGCCGGCGCAATGAGCGAAGAGGTGCCTCCACAGCCTGCGTGGAAACGCCGGGCGGTTGATCGCGGCGGTCGCGCGTGGCGTGGATCGGCGCGGCGCTCGCGGGCAGCATCGCCGGGCTGTTCCAGGCCTTCGGCCCGGCGCCGCTCGGCCGCGACATCGAGCTCTCGGCGAGCGTGGTCGACCGGGAGGGCAAGCTGCTGCGCCCCTACACCACCCATGAGGGGCGCTGGCGCCTGCCGGCCACGCGCGCCGATGTCGATCCGCGTTATCTCGACGTGCTGTTCGCCTATGAGGACAAGCGCTTCTGGCACCATCCGGGCGTCGACCCGCTCGCGCTCACCCGCGCCGCGGCGCAATTTGCCACCCACGGCCACATCGTCTCGGGCGGCTCGACCCTCACCATGCAGGTCGCCCGCCTGATCGAGCCGCGAACGACGCGCTCGCTGCGCGTCAAGCTGCGCGAGGCCGTGCGCGCGCTGCAGATGGAGCGCATCCTGAGCAAGGACGAGATCCTCTCGCTCTATCTCACGCTCGCGCCCTATGGCGGCAATCTCGAAGGCGTGCGGGCGGCCTCGCTCGCCTATTTCGGCAAGGAGCCGCGCCGGCTCACGCTCGGCGAGGCGGCGCTCTTGGTGGCGCTGCCGCAATCGCCGGAGCTGCGGCGTCCCGACCGCTTCCCCGACGTGGCCAAGCGGGCGCGCAACCGCGTGCTCGACCGCGTGGCGCAAACCCGCGCCGGCGGCCACCGCCTGTTCAGCGATGCCGAGATCGCGCGCGCCAAGAAGGAGCCCGTGCCCCATGCGCGCAAGCCCATGCCGATGCTCGCGCCGCACGCCGCCGACGGCGCCCTGGCGGCGGCGCCGAAGGAGCGCCTGATCCGGCTCACCATCGACGGCGCCTTGCAGAAGAGCCTGGAGATGCTCGCGCGCGACCGGGCTGCGAGCCTCGGCCCCGACATGTCGGTGGCCATCGTCGCCATCGACAATGACAGCGGCGAGGTGCTCGCCCGCATCGCCTCGCCCGATTATTTCGACCTCCGCCGCGCGGGCCAAGTGGACCTGACCCGCGCCGTGCGCTCGCCGGGCTCCGCGCTCAAGCCCTTCATCTACGGGCTCGGCTTCGAGGACGGGCTGATCCATCCCGAGACCCTGATCGAGGACCGGCCCATCCGCTACGGCAACTATCATCCGGAGAATTTCGACCTCACCTTCCAGGGAACCGTGACGGTGAAGCGCGCGCTGCAACAATCGTTGAACGTGCCCGCCGTCGCCGTGCTCGACGAGGTGGGGCCGAGCCGCCTCGTCAGCCGGCTGGCGCAAGCCGGTGCGCCGCTCGTGCTGCCGAAGCACGAGGAGCCGGGGCTCGCGCTCGGGCTCGGCGGCATCGGCGTCCGCCTGGCCGATCTCACCATGCTCTATGCCGGATTTCCGCGGCTAGGCACGCGTCATGCCGCTCTCCGAGCGGCTCGATGCGCCGCGTCCCGCGCCCAAGCGCCTGCTCGAGCCGGTCGCCGCCTGGTATGTGGCCAAGGTCCTGCTCGGCACGCCGCCGCCGGAAAATGCCTTGAGCGGCCGCATCGCCTTCAAGACGGGCACGAGCTACGGCTATCGCGACGCGTGGGCCGTGGGCTTCGACGGCAAGCGCACCATCGGGGTGTGGGTGGGGCGGCCGGACGGCGCGCCGGTGACCGGCCTCGTCGGGCGCACGGCCGCGGCGCCGATCCTGTTCGACGCCTTTGCCCGGGTGCCGCAACCGCTCGAGCCGCTGCCGGAAGCGCCCAAGGGCGCGCTCATCGCCTCGACCGCCAAGCTGCCGCTGCCGCTCCAGCGCTTCGCCCCGCATAGGATCATGGGGGCGGTCGCCTCACCGCTGCACATCGTGTTTCCGCCCAACGGCGCGAGCCTCGAGCTTACGCGGCAGGGACCCGCGACCGATCCCGTGCCGATCAAGATCGCCGGCGGCACGCCGCCGATCACCGTGCTCGCCGACGGCATGCCGCTCGACGCCAAACGCAATGCGCGCACGCTGTTCTTCGCGCCCGAGGGACCGGGCTTCGTGCGGCTCACCGTCACCGACGCGACCGGCGCCGCCGATAGCGTGCTCGTGCGTCTCCAGTAGAAGTGCCTCGACTTTAGCGAGGTCGCTTGGCCGCTCTCGGACGAGGCCCGTCGTGACATCGAAGACCGGACTCTCAGCACTTGCGGTGCCGCTCGACACAGAGCCGATGGAAGCGCGCCTCGTGGACGAGCTCCCCAGCGAACCCGGCTGGCAGTTCGAGCCCAAATGGGACGGCTTCCGCTGTCTTGCCTTTCGCGCCGGAAGCGAGGTCGCGCTCAGGGCCAAATCGGGCAAGCCGCTCGAGCGCTACTTCCCCGAGATGGTGGATATGCTCAAGGCGCTCCCCGCCAAGCGCTTCGTCGTCGACGGCGAACTCGTCATCCCGGCGGGCGGCACGCTGTCCTTCGACGCCCTCCAGATGCGCCTGCATCCGGCGGAAAGCCGCGTGCGCAAGCTCGCCCTGGAAACGCCGGCAAGCCTCATCCTGTTCGACATGCTGCTCGGACCCGACGGCAAAAGCCTGCTTGCGGCACCGCTCACCTCGCGCCGCGCGGCGCTCGAGCGCTTCTACGCCGCGGCGCGCGGGCCCGAACGGCTCAAGCTCTCGCCCTTTACGTCTGAACCGCCGCGAGGCCGAGAAATGGCTCGACCGTGCCGGGGACGCGCTCGACGGCGTCGTGGCGAAGCGTGTCGACGGACCCTATGAGCCGGGCATCCGGGCGATGCTCAAGGTCAAGCCGGTGCGCACCGCCGATTGCGTCGTGGGCGGCTTCCGCTACCAAACCGGCAGCCGCGAGGTGGGCTCGCTGCTGCTCGGTCTCTATGACGAGGCGGGCAAGCTCGACCATGTGGGCTTCACCTCGACCATCTCCAATGTCGAGCGCGCGGCGATGACCAAAATGCTCGAAGGGCTGATCGCGCCGCCGGGCTTCACCGGCAAGGCGCCGGGCGGCCCGAGCCGCTGGAGCACCGAGCGTTCCGCCGCGTGGGAGCCGCTCAAGCCCAAGGTGGTGGTCGAGGTGCGCTACGACCAGGTGACGGGAATGCGTTTCCGCCACGGCACCAAGCTCGTGCGCTTCCGCCCCGACAAGGCGCCGCTTCAATGCACCTTCGAGCAGCTGGCGCCTCCGTCGCGTCCACCCAAGCTCGTGGCCAAGCTGCTCGACCTGTGAGCGCGGCTTCACCCTCAGGAAATTTGCGCCGCGCAGCCCGCGTCTCGTTGCCACATCTGGCGGCAGCGGAAATCCCAATTTGTCCCGCACTGCGGTAGCGCCGGCGCGCCGTCAGAAACATTCCAGTGCTCCGCCAAGGGCTTTGTGCGCGGGTCGGCGTTATTGCAGCGCAAGAGGATTGGGTGGCGCGCGCAAGCGGGGCGAGCGGTGGGTGGGGGACCGCGACATTCTGCGCAGCCCGTCCGTCAAACGGCGGCCCAAGACGCCGCCCAAGGATTAGGCGCGTGGACGGATTTCTTGTCCGCCCGCGCACACCAGGGTCAGCGCCGTACTGACCCCGTCAGGTGCACCTCATCCAATCGCGGCAAATCAAGAGGAGAAAATCATGAAGACGCTTGTTTCGGTCATCGTCGCTCTCGGTCTGGTCGCCGGCGCCACTGCGCCGTCCTTCGCCGCCGACGCTCCCAAGACCAAGGCCGCTTGCGAGAAGGCCAAGATGAAGTGGGACGACGCGGCCAAGAAGTGCAGCTAGGCACGACGTGTTGACCTAGCGCGGGTCTCCGGAGCCCCGCGCGAATACTAGCCGACGCGTTCCGCCCGATGCGGCAATGCGGCGACGCCGAATTGAAGGAGACCAGAATGAAGACGTACGTCGTTGCAGGTCTGCTGCTCGCGGGCTTTGTGACCCCTGCGCTCGCGGAGCAATTCTACGTGGCGCAGGACATGACGAGCCACAAATGCTCGATCGTCAAAGTGAAGCCCGATGGCAAAACCATGATGATGATGGGCGCTGACGGCTACGGGAATAAGGCCGACGCGAAGAAGGCCATGAAGGGCATGGCGGAGTGCAAGGCTTAGAGACGCCGTGAACCTTCGGGACGCGGACGCCCGGTTCCAGCCGAGCGCCCGGTCCACTTGCCGCCTCAGGGTCCTGCCGATTGCGAGATCATGGGGCCCTGGGGCGGCCCTACCCTACCAGCTTGACGTTCTGTGTGAAGGCGCGGGTAAGCCTGAAATTCGCCCCCCTTGACGAAGGGCGCGGTCGTGCCGCAACAACAGGCATGGCCCCAGGCCCCAAAAAGCTGCATATCAAGACCTTCGGCTGCCAGATGAATGCCTACGATTCCGAGCGCATGGCGGAGGCGCTCGGTGCCGCCGGCTATGCGCCGACGGACGACATGGCCGAGGCCGACCTCGTCATCCTCAACACCTGCCACATTCGCGAAAAGGCGGCGGAGAAGGTCTATTCGGAGCTTGGCCGCGTGCGCGTCGTGAAGGAAGAGCGCCGCGCCCAAGGGCTCGACACCAAGATCGCCGTGGCCGGCTGCGTCGCCCAGGCCGAAGGGGCCGAGATCATCGCCCGCGCGACAATGGTCGACCTCGTGGTCGGCCCGCAAAGCTACCATTTGCTGCCGGACCTGCTGGCCAAATCCGCAAAGACGAGGAGCGGCCTCGTCGCCACCGACTTTCCGGTGGAGGACAAATTTGCGCGCCTGCCGGAGCGGGCATCTGGCCCGCCGCGCCTCGGCCTTCGTCACGGTGCAGGAAGGCTGCGACAAGTTCTGCACCTTTTGCGTCGTTCCTTACACGCGCGGCGCCGAATTCTCCCGGCCCGTCGCGGCGGTCCTCGCCGAAGTGGAGCGGCTCGCGGCCTCGGGCGTCACGCGAGATCACGCTGCTCGGCCAGAACGTCAACGCCTATCATGGCGAAGGGCCGGACGGGCTTGTGTGGTCGCTCGCCAAGCTGCTCGCACGCCTTGCCGCGATCCCTCAGATCTTGCGGCTCCGCTACACGACGAGCCACCCGCGCGACATGGACGAGGATCTCATTGCGCTCCATGGCGATGAGCCGAAGCTCATGCCCTATCTCCATCTGCCCTTCCAGTCGGGCTCCGACCGCGTGCTCGCGGCCATGAATCGCAAGCATACGGCCGGCGATTATGCCGAACTCGTCGCCCGCATCCGCGCCGCGCGCCCCGACATCGCGCTGTCCACAGATATCATCGTGGGCTTCCCCGGCGAGACCGAGGGCGAGTTCGAGGCCACCTTGCGGCTCGTGCGCGAGATGGGTTTCGCCCAGGCCTTCTCCTTCAAATATAGCGCCCGGCCGGGGACGCCGGCGGCAAGCCTCGCCGCCCAAGTGCCGCAAAGCGTTGCGGATGAACGCCTGCAACGGCTCCAAGGCCTGATCGGGCAAGGCGCGCGGGCCTTCGATGCCGGAACCGTGGGCCGCACCCTCCCCATCCTCTTCGAGCGCAAGGGGCGGAAACCTCACCAGATCGCCGGGCGTTCACCTTATAATCAGACGGTGCATGCGGACGGGCCCGACCGGCTCATCGGCCAAATCGTGGAGGTTGACATCGTGGCCGCCGGCCCGAACAGTCTCACTGGTGTCATCAAATCGGGGTTTGAATGGCGCGAGCCACTTCAGGCGGCCGTGTGAGCAAGCAGGCCAGCGAACGTAGACCGGCATTGGTGCGGGGACGAGCGACCAAGCGCGCGAACACGGCCTCGGCCAATGGCGGCCAAGAGCCGATGATCGTCTTCTTCGACGATGCGCGGCTCGTGCGCGATCTCCTCGGCGATTATGACGCCAATCTCGCGGTGCTCGAGGACCGGCTCGGGATCGAGGCCGTGGTCAACGGCAATGCCGTCGCCTTGCGCGGGTCCGAGGCCTCCTGCGCCGCGGCGAAATCCGTGCTCGAGCAGCTCTATGGCCGCCTCTCCCAAGGCGAGACCATCGGCGTCGGCGAGGTGGTGGGCGCCATCCGCCATGTCGGCACCGCCGCCGAGCCCGCGCCCGCGAGCGAAGCCTATCTCAAGACTCCGACGGCGCAGCAGATCCGCACCCGCAAGCGCCTCATCACCGCGCGCACGCCGGCGCAGAGCGCCTATCTCGCCGCGCTCGAAGCGCATGACCTCGTCTTCACCACGGGGCCGGCCGGCACGGGCAAGACTTATCTCGCCGTCGCCTTCGCCGCCGCCTGTCTCGAAAGCGGCCGTTGCGACCGGCTCATCCTCTCGCGCCCGGCGGTCGAGGCCGGCGAGCGCCTCGGCTTCCTGCCGGGCGACATGCGCGAGAAGGTCGATCCCTATCTCCGGCCGCTCTACGACGCGCTGTACGACGTGCTGCCGCCGGAGCGGGTCGAGCGCGGCATCGCCACGGGCGCCATCGAGATCGCCCCGCTCGCCTTCATGCGCGGCCGCACCCTGTCCCACGCCATCATCATCCTCGACGAGGCGCAGAACTGCACGCCGGTGCAGATGAAGATGTTCCTCACGCGGCTCGGCGAACAGAGCAAGATGATCGTCACCGGCGATCCGTCTCAGGTCGACCTGCCGCCCGGCAAGGATTCGGGGCTGGTCGAGGCCATCGGCATCCTCGAAGGCATCGAGGAGATCGCCCACATCCCGTTCACGGCCAAGGACGTCGTCCGCCGCGAGCTCGTGGGCAAGATCGTGAACGCCTATGAGGCCGCTCCCCCGCGCGGTGAGCCGCATGGCTGACCCCGGCCCAAGTCCCACCGGCGCATCCGGCCACGCAAGCCAAACGCTTGCCGTGGAGGTGATGCGCGTCTGCGAGCTCTGGGATCGCTCGCCGGTGAGCGACGACGCGCTTATCCGCGCGGCGCTCGCGGCCTATGCCGCGGCATCGCCGCTCGGGTCAGAGGCCTGCCAAGTCACCCTCGTGCTCGCCGACGATGCGGAGCTCAAGCGCCTCAATCGCGAATGGCGCGGCATGGACACCCCCACCAACGTGCTGTCCTTCCCCGCCGGCGCCGATCCGGCCGAGCCTTCGAGCGAAGAGACGGGCGAGCCCTCCCCGCTCGGCGACGTGGTCATCGCCTTCGAGACCGCGGCCAAGGAGGCGGCGGAGGCCGGCATCACCCTTTCCGACCACGTCGTCCATCTCGTCGTCCACGGCGTGCTGCATCTGCTCGGCTTCGATCACGAGGACGAGGACGAGGCCGAGGAGATGGAAGCTCTCGAACGCAAGATCCTCGCCTCCCTCGGCATCGCCGATCCCTACGCCGAGGCGAACGGCCGCGCGGTCGCGGAGGTCTCGCCATGAGCAACGCCCCCACGAGCGAAGGCGAGCTGCCGGCCGATGCCGAGCGGACCGCCGAGCAGGAGCCCTCCTGGTTCGAGCGGCTGCTGGCGCGCTTCGGTCTCGGCGAGGAGCTCGAGCTGCGCGAGCTGATCGAGGACGCGCTCGCCCGCACCAAAGGCGGGAGCGATTCGATCGGCACGCAGGAGCGCACCATGCTCCTCAACATCCTCCGCTTCGGCAAGCAGACGGTGGAGGACGTGATGGTGCCGCGCGCCGACATCATCGCCGTCGCCGACGAGATCACCATCGACGAGCTGCTGCGCGTGTTCCGCGAGGCCGAGCATTCGCGGCTGCCGGTCTATCATGAGAGCCTCGATGAGCCGCGCGGCATGGTGCATATCCGCGACCTGATGTCGTGGATCACCACCGAGGCGGAGGCCGCGCAAGGCGCCAAGCTCGATCTTGCCGACCGTCGATCTGTCGCGCAGCATCGCCGACATCGACATCACGCGCGAAATTCTCTACGTGCCGGGCTCCATGTCGCTCGTGGATTTGTTGCGCAAGATGCAGACGACGCGCATCCACCTCGCGCTCGTGGTCGACGAATATGGCGGCACCGACGGGCTCGTCTCCATCGAGGATCTGGTCGAGGAGGTGGTGGGCGAGATCGAGGACGAGCACGACGTGGCCGAGTCCTGGATGCGGGAAGACCCGCGCCTCGGGCTCGTCGCCGACGCGCTGACCCCGATCGAGGAGCTCGAGGCCCATCTCGGCCAGAAGCTCGTCGCGCCCGAGCAGGAAGAGGACATCGACACGCTGGGCGGCCTCGTCTTCTCGCTGGCCGGCCGCATCCCGGTGCGGGGCGAGCTCGTGCCGCATCCGAGCGGCATCGGCTTCGAGGTGCTGGACGCCGACCGGCGCCGCATCAAGCGCCTCCGCATCCACAAGGCGAAGCCCGCAACGCAAGGCGCCCCGGAAATCCGCGAGAGCTGAGTTGAGAGCGGCGACCTCGATCGCTCGCTTGGCCGGGCCCAAACGCGCGCTTGCGGCCGTGCTGGCCGGCGCGCTGTCGGTGCTGGCCTTCGCGCCCCTCCATCTCTGGCCGATCTTATTCGGCAGTTTCGCCGTGCTGCTGTGGCTGCTCGACGGCTGCCATGCCTCCCATCCGACGCTGAGCGGGCGGCTCAAATGCGCCGCGCTCACCGGCTTCTGGTTCGGCTTCGGCTATTTTCTCGCCGGGCTTTATTGGACCGCCGAGGCGTTTCTGGTGGAGCCCTGGCGCCATGGCTGGCTGATCCCCTTCGTGCTGACGGCGCTGCCGGGCGGCATGGCGCTGTTCTTCGCCGCTGCCGGCGCGCTCGCCATGGCGCTATGGCGCCCCGGCGCGGCCAGGGTCTTGGCGCTCGCCATCGCCTTCGGGCTCGCCGAATTCGCCCGCGGCCATGTGCTGACGGGGCTGCCGTGGAACCTGCTCGGCTATGCGCTTTTGGGCAACGGCCCGATGCTGCAGCTCGCCGCGCTGTTCGGCGTCTACGCTCTGAGCCTGCTCGCCGTGGTCCTGTTCGCGAGCCCCGCCGCGATCTTCGCTCCCGAGGGCTCGGGGCTCGCCGGCGGCAGGAGCGCGGCGGTGCTCGCGGGGCTCGCGCTCCTCGCGCTTGCCTTGGGTGCGGCCTGGGGAAGCCAACGATTGGCGGGCGCGAGCGAAGCAAGCACGGGCGTCCGCTTGCGCATCGTGCAGGCCGACGTCGATCAGGCCAATAAATGGAAGCCGGAGAACAGCGAAGAGATCTTCACCGACTATCTCAATCTCACCAAGGGGACCGGCCAAGCTCCCGGGCTCGACGGCATCAGGCTCGTGATCTGGCCGGAGACGGCGGTGCCCTTTCTCCTGGGCGATACCTCCGAGGCGCTGCTCGCCATCGCCGACGCGCTGCCCGAGGGCACGAGTTTGCTCGCGGGCTCGGTGCGGCTCGTGGAGCCGCGCGACGCGCAAGGCGAGCTTCTGCCGCGGCGCGTCTATAACAGCCTGCTCGTGATCGACGACAAGGGACAGCCGCTGGCCCATTACGACAAGATCCATCTCGTCCCCTTCGGCGAATATCTGCCCTTCCAGGACTTTCTCGAGAGTCTCGGCATCATGCAGCTCACCGGCGTGCGCGGCGGATTCACGGCCGGCACCGGCCCGCGCCTCATCGAGATTCCCGGCGCGCCGCCGGCGAGCCCGCTCATCTGCTACGAGATCATCTTCCCCGACGACGTGACCGAGCCTGACAAGAGGCCGGGCTGGCTGCTCAATCTCACCAACGATGCGTGGTTCGGCACGAGCGCCGGACCCTATCAGCATTTCGCCCAAGCCCGGGCGCGGGCGGTCGAGCAAGGCCTGCCGGTCGTGCGCGCGGCCAATACCGGCATCTCGGCGATCATCGATCCTTACGGCCGCGTCGTCGCCGAGCTCGGTCTCGGCGAGGAAGGCGTGGTCGACGGCGTATTGCCGCAGGCGCTGCCGCCGACTTTCTTTGTACGGAGAGAACGGGCCATCGAGATCGGCCTGTTCGCGCTTGCGCTCATGGCCTGGTTCGCCTTTGGCGTGCATCGGTTAATATGAATAGCCGGGCCGCGAAGTCCGAGGGCGCTCAATGCTTGACGGGGGTGGGACGCGCCCCTATGAACGGACCTCGTCTGGGGGATCGTTCCAGTCAAATTCTTCAACGGCCAATTGACCTTCCAAAGGCCATATGTCTCTCACGAGTGTACGCATGGCAGGTAAGAAACCGAATCCGGTCGACACTCATGTCGGTAGCCGGGTTCGCTTGCGCCGGATGCTGCTTGGCATGAGCCAAGAGCGCCTCGGCGAGAGCATGGGCCTCACCTTTCAACAGGTGCAGAAATACGAGAAGGGCGTGAACCGGATCGGCGCGAGCCGCCTGTTCCAGATCGCGCGCATTCTCGACGTGCCGATCCAGTTCTTCTTCGAGGAGGCGCCGCATATCGACGGCAACGCGGTGCACGGCATGGCCGAGCCGGACTCGGAGACCTTCATCCTCGAATTCCTCAATAGCCGCGAGGGGCTTGAGCTCAATCGCGCCTTCGTCAAGATCGCCGACCCCAAGGTGCGCAAGAGCGTGGTCGATCTCGTGCGGGCCTTGAGCGCGAGCGACAGCACCCCCTAATTCCAGCCGGAACTTCTTTAGCTTGACCGCCGGGCATTGCGTTTGCGAGAACGCGGGGCCTCTTGGCGGGGCGGCTTGCCTTGCAACTGACGATCGAACGAGGGGATGGCGGTGGCGCGACGCAATTACGTCTTCACCAGTGAATCCGTGTCGGAAGGCCACCCGGACAAGGTGTGCGACCGCATCTCCGACGCCGTGGTCGACCTCTATCTCGCCGCCTACCCGCAGTCGCGCGTGGCGGTCGAGACCATGGTGACGACCAACCGCATCATCCTGGCCGGCGAGGTGCGCGGGCCCGAAAGCGTGACGCCGGAACTCATCGAAGAGGCCGCCCGCCGCGCGGTGCGCGAGATCGGCTACGAGCAGCCGGGCTTCCACTGGAAGAACGCCGAGTTCGAATTCTACGTGCATGAACAGTCCGCCGACATCGCCATGGGCGTCGACCAGGACGTGACCAAGCAGAAGGAAGAGGGCGCGGGCGACCAGGGCATCATGTTCGGCTATGCCTGCCGCGAGACCGAGCCGTTGATGCCGGCGCCGATCTATTACGCCCACCGCATCCTGCATGAGATGGCGAAGGCGAGGCACACGGGGCGCACGCCCGAGCTCGGCCCCGACGCCAAGAGCCAGGTGACCCTGTCCTATGAGGACGGCAAGCCGGTGCGGGCGGAGTCGATCGTCGTCTCCACGCAACATGGCGAGGAGGTGAGCCAGAAGCGCGTGCAGGAGATCGTGCGCGGCTTCATCGACGAGGTGATGCCGAAAGGCTGGGTCAGCGGCGACACCAAGCTCTACGTCAATCCCACCGGGCGCTTCGTCATCGGCGGCCCGCACGGCGATGCCGGCGTCACCGGGCGCAAGATCATCGTCGACACCTATGGCGGCGCGGCGCCCCATGGCGGCGGCGCTTTTTCCGGCAAGGACCCGACCAAGGTCGATCGCTCCGCCGCTTACGCCGCGCGCTACATCGCCAAGAACGTGGTGGCCGCCGGGCTCGCCGACCGCTGCACTCTGCAGATCGCCTATGCCATCGGCGTGTCGCAGCCGATCTCGCTCTATGTCGATCTGCACGGCACGGGCACGGTGGCGGAGGAAGAGCTGCAGGAGGCGCTGCGCAAGGTGATGGATTTGAGCCCGCGCGGCATTCGCGAGCATCTCGGGCTGAACCGCCCGATCTATGAGCGCACCGCGGCCTATGGGCATTTCGGCCGCCAGCCGGACAATGACGGCGGTTTTTCCTGGGAGAAGCTCGACCTCGTCGAGCCGATCCGCGCCGAGCTGACCTAGCCTTAGCGGCACGGCCCTGGCCTCGCCCTTCGAGACGGGCCTTCGGCCCTCCTCAGGGTGAGGGTAAGCTCCCCCGGTGATTGAAGCGCAACATCTCCGCTCCTATGGACGGCGCAAGGGCCATGCCTTGAGCGCGCGGAAAGAGCGCCTGTGGCAGGAGCTCTTGCCCGGCTCTGCGGCTTCCGCTCAAGGCGCCGGCGCCCCGCCCCCTCACCCGGTTATTCCCGCAAAGCGCGCGCGAGGTTTGGCTCGAAATCGGTTTCGGCTCGGGCGAGCATCTGCTCTGGCAGGCGGAGCATAATTCCGAGATCGGCTTCATCGGCTGCGAGCCTTTCATCAATGGGGTGGCGAGCCTGCTCGGGGGCATCGAGGATCGCGGGCTCGACACGATCCGCATCCATGACGGAGACGCGCGCGACGTGCTCGCCTGGCTCCCCGACGGCTCGATCGGCCGCCTCTTTCTGCTGTTCCCCGATCCCTGGCCGAAATCGCGGCATTTGAAGCGGCGGCTCCTCACGCCGGAGACGGCGGCGGAATTTGCCCGCGTGCTTAAGCCCGGCGGCGAGCTGCGCTTTGCCTCCGACAGCGGCGATTATGCGGGCCAAGCTCTGGCGATTTTGCTCGGCAGCGGCGCCTTCGCCTGGGAGGCCGAACGCGCGGCCGATTGGCAGAGGCGGCCGGCCGATTGGCCGCAGACGCGTTATGAGCGGAAGGCCCTGAGCGAGGGGCGCAAGCCCGTCTATCTCCGTTTACGGCGTCTTTAGGAGGCGGTCGCACGCAGGCGATCAGGGCCTCCGAGGCGCTTGAAACCGGGAGAAAAGCACGTATATTAGCCTCGAACTCATGATTGGATTTGATCAGGAGTGGGCGTCCCGCCCGCTCCTTTTTGTTAGGTTCACCCGTCCCGCGGGACCAGCGGGATTCATGGCCCATGCCAAGCCCGTCCGCAGACGCCGATCGCCGTTTTGTCAGGGAGACGGGGGCCGCCGCCGAAATGGCCGCGCTCTCCGAGCCCGTGCTCGCCGAGCTTGGCTTGCGGCTGGTGCGGGTCAAGGTGTCGGGCCGCGATGGCGGCACGGTGCAGATCATGGCGGAGAGGCCGGGCGGCACGATGACGATCGAGGATTGCGCGACCATCAGCCGGAGGGTTTCGGCGCTGCTCGATGCGGGCGACCCGATGCCGGGCCGCTATCGGCTCGAGGTTTCGACGCCGGGCATCGACCGGCCGCTGGTGCGCCCGAGCGATTTCGCGGCGTGGACGGGACATGAGGCCAAGATCGAGCTCACCGAGCTCGTCGACGGCCGCAAGCGGTTCCGCGGCGTGATCGAAGGCGTGCAGAATGGCGAGGCGCGGCTGATCATGGAGATCAAAGGCGAGACGGAGCCGCAAGTGATCGGCATCCCCTTCTCGCTCATCAGCGAGGCGAAGCTCGTGGCCGATGCGGCAGGGCTCAAGGCCGATCTCGCCGGCAAGAAACGGGCGCAATAGGTTTCCCGGGGCTTTGGGCCCCGCAGCGAATGACACGGAGGACGTAAACGACATGGCTCAGGCAGGCGTAAGCGCCAACAGGCTGGAGCTCTTGCAGATCGCCGATGCGGTCGCGCGCGAGAAGGCGATCGACCGCCAGGTGGTGATCACGGCGATGGAGGACGCGATCCAGAAGGCCGCGAAATCCCGCTATGGCAGCGAGAACGAGATCAAGGCCGAGGTCGACCCCAAGACGGGGGAGATCAGGCTCGCCAGGCTGCTCGAAGTGGTCGAGGACGTGACCATGGAGGCGACCCAGATCGCGCTTTCCGAAGCGCGGCGGAAGAACCCCGCGGCGCAAGTCGGCGACTTCATCGCCGAGCCGTTGCCGCCGCTCGATTTCGGCCGCGTCGCCGCGCAGAACGCCAAGCAGGTCATCGTGCAGAAGGTGCGCGAGGCCGAGCGCGACCGCCAATATGAAGAGTACAAGGACCGCGTCGGCGAGATCGTCAACGGCATCGTCAAGCGCGTCGAATATGGCAACGTCATCGTCGATCTCGGCCGCGCCGAGGCGATCGTGCGCCGCGACGAGTTGCTGCCGCGGGAGAATTTCCGCTATGGCGACCGCATCCGCGCCTATGTCTATGACGTGCGGCGCGAGCAGCGCGGCCCGCAGATCTTCCTCTCGCGCACCCATCCGGAGTTCATGGCCAAGCTGTTCGCGCAAGAGGTGCCGGAGGTCTATGACGGCATCGTCACCATCAAGTCGGTGGCGCGCGATCCGGGCAGCCGCGCCAAGATCGCGGTGGTGTCGCGCGATGCCTCCATCGATCCCGTCGGCGCCTGCGTCGGCATGCGCGGCAGCCGCGTGCAGGCCGTGGTCAACGAGCTGCAGGGCGAGAAGATCGACATCATCCAATGGTCGCCCGATGCGGCCACTTTCATCGTCAACGCGCTCGCGCCGGCCGAGGTGGTCAAGGTGGTGCTCGACGAGGATGCCGAGCGCATCGAGGTGGTGGTGCCCGACGCGCAGCTGTCGCTCGCCATCGGCCGCAAGGGCCAGAATGTGCGGCTTGCCTCCCAGCTCACCGGCTGGGACATCGACATCATGACGGAGGCCTCCGAATCGGAGCGGCGCCAGGCGGAGTTCGCCGAGCGCTCGGCCATGTTCATGGAGGCGCTCGACGTGGACGAGGTGATCGCGCAATTGCTCGCCTCGGAGGGCTTCGCCTCGATCGACGAGGTGGCCTTCGTGGAGCCGTCGGAAATCGCCTCGATCGAAGGCTTCGACGAGAATACCGCGGCCGAGATCCAGACGCGCGCGCGGGAGCATTTGGAGAAGGTGGAGGCCGAACTCGACGCCAAGCGCAAGGCGCTCGGCGTCGCCGACGAGCTGGCCGCCGTTCCCGGGCTCACGACCGCGATGCTGGTCGCGCTCGGCGAGAACAACATCAAGACCATCGAGGATCTCGCCGATTGCGCCACCGACGATCTGCTCGGCTGGAGCGAGCGCAAGGACAAGGAGACGGTGCGCCATGAGGGCGTTCTCTCCGGCTTCGGCCTCGGCAAGCCCGAGATCGAGGGGCTGATCCTCGCCGCCCGGGTCAAGGCCGGCTGGATCAGCGAGGCCGATCTCGCGCCGCCGCCCGCCGAGGAAGACGAGGAAGGCGCGGAAGGCAGAGGAAGGCGCGGCCGAGGGCGAAGCCGTGACGGCGGAGCCCGAGCAGGGCGGCGCCGCGTGATGGGCGCGGAGGCAAGGAGAGCGCGGTGTTGCGGCAGGAGCCTCAAGCAGAGCGACAGGACGGCGGCCTTGCGGCCGACGCGCCCGTTCGCCGCTGCGCGCTGACGCAGAAGCGCAGACCCAAGGACGCGCTGATCCGCTTTCGTGCTCTCGCCCGCGGGCGAGATCGTTCCCGACCTCAAAGAGACGCTGCCGGGGCGCGGCGTTTGGCTCACCGCCGCCCATGACACGATCGCGGAGGCGGCCAAGCGCAACGTTTTTGCCAAGGCCCTGAAGACCGGGGCCAAGGTGCCGGCCGATCTTCCGGCCCTGGTCGATCGGCGGCTGGCCGAGGCGGCAATTCAGGCTCTGGCGCTTGCCAACAAGGCGGGCGAAGTCGTTTTCGGCAACGCCAAGGTGGAGGAGGCCATCCGCAAAGGGCGCGTCTTGGCGCTCGTCCATGCGCGCGAGGCGGCCGAGGATGGTTGCCAAAAGCTCGACGCCAAGCTCCGCGCGGCCGCGGAATCGCCCGCTCCGGCCCTGCGCGTGCTCGGCACGGATGAATTGGGTTTGGCATCGGGGCGGCCAAATGTGATACATGCAGCCCTTATCCAGGGCGGAGCGGCGCGCAAATTCCTCGCGGCGGCGTCACGGTTGGAGCGCTACCGCAAGGGCAGTGCCGCATTTATTAGCCAGGATGAAGTGGATACGGACTAGGAATGAGTGAGACGAACGAGACTGAAGGCAAGACCATTCGCGGCGGCCGCAAGATGACGCTCAACGTGCGCCGCACGGTGGAATCCGGCCATGTGCGCCAGAGCTTCAGCCATGGGCGCTCCAAATCCGTCCTGGTCGAGAAGAAGAAGCGGCGGGCCGTCGGCGCCGGCGGCGCGCCGCAGGTCGAGGAGGCGCCGGCGCCCAAGCCAGTGCCTCAGGTGGCCGAGGCGCCGCAGAAGCGCGCCCCCGCCGAGGAGAGCCAATCGCGCCGGCCCGGCGTCGTGCTGCGGGCGCTGTCGGATGACGAGAAGGATGCCCGCGCCCGCGCGCTTCAGGATGCGCGGCTGCGCGAGGCCGAGGAGCGCGAGCGCGTCAAGGACGACGCCGATCGCCGCCTCACCACCGAGCAGCAGCGGGTCAAGGAGCACGAGGAAGCGGTCGAGCGGCAGCGCAAGGAAGATGCGCGGCTGGAGGCCGAGGCCGAGGCACGCCGCAAGGGCGAGGAGACCGCCCGCAAGCACCTCCCCAAGGTCGAGGAGGAGGAGCCGGTCCGCCCGCAGGAGGCCCGCCACAATAAGAAAGAGCGTCCGGTCAAGCCGCGTGCCGGCGAGGAGCGCCGGGTACGCGGCCGCCTCACCATCACCAACGCGCTCGACGAGGAGCAGCGCCAGCGCAGCCTCGCCTCGCTCAAGCGCCACCGCGAGCGCCAGAAGAAGCAGGTCACCGGCCCGCAGGCGCAGCAGAAGATTCAGCGCGAGGTCGTGGTGCCGGAGGCGATCACCATTCAGGAGCTCGCCAACCGCATGGCCGAGCGTGCCGTCGACGTCATCAAATATCTGATGAAAGACGGCGAGATGCACAAGATCACCGACGTGATCGACGCCGATACCGCCGAGCTGATCGCCGAGGAGTTCGGGCATACGATCCGCCGCGTGTCGGAGGCCGACGTCGAGGAAGGCTTCATCGGCGAGAAGGACACCGCCGAAGACCTCGAGCCGCGCGCGCCGGTGGTCACCATCATGGGCCATGTCGATCACGGCAAGACCTCGCTGCTCGACGCCATCCGCACGACCGACGTCGTGGCGCAGGAGGCGGGCGGCATCACCCAGCATATCGGCGCCTATCAGGTGACGATTCCGACCGGCCAGAAGGTCACCTTCATCGATACGCCGGGCCATGAGGCGTTCACCGCCATGCGGCAGCGCGGCGCCAAGGTCACCGACATCGTCGTGCTGGTGGTCGCCGCCGACGACGGCGTCAAGCCGCAGACGGTCGAGGCCATCAATCATGCCAAGGCGGCCGAGGTGCCGCTGATCGTCGCCATCAACAAGATCGACAAGCCGGGCGCCGACCCCGCGCGCGTGCGCACCGAGCTGCTCAGCCACGAGATCGTGGTCGAGAGCCTCGGCGGCGACACGCTCGAGGTCGAGGTCTCGGCGCTGAAGCGGACCGGGCTGGAAAAGCTGCTCGAGGCCATCGTGCTGCAGGCCGAGGTGCTCGAGCTCAGAGCCAATCCCAACCGCCCGGCCGAGGGCGTGATCGTCGAGGCCAAGCTCGAGCGCGGCCGCGGACCGGTCGGCACGGCGCTGGTCCAGCGCGGCACGCTGCATCTCGGCGACATCGTCGTGGCGGGCTCGGCCTGGGGCCGGGTGCGCGCGCTGATCAACGATCTCGGCGAGCAGGTCGAGGAAGCCGGCCCCTCCATCCCGGTCGAGGTCCTGGGCTTCGATAGCGCGCCCGAGGCGGGCGATCAGTTCGCCGTGGTGGAGAACGAGGCCCGGGCGCGGGAGATCACCGATTACCGCATGCGCGAGCGGCGCAAGCGCCAGGCCGTCGCCGGTCAGCGCGGCAGCCTCGAGCAGATGATGACCAATCTCAAGGCCGCCGGCACCAAGGAGTTCACGCTCCTCGTCAAGGGTGACGTGCAAGGCTCGGTCGAGGCCATCGTCGCGGCGCTCGACAAATTGGGGACCGACGAGGTTCGCGCGCGCATCGTGCATGCGGGCGTCGGCGGCATCACCGAATCCGATGTCGGGCTCGCCGCGACCTCGGGCGCGGTCGTGCTCGGCTTCAATGTGCGCGCCAATGCGCAGGCCCGCGAGGCGGCCGAGCGCGACGGCGTCGAGATCCGCTATTACGCCGTCATCTACGACCTCGTCGACGAGGTGAAGCAGGCCATGTCCGGGCTGCTCGCGCCGACCAGGCGGGAGACCTTCCTCGGCAATGCCGAGATCCTCGAAGTGTTCACCATCTCCAAGGTGGGCAAGGTCGCCGGCTGCCGCGTCACCGAGGGCAAGGTCGAGCGCGGCGCCCATGTCCGCCTGATCCGCGACAATGTGGTGATCCACGAAGGCAAGCTCTCGACCTTGAAGCGCTTCAAGGACGAAGTGCGCGAGGTGGTGGCCGGGCAGGAATGCGGCATGGCGTTCGAGGGCTACCAGGACATGCGCCAGGGCGACGTCATCGAGTGCTTCGAGGTCGAGCACGTCCAGCGCACGCTGTAAGCCGCGCGCGCATTTCCGTCGATTCCCAGCCCCGAGGGCCCGCCCATGATTCAGCGCCACGAGGGCCGCGCCGGCCCCTCTCAGCGCCAGCTCAAGGTTGGTGAGCTGATCCGGCATGCGCTGGCCGAAATCTTCACCCGCGGCGAGATCGTGGACGAGGTGCTGAGCCGCTATTCGCTCACGGTGCCCGAGGTGCGCATGACGCCCGATCTCAAGCTCGCCACCATCTATGTGATGCCGCTCGGCGGCGAGGGCGCGGACGAGGTGGTCGCCCATCTCGAAAAGCACAAGCGCTTCCTGCGCGGCGAGCTCGCGCGGCGGGTGAAGCTGAAATTCATGCCCGAGATCCGCTTCAGGATCGACACCTCCTTCGAGAGCTCGCGCCGCATCGACGAGCTGCTCGCCTCGCCTAAGGTCGCGCGCGACCTCGACGATTGACCGGCATGGCGCGCCACCGCAAAGGCCTTCCCGTTCACGGCTGGCTCATCCTCGACAAGCCGCAAGGCATGAATTCGACGCAAGCCGTGGCGCGCGTGAAGCATCTCTATCAGGCGGCCAAAGCGGGGCATGCCGGCACGCTCGACCCGCTCGCCACGGGCGTGCTGCCCATCGCGCTCGGGGAAGCCACCAAGACCGTGCCCTTCGTGGTGGACGGGACCAAGGCCTATCGCTTCACCGTCCGCTTCGGCGCCGAGACCGATACCGACGATGCGGAAGGCAAGGTGACGGAGCGGAGCGACAAGCGCCCCACGCGGGCGGAGATCGAGGCCGCGCTGCCGCGCTTCGAGGGCACGATCGCGCAGGTGCCGCCGCGCTTTTCCGCCGTGCGGGTGGCAGGCGAGCGCGCCTACGATCTCGCCCGCGAGGCGCAGGAGTTCGAGCTTGCGCCGCGGGAGGTTCACATCGCCGCGCTCACCCTCGTCGACATGCCGGACGCGGACCATGGCGTGATCGAGGCCCGTTGCGGCAAGGGCACCTATGTGCGGGCGCTCGCCCGCGATCTTGGCCGGGCGCTCGGCTCCGCCGGCCATGTGAGCGCGCTCAGGCGTACGCGCGTCGGCGTGTTCGACGAGACGCAGGCGATTTCGTTGCCTGAGCTCGTGGCGCTGGCGGAGGGCGAAGGCGGCCATGAGGCGCTGCTCGCGCGGCTTGCGCCGGTGGAGGCGGGGCTCGCCGACCTGCCGGCGCTTCCCGTGAGCTCGGCCGACGCGGCGCGGCTCAAGCAGGGGCAATCGGTGCTCTTGCGGGGGCGCGACGCCCCGATTATGACTGGCGCCGCCTACGCCGTCTCCCGCGGCACGCTGGTCGCGCTCGGGGAGGTGAGCCAGGGCGAGCTCAAGCCGCGACGCATTTTCAACCTGTGACGCTGATGTGGGTTTGGGCGATGGGCGATTGTCGCCTATTTTTGAGCCTTACGGCCGGCGTGGGGCCTCGCAAATTCCGCTGGCCTCGGGCCGAAGAATCCCTATAGTGCGGCCCAATGCGCAGGCGCTTTGCCATTCGCCCCTCGCATTGAGCCGACCGTGCTGGACGACATCCCGGCTCGGCCCACGCAAACCCCGAAGATATAAGGATCATCCGATGTCGATCAGCGCTGTGCGCAAGCAAGAGCTTATCAAGGAATACGCCACCAAATCCGGTGATACCGGGTCGCCCGAAGTTCAGGTCGCAATCCTGACCGAGCGCATCACCAATCTCACCGATCACTTCAAGACTCACGCGAAAGACAACCACTCGCGGCGCGGGCTGCTCAAAATGGTGAGCCAGCGGCGCCGGCTGCTCGATTATGTCAAATCGAGCGATGAGGACCGCTATCAAAAGCTCATCAACCGCCTCGGCATTCGCCGGTAACGCGGGCATGGGCCGAGGCGCGCCATCCGGCGCCGGCATAGCCGTCCAACCACACTGGACCCGAGCCTTTGCGTTCAGGGAGCACGCTCGGGCGCACCCTTTCCCTGCTCATCGAGATAATCACCATGTTCCAAAAGCACACCGTAGAAATCGAATGGGGCGGCCGACCGCTCAAACTGGAAACCGGCCGCATCGGCCGTCAAGCCGACGCCTCCGTGCTCGCCCAATATGGCGGCACCACCGTGCTCGCCACCGCCGTGGCGGCCAAGGAGCCCCGAGCCGGCATCGACTTTTTCCCCCTCACCGTGAACTACCAGGAAAAGACCTTCGCCGCCGGCAAGATCCCGGGCGGCTATTTCAAGCGCGAGGGGCGCCCGACGGAGAAGGACACGCTGACTTCGCGTCTCATCGACCGTCCGATCCGGCCGCTGTTCCCGGCCGGATTCAAGAACGAGACCCAGGTCATCGCCACCGTGCTGTCGCACGACATGGAGAACGATCCCGACATCGTCGCCCTGGTCGCGGCCTCCGCCGCGCTGACGCTGTCCGGCATCCCGTTCCTCGGCCCGATCGCCGCCGCGCGCGTCGGCTACATCGCCGGCAAATATGTGCTCAACCCGATGATCGACGAGATGCGCGAGAGCGCGCTCGATCTCGTGGTGGCGGGGACCAAGGACGCCGTGCTGATGGTGGAATCGGAGGCCAAGGAGCTGCCCGAGGACGTCATGCTCGGCGCCGTGATGTTCGGGCACAAGAGCTTCCAGCCGGTGCTGGACGCCATCGTCAAGCTCGCCGAGCGCGCGGCCAAGGAGCCGTGGGAGCTCAAAACCGACACCAGCGCCGAAGAGCTCGAGGACAAAGTGCGCGGCCTGGTCGAGAAGGATTTGCGCGAGGCCTATGCCATCGCCGCCAAGGGCGAGCGCCGGGACCGCGTCGCCGCGATCAAGCAGAAGGCCGTCGAGGCCCTCGTTCCGGCCGATGACGACGGCAGCCTCGCGCCCAAGCTCGCAAGCGCGTTCAAGCACGCGGAGAAGGAGATCGTGCGCGGCAGCATTCTGTCCACGCATAAGCGCATCGACGGGCGCGACCTCACCACGGTCCGGCCCATCGTCTCGGAGGTCGGCATCCTGCCGCGCACCCATGGCAGCGCGCTGTTCACCCGCGGCGAGACCCAGGCGCTCGTGGTCGCCACGCTCGGCACCGGCGAGGACGAGCAATATATCGACGCGCTGGAAGGCACCTATAAGGAGCACTTCCTGCTGCACTACAATTTCCCGCCCTATTCGGTGGGCGAGGTCGGCCGCATGACCGGTCCGGGACGCCGCGAGATCGGCCACGGCAAGCTCGCCTGGCGCGCGGTCCATCCGGTGCTGCCCGACCGCGAGAGCTTCCCCTACACCATCCGCGTGGTGTCGGAGATCACCGAGTCGAACGGCTCGTCCTCCATGGCCACGGTGTGCGGCTCCTCGCTCGCCATGATGGATGCGGGCATCCCCTTGAAGCGGCCGGTGGCCGGCATCGCCATGGGGCTGATCAAGGAGGCCGAGAAGTTCGCCGTGCTGTCCGACATCCTCGGCGACGAGGACCATCTCGGCGACATGGACTTCAAGGTCGCCGGCACCTCCGAAGGGCATCACCTCGCTGCAAATGGACATCAAGATCACCGGCATCACCGAGGAGATCATGAAGGTGGCGCTCGGCCAGGCGCAAGGACGGCCGCCTGCATATCCTCGCCGAGATGAACAAGGCGCTGAACGAGGCGCGGCCGGAACTCGGCGAATATGCGCCGCGCATCGAGACCATCCACATCCCGGTCGACAAGATCCGCGAGGTGATCGGCTCGGGCGGCTCGGTGATCCGCGAGATCGTCGCCGAATCCGGCGCCAAGATCGACATTTCCGACGACGGCACGGTCAAGATCGCCTCGGCCAATGCGGAATCGATCCGCGCCGCGATCGCCCGCATCAGGGGCATCACGGCGGAACCCGAGGTGGGCGAGATCTACCAGGGCAAGGTGGTCAAGGTGATGGAGTTCGGCGCCTTCGTGAACTTCTTCGGACCCAAGGACGGGCTCGTGCATATCTCCCAGCTCGGCCAGGGCCGGCCCGCTTCGGTCGGCGACGTGGTCAAGGAAGGCGACATGGTGTGGGTCAAGCTGCTCGGCTTCGACGATCGCGGCAAGGTGCGGCTGTCGATGAAGGTCGTCGACCAGAAGACCGGCAAAGAGCTGGAAAAGGCGGAAGCGAGCTAGAACAAGACGGCGCGCGGAACTCTCCGCGCGCCAGGTCTCTTCATCGCTGATTGGGATTTACGGCGGGCGCGAAAGGCTCGCCGTTACTTTGAGCAGCGCCAGCCGATGACCGAATAGTCGGGATTGTCCGTCGCCCATTTATTGGCGTCGGTCTCGGCCTTGCGGATGCAGGTCACCACGTCGTCCGGCGCCGAGCTCGGCACGGTGACCTCCGAGCAGGTATGCGGCGCAGCCATCATGCACGTAATCAGAACTAGATGGGCCATGGCCCGTTTCACTCCCACTGAATTTCTGTTGTCGCTAACTTAGCGGCGGCGGCCCTAGGGCTCAACCCGCGCCCGAAGTCTGGCTTAATTTGGGCCTCGTCCGCGTCCCGTCAAGAGGCAGCGCCTCGGAGGCTCCGCCTACTGGGCGGCCTCGCGCGGGGCCTTCTCTTCCTCGGCCTCCCCTTCCTTGCCGTTCTGCTCGAAGGTCTTGAGCGCCGTCAGGTCCGGCATGGCGAGGGTGTTGTAGCCGCAATCGACGAAATGGATCTCGCCCGTGACCGCGCCGGAGAGATCGGACAGGAGATAGAGCGCGGCACCGCCGACCTCGTCGAGGGTGGGCGAGCGGTGCATCGGCGCGTGCTGCTGCTGGAAATGGAACAGCGTGCGCGCGTCGGAAATGCCGGCGCCGGCGAGCGTCCGCATGGGCCCCGCCGAGAGCGCGTTCACGCGAATGCTCTGCGGGCCGAAATCGGCGGCGAGATAGCGCACGCTCGCCTCAAGCGCCGCCTTGGCCACGCCCATGACGTTGTAGCAGGGCACGACGCGGGTCGAGCCGCCATAGGTGAGCGTGAGCAAGGAGCCGCCATTCGGCATCAGCTCGGCGGCGAGCTTGGAGATCTCGGTGAAGGAGAAGCAGGAGATCACCATGGTGTGCTCGAAATTCTTGCGCGTCGTGTCGCAATAGCGGCCGCGAAGCTCGTTGCGGTCGGAGAAGGCAAGCGCGTGCACGACGAAATCGAGCGATCCCCATTCCTTGCGGATTGCGTCGAACACGCGCTTGACGCTGTCGAGATCGCCGACATCGGCCTCGACGATGATCTTGGCGCCGATGGCCTGGGCGAGCGGCACGGCGCGGCGGCCGAAGGCGCCGCCCTGATAGGAGAAGGCAAGCTCGGCGCCCTGGCCGTGCAGCACCCGGGCGATGCCCCAGGCGATCGAGCGGTCATTGGCGACGCCCATGACGAGCCCCCTCTTGCCCGCCATCAGGGGTCCGGGTTCGGCGATGTCTTTTGTTGTTGTCATTGGTTTGCTCTGGTTGGAGGTGGAGGGGGCTTTAGCCTTCATAGCGGCGGAAGACGAGAGTGGCATTTGTGCCGCCAAAGCCAAAGCTGTTCGACATCACCGCGTTAATGTCCACATTGTCCTGGCGCTTGCGCACGATGGGCATGTCGGCGACGGCGGGGTCGATGGTCTCGATATTGGCGGATTCGCAGATAAAGCCGTTATTCATCATCAGAAGCGAGTAGATCGCCTCATGCACGCCGGCCGCGCCCAGCGAATGGCCGGTCAGGGATTTGGTCGCGCTGATGGGGGGCGATTTGTCGCCGAACACCGCGCGGATCGCCTCGATCTCGCGCACATCGCCGATCGGCGTCGAGGTGGCGTGCGGGTTGATATAGTCGATGCCGTCCTGGCCGTGCATGGCCATGCGCATGCAGCGCGCCGCGCCCTCGCCCGAGGGCTGCACCATGTCGAAGCCGTCCGAGGTCGCGCCATAGCCGGTGAGCTCGCCATAGATGCGCGCGCCGCGGGCCTTGGCGTGCTCCAGCTCCTCGAGCACGACGACGCCGGCGCCGCCGGCGATGACGAAGCCGTCGCGGTTGACGTCATAGGCGCGGCTCGCCACTTCGGGCCGGTCGTTGAAATCGGACGACATGGCGTTCATGGCGTCGAACAGGACCGACAGCGTCCAGTCGAGCTCCTCGCCGCCGCCGGCAAAGACGATGTCCTGCTTGCCCATCTGGATGAGCTCGCCGCCATTGCCGATGCAATGGGCCGACGTCGAGCAGGCCGACGAGATCGAATAGCTCACGCCCTTGATGTGAAACGGGGTCGAGAGCGTCGCCGAATTGGTCGAGCACATGGCCTTCGGCACCTCGAAGGGGCCGACCTTTTTCGGGCCCTTCTCGCGGGTGGTGTCGGCGGCCTGGACGATGGCGCGCGTCGAGGGGCCGCCCGAGCCCATGATCAGCCCGGTCCTCTCGTTGGAGATGTCGTCTTCCTCCAGCCCCGCGTCACGGATCGCCTGCTCCATGGCGATGTAGTTCCACGCCGCGCCCGCGCCCATGAAGCGGCGCACCTTGCGGTCGATCATCCCCTCCCAATCGAGCTTGGGCGCGCCATGCACCTGGCAGCGGAAGCCAAGCTCGGCATAGGTGTCCGCCTTGACGATGCCGGACTTCGCCTCGCGCAACGACGCCAGCACCTCCTGGGCGCTGTTGCCGATGGGGGACACGATGCCCATACCTGTCACGACCACGCGTCTCATGGGTAGTCCTTACGGGAACCTCTTTGTTACGCGGCCGCTTGCGGGCCCGCGTCAGGCGCCTGCGGGGGCCTCGCCCGCCTGGAACAGGCCGACCCGAAGGTCCTTTGCCGTATAGATGGTCTCGCCATCGGCCTTAAGCCAGCCGTCGCCGGTGCCAAGGGTGAATTTGCGCCGGATCACCCGCTTGAGCTCGACGATATATTCCAGCTTGCGCATGGTGGGCAGCACCATGCCGGAGAATTTCACCTCGCCGACGCTGAGCGCCCGACCCCTCCCCGGCGCGCCGAGCCAGCCCAGGAAGAAGCCGAGCAGCTGCCACAGAGCGTCGAGCCCGAGGCAGCCCGGCATGACGGGGTCGCCCTTGAAGTGGCAGGCGAAGAACCAGAGGTCCGGCTTCACGTCGAGCTCGGCCACGATGCGGCCGTGGCCGTGCTCGCCGCCATGCTCATCGACTTGCGAGATGCGGTCGAACATCAGCATGGGCGGCAGCGGCAATTGCGCGTTGCCGGGGCCGAACAGCTCGCCCCGCGCGCAAGCGAGTAAATCTTCATATTCGAATTGGGCCCGCCGCTTTGGCTTGTCCTGCACGTCTTTGACCACCTTTGCCGCCACACCTGAATGGGCCCGTTCCTAACACAGACGGAGCGTCATCAAAAGCCTGCCGGGAGGGCGCTGAAGCGGCGTTGGGACCATTCCACCGCCGAGGACGGCGACGGCCTCAGCGCCTTGATCTAGGTCAGAAAGGCCGCAAGAAATAGCCAGGCCTCTCCTCGATGCCGCGTGACATTGCTTGCGCCCGAGCTTCCCCATATATTGCTCTCATGCATAGGGGTCATGACATCGCCAAGAAGCTGCGCGGCGCGGGGCTTCAGGCCCACGCGGCAGCGCGTGGCGCTCGCCGAGCTGCTGTTTGCCGGCGGCGACCGCCACGTCACGGCGGAGCTCCTGCATGAGGAGGCGCAGGCGAGCAAGGTGGCCGTGTCGCTTGCCACCATCTACAACACGCTGCATCAATTCACCCAAGTCGGGCTGTTGCGGGAAGTGGCGGTCGAGGGGGCCAAGACCTATTTCGACACCAACACCTCGAACCACTACCATTTCTTCTGCGAGAATACCGGCGGCCTCATGGACATCGACACCAGCGCGATATTCGCATCCAGGGCCTGCCCGAGGCGCCCGAGGGCATGACGATTTCCCGCGTCGACGTGCTGGTGCGGCTGGTCAATACGCGCGAGCGCTAGACTATTTGATCGTCTCGCCGCGATAGACGCCCCACAGCTTGTCCTGCTCGACATAGCCCTCGAAATCGTTGACCGAGAGCTTGCACCACTCGCCGTCGCAGGAGAGCACGTTGCCGAGCACGCCCGTCTCGAGCTCGGCCACGACGCTCGCACGGGTCGAGTCGTTGGAATAGAGCGGCACGCTTTGATGGTCCTTCGACCAGGGCTCGACGAGCACCGTGCGCCGCCCGCTGAGCAGGCTGTGGAACACCCAGCCATCGGCGCCCTCGCTGTCGCGCACGCGCCGCCAATTCTCCGATTCGGCGATCACCTCGACGGGGAGCCCGGCGCGGTTGAATACCCAGACGATGGCCTGATCGGTGGACGGGCCTTTGCGCACGTTAACCCGATCCGATTTGAGGCTGACAAAGCGGGGAATGGGCAGGCCGCTCTCGCCTTGCGGGGTGCCCGATTGTTGCGCATCGGCGGCGGCGCCCGCCTTGACGCTCGCCAGACAGACCAGCACAAGGGCCAGTCCTATGCCCAGCCGTCGAAATCCCACCCGCTTGCCCCTCTTCGTCCTGCTTGCCCGTCCCGCGGGCCCCTCACCCGCGAGAATCGAGGCCCTTTGCATGCTTGAGAAAAGTGAACGGATCGTGGCCTTTGAGGCAACATGGCGCTTTATCTCGCGAAGCTGCTTCTGTTAGACAAAGCGGCGCGCGGGCTTGGCTCCCGCGCCTTGCCGCGGGCAAAGTGTCGCGCCCGGGGCCATCCAAACAGGACGCATCATGGCTGAACCACCGCTCGTTATTGTCACGCGTAAACTTCCCGACGTGGTGGAGACGCGCTTGCGCGAGCTCTTCGACGCGCGGCTCAATCTGGAGGACCGGCCGTTCTCCCGCGAGGAGCTGATCGAGGCGGTCAAGACCGCGACCGTGCTCGTGCCGACCGTCACCGACCGCATCGACCGCGGCGTGCTGAGCCAGGCGGGCCCCGAGCTCAAGCTGATCGCACAATTCGGCACCGGGGTGGACAATATCGACCTCGAGACGGCGCGCAACCGCAGCATCCTCGTCACCAACACCCCCGGCGTGCTCACCGAGGACACCGCCGACATGACCATGGCGCTGATCCTCGCCGTGCCGCGGCGGCTGACCGAGGGCGCTGGCCTGCTCAGGAGCGGCAGCGATCAATGGCATGGCTGGTCGCCCACCTGGATGCTCGGGCACCGCATCTACGGCAAGCGGCTCGGCATCGTGGGCATGGGCCGCATCGGCCAGGCGGTGGCGCGGCGGGCGCGCGCCTTCGGCCTGCAGATCCATTATCACAACCGCAGACGCGTGACGCCGGAGATCGAGAAGGCGCTCGAGGCGACCTATTGGGACAGCCTCGACCAGATGCTCGCCCGCATGGACATCATCTCGATCAACTGCCCGCACACGCCCGCCACCTATCATCTGCTCTCGGCCCGGCGGCTCGCGCTGATGAAGCCCACGGCCTATATCGTCAATACGGCGCGCGGCGAGGTGATCGACGAGAATGCGCTCGCGCGGATGATCGAGAATGGCGAGCTCGGCGGCGCCGGCCTCGACGTGTTCGAGCACGAGCCCGCGGTCAATCCGAAGCTGCTCAAGGCCGAGAACGTGGTGGTGCTGCCGCATATGGGCTCGGCCACGATCGAGGGCCGCGTCGACATGGGCGAGAAGGTGATCATCAACATCAAGACCTTCCTCGACGGCCACGCGCCGCCCGACCGCGTCCACCCGGCGATGTTCTAGGCCGGAGCGAGTTGACATTTGGGGCGGCGACGCGCTCCTCTAGCTCCGTGCCGAGCCAGAGGAGACAGCGCCATGTCCCGATGGACTTTTGGTTTCGCGAGCCTGCTTTTCCTGGCCTTTAGCCTTCCCGCCGCCGCCCAGAGCGACGGTCTTCCGCGCAGCATCGAGCTCAAGCCCGGCGCTCAGCCGGCCGAAGGGGCCGCCGAGGAGACCGCGGGCGAGACGAGCCCACCCGCCGCCACCACGCGCCAGATCGTCACCGAGGGGAAAGACGGCGCGGCGCGGCCACGCCGCCGGCAGCAGCCGCTCCCTGCCGATGCCGCTCCCGCCGACGCCACGCCGGCCGCCAAGGCTCCGGCAGAGGCCGCCCCGGCAGGAACCGCTCCGGTCAAGGCCGAGGCCGAGCCCGCCGAGCAAGGGCCGCCGCCCGGCCCGGCGGTGGCGGCCGACCCGGGCGCGATCGTGGTCGCGGTGCAGACCGAGCTCAAGCGCGTCGGCTGCGACCCGGGCGAGATCGACGGGGTGTGGGGCGGCCGTTCGCGCGACGCGCTCGCCGCGTTCGGTCATTTCGCCAAGGTCGATGTCGCCGACCTCCTGCCGACAGCGGAGATCCTCGTCATCATCAAAGGCAAAGGCGCTCCCGTCTGCCAGATCGCCGCGGCACCTCCCGAGGATGACGAGGCCGAACCGCCCGTTGCGGCACCCCATCGGCATCACGGCTATGGAGGCTATGGCGGTGGGGCTACGGCGGTGGGGGTTATGGCGGCGGCGGCGGGTATTAGCGCCGGGAGCTGCGCGGCGATGCCTTCGCGAGGCAACTCTCCTTAGCGGGAGCCGCTTCCTTCGTGTGCACATGCTCGGGGCGGAAGCCCATGCCGATGAGGCGCGCCGGGATGCGGCGGAGCCACGGAATGCGGTCGAGCAGCTTGACGAGGAGCGGCGGCTTGGGCGTCGTCTTGAGCGCGAGCACGCTCGTGATGACCCGCCGCTGGATGAAGATCTGCAAGGCTTGCGTCATCTCGGTCGGCCATTCCCGCCGCGCCTGCACCTGGCGCAACACGGCCTCGGTCACGGCTCCGTCGCGGAGCGGCTCGGCTCAGAATATTGGCGGCGGCCACGGCATCCTGAATGGCGAGGTTGATGCCGACGCCCCCCACCGGCGACATGGCGTGGGCCGCGTCGCCGATGCACAGCAATCCCGGCCGGTACCAGCGCTTCAGCCGGTCGACCGTGACCGTGAGCAGCTTCACGTCGTCCCAGGATTGCAGCTCCGTCACGCGGTCGGCGAGCGACGGTTTCAGCTCGGCGATGGCGGCGCGGAAGGCAGGCAGGCCCCGGCGCCGCAGCTCGTCGAAGCCGCCTTTGGGGATGACGAAGGCGCATTGCCAATAATCGCCGCGGTCGAGCATGACGAAGAGGCGCCCGGCATCGATGCGGCCGAGGCTCTCAGCACCGTCGTCCTTGCGCTTGGAGAGGCGCAGCCACAGCACGTCCATGGGCGCGCCCTTGTCCTCGACTTTGAGCCCGGCAAGGGCGCGCACGGTCGAATGGCGGCCGTCCGCGCCGACGACGAGGTCGGCGCGCACCGCAAGCTCGCCTTGCGGCGTCTTGGCGCGCAGCCCGGCGACGCGGTCGCCGTCGAAAATCAGATCGGTGACCTCCGCCTGCATCTTGAGATGAAAGGTCGGATAGCGCTTGGCCTGCTCGGCGAGGAAATTGAGAAAGTCCCATTGCGGCATGAAGGCGACGAAAGGACAGCGCGTCGGCAGATGGGAGAAATCGGCGATGGTGACGCGCTCGCCGCCGATATCGGCGGACAGCTCGCGCACCTCCTGATGCGGCCGCTTGAGGAATTCATCGAGCAGCCCGAGCTCGGCCATCACTTGCAGCGTCGAGGGGTGGATGGTGTCGCCGCGGAAGTCGCGCAGGAAATCGGCGTGCTTCTCGAGCACGAGCACGTCGACGCCCGCGCGCGCGAGCAGGAAGCCGAGCATCATGCCGGCGGGGCCGCCGCCGGCAATGGCGCAAGCCGTGGTTACGGTCTTCGTCGGCATTCGTCTCTCTAGGCCACCGCGGACGCTGTGCGGTGATGCGACAGATCGTGGAAGCGGGGCGTCGTGCCATGCAGCGGGTTGTCGGGGTCGTAGGCGTAAGCGACGCTCGTGAAGCGGGCGGCAAGCGCGTCGTAAAGCAGGAGCCGGCCCACCAGGCTCTCGCCGATCCCGAGGATCTCCTTCACCACCTCGACCGCCTGGAGCGTGCCGATCACGCCGGCCACGGCGCCCAAGATGCCCGCTTCCGAGCAGGGCGCCACGGTGCCCTCCGGCGGCGGCTCGGGGAACAGGCAGCGATAGGAGGGACGCGGCGTGCCGGCCTCATCCTGCTCGAAGGCGCGGAAGGTGGTGAGATGCCCGTCGAAGGGGCCAACCGCGGCGAAGACGAGCGGGCGGTGCGCGAAATAGCAGGCATCGTTGACGAGGTAGCGGGTGGCGAAATTGTCCGAGCCGTCGGCGACGAGGTCGAATTGGGAGACGATATCGAGCGCATTCTCCGGCACGAGCCGCGTCGTATAGAGGCGCAGCTCCACATGGGGGTTCAGGCGCTCGATGGCCTTGGCGGCGCTCTTGGTCTTGAAGCGGCCGACGCCGCCCGTGTCATGGATGATCTGGCGCTGGAGATTGTCGCGCGCGACGCGGTCGTCGTCGATGATGCCGATGGTGCCGATGCCGGCCGCGGCGAGATAGAGCAGGAGCGGCGAGCCGAGCCCGCCCGCGCCGACGACGAGCACGCGCGCCGCCTTCAGCCGCTGCTGGCCTTCGCCGCCGATCTCCTTCAGCAGCAGATGGCGCTTATAGCGCTCGATCTCGTCCTTGCTGAGCATGATGCGAAATGTATGCCATCGCCTCTGTTTCGTCATTGCCGGGCGATGCAGCGTTCAGCCGGTGGAGCCGAAACCGCCCTGCCCGCGGCCGGTTCCGGCCAAGCTCTTCCGCCGTCTCGACGCGCAGATGCTCCACCCGCGCCACGACGAGCTGGGCGATGCGCATCGCCGCGGCGGATGGTGAAGGGCTCGGCGCCGAGATTGACCAGCAGCACCATGAGCTCGCCGCGATAATCGGCATCGATGGTGCCGGGGCTGTTGAGCACGGTCACGCCGTGCTTCAGCGCGAGACCCGAGCGCGGGCGGATCTGCGCCTCGCAGCCTGGCGGCAATTCCAGCACGAAGCCGGTGGGGATGAGCGCGCGGGCGCCCGGGGCAAGCTCGAGCGGCGCCTCATCCGCGACCGCCGCGGCGAGATCGAGCCCGCTCGCATGGGCGGAGTGGTAGGCGGGAAGCGGCAGCCCCTCGCCATGCGGCAGACGCAAGAGGCGGAGCGTTGCGGCGCTCGGCTCCCTCATTCAGCCGCCCGGCGCAGGACAGGCAGCGCCTCGGCGGCGCGGGCGAGCAGACGCCGCGCGACCTCGTCCTTGGCCATGGCGGGCCAATCCTCGGTGCCTTGCGCGGTGATGAGATGCACGCGCGTGGCATCGCCGCCGAACACGCCGGTCCCCGGCGACACGTCGTTGGCGAGGATCCAATCGGCGCCCTTGGCGCGGCGCTTGGCGCGTGGCGTTGGCGATGAGGTTCTCGGTCTCGGCGGCAAAGCCGATGACGAGGCGCGGGCGGTTGGCGCCGAGCCCGGCGATCGTGGCGAGGATGTCGGGATTGGCGGCGAGACGCAGAGCGTTGTCGCCCGCGCCCTTCTTGATCTTCTCGCGCGCCTCGTCCTCCGCGCGCCAATCGGCGACCGCGGCGGCGAAGATGGCGATGTCGGCCGGCAGCGCCTCGACCACCGCCTCCAGCATCTGCCGCGCCGTCTCGATCCTCACCACGCGCACGCCGCTCGGGATCGGGCAGCGCGACGGGGCCGGTCACCAGCGTCACCTCGGCGCCGAGCGCGGCGGCGGCTCGCGCGAGCGCATGGCCCTGCTTGCCGGAGGAGCGGTTGGCGAGATAGCGCACGGGATCGAGCGGCTCATGGGTCGGGCCGGAGGTGACGAGCACGCGGCGGCCTGGCGAGCGGCCCGCTCGCACGCGCGCGCAAGCAGCGGCTCGATGGCGGCAAGGATCGCTTGCGGCTCGGCCATGCGGCCGGGCCCATATTCGCCGCAGGCCATCTCGCCCTCGTCGGGACCGACGAAACTCACGCCGTCGCCGCGCAGCGTCGCCACGTTGCGGCGCGTCGCCGGGTGTAAGCCACATGCGCACATTCATGGCCGGCGCGACGAGCACGCGCTTGTCGGTGGCGAGCAGCACGGTCGCTGGCGAGATCGTCGGCCAAGCCATGGGCCATCTTGGCCATGAGGTCGGCGGTGGCGGGCGCCACGACGAGGAGATCGGCCTCGCGCGACAGCTGGATGTGCCCGATCTCGGCCTCGTCCTTGAGGTCGAAGAGATCGGTGAAGACCTTGCTCTCGGAGAGCGTCGCGAGCGAGAGCGGCGTGACGAATTCGGCGCCGCCTTTGGTGAGAATGGCGCGCACGGAGGCGCCCCGCTCCTTCAAGCGGCGCACGAGATCGAGGCTCTTATAGGCGGCGATGCCGCCGCCGACGATGAGCAAATGCGTTTGCCGTGCACTGACTTTGCTCTCTCTCCGTAAGCCTTAGAGTACTGGATTGCCCGGTCAAGCCGGACAATGACACTCATTTGGGGTTAGCGGCGCGCCAATCAAAGCAGGAGCGCGAGCGCGATGGCGGCGAGCGCGAGCGCGCCCACCCAGATGCCGATGCGGCTCCAGCGGCTGCGGCGGCTTTGCGCCTCCGCCAGCCGCTCCACCGTGTCGTTGTCGAGCCGCAAGCCCTCGTCGAGCAGGGCCGAGAAGGCGTCCGCCGCCCGCTCGGCCTGGCCCAAGAGCTTGGGGATGTCGCCCATGAAGCGGCCCACGGACACGGCGCCCTCGGCGGCGGCCTCGAATTGCGCCTCCGGGCCGAAGGTCTTCTCCATCCATTGCTTCACCACGGGCTCGGAGACGACCCACATATTGAGCTCGGGGTCGAGGCTGCGGCCGACGCCCTCCACCACCACCATGGTCTTTTGCAGGAGCAGCAGCTCGGGCCGCGTCTGCATGTCGAACACTTCGGTATATTGGAAGAGCTGGCCGAGCAGCTGGGCCATGGAAATCTCGCTCGCCGGGCGGTCCATGATCGGCTCGCCGATGGCGCGCAAGGCTTGGGCGAATTGCGCCACCGAATGGCGGCGCGGCACGTAGCCGGCGGCGAAATGCACCTCGGCCACGCGGGCATAGTTGCGGGTGAGGAAGCCGTGCAGGATCTCGGCGAGGAAGCGCCGCTCCTTCATGCCGAGCCGCCCCATGATGCCGAAATCGACGGCGACGATGCGGCCTTCCTTGTCGACGAACAGATTGCCGGGATGCATGTCGGCGTGGAAGAAGCCGTCGCGCATGGCGTGGCGGAGGAAGGTCTGCATCAGGCGGGCGCCGAGCGGCTTCAGATCGTGACCCTCCGCCACCAGCGCCTCGCGGTCGGAGATGGGAATGCCGTCGATCCATTCGAGCGTCAGCACGCGGCGGGCGCTGCGCGTCCAATCCACCTTGGGCACGCGGAAGCCTTCGTCGGCTTTGGAGTTCTCGGCCATCTCGGAGATGGCGGCGGCCTCCATGCGCAAATCCATCTCGATGGCCACGGATTTCGCCAGCGTATCCACCACGGCCACGGGACGCAGGCGGCGCGCGGGCGCATGCAGCCGCTCGATCATGCGCGCGGCGAAGAAATAGCTGTCCAAATCGCGGCGGAAGCGCTGCTCGATGCCGGGGCGGAGCACCTTGACGGCGACCTGCTCGAGCGTGCCGTCGGGCTTGCGCACGGACGCTTTATGCACCTGCGCGATGGAGGCGGCGGCGACCGGCGGCCCGAACTCGACGAAGAGCTTGTCGATGGGCGCGCCAAGGGCCTCCTCCACCGCTTGGCGCGCCTCCGCCATGGAGAAGGGCGGCAGGCGGTCCTGGAGCGTGGCGAGGTCGGCGGCGAGCTCGCGGCCGATGATGTCGTCGCGGGTGGCGAGGAACTGGCCGAGCTTGATGTAAGACGGCCCGAGCGAGGTGAGCGCCTCCGAGAGCCGCGTCTCGTTGCCTTGGCCGTCGGCCTTGCCGTTGCGAAGCCGCGCGGTCATGCGGCCGAACAAAGCAAGCGGCGGCGGCAGGTCGATGTCGTCGGGAAAGACGCGCGCGCCCGACCAGGCGAGCACCGTGCCGGCGCGGGCAAGACGCGTGATGTTGGCAATCGCGGTCATGACATCAGAGCCGCCAGGCTGAATGGAGCGCGGCGATGCCGCCGGTGAGGTTGCGGTAGCGCACGCGCTCGAAGCCAGCATTCTCTATCAGTCGCATGAAGGATTTCTGATCGGGAAAGCGGCGAATGCTCTCCACGAGATAGCGATAGGCGTCGCGGTCCCCCGCCACAAGAGCGCCGAGCGCCGGGATCGCGGCCATGGAATAGGCCTCGTAGAGCCGGTCGAGCAGCGGCATCTCCACGCTGGAAAATTCAAGGCAGAGGAAGCGGCCGCCCGGCTTCAGCACGCGATAGGCCTCGCTCAGCGCCTGCTCCATATGGGTGAAGTTGCGCATGCCGAAGCCGACGGAATAGGCATCGAAACTCGCATCGGCAAAGGGCAAGGCCTCGGCATTGGCGCGGACGAAGGCGAGGCGCCCCTCCCCTTGCGTGCGCTCGCGGCCGGCCTCCATCATCTCGGCGCTGATGTCGCAAATGACCGCCCGCGCCTTTGGGCCGGCGGCGGCCAGCACGCGGGTGGCGATGTCGCCCGTGCCCCCCGCCACGTCGAGAAGGGCGAAAGGCGCTCCCTTGGGGGGCGCGAGCCAGGCCACGAGCTCGTCCTTCCACAGGCGGTGGAGGCCGCCGGACATCAGGTCGTTCATGAGGTCGTAGCGGCGGGCGACGCGGGCAAAGACCCCGTTCACCAGGCCCTGTTTGGCGTCCGCCGCCACGCTGGCAAAGCCGAAGCTTGCCGGGGGCTCGTCTTTGCGCTCGTCCTCAAGGCCTTCGCTCATGCGCGCGACAATAGCGCAAGGCCCAAGATCAGGCTATTGTTGCACTGCAACGGACGGTCTTTCGCACCGCAGTATAGGGATCGAAGATGCCCGAACTGCCAGAGGTCGAGACGGTAAGGCGAGGGCTTGAGCCCATTCTCGTCGGCAACCGCTTCGCAGCGATCGAGCAGCGGCGCAAGGATTTGCGCTTTCCCCTGCCCAAGGATTTCGCGCGGCGGCTCGAAGGCCGCACCGTGCAACGCGCTCGACCGGCGGGCCAAATATCTGCTCGGGCGGCTCGACGATGGCGAGGTGCTGGTGATGCATCTCGGCATGACCGGGCGCTTCTCGATCGACCGGGCCAATGGCGCTCCGCTCAAGCCAGGCGCCTTCGCCCATGGGCAAAAGAGCCCGCCCAAGCACGAGCATATCGTGTTCCATCTCGCCGACGGGGCGGCAATCCGCTATTCGGATGCGCGCCGCTTCGGGCTCATGGACCTCATACGCGGCGAGGCGCTCGACCGCCACGCGCTGTTCAAGGGGCTCGGCGTCGAGCCGCTCGGTCCGGATTTCACGCCCGCTTGGCTCGCGCAGCGGCTCAAAGGCAAAAAGACCTCGATCAAGGCCGCGCTCACCGACCAGCGCCTGATCGCGGGGCTCGGCAACATCTATGCCTGCGAGGCGCTCTTCCGCGCGCGCGTCTCGCCCAAGAGGCTCGCCGGCACGCTCGCCACCAAGACGGGCAAACCCGTGACGCAAACGACAGCGCTCGTCGACAGCGTCAAGGCGGTGCTCGAAGAGGCGATCCGCGCCGGCGGCTCGTCCTTGCGCGACTATGCGGGCGCCGACGGCAGGCTCGGGCGCTTCCAGCACCGCTTCAAGGTCTATGGCCGCGAAGGCAAACCATGCCCACGAAAAAACTGCGGGGGAACCGTACGCCGCATCGTCCAGGGAGGACGCTCCACCTTCTATTGTCCAACCTGTCAACGCTAAGAGGTCCGCTCCACCATGTTCGTCAATGAACTCAGCAGGGAACAAGAGGCCGCGTCGTCGAACGGGGGCTACGAGACCCTCATCGTCACGACCGAAGGCAAGGTCGGCCTCATCACGCTCAACCGGCCGCACGCGCTGAACGCGCTGAACACGCAGCTCATCTCCGAGCTCAACCGCGCGCTCGACCGCTTCGAGGCCGATCCCATGATCGGCTGCATCGTCATCACCGGCAGCGAGAAGGCGTTCGCGGCGGGCGTCGACATCAAGGAAATGCAGGCCAAGACCTTCGTCGAGGCCTATGGCGGCGATTTCCTCGCCCCGTTCGACCGCATCGGGCATTGCCGCAAGCCGATCATCGCCGCGGTGGCGGGCTATGCGCTGGGCGGCGGCTGCGAGCTCGCTATGTCGTGCGACATCATCTTGGCCGGGGACAATGCGGTGTTCGGCCAGCCCGAGATCACGCTCGGCATCATGCCGGGCGCGGGCGGCACCCAGCGGCTGACCCGCGCCGTGGGCAAGGCCAAGGCCATGGAGCTCTGTCTCACGGGCCGGCGCATGGACGCCGAGGAGGCCGAGCGCTCGGGGCTCGTGAGCCGGATCGTGCCGGTGGCCGAGCTGCACAATGAGGCGATGAAGGTCGCCGCCAAGATCGCCGGCCTCTCGCAGCACGCGCTGATGATGATCAAGGAGGCGATCAATCGCGGCTTCGCCACCACGCTTGCGGAGGGCGCGCGCTTCGAGCGCGGGCAGTTCTATTCGCTGTTCGCGACCGAGGACCAGAAGGAGGGCATGGCCGCCTTCATCGAGAAGCGCAAGCCGGTGTTCAAGAACAAGTGAGCTAGGCCGAGATCTTCTACACCCGGTAGAAGTCGCGATACCAGGCGACGAAGCGCTTGACCCCCTCCTCGAGCGGGGTCGAGGGCTTGAAGCCGACGGCGGTCTTCAGCGCCTCGACATCGGCATAGGTCTCCGGCACGTCGCCCGGCTGGGCGGGGAGCATTTCGAGCTTGGCCTTGCGGCCCAAGGCCTTCTCGATGCAGGCGATATAGTCGAGCAGCGCCACGGGGCTGTGATTGCCGATATTGTAGAGGCGGTAGGGCGCGCTCGAGGTCGCCGGGTCCGGCGCCTTGCCGTTCCAATCGGGGTCCGGGGTCGCGACCCGATCGAGGGTGCGGACGACGCCTTCCACCACATCGTCGATATAGGTGAAGTCGCGCGCGTGGTGGCCATGGTTGAACACCGGGATCGGCTCGCCCGCGAGGATCTTCTGCGTGAACAAAAAGAGCGACATGTCCGGCCGGCCCCAGGGGCCGTAGACGGTGAAGAAGCGCAAGCCCGTGACCGGCAGATCGAACAGATGGGCATAAGAATGGGCCATCAGCTCGTTCGCCTTCTTGGTGGCGCCGTACAGGCTCACGGGATGATCGACATTGTCGCTCACGCTGAAGGGCAGCTTCGTCATTGGCGCCATAGACCGAGCTCGACGAGGCGAAGACGAGATGCTCGATGCCGTGATGGCGGCAGCCCTCCAGCATGTTGAGGAAGCCCGTGATATTGGCGTCGATATAAGCGTGGGGGTGGCCGAGCGAGTAGCGGACGCCCGCTTGCGCCGCGAGATGGACCACGCGGGTCACGCGCTCTTCGGCGAAAGTGGCCTCGATCGCCGCCCGGTCGCACAGATCGGCGCGGATGAAGCGAAAAGCCTTGTGCTCCTTGAGGCGGGCGAGCCGGGCCTCCTTGAGGGCGACGTCGTAATAGGGGCTGAGATTGTCGAGGCCGATGACCTCGTCGCCGCGGTCGAGCAGCCGCGCCGCGGTGTGATAGCCGATGAAGCCTGCGGCCCCGGTGACGAGAATGCGCATGGCGGCCGCCTGCTCCTCTTGGCCTTCGTGAATGAGCGGGCCACAGAAGCCATCCGTGGCCCTACTGTCAATTGCGGGGCGCTGCGCGCGGGAACGGACACCTCCGGTTGACGCCTTACGAGGTGCCCGCTATAGAGCGCCAGGATTTCCCTCGCATTCCCTCACATTTTTCGCCCTGCGAGCGTCCGGGGCGCGAGAGGGCCAAAGGATCAAATCATGGCCAATACGAGATCGGCGAAAAAGGCCGCGCGTCAAACCATCCGCCGCACCGAGACCAACAAGGCGCGGCGGAGCCGCATGCGCAGCTTCGTGCGCAAGGTGGAGGAGGCGATCGCCTCGGGCGACAAGGACAAGGCCAGCGCGGCGCTGAAAGAGGCCGAGCCCGTCCTTGCCCGCACGGCGCAGAAGGGCATGCTCCACCGCAAGACGGCCTCCCGCAAGGTCTCCCGCCTCGCCAAGCGCGTCCACGCCATGGGAAGCGCCTAAAATCAAAAAAATCGGGTCTGTTGCCGCGAGGTAACAGCCGCATGACACCCCAGGGCGCGCGTCCCGGCGGCGTCCATGTCAATTGGGTGAATATTCAACCTCTTGGCCTCGAATGCCTGCCTTGCCGCGGTGCCTCCGCCGGGCGCTTCTCCCCTCGCGGAAAAAAAATGTGCGCCCCCGCGGGCGTCGCGGCTTGCGTCGCGCCTCGCTTCGGCCCCGTCCCGCCCCCTAGATTCCGCGTTTCGGCACAGGGGCTTGGGACGGCTTGGTTAATGCTCCGTAAACGTTGGATTCCGGCGAGATTTCGAGCCCGGTCCCCGGCTTGATCACCCTCGCAGCCATGTGTATAGTCTAATCATCCAAACGGGGCCGTTCCCCTCCTTACAATTGAGTTTGCTTGCCTGGTGATGCCCAGGGCACGCTACTGTTGTCTTCACTGTAGGGTGGGTGAGTATCTTGTGGAAAGTTAGAGCGTAGGCTGTGAGTGCACACGTCTTCTAACTAGGCATAGCCACCAGATATAGTGGCCAGCATCCAATTAGTACTTGGCGTGTGCTCTTGAGGAGGAGGATTCGTCGTTTGACCGCGGGCGATGGCGATAGAGGGGTCGACGAAGTCGACGTGACCACGACTTGGGAGCAACTCAGCTCCAGCCCCCGCTCTCAGCTCATCGACGTGCGCACGCGTGCGGAGTGGACCTATGTCGGGACGCCCGATCTCGCATCCGTCGGCAAGCGGACGGTGCTGGTGGAATGGCAGACTTTTCCCGACCAGACGGTCGATCCGCGCTTCGCCGAACGGCTCGCAGGCGAGCTCAAGGCGTTGGGCGTGGAGCCAAGCGACGACCTCTATTTCATTTGCCGTTCGGGGGGCCGCAGCCTGGCTGCGGCAAGGGCAATGACGGCGGCGGGCTACACCGCCTGTCACAACGTCGCGGCGGGCTTCGAGGGCCCGCTCGACGACGGACAGGCACCGCGGCGCGGCCGGAGGTTGGAAGGCGGCGGGACTTCCCTGGCTGCAAGGCTAGGACGACGAAGACCCGTTCGCTTAGGGACAGGAATGGCCGTCTGCGCCGGCCAATGTTGACTGCTCAAGTATGAGGCGTGCGGTGCGTAACGGCGCGAACGAGAAGCATGGGGAAGAGCAAGAACCGTGGCACAGCAAGAGCAATTCGCGCCGGGCGACGCCTGGGCGCGGGTCAAGAGCCGGCTACGCGCAGAGTTGGGCGAGGATGTTTTCGCCAGCTGGTTCAGAGGGGTCGAGCTTGAGCGCGTGGACGAGGAGGTCGTCCACCTTACCGTGGCAACCCGCTTTCTCAGGAATTGGCTGAGATCGCATTATTACGATTTCGTGCTCCGGCTCGCCCGCGCCGAATGGGATAGCGTCGAGCGGGTCGAGTTCAGGGTGCGGCAGCCGCATTTCGGCACCGAGGCGCCCAAGGATCCGGCACGCGCGCCGCGAACGCCCGCGCCGCCGGCGGCCGAATTGGCCCCGCCGCCCATGCCGCTGCGCACGGGCTATGGCGGGTTCGAGGGCTCGCCGCTCGATCCGAAGCTTACCTTCACCACCTTCGTCATCGGAGGGTCGAACCGGCTGGCGCATGCCGCGGCGCTGGAGGTGGCAGGCGCCTTCTCCACCCCGCAGCAGCTGTTCAACCCGCTCTTCGTCCACGGCAATGTGGGGCTCGGCAAGACCCATCTGCTGCACGCCATCTCATGGGACGTGAAGCAGCGCCGGCCCGAGGCCCAAGTGCTCTATCTCACGGCCGAGCGGTTCATGTCGGGCTTCGTGCAGGCCTTGCGCGCCCGCGACGCGCTCGCCTTCAAGGAGAAGCTGCGCAAGATCGACATTCTCCTGATCGACGACATGGAGTTCCTGCAAGGGCCGACCATCCAGCAGGAGTTCTGCCACACGCTGAACTCGCTCATCGACGGCGGGCGCCAGGTGGTGGTGGCGGCCGACCGGGCGCCGACCCAGCTCGACAAGCTCGACATGCGCATGCGCTCGCGGCTGGGCGGCGGGCTCGTGGCCGAGATCGGCGGCATGGACTACGACCTCCGCCACAAGATCCTGGCGAAGCGCGCGGTGGAATCGTGCGCGGAGACGCGGGGTCTCGCCATCCCCGAGACGGTGCTCGCCTTCCTCGCCGAGCGGCTGACCGAAAGCGGGCGGGAGCTCGAGGGCGCCGTGCATCGCCTGCGCGCGAGCTTCCAGCTCACCGACCAGCCGGTGACGCTCGAGATCGCCGAGCAGATCGTGCGCGACCTCATGCGCGGGACCGAGCCGCGGCGCGTGCGCATCGACGACATCCTGCGCACCGTGTCCAAGCATTACGGCGTCAACCGGGGGGATTTGCTCTCCGGGCGGCGCAACCGCTCCATCGTCCGGCCGCGGCAGATCGGCATGTATCTCGCCAAACTGCTCACCTCGCGCTCGCTGCCGGAGATCGGGCGCCGGTTCGGCAATCGCGACCACACCACGGTGCTGCACGCGATCCGCAAGATCGAGCAGCTGATGAACGACGACAATCAGCTGCGCGAGGAGATCGAGCTTCTGAAGCGGCTGTTGCGCGATTAGGGCTGCCTCTGGGAGGGGCCGGCATGCCCCTTCCAGAGCCCTTGCCCCCTCTTGCAAATTGGGCGTGAGCGCGGCAAGGTCGTGCCCGGGAGATTTTGACCTTCACGCGCCTTTCTGCCGGGTTTCGACTGGGGCCAATGCCGCTCCGGCCGGCTCCCGCGCCAATCCTTGGAAACGCAACAAAACGGGCATCGATCAGCGCATGCGGTTGACGATCGACAAGGCAGGTCTGGCGCGCGCGCTCGCCCATGTGGCGAGCGTGGTCGAGCGGCGCAACACCATCCCCATTCTCTCCAATGTCCATCTCGCCGCGCGGAACAATGAGCTGAAACTCACCGCCACCGACCTGGACATGGAGCTGGTGGAGACGCTGCCGGCGCGGGCCAAGGGCGAAGGGGCCACCACCGTGCCCGCCCATATGTTCCACGACATCGTGCGCAAGCTGCCCGAGGGCGCCGACATCGAGCTTGCGCTCGACGGCGAGCAGGGGCGGCTCACCATCACCTCCGGCCCCGCGCGCTTCTCGCTGCAGACGCTGCCGGCCGACGATTTTCCCTCCCTCAGCGTGGACGATCTCGGCCATGCCTTTACGCTCAGCGCCGCCGACCTCAAGCGGCTCATCGACAAGACCCGCTTTGCCATCTCGACGGAGGAGACGCGCTATTATCTGAACGGCATCTACCTCCATGGGGCGACGAGCGAGGGCAAGCCGACGCTCCGCGCCGTCGCCACCGACGGCCACCGGCTCGCGCAAGTCGAGCTGCCGCTGCCCGCGGGCGCCAAGGACATGCCGGGCGTGATCGTGCCGCGCAAGACCGTGTCGGAGCTCGCCAAGCTCGTGGAGGACGCCGACGGCGAGGTGCGCATCGAGCTGTCGCCGTCCAAGATCCGCGTCACCACGGCGCGGGTCGTGCTCACCTCCAAGCTGATCGACGGCACCTTCCCCGATTATGAGCGCGTCATCCCGCAAGGGAACGACAAGCGCATGGAGGTGGACAACGCGGCCTTCGCCCAGGCCGTCGATCGGGTGTCGACGCTGTCGAGCGACAAGGGCCGGGCGGTGAAGCTCACCATCACCGACGGCAAGCTCGTGCTGTCGGTGAACAATCCCGACAGCGGCAGCGCCACCGAGGAGCTGCCGGTCGACTATGGCTTCGATCCGCTCGAGATCGGCTTCAATGCGCGCTATCTGCTCGATATCTCCGGCCAGCTCGAAAGCGGCACCGCCGAGTTCCAGCTCGCCGATCCCGGCTCGCCCACCATGGTGCGGGACGTCAAGGACGCATCGGCCCTCTATGTGCTGATGCCCATGCGGGTATGAGGCGGCGGGCCGGCGGCCAAGCGAGTGAGCGGGTCGAGGCGGTGGCGGCGGAGCCGGACCATCGCCACCCTGAATGCCGTCTGTTCGTGACGGCGCTGAAGCTCGTCAATTTCCGCAACTATGTCCGCGCCGAGCTTCCCCTCGATCAGCGCTCCGTGGTGCTCGTGGGCGACAATGGCGCGGGCAAGACCAATCTGCTCGAGGCCGTGTCGCTGCTCGGCCCGGGCTCCGGCTTACGCGCCCGGCCGCTCGCCGAGCTGCCGCGCAAAGACGGCCCGGGCAGCTTCGCCATCGCCGCGCGGGTGATGTCCCGCCATGGCGAGGTGGAGATCAGCACCGGCTGGGAGCCGCGCCCCGAGAGTGAGGCCGCCGGCCGCACCGTGCGTATCGCGGACAAAGAGGCGAGCCCGGGCGCGCTCGGCGAGCAGGTCAAGCTCGTCTGGCTCATCCCCGCCATGGACGGCTTGTTCACCGGACCCGCTGCGGAGCGGCGGCGCTTCCTCGACCGGCTGATGCTCGCCATCGATCCCAAGATGCGCGGGCCCCGCGCCCGCTACGACCGGGCCATGCGCCAGCGGAACCGCCTGTTCCAGCTGCGCGAGGGCTCGCCCGCTTTGTTCGCGGGGCTCGAGGAGCAGATGGCGGAGGCGGGCACGGCCATCGCCGCCGCGCGCCTCGATGCGGTCGCCCGGCTCACCCGCCTCATCGAGGACGCGGTGGCCAAGCGCGGCGACGGCCCCTTCCCTTACGCGGCGCTGTCGCTCGCCGGCACGCTCGAGGCAGGCTTGGCGACGCGCCCCGCGGTCGAGGTCGAGGACGATTTCCGGCGCGCGCTGCATGAGGGGCGGGAGCGCGACCGGGCCGCGGCCAGGGCCCTTGCAGGACCGCATCTGAGCGACCTAATAGTGATGCACGGCCCCCACGAAGCGCTCGCCGAAACCTGCTCCTCGGGCGAGCAGAAGGCGCTCCTGTTGGGGCTCGTTCTGGCCCAGGCCGAGCTGATTTCCGAGCTCGAAGGCGCCGCCCCGCTCGTCCTCCTCGACGAGGTGGCCGCCCATCTCGACGAGGCCCGGCGCGAGGCCCTTTTTGGCGAAATTCTGCGCCTTGCGCCCCAGGCCTGGATGACTGGAACGGACAGAGAACTCTTCGCCGGGATCGCTGCCAGCGCCCACATCCTGACGGTAAATCAGGGTAAGATCAGAGCCTGACTCGCGGGGAGGATTTTCGGCCCGCGCAACCCCAATAAAAGACTGCCAGGGACCCATGACACCAGCCTCGAAACGCAAAGTCGCCGCCGCCTCCGAATACGGCGCCGAATCCATCAAGGTGCTGAAAGGCCTCGACGCCGTGCGCAAGCGGCCGGGCATGTATATCGGCGACACCGATGACGGCTCGGGCCTCCACCACATGGTCTATGAGGTGGTCGACAACGCCATCGACGAGGCGCTCGCGGGCTATTGCGACGAGATCCTGGTGCTGCTCAACGCCGACGGCTCGGTCACGGTCGAGGATAATGGCCGCGGCATCCCCACCGAGATCCACAAGGGCGAAGGCGTCTCGGCGGCGGAAGTGATCATGACGCAGCTGCATGCCGGCGGGAAGTTCGACCAGAACTCCTACAAGGTGTCGGGCGGGTTGCACGGCGTCGGCGTGTCGGTGGTCAACGCGCTCTCCTCCAAGCTCGACCTCACCATCTGGCGCGACGGCAAGGAGCACTTCATGCGCTTCGCCGACGGCGTGGCCGAGGCGCCGCTCAAGGTGGTGGCGCAAACCGAAGGCAAGACCGGCACGCGCATCAATTTCGTGCCGAGCACCAAGACCTTCACCATGATCGAGTTCGACTACGCCACGCTGGAGCACCGTTTGCGCGAGCTCGCCTTTTTGAACTCGGGCGTGCGCATCCTGTTGACCGACCATCGCGGTGTGGAGCCGCGCACCGAGGAGATGCGCTACGAGGGGGGCTTGCGCGAATTCGTGCGCTTCATCGACCGCGCCAAGCATCCGCTCATCAGCGAGCCCATCATGGTGGACAAGACCCAGGACCGCATCACGGTCGAGGCGGCGCTGTGGTGGAACGACAGCTACCACGAGAACGTGCTGTGCTTCACCAACAACATCCCGCAGCGCGACGGCGGCACGCATCTGGCGGGCTTCCGCGCGGCGCTCACCCGCACCGTCAACACCTATGCGGCGGAGTCCGGCATCGCCAAGAAGGAGAAGGTGGCGCTCACCGGCGACGACGCGCGCGAGGGACTGTCCTGCGTGCTCTCGGTCAAGGTGCCGGACCCCAAATTCTCCAGCCAGACCAAGGATAAGCTCGTCTCCTCCGAGGTGCGCCCGGTGGTCGAGAGCGTGATGGCGGGAGCGCTGTCGCAATGGTTCGAGGAGAATCCGGGCGAGGCGCGCCTCGTGGTGCAGAAGATCGTGGAGGCGGCCGCCGCGCGCGAGGCCGCGCGCAAGGCCCGCGAGCTCACCCGCCGCAAGGGCGCGCTCGACATGGCCTCGCTGCCGGGCAAGCTCGCCGATTGCCAGGAGCGCGATCCCGCCAAATCCGAGCTGTTCCTGGTCGAGGGCGATTCCGCCGGCGGCAGCGCCAAGCAGGCGCGCGACCGCGCCTTCCAGGCCGTGCTGCCCTTGCGCGGCAAGATCCTCAACGTGGAGCGCGCCCGCTTCGACAAGATGCTGTCGAGCCAGGAGATCGGCACGCTGATCACCGCGCTCGGCACCGGCATCGGCCGCGACGATTTCGACCTCAGCAAGCTCCGCTACCACAAGGTCATCATCATGACCGACGCCGACGTGGACGGCGCCCATATCCGCACCCTGCTGCTCACCTTCTTCTACCGGCAGATGAAGCAGCTCGTGGAAGCGGGCAATCTCTTCATCGCCCAGCCGCCGCTCTACAAGGTGAAGCGCGGCCAGGCCGAGCGCTACCTCAAGGACGAGAAGGCGCTCGAGGACTATCTCATCGGCGAGGGGCTGGAGGACACCTTGCTCCTCACCGGCGAGGGGCGAGCCGCGGCGGCGAGGATCTGCGCGACATCGTGGAGACGGCGCGCAAATTGGGCGGCATCCTCAAAGGGCTGCATGGCCGCTATTCCGCGCTTCATCGTCGAGCAGGCGGCGATCGCCGGCGCGCTCAATCCCAAGGTGCTGAAGGATGCGAAGCAGGCGCAGGCAGCGGCCGCCTATATCGCCAAGCGCCTCGATGCGTTGTCCGAGGAGACCGAGCGCGGCTGGCATGGCGAGGCGCTGCCCGAAGGGGGCCTTCGCTTCTGGCGCGAGCTGCGCGGCGTCATGGAGTCCCATCTGATCGACGGGCCGTTCATCGCCTCATCCGACGCGCTCAAGCTCGACCAATATGCCGAGCATTTGCAGGAGAACTATGCCAAGCCCGCGACGCTCAAGCGCAAAGAGGTGAGCCTCCCCGTGCACGGCCCGAGCGAGCTGCTCGACGCGGTGATGACGGCGGGGCGCAAGGGGCTCACGCTGCAACGCTACAAGGGCTTGGGCGAAATGAACCCCGAGCAGCTGTGGGAGACGACGCTCGACACCGAGAGCCGCACCATCCTCCAGGTGAAGGTGGGCGAGCTCGACGAGGCGGACGAGATCTTCGCCCGGCTCATGGGCGACGTGGTCGAGCCCCGGCGCGAGTTCATCCAGGCCAACGCGCTCCAGGTGGCCAATCTCGACGTGTAGCGCCTGCCTGGTGCCGCAATCCTTTAACGCTGTGTCAATCCGGAACGCCTAAGCTTCACGGGAGGTGCGGCGCCTGACGGGGTCCGCATGCTCGCATCCATTGGATGGAGCGGGCTTGGTCATGGTTGCGCGGCAGAACGGAAAGAGCCGGCGGGGGGAGCGGCAGGAGCCGCATGTCCAGCGACCGGCGCCCGCAGGTGCGGCGCAAGCCCGCCGCGCGCAAGCGCGCCAAGCACCCCATCTTGCGCTTCTTTCTGCTCGTGGCGGTGTGGGCCGCGCTCATCATCGGCGCGATCGGCGCCTATTTCATCGCCAAGCTGCCCGATCCCGTGCTGGTGACGCTCGACGACCGGCCGCCCAACCTCACCATTCTCGCCGCCGACGGCACCGTGCTCGCCGAGCGGGGCCTGCGCCGCGGCCATGTGCGGCTCGAGCATTTGCCGCCTTACCTCGCCAAGGCCGTGCTCGCCACCGAGGACCGCCGCTTCTACCAGCATTTCGGCGTCGATCCGCTCGGGCTCGTGCGCGCGGCCTTCCGCAATTTCGAAGCGGGCTCCGTGGTCGAGGGCGGCTCGACCATCACCCAGCAGCTCGCCAAGAATCTGTTCCTCTCGCCCCAACGCACCATGACGCGCAAGCTCGAGGAGGTGATCTATGCGATCTGGCTCGAGCATCGCTTCTCCAAGGACGAGATCCTCGAGCTCTATCTGAACCGCGTCTATTTCGGCGGCGGCACCTATGGGGTCGACGCCGCCTCGCGGCGCTATTTCGGCAAATCGGCGCGTTTCGTCAGCTTAAGTCAGGCGGCAATGCTCGCCGGTCTGCTCAAGGCGCCGTCGCGCTATGCGCCGACCCGCAGCGTGAGCCGCGCCACCGCCCGCATCGACGAGGTGCTCGGCAATATGGTGGAGGCGGGCTTCCTCACGCCCGCGGAGGCGCGCGAGGCGCGGCTCCAGCCGCTCAAGCTCAGGCCCATGGGCGACGAGACGGGCTTTCCTTACGCCGTCGATTGGGTGGCCGAGCAGCTGCCCGATTGCGTGGGCGAGCCCGACGGCGACCTCATCGTCGAGACCACCATCGATGCCGGGCTGCAGCGCGTGGCGCAGCAGACGTTCCGGCAAGAGCTCGACAGCGAGGGCGGCCGCGCTCGGCGCGGGCGAAGGCGCCGTCGTCGTGCTCGACACCTCGGGCGCGGTCCAGGCGCTGGTGGGCGGCCGCTCCTATCGGACGAGCCCGTTCGACCGCGCGGTCAAGGCGCTGCGCCAGCCGGGCTCGGCCTTCAAGCCGTTCGTCTATCTCACGGCGCTGGAAGCGGGCTACACGCCCAACTCGGTCGCCGACGACGAGCCTACGACCATCGACGGCTGGTCGCCCAGGAACCATACCGGCACCTATCGCGGCGAGGTCAGCTTGCGCGACAGCCTCGCCCAGTCGATCAACACGGTGGCGGTGAAGCTCGCCGGCGACGTCGGACGCTGGCGCGTGATCCGCACCGCGCGGCGGCTCGGCATCCATTCGGAGCTCAAGGACACGCCGTCGCTCGCGCTCGGCACCTCCGAGGTCACGCTGCTCGAGCTGACCTCCGCCTATACGCCCTTCGCCAATGGCGGGCGCGGCGTGCTGCCCCACATCATCAACCAGGTGCGCAACGGCGACGGCAAGGTGATCTATCGGCGCAAGGGCTCGGGGCTCGGCCAGGTCGTGGCGCTGCCCTACGTGGCGGCGATCAACGACATGATGAACGCGACCGTCGTCTACGGCACCGGCAAGCAGGCCGGCATTCCCGACCATCAGGCCGGCGGCAAGACCGGCACGAGCCAAGGCTCGCGCGACGCCTGGTTCGTCGGCTACACCGCGCATTATGTGGCGGGCGTGTGGGTCGGCAATGACGACGGGACGAAGATGCACAACGTCAGCGGCGGCACCGTGCCGGCGCGGGTGTGGCACGACATCATGCTCTATGCCCATCAGGGCAAGACGCCGCTGCCGCTGCCCGGCACCGGCACGCCGCGGCTCGAGCAGGCGAGCGCGCAGTCGCCGCTCGGCACCTCGTCGGCGCGCAACGAGGACGGCGACCGGCCGTTCTTCCGCCGCGTCTTCGGCATCCTCGGCGGCGGCTAGGCGATCCCCTACTCGATGGTGCGGTCGGGCGAGCGCCCGGGCGAGGACAGCATGCCCTCGGCGCCGTAGCGGTGCAGGCTCGCGCCGTGCTTGAGCAGCCAATTGCGCGCCTCCTCGCAGCGCGGCATGGCGCGCTCGACCAGCGCCCAGAAGCGCGGCCCATGATTCATATGGGCGAGATGGGCGACCTCATGCGCGGCGAGATAATCGAGCACGAAAGGCGGCGCGAGCACGAGGCGCCAGGAAAAGGACAGCGCGCCGCTCGTGGAGCATGAGCCCCAGCGCGTGGTCTGATCGCGCACGAAGAGACGCTTGGGCGCGAGATTGAGCCGCTTCGCATGCACGCCCACGCGCGTCTTCAAGTCGAGATGCGCTTGGCGCCGCAGCCAATCGAGCAAGCGGCGCGGCGCATGCTTGTCCTCGCCCGACACATAGAGGCGCGGCAGCCGGCGCGCCGACACGCGCGCGCCTTCGGGCCAAGCGGGCGCGGCCTTGGCATCTTCCGGCTCCTCGATCCACACCACGCCACGGCGGCGCACGAGAGCCGGCGAAACGGATCGTGTGGGCATAGCCGCGCAAGGGAACGATGGCGCCATGGGTGAAGGGCACGGGCTCGGACAGACCGGCGACGCGCTCCTTCAGCCAGCCGAGATGGCGCGAGAGAAATTCATCGGCTTCGGTGAAGCTGGAATAGACGGGCATGGTGAGGACGGCGCCGCGGCGCGCCTCGCTCACCTGCAGGCTGAAATCGTCGCGCGCGCGTGCTGCGCCTGAGCAGGATCGGAACTCCAAGTCCTTTGACCTTAACTTCAAGGGTCTCCCCCGGCCGCAGCCGCTTAAGCATGACACGCTCCCTACTCGCGCTTGTTTGTACCCCCCGAATCGACGGGAGCTACCTTAACACAGCTCTGCGAGCGGGGGGTTGCCTAAGCCGCGAAACGATCGAGCGCGCGGCCCAAAATGCCGCTGCCACGCTGGTGTAAGCGTATGAATTTGCTGATCTTTGGGGCGATCTCGGCGCGGAAGCGGGAGCCGTTGAACACGCCGTAATGGCCGACGCCCATTTGCGTGTATTGCTCACGCATTGGCCCGGGCAAATTGCTGCTCAAAGTCTGAGCAGCATGGGTCTGGCCGAGGCCGGAAATATCGTCCTTCTCGCCTTCCACGGTCATCAGCGCCACGCGGCGGATCTTGCCCGGGTCGACGGTGACGTGGCGGTGCTGCATCTCGCCCTTGGGCAGGGATTGCTTGAGGAAGACCGTATCGATGGTCTGCAAGTAATATTCGGCCGTGAGGTCCATGACGGCGAGGAACTCGTCGTAGAACTCGCGATGCTTATCGGCGGAATCGCCATCGCCCCTGATCAAATTATGGAAGAGATCGCGATGGGCGCTCATATGGCGCTCCAGATTCATGCCCATGAAGCCGGTGAGCTGGAGGAATCCCGGATAGACCATCCGCATCATGCCGGGATGGGGCCAGGGGACCTGGGTGATGACATTGCGCTCGAACCAATCGAGGCTGCGGGCCGAGGCGAAGCGGTTGACCTCGGTCGGGCTCTCGCGCGGATCGATGGGGCCGGCCATGAGGATCATGGAATGGGGCGCGGCGCGGTCGCCGTTCGCCTCCATCAGGGAAATGGCGGCAAAGACGGGCACGGTCGGCTGGCAGACCGCCATCACATGCACGTTTCCGCGGAAAAACCGCACAAACTCAACGATATAATCGATGTAGTCGTCGAGGTCGAAGGGACCTGCGCTGCGCGGCACGCGGCGGGCGTCGCGCCATTCGGTGATATAGACCTCGTGGTTCGGCAGCATGTCGCGCACCGTGCCCCGCAGCAGCGTCGGGAAATGCCCGGCCATGGGCGCCACGATCAGGAGCTTGGGGTCGCGCCGGCGGCGGCGCAGGGACACGTCGCGCTCGAAATAAACGAGGTCGCAGAAGGGCTTGGTCAGAAGGGTGCGCTCGCGGACGGCGACCTCGTGCCCGTCCACCTTGGTCGTGCCGATGTCCCAGGCAGGCTGGCCATAGCGCCGGGTCGAGCGCTCGAAAAGCTCGGCCGCCGCCGCCGCCCCGCGGCCCAAGGGGGTATGGGAGGCCGGGTTGAGCGGATTGCGGAAGAGCAGCCGGCAAGCGTCAGCCGCCGCCCGGGCAGGGCTCAAAGCCGCGTGGTTCAACTCGTACAGGTGATAAAGCATGGGCCTCCGGTCTGGACCCTGGATTAGGGCACAGTTGATGTTGCATCGCAAACTCAAATGGTGATTCTATGCTGCAGTGCAATGACAAATGGCCGCGGGGGCCGATCGGCCGCGCGGCTAAAGGTAGCGTTTGAGCTTCTCGGCCATGGCCTCGGCCCCGGTGCCATAGGCGAAATGGTCAACATAGCTGCCGTCCGGGCCCATCAAATAGGCGAGCGCGGAGTGGTCGACGGTATAGCCATTGGCGGAAGTCCGGGTCCTCCACCTTGGTAAAGATGATCCGGTAGGCCTTGGCGGCGGCGGCCACCTGCTCGGGCGAGCCGGTGAGGCCCACGAGCCGCGGGCTGAAATTCTTCACATAGTCGGCCATGACCGCGGGCGTGTCGCGCTCGGGGTCGAGGGTAATGAAGATGGGCACAACCTTGTCCGCCTTGTCGCCCAGCCGATCGAGCGCCTGCTGCCATCACCTGGAGCTCGGCCGGGCAGATGTCGGGGCAATGGGTGAAGCCGAAAAAGATCAGCTTGTAGCGGCCGGCATAGTCGGCGTCGGTGACGGTCTTGCCGGTCTGGTCGACGAGGGTGAAGGGGCCGCCGATCAGCGCCGTGCCGGACGTCTCGATCGGCGGCTGACCCAGGTCGAGGGTCAGAAGCAGCGCGAGCCCAGCGACCACGCCGATGAGGAAGCCGCCGATGATGACGATGAGGAGCTTCTGCCGCATGCGACGCTATTCTCCGAGCTGCAGAATCGAGCCGTTGACCCGCGCGCCGCGCAGGAAGGTGCGGAAGGCGAGATAGGCCACGGCCAGATAGATCGCGTTCAAGGCGAGCGCCCAGACGAGCTCTTTGCCGTTGAAGGTGTGGTGCAGAAGGATCGCGCGCATGCCCTCGAACACATGGGTCGAGGGAAAGGCAAGCGCGATGGGCTGGAGCCAGCCGGGCAGCACCGCCACGGGATAATAGACGCAAACGACCGGCAAGAGGATGAAGCCCAAGGACCAGGACAGCTCCTCGGCGCCGAGCCCATAGCGCAGGATGATGCCCGAGGAGAAGAGCGCGAGCGCCCAGCCGGTGAGAATGAGCACGGCGAGGAAGACGCCGAGCCCGGCGCCGAGGCCGAACAGGTTGAAGCCGAAGAACAGATAGGCGGCGATGGTCACCGGCACCATGGCGATGAGAAGCCGGATCAGGCTGAGCAAGCTCAAGGCCGCGACCAGCTCATTGGGGCGGAGCGGGCTGATGAGCAGCTGGCCGAGATTGCGCGACCACATCTCCTCGAGGAAGCCCACCGAGAAGCCGATCTGGCTGCGGAACTGAATGTCCCAGAGCAGCACCGCGCCGATCAGAAGCCCGCCCGCGACCGCCGCCGGCCCGGTATTGGTGACGAGATATTTCTGCAGGAAGCCCCACATCACCATTTGCAGGAAGGGCCAGTAGACGATCTCGAGCGACCGGAGCCACGAGCTCTTGATGAGGTAGACGTAGCGGCGCACGAGCGCGCCGATGCGGCGCAGGCTCGAGGCGAGCCCGTCGGCCGGTCCCATCACGGGCAGCACGCTCGCGGTCATGGTGCTGCCTCCGTCTCGGTCTCGGCGGCGGCGATCGCCGCCGCGCGCGGGCCCGCCATCGGGGCGCATCATGGCGCGGGGTTCGGCTCCCGTCGGCCGCCGCGCGATCTGCAGGAACACTTCTTCCAGCGTCCGCCGGCCATAGGCCTTGACCAAATGTTGCGGCGGCCCGTCTTCGACGATGCGGCCGGCTTCGAGCAGGATGACGCGGTCGGCGAGGCGCTCGACCTCGGCCATATTGTGGGAGGCAAGCAGGATGGTGGCGCCGCGGTCGCGGCCGAAGGCCTGCAGCTTCTCCCGGATCCAGTCGGCGGTATCGGGATCGAGCGAGGCGGTGGGCTCGTCGAGCAGGAGAAGGTCGGGCGCGTTGAGCAGCGCCTTGGCGAGCCCCACCCGCGTCTTCTGGCCGGCCGAGAGCTTGCCGGTCTGGCGGTCGAGCAGCGCCTCGATCTGCAAATCCTCGGCAATCGAGCCGACGCGCTCCGTGACATTGGCGATGCCGTACAGCCCGGCATAGACGGTGAGGTTCTGGCGCACGGTGAGCCGCATGGGCATATCCACATAGGGGCTCTGGAAATTGAGCCGGTGGGCGACAGCGTAGCGGTTGCGGCTCATATCGGCGCCGAAGACGCGCACCTCGCCCGCGGTCGGCACGACGAGGCCGAGCAGCATGGAGATGGTCGTGGTCTTGCCGGCGCCGTTGCCGCCAAGGAGCGCCACGGTCGAGCCCGGCTCGATGGTAAAACTGATGTGATCGACGGCGGTGACGGCGCCATAGACCTTGGTCAGGTCGCGCACGGCGACGGGCGGGGCCGCGCCTTGTGCTGCGATCGCCTCTCCACCGCCTTGTTTTCCGCCACTCTCACGCATGGCTTCCGCCTGCTCGCCCGCTTTGTCCGAATTATGGCCACGCCGCCCCGTGCTAGAGTTGAGCTATGACCGCGCAGGACAAGAGTCAAACCACTCCCAACTCCACCCCGCCCGCCTGGCTCCAGCATGGCGAAAGCAGGCTCAGGCTGCAGACCATCGTGCGGCTGCGCTGGCTCGCCGTGCTCGGCCAGAGCGTGACCGTCATCGGCGCCTATTGGATCTTGGGCGTCGACCTGCCGATCGGCGCCTGTCTTGCCGTCATCTCGCTTTCGGCCTGGCTCAACGTCGCCTTGCGCATCCGCTATCCCGCGAGCCAGCGGCTCAAGAGCGGCTACGCCTTCCTCATGCTCGGCTACGACGTGCTCCAGCTCGCCGGCCTGCTCTATCTCACCGGCGGGCTCGAGAACCCGTTCGCCTTCCTGCTCATCGCGCCGGTGACGGTGTCGGCCTCGACGCTGCCGCCGCGGGTGACGGTGGCGCTCGGCGCGCTCACGATCATCGCGGCGACGCTTCTGACCGACTTCCACCACGCGCTGCCCTGGTTCCACCATTCCAAGCTCTCGCTCCCCTACCCTTACGTCATGGGCGTGTGGGCGGCCGTGGTGCTGGGCATCCTGTTCATCGGCTTCTATTCCTGGCGCACCGCCGAGGAGGCGCGGCGCATGGCCGAGGCGCTCGCCGCCGCCGAGATCGTGCTCGCGCGCGAGCAGAAGCTCACCGCGCTCGACGGGCTCGCCGCCGCCGCGGCGCATGGGCTCGGCACGCCGCTCGCCACCATCGCCGTGGTCACCAAGGAGCTGATCCGCGACGCCAAGCCCGCGGACGCCCATTACGAGGATTTGGTGCTGCTGCGCGCCCAGGCGGAGCGCTGCCGCGAGATCCTGTCGCAACTCGCCGGACGGGGCGAGCAGCCGGACTTCATCGTGTCGCGCCTCTCGCTCAGCCACCTCATCGAGGAGGTGGTGACGCCGCACCGCCTGGTCGCCGTGCCCATCGAGGTGCGCGGTCGGGCCCGAGCCCGGGCTCGAAGCCGGCAGCCGCGACGCGCAGGAGCCGGTGATGCAGCGCAATCCCGGCGTGCTCTACGGGCTCGGCAATCTCGTCGAGAACGCCATCGACTTCGCCACGAGCAAGGTCGAGGTCGAGGCGAGCTGGTCGGGCGAGGAGGTCAAGGTCGTCATCGCCGATGACGGCACCGGCTTCCCGCTCCGGGTGCTCGAGCAGCTGGGCGAGCCCTTCGTCACCACGCGGCCGGGGCACAGCACGGGCGAAGAGGGACCCGAGGAGCATGTCGGCCTCGGGCTCGGCTTCTTCATCGCCAAGACGCTGTTGGAGCGCTCCGGCGCCCGCATCGAGCTTGCCAACCGCGCCGGGCCCTTTGGCGGCGCCATGGTCACGGTGGTGTGGCCGCGCGCCAAATTCGAGCAGAGCTTCGCGCCCATCGAGCGGCAGCCGGAGCCCGTGGCCTAGGCGGGGATTGCCGCCGCAACTCGCCTTAATTTTTCTTAATCTGCCTTGTCTTCCTTGATCTTCCTTGCGCAATTCGGCGTGATGGTCCTTGCGCGGACCCAGGAGAGAAGGCATAGCTCTAAGGTCGCAAGTCCCGCGAAATCACGCGCAAAGCATCACCCTGGGGAGGGCCGCCTTGGGACCGGGCGCTAGCGAACGGTAGAGGAGAGCTCGATCATGGAAGCTCAACAATCCTGGCCCTTACCGCAGGACAAGACCCTGCTCATCGTCGACGACGACCGCGCCTTTCTCGCGCGGCTCGCGCGCGCCATGGAGACGCGCGGCTTCGAGGTCGAGATCGCGCCGACCGTGGAAGACGGCCTCTCCTCGCTCCGCCGCCGTCCGCCCGCTTTCGCCGTGGTGGATATGCGGCTCGACGACGGCAGCGGCATCGACGTGATCGCCGCACTCAAGGACGTGCGCCCCGAGGCGCGCGCGGTGGTGCTCACGGGCTATGGCAACATCGCCACCGCGGTGACCGCGGTGAAGCTCGGGGCGGTCGACTATCTCGCCAAGCCCGCCGATGCCGACGACGTCTATCACGCGCTCATCGCCCCTTCGGATGCCAAGGCGCCGCCGCCGGAGAACCCGATGTCGGCCGACCGCGTGCGCTGGGAGCACATTCAGCGCGTCTATGAGCTGTGCAACCGCAACGTCTCGGAGACGGCGCGGCGGCTCAACATGCATCGGCGCACGCTGCAGCGCATTCTCGCCAAGCGCGCGCCGAAATAGCCAGCTCAGTCTAAATTAGAATTCGAAGCCGCAGCCGGGATCGAGGTGGCGCTGCAGCCTGAGCGCCGCGGCATGGGCGAAGCACAGCATCATCGCCTTGCGCCGCGCGGCGAAAGGCGCTCCTCCACCGGCTCCCGCACCAACTCGGCGCCATAGCGGTCGGCGAGGATCAGGCCCACAGGCTCGGGGATCACCTCGCGCGGAAAGGCCGGCGCCACGGCGAAATAGAGCCGGTCGCAATGGGGCAGATAGTCGTGCCATTTGCCGTCCGTCTCGAAATCGAGCAGGCAGGATTTGATCTCCACGATCACGATGTCGCCCGCGCCCGACAGCGCCACCACGTCGGCGCGGCGGCCATTGGCGAGCGGCAGCTCGGTGACCACCGAATAGTTCAGCGCGCGCAACGCCCGGCACACGCCCCGCTGCAGCTCGGCGGCGACCGGCGACTGGCGGCCATCGAAGACGAGGAGAGGATCGGACTCCTCGTCATAGCTCCTCGCCAGTCCGCGCTTCGTCACCCGCCTCTCCATAATTTGCTCACGGAGTCGTGCATGCTTAACCATTTCGCGTGGCGGAACAAGCTGGTAAATCTTCGCGTTGGTGCTCAAGACATGCGGCTTCGCGCGTTCGGTCCTTACGGCTTGGCGGGCGTGAAATCCGGACCCTGGGAGGAGACATGAGCGCGCAGGAGACCATCCTCGCCGAGCGGCGAAGCAAACCCCAAGGATCATCGACACCGTTCCGGGGCGGCAGCCTCAGGGACCGCCTGTTCCGCACCCGGGCGCTGTCGGGCGAGCTCGCCCGGCCCCTGAGCGACGAGGACCAGGTCGTGCAGGCCAATGACGATGCGAGCCCGACCAAATGGCACCTCGCCCATACCACTTGGTTCTTCGAGGCCTTCGTGCTGAAGCGCTTCCTCGCCGGCTACCGCGTGTTCGACGAGAGCTTCGAATATTGCTTCAACTCCTATTATGAGAGCGTGGGACCGCGGCAGCCGCGCGGCAAACGTGGGCTGCTCACGCGCCCTTCGGCCCAAGCCGTGCGCGACTATCGCGCGCATGTGGACGAGGCGCTCGCGCTGCTCTTCGCCGGCAGCGTGAGCGCGGAAGCCGCGGCGCTGGTCGAGCTCGGCATCAATCACGAGCAGCAGCATCAGGAGCTGCTCCTCACCGACATATTGAGCCTGTTCGCGGCGGAGCCGCTCAAGCCCGCTTATGCGGCGGCAAGCCCCGGCATGCGCGCGAGCGAGCCGTCGCCTCTGTCCTGGACGCATTTCGACGGCGGCATCTTCGAACTCGGGCATGAAGGCAACGGCTTTGCCTATGACAATGAAGGCCCGCGCCACGAAGCAGCTCGTCCGCCCCTTCACTCTCGCCAACCGCCTCGTCACCAATGCCGAATGGAGCCAATTCATCGAGGACGGCGGCTATGCGACGCCGACGCTGTGGCTCGCCGACGGCTGGGCCATGGTCAAAGCCCAAGGCTGGACGGCGCCGCTCTATTGGGAGGAGGCCGATGGCGGTTTCATGCAGATGAGCTTGCACGGCTTCCGGCCGATCGAGCCCGCCGCGCCCGTCTGCCATGTGAGCTTCTACGAGGCCGACGCCTTCGCCCGCTGGGCGGGCAAGCGCCTGCCGTCCGAGTTCGAATGGGAGGTGGCCGCGCGGAGCCTGCCGGTCGAGGGGCGCACCCTCGGCGCCGGTCATTTGCGCCCCATGCCGGCCGATGCGGACGCGGACGGCCTCCAGCAGATGTATGGCGATGTGTGGGAGTGGACGGGGAGCGCCTATCTCCCTTATCCCGGCTTCAAGACGGCCGCCGGCGCCGTCGGCGAATATAACGGCAAGTTCATGTGCAATCAGTTCGTGCTGCGCGGCGGCTCCTGCGCCACGCCGGACGGCCATGTGCGGCCGACCTACCGCAATTTCTTCTATCCCCATCAGCGCTGGCAGTTCATGGGCTTGCGCTTGGCCGGCGACGCATGACGGAGGGCGACATCTCTCTCGACCTTGCCGAGGAGCAGAGCGTCGGCGCGCGGCGCGAGGCGCGGCCTGACGCGCTTGCCGATTTCGCCGCCGCGGTCCTTGCCGGCTTCGCGCGGCGGCCGCGCAGCCTGCCCTGCCGCTTCTTCTACGATGCGGCGGGATGCGCGCTGTTCGAGGAGATCACCGCGCTGCCGGAATATTACCCGACGCGGGTGGAGACCGAATTGCTCCTCGCTCATGGGGGCGAGATCGCCGCGCTTGCCGGCGCCGACCGCGTGCTGGTCGAGTTCGGCTCCGGCTCCTCGCGCAAGACGAGCCTGCTCATCGAGGCGCTCTCCCGCGTGCGCGCCTATGTCCCCATCGACATCGCCGGCGAGAGCCTCGAAGAGGCGGCAGGCTGGCTGAAAGAGCAGCATACCGATCTCGTCATTTCCCCGCTCATCGCCGACTTCACCCGCGCCGTGGCGCTGCCGGCGATCGCGCGGCGGGGCGCGAAGCTCGGCTTCTTCTCCGGCTCGACCATCGGCAATCTCACCCATGAAGAGGCCACGGCCTTCCTCGCCAATGCGGCGCGGCTCTTGGGCAAGGGCGCCCTCTTCCTCATCGGCGTCGATCTCAAGAAGTCGCCTTCGATCCTCTTGCCGGCCTATGACGATGCGCAAGGCGTCACCGCCCAATTCAACCTCAATCTGCTCGCGCGCATCAATCGCGAGCTTGGCGGCACTTTCGACCTCGCCCGCTTCGCCCATGAGGCGGTGTGGAACGAGGAGGCAGGGCCGCATCGAGATGTATCTCACGAGCCTCGCCGCGCAGCGCGTGCGTGCCTGCGGCCGCGATTTCAGTTTCGCCAAGGGCGAGCGCATCCACACCGAGAACTCCCACAAATATGCGGTGGACGCGTTCCAGGCGCTCGCCGCGCGCGCGGGCTGGGAGCCGATGAAGGCGTGGACCGACCGGGACCAGCTCTTCAGCCTGCATCTGTTGCGGCGGGGTTGATCCCCCGGCCATGCTGCTCGGCTCCGAACGGCTCATCGCCTCTTCCCGTCTGAACGGGCTGCGCGTGGGCGTCTTGGCCAATCCGGCCTCGATCGACCACGCTTACGTCCATGTGGTCGACCGGCTCGGCCAATCGGCCGACTACACACTCGCGGCCATCTTCGGGCCGCAGCATGGCTACCAGTCGAACCTGCAAGACAACATGATCGAAAGCCCGCACGCCGAGGACCGGCGCCGCAAGGTGCCGATCTTCTCGCTCTATAGCGAGACGCGGGAGCCGACGGCTGAGATGCTGGAGCTGATCGACGTTCTCGTCATCGATCTGCAGGACGTCGGCGCGCGCATCTATACCTTCATCTACACCATGGCCAATTGCCTGCGCGCCGCGGCGCGGGCGGGGCTGCCCGTCATCGTGTGCGACCGTCCCAATCCGATCGGCGGGGCGCGGATCGAAGGGCCGACGCTCGAACCCGGCTATGAATCCTTCGTGGGCCAGTTCCGCATGCCCATGCGGCACGGAATGACCGTCGCGGAGCTCGCGCGCCTGTTCAACGAGCATTTTCGCCTCGGCGCCGCGCTCGAAATCGTTCCCATGGAAGGCTGGTCGCGCGAGATGTATTTCGACGCGACCGATGTGCCCTGGGTGATGCCGTCGCCCAACATGCCCACGCTCGACACGGCCATCGTCTATCCCGGCACCGTGCTGCTCGAAGGAACGATGCTGTCGGAGGGCCGCGGCACGACGCGGCCCTTCGAGCTCGTCGGCGCGCCCTGGCTCGACGGCGAGCTGTTGGCGGCGCGCATGAACCGCGCTGGGGCTCAAGGGCGTGCATTTCCGCCCCGTGAGTTTCGAGCCCACCTTCCAGAAGCACGCCAGGGCGAATTGCGGCGGCTGCCAGATTCACGTGACCTCGCGCGAGGATTTCGCGCCCGTGGCGGTCGGCGTGGCGCTCATCCGCGAATGCTACGGGTCCGCGCCCGACCGGTTCAAATGGCGCGATCCGCCTTACGAATATGAGCACGACAAGATGCCGATCGACATTCTGGCGGGCTCGGCAACGCTGCGGGAGCAGATCGAGCGACAGGTCCCGCTCGACGGACATCGTTGCGAGCTGGCGGCCGGGCGAGGCGGAGTTCGCGGAGCTGAGACAGCCCTATCTGCTCTACTGAGCCTCCCCTACTCGAAGACGATCTCCCCAAAGCGGTCGGGCTGATGGAAGTCGAGCCGGGCGCCGATGTCGGCCCAATAGCCCCAATGGGGATGGGAGCACTCGTCCGCGCATTTATAGAAATTCGCGCGCCATTCCTGGCCGCTGAGGGCGCCCAGCGGACCGGTGAAGGCTTCGAACAGCGCCAGCGGGACGCGGGCGGAGACGGTCCAGGTCAGGGGACCGGGATGTTCGTCGCGGATCGGCTGGGCGAGCGACGTGCTTACCGTGATCGTCCGCGCGATGTCTTCCGGCACCTCGGCGTATTTCTCGAAGGTGCCGTCGGGGCGGCGCGGCCTCTCGATGTACCACAGCAGCAAGCGTGCCGAGCGCGTTCCACTCGAAATTGAAATAGCCCCGGTCGGCACGGGGGCGCGCGAAGAACTCGACGCAGGACTCCTTATGCGTCGGCGATTGATACGCGGTGCTGCGCGCGAGCACGTAACGGTCGTCCACGCGGAAGATGATGGCGAGCGCATGGTTGTCGTGCAGAAGGCGGGCCTGCGTGGCCGGTTGGTGGCCGCTACCACGCGAGCGTGTGCCCCGCGGATGAAAGCGCGACACAGTGAGGGTCTCGGCGCGCGACCAAGCGGGGTCGTCCCATTGGGCAGACACGCTCGGCAAAGTGTCGGCGCGGCGGACGGTGTAACGCGGTGCGATCCCGCCAGCCAGCCTTGTTTCCGGCATCGCGTCAGCCTCGTCAGATCGCGCGCGGTTTTCCCGGCGCGCCGATCCCGCATTCGAGCGCCGCGCGATCCCATGTCGCGAGCGATGCCGCGGCGTCATAGGTGCTGGTCAAAAAATCCATGAGCGTGCCGTCGGGGTCTTCGGCGGTACGCACCGCATCGTAGGGCAGGATGTATTCGCTGAGCTCCTGACTGTAGAAGGCCTCCGCCGGTCGGATGGCCGCCGAGGAGAAGCCTTCCGGTTCGGGATAGGCGTAGGAATAGAAGGCCGGGTACGGGACGGCGTCATTGCCCGGCCAGAAGCCCGCGCTGCTCACCTCATGCGAGTAAGCCTCCTGCGCCACGGCGTCAGGCAGGTAGGGCACACCCCCGGGTGGAGCGGAGCCCGGCGCCCGGAGAAGCGCGTGACCGCCAAGTCGAAGCTTCCCCAAAAGAAATGAACGGGGCTGCATTTGCCGATGAAGGACGTGCGGAAGGCGTAAAGCACGCGCTCGACATGCGAGAGAATGCGCCAATGCCGCTCGGCGTAATCCTTATCGTAAGACGCGTGGCGGTGATCCTCGCTGAAACGGATGGGGTCGGGCAGCTCGTTGGGCATCTCATGAATGTGAATTTCGATGCCGAGCTCGGACAGGGTCTGCATCAGATCGTCATAGAAATCGGCCACCGAGCGAGGGAAGAGCCCGATCTGCCGCACGGCGCCGTCATCGGTCGATACCCACAGCACATGGTTCACGAAATCGAATTCGAGCTGAAAGCCGCGTCGCCCGTAAGGGATGAGCGAGGTGCTCAAGCCGCGCGGCGAGACATAGAGCACGACGTGCCAGGAATGATTGAGCCATGGCGTCTGCACGAGCCGGATCTTGCCGACGATCTGGGTCCACAGATGCAAAGTGGCGTAGCTGTCCTTCCAAGCCGCGTAGGGCAATTCGGGCCAGGCCGCGCCGTTGCGATCGCTTCTCGGTGCCATCGCCTTTCGTGCGGTTGGTTTCGTCGGCAATCGAGACGATCGCACAGAATGTGGGCCAAAGCTGGGGGGCCGGCTGCCATCGGGGGCGCAGCTTGCCAGCGATCGGCGCCTTGGGCATTGTCGCGGCCAATAGCGACACCAGGAGGGGAGCCCCGTGTCTGATCTCGTCTACCGGCAATGCAGCGATCGGCCAATCGGGCGGCCCTACCGCCGTCATCAACCAGTCGCTCGTCGGCGTCATCGAGGGCCTGAAGGCGGGGCTCGGGGCGAGCGGCCAGGTGAAGCGCATCCTCGGCATGCGCCATGGCGTGCGCGGGCTGATCGGGACGGGAGGCCACGGCCTCATCGACCTCACCGCGCTCCCCGCCGACCGGCTCGAGCGCATCGCCGCCACGCCGTCGGCCGCGCTCGGCTCCACCCGCGACAAGCCGGACGAGGCCTATTGCGAGAAGATCCTGGAGGGCTGCCGCACGGCCGACATCCGCTATTTCTTCTATATCGGCGGCAACGATTCCGCCGACACCTGCCGCATCGTGAGCGAGAAGGCGGCCGCCGCCGGCTACGAGCTGCGCTGCTTCCATGTGCCCAAGACGATCGACAACGATCTCCTGGAGAACGACCACACGCCGGGCTTTCCCTCCGCCGCGCGCTTCGTGACGCTCGCCCATATGGGCGATGCCCTCGACAATGCGAGCCTCGGCGGCATCAAGATCAATGTGGTGATGGGGCGGCATGCGGGCTTCCTCACCGCCGCCGCGTCGCTTGCCCGCGGCGAGGCGAGTGCGGGCGCCGCTGCCCGCCGACCGGCCCGCGCCGCATCTCATCTATCTGCCGGAGGTGCCCTTCTCCACCGACGCCTTCTTGGCCGATGTGGAGGCGGTCTACGCCAAGCTCGGGCGCTGCCAGATCGCGGTGAGCGAAGGCATCAGCGACGAAGCGGGCGCGGAGATCGGGCCGAAGCTGATGGCCGGCCCGGGCGAGGTCGACGCCCATGGCAATGTGCAGCTCTCCGGCACCGGCGCGCTCGGCGACGGGCTCGCCGATCTGGTCAAAAAGGGGCTCACGCCCAAAGGCGGCAAGGCCCCGCGCGTGCGCGCCGACACGTTCGGCTATCTCCAGCGCTGCTGGCCGCATCCCTCCCCGGTCGATGCGCAAGAGGCGCGCAGCGTGGGGCGCTACGCGGCCGAGCTTGCCGCCAAAGGCGATCGATCCGCCTCGGTGATCCTGATCCGCACCAACAACGCGCCCGGACTCTTATGCGAGCGCTTGCGCCCGCGCCGATTTGTCGGCCGTGGCGCGGCGCACGCGCCATGTGCCGCCCGAGTTCATCTCCGGCACGAACGATGTGAGCGCGGCCTTCCACGACTATTGCCGGCCGCTCGTGGGCGAGTTGCCGCGGCTCGAGCGGCTGTGAGGGGCGCGCCATTCCTCACGAATTGTCAGCGTTAACGAAAATTTGAGCGCCGGGCGCGCGCGGCGCGAGGTATCTCGAAATCTATCGGCGTTAGACTGCCTCAATCGCAGCATGCGTGCATGAGGTTACTATGCGTCACGTTCTTCTCGCCAGCGTGGTTCTGGCCGCTACGGCCTGGCTCGGCATTGCGCCGGCCGCGGCGCTGCCGCAAACGAAAGACGGCTTTAGCAAGACTGCCGGGCTCGTGGAGAACGCGGGCTGGCGTCACCGAGCCTATTATGCGCGCGTTCGCGGCTATTATCCGCCCCCCTATATTTTCTATCCGCCGCCCCGTCCCTATATGTCGCCCCGGTTCGGCTACGACCTGCCCTACCACTATCGCTACTATCCGCCCTATTAGGGCAGCGACGCTCGGCAAGTCTTGGCGGTTTATCGATTTGTCGGCCATCGACCTGAGCGCGGCCTTTCATGATTATTGCCGCGCGGGCGGGCGAGTGCCGCGGCTTGAACGGCTCTAGCATTGTTCTTGAATTCATCCGCGTTGCATCGGCTACTAGAGCGGCTTCTTCAAATCCGGATTGCCTATGCGCTTCCACGTTTCGTTATCAATTAGGGTGGATCGATAAATTTTAATGTTTGCGCAGCCCTTCAAGTTTCGAATTGCGTTCTTCACCGTATCTGCGAGAGGCTTGGATAGCCAAGGGCTCAGTGTAACCCGTGAAATGCAAGAAAGCGGAATTTCAAGCGGTTCGAACTCCTTGGTCTCATTCATGTCTATGAAGAGGATACGAAACTCGGCCTCATCCTTAAATGCGAACCGCTTGACAAACGGGAGGTCTTCGGTCGGCAATGCGCGGGACCCCGCTTGCGCTATCGTGAGATAGTTTACAAATCCAGTCTTGATGCGTTCGTCCTGCGGCAACAATTTTCGAACCTGAGCTTGTCGAACTCAAGGCAAACTCCGTCGGATCCATGGGAGAACACGTGCCAGTGATGATACGTCTCTGGGGCGTTCGCAAAGCAGAGAGCCAGGACCGATTTCGCTCCCCTTCTTCTTTTGAACTCGTTCATGAAAAACGCGTCATTCCTATCGTCCATGAACTCGGGCTAAGTAAGGTAAGGCACCTGTTTTGCAGGACGTGGAGCGCCGAGGCGAGGTTGGTATACCGCCGTAGGATTGGATCAGACATTTTCACGTTCCGTGCGGAGAGCTTTTCACCGATCGGGCCTTATTGCTGTCTCTCAAAAGGGAAGTGGCGCAACTCACAGCCGGCCTAGCCTTCGACCACCGCGCGCACGTAATTGGGCAGCGCGAAGGCCGCCACATGCACGTCGGGGCGCCAATAGCGCGTGGGAAAATCGCCGGCTTCCGCATAGCGATGGGCGATCGCGTCCTGGCGCAGATGGCGCAGATCGCCATCGTCAGTGGCCCAGCCATAGGACATGGGCCCGCCGAAATAGCTGGGCGTGGTGGCGAGATAGGCGAAGGCATCGGCGAACAACTCGCGGAAGAAGCCCACGCTCTGCTTAAGTTCGCCCGCCTGCAGGAAGGGGAGCCCGTTCTGGGTGACGAGCACGCCGCCAGGCGCCAGCGCCCGCCGGCAATCGGCATAGAACTCCTTGGTGAACAGCACCGCGCCCGGCCCGATCGGGTCGGTCGAAATCGATCATGATCACGTCGAAACGCTCGCCGGTCTCGGCCACGAATTTGGTGCCGTCGGCGATGACGATATTGGTGCGCGGATCGTCATAGGCGCCGGCCGAGATGTCCGGGAAATGCTCGCGGCAGAGCTCGATCACGCTCTTGTCGATCTCGCATAGCGTGACCTGCTCGAGCTCGGGATGGCGCAGCGCCTCGCGCAGCACGCCCCCGTCGCCGCCGCCCACGATCAGCGCCTTCTTCGCCCGCCCATGGGCGAAGAGCGGCACATGCGACATCATCTCGTGATAGACGAACTCGTCCTTGGTCGAGAGCTGGACGACGCCGTCGAGCATCATCACGCGGCCGAACTCCAGCGTCTCGAAGATGATGAGATGCTGGTGCTCGGTCTGGCTGTCGAAGAGGACGCGATCCGCCTTCAGGCGCGTGCGGAAACCGCGGTGTAGCGTCTCTTCGACCCACCGTTCCATCGATGCATTTCCTTACCGCGCAGCTGCTCTTTGACGACCACCTTCTTCGGCGTAAACGCCTCTTTGAGAACGTCGATGGTTCGTCGCGGATTGGTCCGGCCGCACATGAACACGTCGAGCGCGGCGTAGCCATATTCGGGCCAGCTGTGGATCGAGATGTGCAACTCCGCGAGCACGGCCACACCCGACACGCCGCCATTGGGCGTGAAGCGATGCAGATGGATGTGCAGAAGCGTCGCGCCGGCGACCTCCACACAGCGCCGCAGCGTCGTCTCGATATGCTCTAATTCGTCGAGGCGTTCCGCCCGGACGAGATCGATGATGAGATGAGTGCCCGCGTAGCGGACCCCATCGCGCTCACAGAAAAAGTCCTTGCGCTCGTCCCCATTCGCGGGAGCAAGGCAACGGGAATGCTTTTCTTCCGTTTGGGCGGTGCTTGAACCATGATCCAAGTCCATCCCCAATTGGAAGAGGGCGTCACCAGTCATGGCGTCCTCCCCAACCAGTAGATGTCTCTAGTTACAAACCAAACGCGCTATACACCACGTGCACAGCGATGCAAGAAGTTTTTGCCCCGGTGAGACGGAATGACCTTAATTAGTTTCCCGGGCAGGCGGCGCGGAGGAAAAAATCCGGCGCCGCGCTCCGGCACGAGCGCCGCTCGGGCGGCGGCGGCAGGGCGAAGGAGCGTTCGGTCATGAGCGCGGGGAAGGCGACGAGGTGGGGGAGCCGGGCGGGTGCGCTCGGCCTCATCGCGCTCTTCGGGCTCGCGCCGTGCCTCGCCCAGGCGAGCGAGGCGCTGCCCAAGCTCGGGGTGGATCTCGACGCCACCTCGGTGTCGGGGCTCTCGGCCGGGGCCTATATGGCGGGACAGATCGAGCTCACCCACGCCAGTCACATCAAGGGCGCCGGCATCGTCGCCGGCGGACCGTTCGCCTGCGCCGAGAGCGCGGTGGGCCGGGAGCATGTGTGGTGGAATTGGTGGGGGCTCTCGGCCAATCTCGTGCAGTCCGGCACCTCCTGCATGCAGGTGGATGCGGGCGCGCCGGACGCCCAAGCGCTCGCCGCGCGGGCCAAGGAGCTGGCCCAAGCGGGCGAGCTCGATCCCCTGACAAGTCTTTCCGGCCACAAGGTTTTTCTGTTCACGGGCGGGCAGGACCACATCGTGCGGAGCCCCGTGGTGGAGGCCGCGGCCGCCTTCTATAGAGCGCTCGGCGTGCCGGAAGGGCAGATTCATCTGGAGCCGCGGCCCGACGCCGGCCACTCCTTCGTCACGGTGGCCGAGGGCGGAGCCTGCGGCACCTCGGACCCGCCTTTTGTCAGCCATTGCGGCTATTCGGTCCCCCGCGAGCTCCTCGAATGGATCTACGGCCCGCTCGCCGATCCTTCGCCTTCGCCGTCCGGGCGCTTCATCGTGTTCGACCAGTCCGCCTTCTTCAGCGAGGAGCGGGACGGGCTTGCCGCCGATGCCGTGGTCTATGTGCCGGCTGCTTGCGAAAGCGCGGACAGCGCCTGCCGCCTTCACGTCGTGCTGCATGGCTGCGAGCAGAACCGCGCGACGGTGCAGGAGGATTTCATCAAGGAGTCGGGCTTCGCCGAGCTTGCCGACACCAACAAGCTCGTCATTCTGTTCCCCCAGACGAGCCTCGCCGCGCCCAATGGCTGCTTCGACTGGTGGGGCTATACCGGGCTCGACTTCATGGGGAAGGACGCGCCGCAGATCGCCGCCATCTGGGCCATGGTCGAGCGGCTCGCCGCGCGGATGTGAGGCAGGAGATGGCAGTGCCCGGCCAAAATCCGCTCCTCACGCTTGCGCGGCGCCTCAGGCTGGGGCGCCTCCTGCGCTATCTCGACCTCTGGGCCCGTTATCTGTGGCGGCGCGGGGTGAGCGCCTTGCGGCCCGCCGCCGCGACGGGCGAAGGCGGCGCAGCGGGTGATGCGGCGCGGCTTGCCGCTTCCGGCCTGGATGAGGCCTATCGCGCCGCGGTGGGCTCCTGGTTTCCCCTCGATCTCGCCAATGCCGGGCTCACGCGGCGGCTCCTCGCCGCCATGGCCGCGGCCCGGCCCGCGCTCGGCCTCAGCGAGGAGACGATCGACATCGCCTTGCAGCTCCGCCAGACCGACGACCTTGCCGGCCTGGTCGACCGGCTGGCCGCGGCGGGAACCCCCTTCGCCACCCTCAACACGGCGCTCTACCTCGTCCTGTTGCGCCGCCTGCCCGCCGCCGCGGAAGGGGCGATGATCGCCTCGCGCCACCCACGCCACGCGCTGATCGCCATCCAATCGGGCGATGAGTTCGCCCGCGCGGGGCGCCGGACGCTTCCGGCCTGACGCCATGCTCCTCATCGACATCGGCAACACGCTCCGCACCGGCTCGCGCACCGGCATCCAGCGGGTGGTCCGCGAGCTCGGCTATGGGCTGAAAACGGCCGATCCGCGAGGGCACCCGGCTCATCGCCTTCGATCTGGCGCGGGGAGGCTATGTCGAGCTGACCGACCCCGAGCCGCTGCGGAGCGGGGTCGCGCTCGACGCCATCCCGCCCGCGAGCAAGCGCGCCTTCGATCTTGCGGCGCTCGCCCCCGGGGATGTGTTCCTCGACATCGACGCGGCGTGGAACGAGCCGCTCGACCGGGGCGCGCTCTACCCTCTCCTCAAGGTGCGCGGCGTGGTGCTGGTGAGCCTGCATTATGACGCGATCCCGGTCCTGTTCCCGGAATTGTGCCACCCCGACACGGTCATCCGCTTCGCCCAGCATCTCGCCCACCAGCTCACTTATTCCGACTATGTGCTCACCATCTCGGCGCGCGTGGACCGCGACCTCAAGGAGATCGCCCGGCGCTTCGCCGGCCGCTCCGTGACCTCGCAGGTGATCCCGCTCGGCGCGGACTTCGCCGCCGGCGCGGCGCCCTTAAGCGATGCCGCGTTTCGCGCGGCCTTCCCCGAGCTCGACGGGCTCCGCTTCATGCTCGGCGTCGGCACGGTCGAGCCGCGCAAGAACCACGGCCTCCTGCTCGACGCTTTCGACCGGCTCGAGGCGCAAGATGCCGGTCTCGTCATCGTCGGCCGCCAGGGCTGGATGGCGGAGGAGCTGATCGCGCGGCTCAAAGCCCATCCCGCCTATGGCACGCGCCTCTTTTGGCATGAAGGGCTCGCGGACGCGGGCTTTGCGGGCGCTCTATGCCCGCGCCTTCGTCTCCGTGTTTCCCTCCCTCTATGAGGGCTATGGGCTGCCGCCGGCGGAGGCGCTCGGTCAGGGCAGCGCGACGGTCTGCTCCGACGCGGGCTCGCTGCCCGAGGCGACGGCGGGTCATGCGGAGCTGTTCCCGAGCGGCGATGAGGAGGCGCTGTTCGCGATCCTCGCCCGGCTCTATGGCGATAGCGCCGCGCATCGGCGCCTGCGCGACAAGGCCGCCGCCTATGTGGCGCCCTCCTGGGACCGGTCGGTCGCCCGCATGCGCGACATCCTGGCTGAGCTTGCCTCGGGCGCGCGCCACGATTTCGGCGCGCCGCTGCGGCAGATGGTGATGCTGTCGATCCATCCCGAGCGGCTCGATCTTGCGCTCCGCGCGGCGCGGGCGAATCTGCCCTTCATCGAGCGCGTCGTGGTGCTGACCAAGCGCGAGACGAAGGACGCCATCGCCGCGGTCGCGGCGGCGCATTTCGCGAACCCCATCATCCTCACCGACGAGGAGGTGGCGGGCGGCGACATCCCGCGCGACCACCAGGCGCGCAACACTTGGCTGCGCAAGCAGCTCTATCGCCAGCCTTGCATCGAGGCGAATTTCCTCGCCGCCGACGAGGACTCTCTCGCGCTCCGCCCTGTCGCGCGCCGAGGCCTATCGACAGGGCGCCGCGCATCGCGGCTATTTTTTCCTCGACGACATGGGCACCTGGCTGGCCGGCTCGCCCCAGCCCACGAGCTTCGACCGGGGCGTGCGCAATGTTTGGCGCCTCCTGCGCGAGGCGGGCTACAAGGCGCGCGGCTGCGCCAGCCACATGCCGCAGATCGTCAACAAATCGCTGGCGAATGAGATTTTCGACCGCTTCGTGCTCGACCCCGAGGGGCCCGCTTATGACGAATGGTCGCTCTATTTCAACGTCGCGGCGCAGCTCTATCCGGCGCATTTCGCCTTCGTCCCCTACGCCACGCTCGGCTGGCCGATGCGCATGGGCGATTGGCTGCCGCAGGTCACCCCCGAAGACCCGCTGTTCGAGAATTACTATCCGGAGAATTACGCGGCGGGCGGCATGTTCGCGGGCCTCGACCCGCTGGGCGACTTCGAGGCAAAGACCGCGCGCACCTTTACGGCGCTCGACCAGGCGCGGCGCGTCGAAAGCGGCCACGGCCAGCTCGTGCTGAGCGTGAGTTCGGCCGGGCTCGCCTTCGCCGGCGGGCCGGTGGTGGCCGGCAAGGAGAATGTGCGGCGCATTCTGCTGATCAACAGCGATGCCGAAGCCATGCGCGGCAAGCTCGACTATTTCCTCGCCGAGGAGAGCGGCGCGCCCCTGCGGCGGCGAGGCGGTCAGTCTCGGCGAGGTCTGCTGGCTCCCGCTCCGTCCGCCCGACAGGCCGGGGCGCTACCAGCTCCGCTTCTTCCTCACGCTGCCCTCCGGCGCGCGGCGCGAAACGACCGCGCCGCTCGAGGTGATCGCCGACGCTCCCGGGGACGGCGTCACGGTGATGCAAGGTCCCGCTCGGCTCGGAGCTTTATCGCGGCAGCCTCGCATTGCGCGAGGCGGTGCTGCGCGCGCCGCTCGGGCTCACGCTCACCAAGGACGAGCTCGCGCAAGATGCGGACCGCACGCATTTCTGCGCCTTGGCGGACGGCGCCGTGATCGGCTCGGTATCCTTGCACCCCATCGACGGCGAGACGCTGCAGCTGCGGCAGATGGCGGTGGCGGAGGCGCGGCGGGGCGAGGCGATCGGCGCGCGGCTGCTGGCCTTTGCCGAAGACTGGGCGCGCGCGCAAGGCTTCCGCCACATCCTGCTCCATGCGCGCATGGGCGCCGACGGCTTCTACGCCAAATTCGGCTATGCGCCGGAAGGCGAGCCGTTCGACGAGAACACCATTCCCCACATCAAGATGACCAAGCGGCTCGGCTAAGGGCCTCAATTTCCGCGCAATTCAGCCCCATTGCCTTGACGGGGCCGGGCCTTGAGGACAGGGTCACGCGCCATCGCCGCGAGGGGCGCGTAAACTATGCTTTTCCAGTCGCAGGTGTTCATCCTCGCCTTCCTGCCCGCCGTGCTCGTGGCCTATTACGCCTTGGCCGGGCGCGAGGCGTGGCGGGAATATGCGCTGATCGCGGCGTCCCTCGTCTTCTATGGCTGGTGGGACGTCCGCTTCGTGCCGCTCCTGATCGGCCAGACCATCGTGTCGTGGCTGATCGCCGAGGCCTATCTGCGCCGCCCGGCGCGAGGCCTGATCGTGCTCGGCATCGTCGCCAATCTCGCCGTGCTCGGCTTCTTCAAATACGCGCTGTTCGTGAGCCACGCCGCGGTCTCCTTCGTCGGCCTGCCCGAGCCCGGCTGGAACATCGTGCTGCCCATCGGCATCAGCTTCTACACCTTCGAGCTCATCTCCTATCTCGTGGATCTGGAGCGCGGCACCGGCCACCACTATCCGTTGCGCAAATTCTGCCTGTTCATTTTCCTGTTCCCGCATCTGATCGCCGGGCCGATCATCCGGCACAACGAGATCATCCCGCAATTCAGCCTCGATCCAAGGCGCCCGGGCCTCGCCCAGCGCTTCGGCTTCGGCATCGCCTTCTTCGTGGTCGGCTGCGCCAAGAAGGTGCTGCTCGCCGATCCGCTCGCCAAGATCGTCGATCCGATTTTCGGCGCCCATGGCGTGCCGGCGCTCGGCGACGCCTGGCTCGGCGCGCTCGCCTTCACCTTTCAGCTGTTTCTCGATTTCTCCGCCTATTCGGAGATGGCGATCGGGCTCGGGCTGATGCTCGGCTTCCGCTTCCCCGACAATTTCAACGTGCCCTATCGCGCCACCAGCATGCGCGAATTCTGGCGCCGCTGGCACATGACGCTGTCGCGCTGGCTGCGCGATTATCTCTATATCCCGCTCGGCGGCAGCCGCGAGGGCACGCCCACCTATCTCAAGGCCACGCTCATCACCATGGGGCTGTGCGGGCTATGGCACGGCGCGGGCTTCACCTTCATCGCCTGGGGCCTGATGCACGGCGCTCGGCCTCATCGTCTGCCATTTCTGGCAGAAGAGCGGGCGGAGCCTCGCCGCGCCCTTGCCTGGGCCGTGACCATGCTGTTCGTGCTTCTGAGCTGGGTGCTGTTCCGCGCCGAGAGCTTCGCCGAGGCGGGCGCGATGTTCGCCGGCATGGCCGGGTTTGGCGGGCTTGGCGGCACCATGGCGTGGACGCCGCTGCTCGCCATCGCCGCCGCGGTCTCGCTCATCGGGCCCTCGACCAAGGAGTTCGTCGAGGAGCGGCTCGAGCCGCGCTTGGCTTATGGCGCGGCGTTCGCGCTCGTGCTCGTGGCGGTGGTGCTGCAGGTGGGCGCGGGCCAGCCGCAGAGCTTCATCTATTTCCAATTCTGATGGGCGCGAGCATGTGGCGGCGGTTCCTTTGGGCGTTTGCGATCACCGGGGCTTCGGCGCTCGTGCTGTGCCTGCTCCTGATCCTGCTGGTCGATCCCATCGGCATCTCGCCCATCGCGCTCGGCACGCCCAAATCCGGCTACGCCTTCAAGGACCGGCGCTTTCTCGCGCAGGAGGTCATTCGCAGCGGCGCGTTCGACTCCTTCCTCGTCGGCAGCTCGACGCTGCATTCGGTCGATCCGGACTGGGCCGATGCCGCCTTCGGCGGGCGCTTCGCCAATGTTTCCATCCATGGCTCCACGCTCTACGAGCTCCGCCGCGTCATCGAGCTTGCCGGCCGCCGCGTGCCGGATTTGAAGCGCGTGGTGCTCGGCATCGACGTCAAGCGCTGGTGCCGTGCCGAGCCGCCGCGCCGCTATCACCGCAAGGCCGTGTTCCCGGAATGGCTCTATGATGGAAGCCGGCTCAACGATTTCGAGGCGCTGCTCAACATGAAGATGCTGAACGCGGCGCTCGGCCAGCTCGCCGTCGATCTCGGCTATAGCGCCCCGGCGGTGCCGGCCAACGGCTATCGCAACGAGCTCGACGATACGAAATGGGCGGCCTTCAAGGCGAAGGAAGATCGTTGCGACGGCGGCTGCAACGCGCCGGTGGCCCTGGAAGAAGACAATGAGGACGAGCCCGAGGCGGCGGACGAGCATGTCCGGGTCTATCCGGCGCTCGACTTGGCTGCGGGAGGCGATCCTGTCGCTGCCGCAAGAGACCGAGTTCGTCGCCGTGCTCATGCCGCTCAAGGCGTCGGCGCTGGCGCGGCTGTCGCCGTCCGAACTCGACCGCATCCAAGCGTGCAAGGCGCGCATCGCCCGCCTCGCCGCGCGCCGCCAGGGGATCGTGGTCGATTTCTTCCGGGTGTCGGATTGGACGCGCAACGACGACAATTTCTGGGACGACGATCATTTGCGCGTGGGGCTCGCGCGCGCGCTGATCGTCCGCACGCAGGAAGCGGTGGCGCGGGGGCGCGACGCCGAGGACGGCGTCTATGGCGTGGTCGGCGGCGAGACCGGGGCCGGGCAGCAGGCGCCCGCCGCGACGGCCGGGCACGCTAGGCTAGTCGTCGGCGGGTTCCTCGGGCGGCGGCGCGGCCAGGATCTTGTCGATGCGGCGGCCGTCGAGATCGACCACCTCGAAGCGCCAGCCCTTCCAGTGGAAATGCTCTCCGGCGACGGGAATGCGCCCGAGATGGTGCAGCACGAAGCCCGCGACGGTGTTGAAATCGCCGTCCTCGCCCATGTCCTTGAGCGCGAGCGTGCGCTCCACGTCGTCGACCGACATCATGCCGTCGAGCAGCCAGGTGCCGTCCTCGCGCTGCACCGCTTCCGGCTCGCCCTCCTCCTCGCTCTCGGGGAGGTCGCCCGCGATCGCGGTCAAGATGTCGGTCGGGGTGACGATGCCCTCGAAGGTGCCGCGCTCGTCGACGACGATGGCCATATGCACGGTCGAGCTGCGGAAGCGCTCGAGCAGGCGCAGCACCGGCATCATATCGACCACGAAAGGCGGCTCGCGCGCGGCGGCAACGACGTCGATGGTGCCCGTGACGCGCTGCTGCTCGAGCAGGTCCTTGGTGTGGGCGACGCCGATCACCTCCTCGATGTCGCCGCGGGCGACGGGATAACGGGAATGGCCGGTCTCGGCGATCTGGCGGAACAGCTCCGCGGGCGGGTCGTTGGCGTCGAGCCAATCCACCGCCGGGCGCGGCACCATGATCGAGCGCACGGCGCGGTCGCCGATGCGCAACACGCCCTCGATCATCTCCTGCTCGGCCACTTGGAACACACCGACCGAGGCGCCCTCGGCGATCAGGGCCTTCACCTCCTCCTCGGTGACCGCCGTGTCGGCGGCGGGGCGGATGCGAAAGAGCGCGAGCACGGCGTGGGTCGAGACGCGCAAGAAGCCGACGATCGGCGCGCCGAGATTTGGCGAGCAGATTCATGAACGGGGCGACGCCCGCGGCGATCGCCTCGGGATGATTGAGGGCGAGCCGCTTCGGCACGAGCTCGCCGATGACGAGGGTGATGTAGGCGACGGCCACGACGACGCTGCCGAATGCCAGCGTATGCGCATAGGGCGCGAGCACCGGGATGGCGCGGAGATAGTCGGCCAGCGGGTCGGCAAACGTCGCGCCGCCATAGGCGCCGGCAATGATGCTGACGACGGTGATGCCGACCTGGGTGGTGGACAGGAGCTTGACCGGATCGTCGATCAGGCGGAGCGCCGTCGCCGCGCCGCGCTTGCCCGCTTCGGCCATCGCCTGCAGCCGTACGCGGCGGGCCGAGACGATGGCGAGCTCGGCCATGGCGAAGAAGCCGCTAAGCAGAATCAGAAGGGCAAGGACGAGCAGTTCAAGGAGGATCATTGTGTGCCGCTAATGCGGGCGCGAGAAGGAAGGGGATGGCCGATTCCAGCCTCTATAGCGCAAAAAAGCGCGCGGGATCGAGGTTTTGCCGCCTAAGAGTAGTGGCCAGGGCGCTTCCGGCGCAAATCCATCGCTGGGCGGGCGCGTCCCGCGACCAAATTGGCTGAGTGCCAAGGTCCGCCCATCAGAAAAATGACGCGGGAACCGGATGCGAGACTTCCCTCGCGTTAACTCGTCGGGCATGATCGCCCGGGGGATGCCTAAATCAACCGTACAATCCAGGGCGTAGCGTCGTGTTGCGTAGGAGGGAAATATGTTTGCGTCCAAGCGCCAAGGTACCGTTATCGCCGAAGGCCTGAGGATTGTCGGCAGCGTCACCGCCGAGGGTCTCGTGGAAGTCAATGGCCAGATCGAGGGGGAACTGCACTGCACCTCGCTCGTCATCTCGCCCAAGGCGCAAATCGCCGGCGCCATCACGGCGGAACGGATCGTCGTGAATGGCAGGGTCGAGGGCCCCATTCAAGGCGGCGATGTCGTGCTCAAATCGAAGGCGCATGTCGTCGGCGATATTCAACACCAATCGCTGTCCATCGAGCGCGGCGCCTATTTCGACGGGCGTTCGGTGCATGAAGGCCAAGCGGCTGAACGCGCGGCCGCGCGCGGCAACGGCGCGGCCGAGCGCCATTCCGAGAGGAATGGCATGAGGCCGCCGCGGGAGTCCGCCAACAAGGACGGGGACGTTCGGCCAGCGGCCTAGCGTCGCCAAGCCGCGCGGCCTTTCTTCAGTGACATAGCCTTCGTCGAGGCGCGCCGATGCTTGTCCATAAGACAGGCGTCGGCGGCGCGGCGATTTGGCATGGCGCAGCCGGCAGGGCTCGCAGCCCCCCTCGAATGATGTTTAATGGGGGCGAAACTCTCGAAGCTGGGGGCGATGACCGATGAGCGTGGCGGTGGGCGACAAGGCGCCGGAATTCACTTTGCCGACAGATGGCGGGGGTAAGCTTTCCCTGAAGGATCTCAGGGGCAAGACCGTCGTGCTCTATTTCTATCCCAAGGACGACACGTCGGGCTGCACGGCGGAAGCCTGCGCCTTTCGCGATTCCCTCCCCGACTTTTCCAAGGTGAAGGCCGAAATGGTCGGCATCTCGCGCGATAGCGTCGCCAGCCACGACAAGTTCAAGGCGAAGTATAAACTCCCCTTCCCGCTCGCCTCCGACGAGGACGGCAAAGTGTGCGCGGCCTACGGCACCTGGGTGGAGAAGAGCATGTATGGACGGAAATATATGGGCATCGAGCGCGCCACCTTTCTCATCGACGGTAAGGGCGTGGTGCGCGGCGTGTGGCGCAAGGTGAAGGTCCCCGGCCATGCCGAGGAGGTGCTGAAGGCGGCGGCGGCGCTGAAATAGCGGCGGGCCGCCGTTCCGAGGAGATCGCATGAAGCCGAGACTGAACGCCTATAAAGCGGCGCCCGAGGCGATGAAGGCGCTCGGTGCGGTCGAGAGCTACATCCAGGCGAGCGGACTTGAGCGCTCGCTGATTCATCTCGTCAGGACGCGCGCCTCGCAGATCAATGCTTGCGCCTATTGCATCCATCTGCACACACGCGAGGCCAGGAAGGACGGCGAGAGCGAGGAGCGCCTCTATCTGCTCGACGCCTGGCGTGACTCGCCGCTCTACACCGAGCGGGAGCGCGCGGCGCTCGCCTGGACCGAGGCCGTGACACTCGTGGCCGACACCCATGTGCCCGACGCGGTGTATGAGGAGGTGCGGCAGCATTTCGCCGAGGACGAGATCGTCAAGCTGACGCTCGTGGTGGCGATGATCAATGCCTGGAACCGCATGGCGATCAGCTTCCGCTCCGTGCACCCGGTCAAGCCGCGCCGCGACCGCGAGGAGAGCCATAGCACCGATGACGGCGCCGAGCTCACCAGTTTCGACAAATGAGCCGGGCGGCCGCAACGGGACGCTTACCAAAAATGGGGTAGTCTAGGCGGTAGAGGCCGGATCCCGGCAAAACGGAGTGCGGACCATGCGTCGGCTTGCAGCGATCGGTGCGTTATTCCTCGCCATCGTCTGGGCGCCGCTCGCCCTCGCCCAAAGCGAGGCCTATGTGCCCGCGCTCGGCGACATTATGAGCTGGACCCAATTGCGGCACATCAAGCTGTGGTTCGCGGGCAAGCTGCAGAATTGGGATCTGGCGAGCTACGAGCTGCGGCAGATCAGATCGAGCCTCGAGGACGCGGCCAATCTCTATCACGGGATTCCGGCGGCCTCTGTGGGGGCGACCGCCGACCCGATCGAAGCGATCGGCGCGGCGATCGAGGCCAAGGACGGCGCGCGCTTCGCCAAGGGATTTAATGAGCTGACGGCGGCGTGCAATTCCTGCCACGAGGGCATCGGCCGCGGCTTCATCGTCATTCAGGTGCCGACGGCCTCGCCCTTCAGCGACCAGTCCTTCGTCCCCAATCCGAAGCGCTAGAGCGCGAACCCTACCGGGCAAATTTCCGCTAAGACCACCAGGCCGAGCGAATCAAGCCGATCACCGTGCCGCCCACTGCGAGCGACATGGGCAAGGTCACGATCTGCAAGAGCACGTCGCGGCCCCGCATCAGGCCCGCGTCGATGGGGTTTT
>CAWBUT010000013.1:0-19136 GCA_963792045.1 uncultured Alphaproteobacteria bacterium
AAATCGGAGATCACGTTAATGACTTGAAATCTTGCATTGGCCGCGGCCCTCGGCGCCGCCTTGCTCTTCCCGATAGCCGGCCTTTGCCAAGGGGCATGGCGGTCACGGTCACGGCGGCCATGGTCAGCCAGTGGCGGTCACGGCCATCATGGCGGTCACGGCCACCATGGCGGACAGGCCATGTACACGGTCATGGCCACGGCGGACATGGCCATGGACATGGTCACGGGCACAACAAATATTGGCACGGCTATTGGCACGGTCACGGCGGCCGGTGGTGGAACAACCGCTGGTACGGCTGGGGCGGCGAGTGCTGGCTGCAAACGCCCGCGGGTTGGGTCTGGACCTGCTACTAGGCGCTTTCACGCGCGAGGCGTGGCCAATCGGCCGGCGCCTCCGCGCCCTCCGGCGAAACAGCATTGCGTTTCAACGGTTGCTGCCTTGTCTCGCAGCCAATATCCTCTCGTGACAGTCGAAATTCCCAGGCTGATCCGGCCGCGCGACTGCACAACGGAAAAAGATTGGCTTCGATCCTCGACATCTGCGTCGGCGCCGCGATCAAGGAGTTTCCCCGGAACAATTCTTCTTTCCGAGGGGGAGACCTCCGGCGGCTCTATATCCGGCGGAGGGCCGGATCGAGGTGCTGCGCGGCGATACCGAGGTCGCAATCGTCGACGATGCCGGGGCCGTGTCGGCGAATGCCGTGCTGCTCTACCGGCCGCATACCGCGACCGTGCGGGCCAGATCCGGTCCGCGTCTATGTGTTCGACGACGCCGAGAGCTTTCTCAAATCGGATCCGGAAATCGGTCTTCCTCGGCCGTTGCTCGCCAAGCGGCTCAACGCCGCGACCACCTGGTCGATCTGAAGCGGCAGTTCGAGGGACATGGCAACCATCTCGGCATGGTGGGCGAGGTCTCGAAACGCTGATCCACCAGCAGCACGAGGACTTCACGCTCGGTCCGGAACGGGAAACCGATCCGCGACTCTGAGCCAATCCGGAATCGGCCTCCAGCCGCGGCACGGGGCGCTCGAGCGGCTGGTCGAGGCGGACGAATTGATGGCTCACCGCGGAGAACCACATCGCCTCGCCCGCGCTCGGTGTCGATGACGATATGGGTCGGCAGCGCGCCCGGCTGTTGCCCGGCATTGAACACCCAAGTGGGCCCGATGCGATCGACCCATGAGCCGTCGGGGATGAAGGGCGATTGATGCACGTGGCCGGATAGAACGATGTCCGGCCGGTACTGCTCGATCCAGGCTCTGAGCTCGACATCGCCGAAATAGCGCGCGCCGCCCCAGCTGATGGGGATGCGCAGGCGGCGCGTGATGGACCCAGATCCAGCACTTGGTCCGCCGCGCGGCGGCGTCGGCAAGCTGCGCGCCGATGCCCTCCCGCACGATGGGACCGTCCCACCAGGGGCAGATGGTGAAAAGCGTGTCATCGAGGACGAAGGATTCGCCATCGGAGGGGACGCCTTCGTTCTGCGCTCCCCCGAGCCACCGCGCCACCTTCTCGCCGGCCTCGTTCTTCGAATCGAGATCGTGGTTGCCGGAGCAGATAGGAGCCGCGTCTTCGCGCGCAGCCGGTTGAAATATTTCCGCACCACCACGCTTTGCGCGCGGCCGTCGACGATCGAGGCGACGTCGAGATGGTCGCCGGCCAGGATCACCACGTCGAAATCGGCCGCCATATCGAGGACCCAATCGAATTGCGGCAGCGAATAATGGAGGTCGGCTACCAAAAGGAGTCGCATCGGAGGTCCAGGAGATTGTTGAGGGGCTGACGGCAGGCCGGGGAGTAGAGAGGGCCCTCCTCGCAAAGTCTCGGATGCGGCGAGCCTAAGCGGTCTGTTGGCGACTGCTTGTGACACAAATCGGACATTGCGAGCCAGTGCTACTTCGCCGGTCTCAAGCGCCAAATCCGCGGAAGACCGCCATGTGGCGAGCCTGCCCGCCCCGGTCGCGTTCGGGCGTGTAACGTTGGCGTAAGGTCCATCGTAACCCTCTTCCCTATGGGGCGTCTTGGGGAGGGACGACAATGTCATTGGTTTCCGGGCACGCAGGCCACGCCGGGAGCCCAGATTTCGACAAACCCGCCGCCAAATTGGCCTTTATTGCGGATTATCGGTGGTTCGAGCTTGAGCGATGGAGCAAGGGCCGGGCGCACGATCGCGTGGGGCCGTGCGCCGGCAAAGACGCCTCGTCCATCGTCTGCGAGTTGAAATAGGCGGGGTCGGATGCGCCTCTTACTCATCGAGGATAATCAGCGGCTCGCCGATTATCTCGCCACCGCCTTGCAGAACAGCGGCTTCGCCATCGATCATGTGAGCACAACGGCGGACGCCGACGGGGCGCTTGCCAGCACCCATTACGACACGCTGCTGTTGGATCTCGGCCTGCCCGACAGGGACGGTCTTGCCTGGCTCGAGGACCAGCGCCGCCGGCAAATGACGCGACCCGTTTTGGTCCTCACCGCGCGTGACAGTCTGGAGGATCTGGTCGCCGGCCTCAATCAAGGCGCCGACGACTACATGCGCAAGCCGTTCGAAATCGACGAGCTCATCGCGCGCATTCGCGCGCTGTTGCGCCGGCCGGGAGAGGCGCTCGGCGTCAATCTTACGGCGGGCAATGTGTTGCTCAATACCAGCGACCGCGAAGTGACCATCAACGGCGTCGCCGTCGAGTTCGGTCGCCGCGAGATCGATGGGCTCGAGCTTCTGATGCGGCGGGCCGGCCGGGTGGTTCCGAAGTCGGCGATCGAAGATGCCATCTATTCCTTCGGAGAGGATCTCGCCTCCAATGCCATCGAAGTGCTCGTCCATCGGATTCGCCGACGCCTGCAAGAGGCGGGGGCGGACATGTACATTCACACATTGCGTGGCGTGGGCTACGTGTTCTCGGACAAGGCAGCAGGTGACTAACCGGCAAGGCCCTAGCGCTTCCCTGTGGCTCAGGCTCATCGTCGGGCTGGTGAGCGTCAGCCTGCTTGCCGTAGGCGCGGCGAGCGGGGCCCTCTACGTCCGGTTCAAAGCCAAGAACACACAATTCCGCGAACAGACGCTGGGTCTGCAAGCCGGCGTCATCGAGCACTATTTGAAGACTGAAGACGGCGCCGGATGGGCCGATCCAGCTGCCGAGCTATGTGACCGAAGGCTTCAGGGTCAATAATGGCCGCTATTCGATCGTCGCGGCGAACGGAGCGCTGTTGGCCGCTTCGCCCGGGGTCACCGCGCCGCTGGCCACCATCAACCCGTCGGCGCCGCGCGGTCTCTTCGTGCTTCAGCCGAACGAGACCCGGCCGCCGTATTATGGGCTGTCCGTGCGGACTTATTTTGCCGGACGCCCCGTCTGGGTTCAGGTGGCCTTCCACGCCGGCAATATCGTCTTCGACAGCGTGCTGGAAGAGTTTGTCCAGGATATCGCCTGGATTTGGATCCCCTTCGTCGTCGTCCTCCTCCTTGTCAATCTGCTCGTGGCGCGCATCGGCCTAGCGCCGCTGCGCATCGCCGCGAACCAGGCCGCCGCCATCGGTCCGGGTGCCGTCTCCATGCGGCTCAGCGAAAGCGGCTTGCCGCGCGACGTCCATGCGCTGGTCAGCGCCGTCAATCGCGGCTTGGACCGATTAGAAGTGGCCTTCGATGCGCAGAAGCGCCTGATCGCCGATGCCGCCCATGAACTCCGCACGCCGGTCGCCGTGCTCAAGACGCATGTGGCCATCCTCTCCGGGTTCGAAGGCCATGCCGAGCTCATCTACGAGATCAACAGCCTTGAGCGGCTGGTCAACCAATTGCTCGACATTGCGCGTCTCGACGTGCTGCAGCTCAAGGGCGATACCGTCGCCGATCTCACCCGCGTCGCCACCGAGGTCGCTTCCCAACTCGGACCGACGGCGATCGACAATGGCCGATCCATCGAGGTGGTCGCGCCGAGCGAGCCGGTGCAGATCCGCGGTGCGAGCGATTATTTGTTCCGGGCGCTGCGCAACCTCGTGGAGAATGCGCTGCGCTATACGCCGGAAGGCACGACCGTCTCGATCGTGGTCGCCAACCCGCCGGCCATCAGCGTCATCGATCGGGGGCCGGGCGTGCCTCCCGATCAAAGGCATGCGATCTTTCGCCGCTTCTGGCAGGGCGACCGCGACCCGAACAAAGGAGGCGCGGGTCTGGGGATGGACATCGCCGCCCGCACGGTGGTCGCCCATGGGGGGATCATCTCGGTGGAAGACGCGCCCGATGGCGGCGCCATGTTCACCATGCAGTTCGAGCCGCTCAACGGAGCCGCCCCCGAGCCGCAAACGCCTCCGCACTAGCCGGATTCCTTAGCGATTGTGATCTTTTGGCGGCCGTAAGGCCCCCGTAAGCGGCTCCCCCGACCGTTTTCTCCTCGCGCGGAACTAGGCGCGACACGAAGGGGGAAGATTCGTTATGCGGGTGGCAATGATCTTCGCGTGACCATGGCTTACGGCCAGCAGCAGAAGCGCCTGATTGCCGAGAGTCTATGCCCTTCACTATTCGGCGCGCATCACGGCCTTTCCGGCCACCCTCGTCGCCATGATCGGCGAGGACGGTGCGATTCTCTGCGCCGCGGGCTTGCGCTTCGTGGCCGACGGATTTTTCTCGGAGTGCTACCTCCATGCGCCGGTGGAAAGCCGTGCTTACCGCGCTGCAGTGGCACTCCCCGTTCGCCGCGAGAAGATCTTCGAGGTGACCTCGCTTGCGAGCCGCGCCCCGCATGTCGTCGGTTCCTTCTTGCGCAAGATCATCGCCTGCGGCGAGGCTGCCGGTTTCGAATGGGCTTTTTTCACCGCCACGGCACCGCTCAAGTCGCTGCTCGAGCGCATCGAGTCTGCCGCTGATGCCGCTGGCGCCGGCCGACCGCTCGCGGGTCGGCCATCCGGAGGATTGGGGAACCTATTACGAGCTCGGCGCCAAGCGTCTATGCCGTCCACCGCGACGTCGTCGGCGCGTGCATCGGCAGGGATGCCAGGGCCGCGGCCCATGGTTGAGATCCTGCGCGTCTTGCAGGGCTGGTGCGGCTCTCGCGACGACGCCATCGCGATGGGCGGCATCGCGATGTCGGACGACACTTCCATCCTCACGCGCGAAGAGCTCGCCGCCCGGGTCGCCGGCGCGGCGGAGGAGTTCCGCGATCTGCCGCAAATGATCGGTCTCCTGGGCGGAAGCGGGACGGACTGGGCGGTGGCGGCGCTCGCCGCCTGGGCGGCCGGCAAGACCGTCGTGCCGTTGCCCACCTTCTTCAGCCTGCCGCAGCTCGATTACGTCCTCCGCGATGCGGGTGTCAGCCATGTCGTTGCGACGAGCGACGCCATCGGCCTTGCGGCTGCGCTCGCCGTGGAGCTGACGCCCATCTCGGAGCGGCGCGCTGCGACCTTTCCCGCGCCGGCCCCCGGCGCCGGGGTCATCGTCTACACATCCGGCAGCACGGGCCGGCCCAAGGGCGTCCGCCTCTCCCTCGAGCAGATCGACTGGCAGGCGCGAGCCCTCGCCACGGCGATCGAGGCCTGCCCGGGCGATCTCCATCTGTCGGTCTTGCCGCTCTCCTTGCTGCTGGAGATGATCGCCGGCATCTGCGTGCCCATCCTTGCCGGCGCGCGAACGCATTTCGCCGCCGCCGTCGCCCATAGCGTCGGCATGGGTTGCCCGGCCGACATGCTCGCCGAGTTCGAGCAATGGCGCCCGACGACGAGTGTGCTCGTGCCTCAGCTGCTCTCCGCCTGGATGGCACAGCTCGACGCGCGCGGCATGCGCGCGCCGCAAAGCCTGCGCTTCGTCGCGGTGGGCGGCGCGCCGATCTCCGCCGCGCTCGCCGCGCGGGCGTGGGACCGCGGCATCCCCGTGCATGAAGGCTATGGGCTGACCGAATGCTGCTCGGTCGTCGCCGTCAACCGGCCGGGACGCCGCAAGGCGGGAACCGCCGGCGAGCCGCTGCCCGGCCTCGACGTCCGCATCGACAACGGCGAGGTGGTGGTGAGCGGGCCTACGATCATGGCGGGATACCTCCATGGCGGGCCTGCGACCCAGCCCTGGCGTACCGGCGATATCGGCAGCATCGACCGCGATGGCTGCCTGTGCGTGACCGGCAGGAAGGACACGCTGCTCGTCACCTCCTATGGGCGGAATATTTGCCCGGAATGGATCGAGGCGATGCTCATGGGCGATGCGCGCATCGGCGCCTGCGCGGTGCTCGGTCACGGCGAGCCTCATCTGAGCGTGCTGCTCATTCCCTCGCCCCATGGCGAGCGCTGGCTGCTGGAAGCGCCGCGCGCCCATGTGCTGCTATGGCTCGAGCATATCTGCGTCGATGCGCCGGCCTACGCCGTGCCCAAGGATTTTGTCGCCTGCGCCGCGGCGGAAGCAAAGCGCATCGGCGTTCTCACCGCCAATGGCCGCATCCACCGCGAGGCCGCGAGCAAGGCCTATCCGGCGCTGCGATTGGCGCGGCGCTCCATCGCCGCCTGAGCGAGATCCGATCCGCCAACAAGCAAAGGAGAGATGTCGTGTTGTTCTACGATCGGCTGGTTTCCGAGACCGAAAGCGAACGCAACGGCTTCACGTCGATTCCGTTGATCCGCGAGGCGATACGCTCGGGCGCATCGCGCGAGCTCTATGTCGACTTCCTCACCCAGGCCTATCATCACGTGAAGCACACCTTCCCGCTGCTCGCCTTCGCCGCGGCGCGCACGCATGACGAGGCCTATCAGGACGCGCTCGTCGAATATATGGAGGAGGAGCGCGGTCACGAGAAATGGATCCTCAACGACATCGAGGCCATGGGCGGCAGCGCGGCCGCGGTGCGTGACGGGGTGCCCGGCATCGCCTGCCAGGTGATGGTCGGCTACACCTATTACGCCATCGAATGGATCAGCCCCTACGCCATGCTCGGCAGCGTGCATGTGCTCGAGGGCATGTCGACGCTGCTCGCCGACAAGGCCGCCAATGCGATCCAACGCTCGCTCGCGCATGGAGGCGAGGACGGCTTCTCCTATCTCCGCTCGCATGGCGCGCTCGACATCGAGCATGTGGCCTTCTTCAAGCAGCTCGCCAATAGCATCACCGACGCGAAGACCCAGAACATCGTGATCGACGCCTCGAAGGTCTTCTATCGGCTTTATGGCGACATCTATCACGAGCTCGCGACACGGCACCCCGTCCAGAGCCATGCAGCTTGAGGGCAAGCGCGCGCTCATCACCGGCGGAGGCTCCGGCATCGGGCGTGCGCTCGCCATCGAGGCGTCGCGCCGCGGCATGATCGTTGCGCTGTGCGGCCGTCGCGCCGATGCGCTTTACGCGACCCTGGCGGAGATGGCTCCGAGCGGACGCCATCTCCGTTTGCGCGGCGATATCACCGACCCGGCCGTGCGGCGCGGGCTGCGGGACTATCTGTGGCGGCACTGGGGCGGATTGGATGTGCTCGTCAATAATGCCGGCATGGTCCCGGTCGGCCCGCTCTCCCATGCGACGGATGCGGAGCTGGCGCGGCTCATGGCGACCAACGTCGTCGCGCCCGCCGCCTTGAGCCGCGAGATGCTGCCGCTGCTGCGCCGGGCGGCGCCATCGCGCATCGTCAATGTCGGCTCCATGTTCGGCGACATCGCCTATCCGCTGCTGGCGCCCTATTCGGCGTCGAAATTCGCGCTGCGCGGGCTGTCGATGGCCCTGCGGCGCGAGCTCAAGCCGTTCGGCATCGGCGTGACCTATGCCGCGCCGCGGGGGACCAGGACCGACGCGGCGCACGCGTTCGATCCCCTTATCGCGCCCATGCAAATGCGCTTCGACGAGCCGGCAAAGGTCGCCGCCCGGATCTGGCGGGCCGTGGCGCGGGAGGCCGACAGCGTCTATGCGCGGGGCCCGGAGCGGCTCTTCGTCCTGTTCCAGCGGCTGCTGCCGAAGCTCGTGGATCGCGCCGTCGCCAAGCAATTGGCCGATGCGCGGGTGCAGGCCTATCTCGAAAATCTTTACGCCGCCGCCAAGGCGCGCCCGGCCGCGCCGCCGGTTGCCGACCCAGACTCCGCAATCGGCGCCAATTGCTGCCGATCGGCGGAAGACAAACGGCTTCGCCATGCGCCCCGGGAGCCAAAGGGCCGCGGCTTACGACCCGCATTTAGAAAACGGAGGTTAAGGCATGAGGTATTTGGCGCTGTTCGCGCTGCTGGCGCTCTCGGCTGTGCCCAGCATCGCGATTTGCCGTCATCGTCGATCACATCGCCGAGTGCGGCAGGGCAACAGTAGGACCGGGCTTTTTCCTTCTCGGCCACCGCCAGGAGGCCGGCAATGCCGAAACCGGCGTTGACGGCCTCGATGCGGATGCGATCCGCCGCGAACCCAGCATCGACGAGCAGCGCGGTCAGTCTGTCGTCATCGAACAGACGATGCGTGTCGGACCCGGCAAAGGGCCAATGGCGCATGGCCGATCGATGGGTCGCATAGAGCACGATGCGGCCGCCCGGGCGCAGCACGCGACGGGCTTCACCGAGCGCGGCGGAACTCGACATGAAGTAAACCACGTTCACCGCCAAGATCGCGTCGGCGCGTTCGTCACGAAAGGGAAGCCGGGCGAAATCGCCGCGGACCAGCGCGAGACGTCCAGCCGCGAGCGCATGCCGATTGCGGCGCGAGGCCTGCGCGAGCATGATTTCGGACCAGTCGAGCCCAATCGCCCGCGCGCGATGCGGCGAACGCAGGAGGGCCTGCAAGGCGTGGCCCGGCCCGCAGCCCAATTCGAGCACGCTCTCGCCGTCTCTTAGGCCAAGCGCAGCGATCGCGAGCGCATTTGGTTTGGCGTTGGCGAGACCCATCAAGCTGCCGGCCACTCCGCCCCAGAGCCCAGACGGATGGCGCAGCTGCGCGCCGATGCCCTGCCAAAGCGCCTGCAACGACGGTCGCGGCCGCGGCACTAATTGGCTGCCGCTTGAGCTTGCGCCTTGGCCATGAGCTCGCGGATCACGGCGCGCCAATTCTTGTCCCAGAGCGGCCGATTGGTCTGGGGGGGCAGCGACAGAGCATGTTTCAGCACTTTATAGGCGGCGGCATAGTCATGCTGGCCCATCAAGAAATCGGCATAGAAATAATTGGCGTCCATCCCGTTCGGCGCGAGCGACACGGCCTGGGCCAGCAGCTCACGCGCCTTGTCGTTGTCGCCGAAGCCGATCGGCCATCCCGGCACGCGCGCATAGAGCACGCCGAGACTCGTCGGCGCTCCGGCATCGAGTGCGGCGGGGTCCTTTTGATAAGCCTGCTCGAGGACGGCCTTGGCGGCCTTGGCATAGCCGAGCGCGCTCATGGTGCCGGCCATGCCGGCCTCTTCGCTGGTCACGATGCCTTCCCAGATCATGGGCTCGACCCGGCCGGGATATTTGGCGACGAGACCGGCGGCATATTTTGCCAGCGCGTCGATGTGCTCGAGTTGGTTGGACGAGCCGTCCTCAGCGAACTTGATATGCTCCCATTGAAGTTCAACCGAGTGAATGTCGGCATCCATGGCCTTGTTGTTCGAGGCGAGCGCGGCGCCACCCATGACGCAGGCGAGCGCCATTCCAGCGAGTACCCGTAAGAGCTTCTGTCGCATCCATTTCCCCTGGGTGCCCCGCCCCAGGGCCGAGAGACCACGCGAAGCTTACAACCAACTTACATGCCTCGACGGCCGCCGACGGCGCCCGCTTGCTCACTTTGGCTGTACCAGAGCGCGAGCGGCGCCTTTTTGTTGCCTTCGTCAGCCGCACTTGGAAGGGATATGCTCCTGTCTCGCCTCACATTTTGATGCGGACCGAAAAGATATGGACAGAGACGAGCTCACGAGATCGACCATTTTGATAGTGATACTTCTCGCGTTCGCGGTTCTGATTGCACAGAGCCGAAGAAACTGCGAGGTGCCGGGATCTTCTTGGGTGCCCTGCGTAACGTTCAAGGAAATTTGGCAATCGCTGAAATAGCGCGTCGCCGTCGTCGACAGCGGTTCGTGTGCCCAATCGCAATTCGGTAGCCCTAGAAGTCCCCGCCGCATGGGAACGACGCTCCCAAACAATATGAAATTTCGAGATCGCCTCGCTCCCCTAGCGCGAACCGGCCTCGAGCCCGTTCGCCTCTCGTGGCTGGCATGGATGCGCACCATGCCGGCCTCGTTTTTTCGCGCGCAATGATTGGCGAAGGTCTGGCCGCGACCGCGCGCAAGGCGTCTTCACGCCCGCGGGACCGGCAACTCGTACTCCACCACCGACGGACAGGATCGTGGCGCTAAGCGCCCGACGAGAGCCTGTCCCTCGCGCCTATTTCAGCGGCGGCAACGGCCGTGGCGCCTCGGTGGTATAGACCTGATTGTGGTGAAAGCAGCCCCCCAGCGCCGATAGCGCGGCGAGGACCGCCAAAATGGCGATCAAACGCATCTTACGTAGCCCCCTCGTACACAACTGAACACGTGGCCGACCTTAGGAGAACAGATTTCGCCGGGGATTTGGTGACGAATTTGTCACAGTTCCTGGCGGATTTAGGCCAGGCCGCGACCTCCGCCCGGCCCTGAGGCGCGCCCTCGTTACGAGGTGAAACGCCCCTTTACCCCGCGTTAACCATTGTTGCCGCCCTATGGGAGGAGCCAACCGCAACCCTGGGCTCGGCCGTGTCAAAGCACTCTTCTCTTTTGTTACTCGGCAGCTGCGCGGCGAGCTTTTGCCTCGCTCGTCTGGTCTTCGTGGCGACCGGATATCTTGACGCGCCAGCAATCGAGGCGCCGCCGCCGCTTACGCGAACCATTGAGGCGCCGGTTCCCCCCGAGCTCGAATCGCAAACGCAAGCAGTGCCGCCGCCTGCCACGCCGCAGCCGATCGACGACACCACGAATGCGATCCCCGCTGCCACACCGAACGCGCCGCCGCCTCCTGAAAGCCAACCCACGCCGTCTGCCCCTTCGGAGCAAGGGGCGGCACAAGCCGAGATCGACTCTCCAAAGCAGAGACCGACGCGCCATCGGGCGCAGCGCCCGCGGAGCAGGTTGCAGCTCTCTCCCCGTCCACTCCCGACATCGACCCGGAGCAAGCCGAGGCTGCTGCCGACGATCCCAATGCGGCCAGCCCGAGCGTCGATGGTGAAGCTGACGCAGAGCCGGCGCCCCTCGCTAGCAGCGATGCGTCCACGCCCCAACGAGAAACCCGTCACGGCAAGCCCGAAGAAACCGCCCGAGCCGTCACGGCAGGCCCGTCAAATCGACCGAACCAAGCCTGAGCGGCGCGCCATGCAGCTTGCTCCAGCGGCCGAGCCGATCGGACATGCGACGGCATCGAACTATGGAGCCCGGGTCCGATCGATGCTCGCGCGCCACAAGCCGGTGGCGGGCGCGCGCGGCAGCGCGACCGTAACCTTCAGCATCGGCAGGAATGGTGAGCTGCGCTCTGTTCGCGTCAGCCAGTCGAGCGGCAGCGCGAGGCTCGATCAAATGGCGCTGGCCACGGTGCGGAACGCCGGGCCCTTCCCGGCCCCCCCGGCCAATCTCGCCGGCGGCGGACTGTCCTATTCGATCCGCATCTATTTCCGGTAATTCCGCGCCTTCGGGCTAAGCCCTCGAAGATAGTGGCGCCCCGTAGGGGTTTCGAACCCCTGTTTCCGGCGTGAGAGGCCAGCGTCCTAGGCCACTAGACGAACGGGGCTTCCGATCGAAGGCCGAGCAAGGTCCGAAGCTATAACGTGGGGGACCGAACCCGATCAAGGATTATTGGGGCTTGAGCCGAACCCGGGCTCACGACCTTGCCGCTGGCCAGATCGATGACGACGATCTCCGCCCCCTCGCTCGAGGAGAGATGGAGGGCGAGACGGCCGCCATCAAGGGACATGGCGGTGACCTGTGCGTCCTTGCCCACGGGCAGATCGAAACCGGGAGCCGCGCTGGGACCGGGCACGGGCGCCATGGCCGCTTGCCCCGCATGGGAGGCCTGATAGACAATGGCGGCGAGCACGAAGGCAAAGCCGCCCACGAGCAGCACCCCCATCACGATCACGGCAACTTTAAGCAGACGCACCTGACGCGGCGTGAACACGGTCCCCGCGAGCGGCGCGTTGCCAGCATCACCCGCCGCCTTTTTCACGGTCTCATGCCCTCTCATCTTGAGCATATCGATATCGAAGCCGGCGAGAGCCACCGCGACATGCGGCTCGACCGCTTCTTGAGCGCGTCCCTGCCCGAATTGAGCCGCACGCGGCTACAGGCGCTGATCAAGCAAGGGCAGGTGACGAGCGGCGGCGCGACCATAGAGGACCCCAAATATCGGGTCAAACCGGGCGAGCGCTTCCGGCTCATCGTGCCGCCGCCAGCGCCCGCGCTGCCCGCAAGGCCAAGCGATCCCGCTCGACATCGTCTATGAGGACGACGCGCTCATCGTCATCGACAAGCCGGCCGGCCTCGTCGTCCATCCGGGCGCCGGCCACGCCGACCAAACCCTCGTCAATGCGCTCATCGCCCATTGCGGCACGAGCCTCTCCGGCATCGGCGGCGTCGCGCGGCCCGGCATCATCCACCGTCTCGACAAGGACACGAGCGGGCTTCTGGTCGTGGCCAAGACCGACCAGGCGCATCGCGGCCTCGCCGCCGAATTTGCCGACCATGGCCGCACGGGCTCGCTCACCCGCGCCTATCTCGCGCTCGTCTGGGGCGCGCCGCCCCGGCCCCACGGCACGATTAACGCGCCCATCGGACGTCATCCCACAAGCCGCACCAAGATGGCGGTGGTGGGCGAAGGCAAAGGCCGTCCCGCCGTGACCCATTACCGCGTGCTCGCGACGTTTCGGCCGCGACCCCGCCAAGCGCGCGCCCATCGCCTCGCTGCTCGAATGCCGCCTGGAGACGGGACGCACCCATCAGGTGCGCGTGCACCTCGCCCATTTGGGCGTGCCCGTCATCGGCGATCCGCTTTACGCCCAAGGGTTCAAGACCAAGATCGGGCGTCTGCCGGAGAAGCTCCGCGACAAACTGTCAGAGCTTCACCGGCAAGCGTTGCACGCGGCGCGGCTCGGCTTCGCCCATCCGGTCACCGGCACATTGCTGGAATTTAATAGTGAACTGCCGCGCGATCTTGCTCAAATCGTGGAATCATTCAAGGAACTGTGAAGGGGTGCCGGTCTTTAATCACTACGGCAAACCTTCTATAGAAAGCGAGGCGCCGCGTCATCGGCGCCACGGGTTGCGCGGGCCACCTCGCCTGCTGGAGAGAAGTTCTAATGGCTGCGAGAACATTGCCGAGTGTGAGCGCGCATGGCGGACTGACGCGCTACCTCGAGGAGATCCGTCAGTTCCCCATGTTGGAGCCGCAGGAGGAGTACATGCTCGCCAAGAGTTGGCGCGAGCATGGCGACCGCGACGCGGCCCACAAGCTCATTACTTCGCATTTGCGGCTCGTGGCGCGCATCGCCATGGGCTATCGCGGCTATGGGCTGCCCATCGGCGAAGTGGTCTCCGAGGGCAATGTCGGTCTGATGCAGGCGGTGAAGCGCTTCGATCCCGACAAGGGATTCAGGCTCGCCACCTATGCCATGTGGTGGATCCGGGCGGCGATCCAGGAATACATCCTGCGCTCCTGGAGCCTCGTGAAGATGGGCACGACCGCGGCCCAGAAGAAGCTCTTCTTCAACCTGCGCAAGATCAAAGGCCAGTTGAAGGCGCTCGAGGAGGGCGACCTCCGTCCCGATCAGGTGAAGCGCATCGCCACCCAGCTCGGCGTCACGGAGGAGGACGTGGTCTCCATGAACCGGCGGCTGGGCGGCGACTCATCGCTCAACGCGCCGGTGCGCAACGATAGCGAGAGCGGCGAGTGGCAGGACTGGCTGGTCGACGAGACCATGGACCAGGAGACCGCGCTCGCCGAGTCGGAGGAAAAGGACCACCGCCGCCACATGCTCAACGACGCGCTCCAGGGCCTGAACGAGCGTGAGCGCCGCGTGTTCGAGGCGCGACGCCTCGCCGAGGAGCCGTTGACGCTCGAGGAGCTTTCGACGGAGTTCGGCGTGAGCCGCGAGCGCATCCGCCAGATCGAGGTGCGCGCCTTCGAGAAGGTGCAGAAGGCGGTGCAGAAGGCCGCCGCGGCCGAGGCCCATCCCGCGCCCGCCGGCTAGCTCGATCCTCAACCGTCGCGGCCGCTCGGCGCCGACGAGCGGCCCGTCTTCGTCGGGCTGCTCCTCGATATCGCGCGCGAACAGCTCCTCGAGCTCCAAGGCCTGGGACAGGGCATTGGCGCGGACCTTCTCCAGGTCCGTGTAATATTGATAGTCCTGATAAAGCCGCCGCTCGTCCTGCCGCTTGAAGGTCTCGGTGAGCCGGCGCACCTCGGCCTCGCTCAAGCCCAGCCCCTTCAGCACCTCGCGCGTGAGCTGCAACGCGGCCAGGAACGTCTCGCGCTCGATCTTGGTGATGCCGAGATCCATGAGCCGGTGCACATGGGTGCGGTCGCGCGCCCGCGCATAGACGGGCAGATCGGGAAAATGCTTGCGCACGGTCTCGGCGACCCGGAGCGAGCCCTCCACGTCGTCGATGGCGAGCACGAAGGCGCGCGCCTTGTGGGCTTCCGCCGCGCGTAAGATGTCGAGCCGCCCCGCATCGCCATAATAGATCTTGGCGCCGAAGCGCCGCACGAAGTCGACCTGCTCGATACTGGTATCGAGCGCGGTGAAGGGAATGCGCCTTGCGCGCAACACGCGCGCCACGATCTGGCCGAAGCGGCCGAAGCCCGCGATGATCACGTGGCTGTCGCCGCCGGGCGGCATCTCGTAATCGGGCGCCTCCGGCGTGACCCTGCGGCGGATCATGGTGTCGGCGAGCAGAAGCAGCGGCGTTACCGCCATCGACAGCGTGACGGCGAGCGTCAGCAGGCTCGCCATGGATTGGCCGATCACGCCGGCAAGCGCTCCGGCCGAGAACAGCACGAAGGCGAACTCTCCGCCCTGGCTGATCACGAGTCCCAGCCGCACCGCCGCGGGGCTTTTCAGTCCCCACCACCGCCCGAGCAGATAAAGGACGATCGCCTTGATCGTGACGAGGCCGATGACGATGGCGAGCAGCTGCAGCGGGCTGCCGAGCAGCACGGTGAGGTCCATGGACATGCCCACGGCGATGAAAAAGAGCCCGAGCAGCAGCCCCTCGAAGGGGGCGATGTCCGCCTCGATCTGATGACGAAATTCCGAATCGGCGAGCAGCGCGCCGGCGATGAAGGCGCCGAGCGCGGCCGAGAGACCGGCGGCCTCCATGACCAGCGCCACGCCCACCACGGTGAGCAGCGCGCTTGCCGTCATCGCCTCGCGCACGCCGGTGGCCGCGACGAGATGGTACAGCCGGTTGAGCAGGAAGCGCCCCACCACGATCACGCCGAGAATGGTGCCGATGGCGAGCGCCGCGGCCTCGAGATCCATGGCCGGCCGCTCGGCGCCCCCGGGCGCGAAGAGCGGCACGAGCGCGATGAGTGGGATGGCGGCGAGGTCCTGGAACAGCAGAATCGAGAAGGCGACCCGGCCGTGGCGCGTATTGATCTCGCCATTCTCGTCCAGCAATTGCAGCGCGAACGCGGTCGAGGACAGCGACAGAGCAAGCCCGATGAACACGGCCTCGCGCGTGGTGAGGCTGAGCGCCAAGCCGATGGCGGCAAGCGGAATGGCGGTGGCGATGAGCTGGACCGTGCCGAGCCCGAAGATCGCCGAGCGCATGGCCCACAGCCGCATCGGGCGCAGCTCGAGCCCGATCACGAACAGCAGCATCACGACGCCGAATTCGGCGAAATGGAGGATGTTCTCGACGTCGTAGATCGAATAGATCAGGCCGATGCCGAACGGGCCGATCACGATGCCGGCCGCGAGATAGCCGAGCACCGAGCCGAGGCGCAGGAAGCGGCCGAGCGGCGCGGCAATGGCGGCGGCGGCCAGAAACACCGCCACTTGAAGGAGTTCGGTCGTCACCATGCCTGCGCCTGCCCTGCTCGCCCCTCGTTACCATGGCGAGGATGGGGCCGCTAGGCACGCGCGGGCCGGCCGGGACAAGGATCCGCAAGGGCCGGGCTCAAACGGCACTCGTCGATGGGGTCAAGGCGGAGATCGGCCGGCGCGCGGGCGCGGGTTGCCCGGAGACCTGGCCTAGCGCGGGACGAAGATGTCGACGAAGGGCGCCCGCACCCAGGTGCCGCGGCGGCCGACATGCACGCTCGTGAACGGCGCCTCGACATGGGTGCCCTCATCGACATCGACGTCGGTGAACGGCGCGCGCACATGCGTGCCGCACGCATACCGGTGGTGATGGCGCCAATAATAGCAGCCGGCATCGATCTGCTGCACCAACCCTTGCGCCGGCGCATCGAGGATCGCGCCCGGAGCCGCCTCCCCGGTTGCGCGTGCGCCGAGCCATGCGCCGATGGCGGCGACAGCCAGGCCGAGATACAGGAATTTGCTCATGTGCCTGTCCTCCTTGACGGTCTGTCCAACGAGTCGAGCCGCCAAACTTAATATCGCACGATAAACGAAATATGGCGAGGCGCGCTGCAATTGTTACAACCAGCCCTTCCGCTTGAAATAAAGATAAGGCAGCACGGCGCACAGCACCATCAGCAGAAGCGCGAAGGGATAGCCGAACATCCAGCTGAGCTCGGGCATTTCGTGGAAGTTCATGCCGTAGATCGAGGCGACGAGCGTCGGGGGCAGGAACACGACCGCAGCCACCGAGAAAATCTTGATGATGTCGTTTTGCTGGATGTTGATCATGCCGAGCGTGGCGTCGAGCAGGAAGACGATCTTGCCCGACAGGAAGGTGACATGGTCGGCGAGCGACTGCACGTCCCGCGCCGCGGTGCGGATGCGGGCCTTAAGCAGCTTGTCCTCGTTGCGCTCATTGGCGGCATGGGTGAGGAAGGTGAGCAGGCGGCCGAGCGAGTGGGTGCTTTCGCGCGCGAGCGAGGTGATCTCCCCTTCCCGGCCGATCGACCGGAGCGAGACGTCGAAGCGGCGCTGCATCGTCGCGCGGCCGCCTCGCATCTCGAAGATCGAGCGTGACAGCGCGTCCACCTCCGCCTGGATGTGCTCGATGAAGTCGGCGAGCCGGTCGATGACGGTCTCGATCAGGCCGGTGAGCACCGCGGTGCCGTTGGTGAGATGGGTTTCCGACCGCTTGCAGCGCGCCACGAACAGGGCAGAAGGCGCGCAAATCCACATAGCGCAACGTGACCAGGCGCTGGCCGGAGACGATGAAGGTCACCGGCGTCGTTTCCGGCGCGGGCAGATCGCCCTGGTAGAGCACCGTCGCGGTCATGAAATGCGCGCCGTTCTCCTGATAGACCCGGCTCGACGCCTCGATCTCCTGCTGCTCTTCCCGCGTCGGCACGTCGAGCTTGAGCGCGCGCTCGATCTTGGCCTCCTCCTCCGGCGTGGGGTTGAGGAGGTCGATCCACACCGTCTGCTCGGTGATCTTGGGCTTGCCGGTCTGCGCGAAGAGCACCCCCTCGCGGGCCTCGTAGATGGTCAGCATCGGACGCTTCCTGAAATAACCTCGCGCCGTTCGACCTCTGGCGGGCTCTTGCGGCGCGATCGCGTGAGAGCGACCATAGCCCACCGCCTCCCCTTTGCCAGCCGCGACATTCGGCGCCCAGCGCGGCCTAGTTCTTCTGCAAGATGCAGGCGCCGCCATTCGCCCGCAGCCGCGCGCAGAGCGTCTCGGCCTCGCCGCGGCTGTCGGCGCCGATCTGGACCATGTACAGATAGCGCCGGCCGCGGCACAGATTGCGCTCCGGCAGCACGAAGGGTTCCGCCTCGGCGAGCACGGCGGCATGCTTCTGCTTGAGCCGGGCAAACCAGGACAGCGCCCTCGCCTTGGAGAAGGCGGTGGCGACCTGGATGCCCCATGGGCGCCACGCCGCGCTCGCCGTCAAAGGCTCCGTCTCATACACCGCCCGCACCACCAAGGGCGCGAGCTTGCGGCAGGATTGGACCACGTCCTCGGCCGGACTTCTTGAGCGTGTCGGGAAGATCGGTCTCGGCGAGCTTCCATTCCTCGGCCGCGCGGCCGGTGACGAACTGGACGTAGTCCTCGGTCTCGGCCGGCAGACCGCTCGTCCCCGCCAGCCATTTCCGCACCCGCTCGGCGCCGGCATTATAGGCCGCGGCCGCGAGCCCGATATTGCCGAACTCGCCCTCGAGATCGGCGAGCAGGCTCGCCGAATGGACGATCGCCGCGCGCGGCTCGAACGGATCGTCGAGGCCGCGATCCTCCGCCGTCGCCGGCATGAACTGGGCGATGCCTTGCGCGCCTTTCGGGCTCACCGCTTCCGGATTGAAGCGGCTTTCCTTCCAGATCAGGCGCACGAAGACCATGGGCGGCAGCGCCTTTGCTTCCGCCTCCTGCTCCATCCATGGACACACCGTGTCGACGAAGGGCTTGGGGCCGCCGGCCGCCGCGAGCGCCGCTGCCTTCACGCCGTCGCTGACCTCGTCGGCTCGAGCGCTGAGGGGCGCGACAGCGAGCGCGGCAACGAAAAGCGCACCGGCCATGCGCCCCACGCGCTTAGGTTGGGAGATGCATCTCATCGAGCAGCTCGAGCCACAGGGCGAAAGAGGCGACGGCCCCGATGGCGGCCAGCGCCGCGGCAAGCACGAGAAACCGGCCCTGGCGCGCGAGCAAGAGCGCCGGCAGCGTGAACGGCAAGAAGATGAACATGAAGGCGGCGCTCGCCCCCACCATCTCCATGCCGTCTCCCATCGGATTGGCATGCCTCCACAGAAAGACGGTGAGAAAAACCAGGAAGCCGATCTCGACCCAAGCAGCGAAGAGCACGCTCAGGCGAAGGTGCCGATCGCCCTTGGCAAGCGTCTCGACCATGCCGCGGCTCGCTTACTCCTCGTCCTCGACGGCGGTTTCGGGCCGGTCCGTCCCGGGATCGAGCTCCTCGTGCCACATGCCGTCGGCGGTCTCATATTCGATGCCCACCGTCTCGCCCGGCACTTTTTGCTCGGCGGCGGCGCGCTTCGCCGCGAACAGCGCGGCCTCGTGGCTGGGGAATCTTCGGAGAACACGTCGCCTACCTTGTAGGCCCAGCCGTCCTCATGCCGCACGATGTGGTAGGTGACTTTCGCCATCGGCCTCTTCCTTTTGCTGAGCGCGAATTATAGCCCAT
>CAWBUT010000014.1:0-200000 GCA_963792045.1 uncultured Alphaproteobacteria bacterium
ACGCGCCCGATCGGCGCCGTCACCTCATTCAGCGTGTTGCACAGATATTGCACCTGATCGTAGCGGGTGTAGCAGGCGATGAGGCCCACGATCTTGAGTGCTGCTTCGGGCAGGCCGAGCTCGCGGGTGAGCAGCTCGATATTGGTGGCGAGAGGCTCCGGCCGGGGCGTGGATTCGGCGGCGCGGCGCAAATCGGCGATGATCGTCTCGCGCTGGTTGCGGTATTCGCCGGTCGAGATCGGCAAAGGTGAAGCGGCCGGAATAGAACTGGTCGAGGATCTCGACGAGCTCCGGCGGGACGGTGAAGCCCATAAATTGGCGCCGCTCGCTCAAGAAGCGGAGGAGGGTGTAGAGGCCGCGCAAGGGCAGGTCGCCGCGCTCGAAGATGCGCGCGAGATAGCGGGCGATGAGGCCCCGTTCGATATCCGCAGCCGGCGCCGCCTCAGGCTCGGCCTTGTTGCGGAAAAGCCCCATGTCCCCACGCCTTACCCTTTTGGAGGGGCGTATCTAGCCCCATGGGGCGCGCAAGGGGAAGGATCGCTTGGGGGAGGGTGGCGGGTCAAGCGCCTCGCCGGGCAATTTGCCGCGTCGAAGAAGGCGCCCCACAAAGAATGACGGCCCCCGCTGTCGCGGAGGCCGCCATCATTGAGCAAAACTCGTTAGATCGCCGCTTGAATTAAGCGCGGTCCAGCTCGGCCGGGAGGTAGCTCGTCACTTCCATGCCAGCCTCAGACTCGGTGATTTCGGGTTTCAGCCACTCTCTCATGTTCGTCTCCTTCGGTGAACTTACAGGTAGGATAATGGGCATCGGGCATGGATGCCTCATGACGCGAACATGAAAACGGCCTGACTGCCACATTAAGAAATTCTGAACGGGAAGGTTTGGCAATCCTGGTACCGCGCCAAAGCCCGGTTTTCCGCCATTTCCCCCTATTGGAACAGGAGGACGGCGTTGGCGAGGGTCTTGTAGATGCCCCAGGCCAGCGGAATCCCGACAAAGCTCCAGGCCAGCGCCAGCTTGATGGCATTGGCGTCGGAAACGTCGTGCGGGTCTTTGGTCTTGGCCATTTTCAGTCCTTCTCTCAGGCGCTGGCTTCCCGGGTCTTCGGTAGATGGTGCTTCTCATGCACCGGGTGCATGAAGAAGTTGCAGAGGAAGCCGATGAACAGCAGCCCGGCCATGATGTACATGGTCACCGAATAGGCGTCGGCTTTGGCCACGCCGTGATCGATCTGATATTCGCGGATGTAGTTCACGAGCACGGGCCCGAGCACGCCGGCCGTGGACCAGGCGGTGAGCAGCCGGCCATGGATGGCGCCGACATAGCGGGTGCCGAAAATGTCCTTGAGATAGGCCGGGATGGTGGCAAAGCCGCCGCCATACATGCTGAGGATGATGCAGTAGAACAGCACGAACAGGGCGACGCTGCCGGTGTGACCGGTCCACGGCACGGCGGCATAGAGCGCCATGCCGAGCAGGAAGAAGATCATGTAGGTGTTGCGCCGGCCGATATAGTCGGAGGTGGACGCCCAGAAGAAGCGCCCGGCCATATTGAAGATGCTGAGCAGCCCGACGAAGCCCGAGGCGGCAAGCGCGCTGATGCGGCCGGGGAACATCTCCTGGCTCATGGCCGAGGCCTGACCGAGCACGCCGATGCCGGCGGTCACGTTCAAGCAGAGCACGCCCCAGAGCAGGTAGAACTGCGCCGTCTTCAGGGCCTGGTCGACATGCACGTCCTCTTTGGTGACGAGCTTCTTGGGTTGCGCCGGGGCCACATAGCCCTTGGGCGCCCAGCCTGGCGCGGGCACGCGCACGATGACGGCGCCCATCATCATGAAGAACATGTAGACGAGGCCGAGCACGATGAAGGTCTCGGTCACGCCGACATGGGTGGGCGTGGCGAATTGCTGCATGAGCCAGACCGAGAGCGGCGAGGCGATCAGCGCGCCGCCGCCGAAGCCCATGATGGCCATGCCCGTCGCCATGCCGGGCCGGTCGGGGAACCAGGTGATGAGCGTCTTCACCGGCGAGATGTAGCCGATACCGAGCCCGCAGCCGCCGATCACGCCATAGCCGAGATAGACGATCCATAGCTGGTGCAGATAGACGCCGAGCGCCGAGATGAGGAAGCCGCCGCCGAAGCACAGGGCCGCGGTGAACATGGCCTTGCGCGGGCCGACGCGATCGAGCCAGGTGCCGGTGAAGGCCGCCGAGAGGCCGAGGAAAACGATGGCGATGGAGAAGATCCAGCCGAGCTCGGTGAGCTTCCAATCGTCGGGGGCGGATTCGGTGATGCCGATGAGCTTGGTCATCGGCAGGTTGAACACGCTGAAGGCGTAGACCTGGCCGATGCACAAATGCACGCACAAGGCCGCGGGCGGCACCAGCCAACGGCTAAAGCCCGGTTTGGCCACGGTGTGGGCGCGATCGAGCCAGCTGAAAATGCTGTTGGAGTTGGCCTGAGCGAGGCTCGCCATCTTCAATTCCCCCCTAGACGCTCTTGCTCTTGTGATTGGCCGACACTTTGGACGCGGCGAGCCAGGACTGCAAGACCCTTGCAGCGTGCTTTTGGCCGCTCGCGGAGCAAATTTTTCGCGGCTGCCCGAACGCGCGGGGACGGGCTTCCGGGCAGGGGCCTCGCATTCGCGCCAAGGGTGGCTGCGACGAAGTGACAGTGGGTGGGTGACAGCGCCGCCCGCCGCGTTGGCAGCGGGCGGTGCTTGTGCCTTTGGGCGTTACGCCGCCCGCTCGGACCCCTTGGTCATGTCGCCCGCGGTGTAGGATTTGGCGCCCGTGCCGGCGAGCTTGCCCTTGTCCACGATCAGATATTCGGTGCGGATGGGCTTGCCGGCGAAAAAGGCCTCGAGGATCTCGCGCGTGCCGGCCGCGTAGCGGGTCTGCGCCGAGAGCGAGGTGCCGGACACGTGCGGGGTCATGCCGTGATGGGGCATGGTCCGCCACGGATGGTCCTTGGGAGCGGGCTGCGGGAACCACACGTCGCCCGCATAGCCCGCGAGCTGGCCGCTTTCCAGCGCGCGCACCACGGCGTCGCGGTCGGCGATCTTGCCGCGGGCGGTGTTCACGAGGTAGCTGCCGCGCTTCATCATGCCGATCAGTTTGTCGTTGAACAAATGCTCGGTCTCGGGATGCAAGGGCGCGTTGATGGTGACGACGTCGCAGACCTTGACCAGCGACTCCACGGTCGGGTGGTAGGTGAGATCGAGCTCCTGCTCCACCTCCTTGGGCAGACGGTGCTTGTCGGTATAGTGGAGCTTGACGCCGAACGGCTTCAGCCGACGCAGCACGGCGAGGCCGATGCGGCCGGCAGCGACCGTGCCGACATTCATGCCTTCGAGATCGTAGGAACGCTCGACGCTGTCGGCGATGTTCCAGCCGCCTTTGATGACCCATTGATAAGACGGGATGTAATTGCGCACGAGGGCGAGGATCATCATCACCACATGCTCGGCGACGCTGATCGAGTTCGAGAAGGTGACCTCGGCCACGGTGATGCCGCGCTTCATGGCGGCGTCGAGGTCGACATGGTCGGAGCCGATGCCGGCGGTGATGGCGAGCTTCAGCTTCTTGGCCTTGGCGATGCGCTCGGCGGTCAGATAAGCCGGCCAGAAGGGCTGCGAGATGACGATGTCGGCGTCAGGCAGCTCCTTGTCGAAGGTGGAGTTCGGGCCCTCCTTGTCGGAGGTCACCACGAGCGTGTGACCGGCGCCCTCGAGAAATTTGCGAAGCCCGAGCTCGCCCGAGACGCTGCCCAACAGCTCACCGGGCTTGAAGTCGATCTTGCTCGGGGTGGGCGCCGTCTGGCCGTCGGGATATTTGGTGATCTTGGGAATGTCGTCGCGGGCGTAGCTCTTCGGATAGCCGTCGACGGGATCGGGGTAGAGAACTGCAAGAACCTTGGCCATGATCTTTCTCCTTGGTTGGCGGATGCAGGGGCGCATGCTCGCCACGCGCGCGTGACGAAGCCGCAACGACCTGCATGCATGCCGTTGTGATGGATATGAGGGGCGTGAAGACGTTCGCGCCCGCGTTTCCTCGTGCCGGTCGTGCGCATGGCAAAGGCCGCGCGGCTTGTGCTACCGGCGCGCGAACCTTCAATCTTGTGCAGGGTCGAGATCAAGAGGGTTTACCGAAACGGGCAATAGGCGCGATCTATCGGCCCCCCACCTGCTTGCCAAACGCCCGTAGGGTTGTGATGGTTCCGGCGGGAAATTGCTCCGGAGTGGCCATGTCGTTGCCGAAGAGCTTGGTCGAGGGTTACCGGCGGTTCGTAAGGGACCGCCACACGCCGGAGCGGGGGCGCTATCGCCAGCTCGCCGAGCTCGGCCAGGCGCCCACCGCCATGGTCATCGCCTGCTGCGACGCGCGCGTCGACGTGGCGGCGATCTTCGATGCCGAGGCGGGCGAGCTGTTCATCCTGCGCAACGTCGCCAATCTCGTGCCGCCCTACGAGCCGGAAGGCATGTATCACGGCACGAGCGCGGCGATCGAGTTCGCCGTGATGGCGCTCAACGTGCCGCATCTCATCGTGCTCGGACATTCGCGCTGCGGCGGCGTCGCCGCCTATCGGCACAAGGTCAGGGACAGAGTGCCGGAGCAGGGCTTCATCGGCCGCTGGCTGACCCTGCTCGACGGTCTCGAGCTCGTGGAGACCGATATCTTCGCCTATGGCGACGAGATGGCGTTCGAATTCGCCGCCATCCGCGCCTCGCTCGCCAAGCTGCGCACCTTCCCCTTCATCCGCGAGCGGGAGGAGGCGGGCCTCATCGCCCTGCATGGCTTGCATTTCGACATCGCGAGCGGCGGCCTCATCGCGCTCGACGACGATACGGGCCGCTTCGCCGCGCTGGCCGCGGAGTGAGCGGCCTAAGCCGTCATGCGGTCGTTAATAGGCCAGCACCGCCACGACCAACATTCCGAGCGTCAAGACGGTATAAGCGGCACAACCGCTAAGAGGATGATCAGCGCCGCCTTCTTGAGATGCGACCCCACCTCAGGCGCGACGTGCCGCATTGCGCCCTATCCTTGTCCAATATTGAGTGCGGCTGTGGCTACCAAGGCAGCCCGCCATGAGATGGGTTCTAGCATTCACCGCGTTGGTCCTCTTCTTTGTCGGCTGCCGCGGCAGCGTCGCAGAGGACGCATGCCCAACCCACACCTTCCAGTTGGCTTGCGAAGTCGACAAGGCATGTCAGTGGAACATCAAGCAGCATAAATGCAGCGGCAAAGCGAATGAGCAGAAGGATCCTTGCTCGGTCAACATGAGCGAGTGGTACTGCAATAACGATACTGCCGCCAAATGCACTTGGGAGGTTAAGACGGCCAAGTGCAAGAGGCTCTAAGGCTGACAGCCCCGGCAGCCAATAAGTAGCGGACGCCGCTTGCCTAGCGGAGCGCGGCACAGAGGAGGATCAGGGTGGCGGCCAGGCCCAAAGTCGAGCGCATGGCGTGCAGGCGCGCCCAGCTCTCGATGAGGGCGCGGCTCTCGGGGCCGGCCCGTCCGAGCGGAATGGCCATCAGCCGATTGTTGGTGGGCATGATGGCGATCAGCGTGTAGGGCCAATTGGCCAAAAGGAGTAGTCCGCCCAAGAGCCAACAGCCAGCCGCCTGACTGCCACCAGGCGAGTAACCCCAAGATTCCAAGCCGATCTGCTGCAAGCGTGGCCTGCATGGCGAAGCCGCGCTTATAGGCAGGCTTCCATTCGGCGAGGAGGGCGCGGTCGTCGAGACCAAGCCGCGCCGGCTGCTCGACGGCGTTGATGTAGATGGCGGCGCCGGTGAAGGCGGCGGCAACGATCAGGGCGAGATGTCCGAGGAGCATGCGGGGTCCGTGCAGCTGAGGCTGCCGGCAGCTCAGCAGACTTCATGGCCTAGGACAGTAACGATCAGGCGGCGCGATCGAGCAGATTGCGGTTGATGATGGTCTCGGCGATCTGCACCGTGTTGAGCGCGGCGCCTTTGCGCAGATTGTCGGACACGATCCACAAGGACAGGCCGTTGTCGACGGTCTGATCCTCGCGGATGCGGCTGACGAAGGTGGCGTAGTCGCCCACGCATTCCACCGGCGTCACATAGCCGCCCGGCTCGCGCTTATCGACCACGAGCACGCCCGGCGCCTCGCGCAGGATCGCGCGCGCTTCCTTGGCGTTGATCGGATTCTCGAACTCGACATTGACGGCCTCCGAATGGCCGACGAACACCGGCACGCGCACGCAGGTGGCGGTGAGCTTGATCTTGGGATCGAGGATCTTCTTGGTCTCGGCCATCATCTTCCATTCCTCCTTGGTCGAGCCGTCCTCCATGAAGGTGTCGATCTGGGGAATGAGGTTGAAGGCGATCTGCTTGGGGAAGATCTTGGGCGCGGGCGGATCGGTGACGAAGATGCCCTTGGTCTGGTCCCACAGCTCGTCCATCGCCTCCTTGCCCGCGCCGGACACCGACTGGTAGGTGGCGACCACCACGCGCTTGATCTTGGCCTTATCGTGCAGCGGCTTCAGCACCACGACGAGCTGGGCGGTCGAGCAATTGGGATTGGCGACGATGTACTTCTTGGTGAAGCCTTCGACCGCGTCGGCATTGACCTCGGGCACGACGAGCGGCACGTCGGGGTCCATGCGCCAGCAGGAGGAATTGTCGATCACGACGCAGCCTTGCGCGCCGATCTTGGGCGCCCATTCCTTGGACACGGCGGAGCCCGCCGACATCAGCGCGAAATCGACGCCGCGGAAGTCGAACTGCTCGAGGTCGCGGCATTTCAGCCGGCTGTCGCCATAGGAGACCTCGACGCCCATGGATTTGCGCGAGGCGAGCGCGAACACCTCGTCGGCGGGGAATTCCCGCTCGGCCAGGATATTGAGCATCTCGCGCCCGACATTGCCGGTCGCGCCGATAATGGCGACTTTGTAGCCCATGCGGCACTCCTACGCTTGCTGGCCCTGTCTTAAGGGCAAGCGCGGCGGAATGTAAAGGCGGCTAGGAGCGGCGGTTGTCGAGGGCGAAGGCCCCGGGGCCTGAGCCTGCGAGCACGAGGAAGCCGCCGGCGATGGTGATGTTCTTCATGAAGTTGATCATCTGCCCCATGTCGCCCGGCTGGTAATGGAAGATGATCGCCGCGAGCACGCAGAAGCCGGCAAGCGCGATCGCCGCATAGCGCGTCCACAGCCCGAGCAGCACGAGCAGGCCGCCGCCCAATTCGGTGAGGATGACGAGCGGCAGGAGCGCGGCCGGTACGCCGGCCTCGACCATATGCGCCTCGGTGCCGGCATAGGCGAAAATCTTACCGACTCCCGGCTTGGATGAAGATGATGCACATGATCACGCGGCCAATGGTGATGAGATAGGGTGCGGCGGCGTTCATTCGGTTTCCCTTCTAATTACCCCGTTGTCATTGCCCGGCTTGACCGGGCAATCCAGTAACCCCGGCGCTCATTGATCAAGCCTGAGGCTGGTGATTACTGGATTCCCGCTTTCGCGGGAATGACATCCGGATTTGTTTCTCCTATTTCGGCAGCTCGTCCTTCACCTCGGCGCATTTCTTGGTGGTGAATTCATTGACCATGCGCACCACCTCGGGTCCGAGAAAATTGGTCGAATTGTCGAGGCCGGTGCCGGCATAGATCAAAGGATAGACCAGCATCGGCGCCGTGGCCTCGCCCCAATTGATGCTCGCGTCGGCGGCCTTGCCGTCCTTGAACTTGACCTTCGGCGCCATGGCGATCTCGACCACGTAAGGCTCGCTGTTGTCCTTTTGCGCGAGCGTGCAGCGGACCTTGTGCGACGACATGACGATCTCGTAAGCGGGCTCGCTCATGGCTTTGGCGAGCGGCGCGCGGGTCAGCTCGAGCTTCGACTGGCAGACGGCCTTGCCCCAGGGCCAGCTCGCCTTGCCGCCGAGCATCTTGGCGATGTCCTCCTCGCGCCAAGTCTTGACGATGTCGCAGGACACATCGTCGCCATTGGGGTCCTTGCTCGCGAAGATGGCGCAGAGCTTGATCTTGCAGGCCTTGCGCGCCTCCTTCTCCGCCTTCTCCTCCGGCGTGAGCACGCGCTTGTCCTCGTCGGTGAGGGGGGTCGTGTCTTGCGGCGGGCTCGCGGCGGGGGCGGTCTCCTCGGCGCGGGCGAAATGCGAGACGCCGAGGAGGAGCGCGGCCGAGACCACAAGCATTACTCGCCGCATGACGCTTCCCTCCACCCGACCGCCCGATTTCCGCGGGGAGTATCCTTTGGCGCCGGAGGACTGTCCAGCGTGGCTTAGCCGGTGCGGTCGAGCGCCGCGACGATGGCCTTGCCCATCTCGGCGGTGCCGACCCGCTTGCAGCCGTCCTGCATGATGTCGGCGGTGCGCAAGCCTTCGTCGAGCACGGCGGCGATCGCGCCTTCGAGGCGGTCGGCAAGCTCGGGCAGCGCGAAGGAATAGCGCAGGCACATGGCGAAGCTCGCAATCGTGGCGATGGGGTTGGCGATGCCCTTTCCCGCGATGTCGGGGGCGGAGCCATGCACCGGCTCATACATCGCCGGGCGGCGGCCATTGCGCATCCGCCGCGCCGAGCGAGGCGGAGGGCAGCATGCCGAGCGAGCCCGTGGCCATGGCCGCCTCGTCGGACAGCATGTCGCCGAAGAGATTGTCGGTGACGATGACGTCGAATTGCTTGGGCGCGCGCACGAGCTGCATGGCGCAATTGTCGGCGAGGATGTGCTGGAGCGTCACGTCCGGATAGCGCTCTTGATGCAGGCGCGTCACGACCTCGTTCCACAACACGCCCGTCTTCATCACGTTGCGCTTCTCCGCCGAATGGACGAGGTTGCGCCGCAGCCGCGCGAGCTCGAAGGCGACGGCCGCGATGCGCTCGATCTCATAGGTGTCGTAAATTTGCGTGTCGATGGCGCGCTTTTGCCCGTTGCCGAGATCGGTGATGGTCTTGGGCTCGCCGAAATAGACCCCGCCGGTCAGCTCGCGCACGATCATGATGTCGAGGCCCTCGACGCGGTCGCGCTTCAGGCTCGAGGCGTCGGCGAGCGCGGGATAGCAGATGGCGGGGCGGAGATTGGCGAAGAGCTGAAGGTCCTTGCGCAGCCGCAAGAGCCCCGCCTCGGGGCGCTGGTCGTAAGGGACGCCATCCCATTTCGGCCCGCCCACGGCGCCGAGCATGACGGCGTCGGCGGCGAGCGCTTTCTTCATGGTGGCGTCGGAGATGGCCGCGCCATGGGCGTCATAGGCGCAGCCGCCGACGAGATCGGTTTCGGTCGCGATCTCGGCCAGCCCGCGATCGTTGACCCAGCGCACCAGGCGCGCGATTTCGGCCATCACTTCGGGGCCGATGCCGTCGCCGGGCAGGAGCAGGAGTTTGAAGGTTGTCATGCTTTGGGCAGTTCCTGTGCTAAGTCCTGGCGGCTTGCGTAAAGGGAGTGGGAAATGCTGACAAGGGTGCTCTTTGCCTTAGCACTGATCTGCGGAACGGCGGCCTCATGCGCGGCCGAGGAGGCCAAGGTGCTCAAGCTCGGGCTTGCCGACCATGAGGTCACCGAGGCGGAGCTGGCGAAGGGCGCGCCGCCGTCGCCTCGTTTCAACACGCCCGCCGTGGCCTATGCGCTGGTGGCCAATGTGAAAAAGGGCGACGTGGTCAAGATCACGCTCAACAACGGCGAGCGGGCCTTGCTCCACAACGAAGAGACGCTGGCCGAGGACAAAGCGAGCTATTTGCTGCAGGCGGGAAAGGGCGGGGTGCCCGCGGGCGGCTGGCCGGAAGGGTCTTATTCTGCCGCGGTCATTGTCACGCGCGACGGCAAGCCCATCCTCACCGAGACGTCGAAGCCGATCCCGCTCGAATAAGCGCGCCTATCTGCGGTCGTCACCCGAGGCGGCGCGGGCGAAGATGTAGCCCGCCACGCCGCCAAGGAGCGTGGCGAGGATTTCCTTCGACAGCGCATTGGTGACGGCGAGGATGAGGATCGTCGGCACGAGCAGCACGAGGCCGAAGGCGCTCAAAGTGGCCGGGCCCCAGCCGGTCGAGCGGCGATAGACGATGAAGGCGCCGCCGACGAGCATGATGATGGCGGCGGCGAGGGCGAGGAGCTGAACGATGGGTGTGGTCTGCATGGTCTATGCCCAGGGCCGCGCGGCGCGCGCTTCGGCCTCGAAACGCGCGATATGATCGGCCTTCTCCAACGTGAGCGCGATGTCGTCGAGGCCTTCCATCAGGCAGCGCTTCTGATGCGGATCGATGGCGAATTTGATCACGCCGCCGTCGGGCCCTCTGATCTCCTGATGCTCGAGATCGACGGTGATGGTGGCGTTCGCCCCGCGCGCGGCATCGTCGAGCAGCTTGTCGATCTCGCTTTGCGGCGAGCGCGATGGGCAGAATGCCGTTCTTGAAGCAGTTATTGTAGAAAATGTCGGCGAAGGAAGGCGCGATGATGCAGCGGAAGCCGAAATCGAGGAGCGCCCAGGGCGCGTGCTCGCGCGAGGAGCCGCAGCCGAAATTCTCGCCGGCGATGAGGATCTTCGCCTTGTCGTAAGGCGGCTTGTGCAGCACGAAATCGGGCTTCGGCTTGCCCTGCTCGTCATAGCGCAGCTCGGCGAACAGGCCCTTGCCGAGCCCGGTCCGCTTGATGGTCTTGAGGTATTGCTTGGGGATGATCATGTCGGTGTCGACATTGATCATGGGCAGCGGCGCCGCGATGCCGGTCAGCGTGGTGAATTTTTCCATGGCTCGATTTCGCGTCCTTCGTGCCCGATCACATGGACGTTCCGAGGCGCGTTGTAAAGGCCGGGGAGGCGGCGCTATTGGGGCGCCAGGGCCTGCGCTTTGGGCTTCTGAACCGGCGGCGGCGGGGTTGCGGCCGCGGTCTGGCCCTCGCCGCTCTGGACGAGCTCGTTGTAATATTTGCGCATGGTCTCGCAGCGCTGCGGGCCCGGCGGGTGCACGGCGTCGCCCTTCAGCGTCGAGATGAAGGTGCAGATATCCTCCATCCCCACGGCGTCGAGCCAGCCCCATTTCACGCCGCGGCGGATGGCGAACAGATCGGCCTTGGTCTCATCCGGCCCTTCGAATTGGTGCCCGCATTCGTGGGAGTAGATGTAGAGCTTCACCGGCGTGGAGAGCCCATCGACCTTCTTGGTGTTGATGATGAGGAAGCCGGGGAAGGCGCCGCCCCAGCTGTCGAAATTGGAGTTCAGCACCACGGGCCGCTTGCCGCAAATGGCGGATTTGCCGTCGATCTTGAATTTGTCGAAGGGAATGAGCTTGGCCCCCGGGGCCTCCTTCAAATATTCGTCGACCGTCGGGCCGGCCACGGTCGAGCCCTCTGACTGGCCGGACCATTCCTGCGCCTGGACCGCAGGCGAGACGGCGCACAGGGCCACAAGCCCGGCGCCAAGCGCCCATAATCTCCGTTTTGCCAGCATATCCCTCATCCTTCGAGTCGCTAGCTTAGGGGGCGGGGGGCTTCCGCGCAATTGGGTCCGGTGGGGGTTTGCGCGCTTATTTGCCGTCGCGCTCGTCGGCGGTAATGCTGCCCTTTTTATGTGGCAAAGCATTGGCGGAGCTGGGCGCAGCGCGCCTCCGGGTCGGGGTGCATCGGCCCGTGGCCGGCGATGTTGAAGGTGGCGCAGACCTCCTCCAGCCCCTGGGCGGTGAGCCAGCGCTCGCGGCGGGCCCGGCGCACGGCATAGCAATCGGCGTCGGTTTCGCTCGGCCCGTACAGGATGTGCCCGCATTCGTGGTAGTAGATGAGCCATTGCACCATCCGCGGCAGCTCGTTCAGCGCGCGCATATTGAGCATGATGATGGTCGAGCTCACGGCGAAGCCCTCGAAATCGCGCACCAGCGTGGAGGTCGCGCCGCAAGTGAGCCTGCGGCCGGCGATGACGAGCCTTCCCGGGGGATAGAGCTTGCTCTGCTCGATCACGGCGACCTGGTCGCCCGCGCCGGCGGGGCGCTCGGTCGCGGCGGCGAACAGCGCAAGAAGGAGCGCACCCAAACCCGCGATGCGGGCAGCTCGTCCCATGCCGAAAATCCCCTGCTGCCCCTGCTTCGCGTCTTGCGCCCAGTCTGCGGGCGCGCGCGCATATCCGTCAATGCTAAACCGGCCGCCTGCGCCTGCCCGCTCCCGCGCCGGGCCCGGCTTCCGGCAATCTGTCAAAACCGCGTGATTGTCATCTGGCCGCCCCCATCTCTTGGCATTCTTCGGCCATGACGGACCGGCACAGATCGCGCCCGTGGCTCTTTGTCCTGTGTGCGCTGCTCGGGCTCGGCGTGTTGGCGAGCCACGCGCTGGCCGACGCGGATTGCGGCGATTCCGAGCCGCCCAAGGCGATCGCCCAAGGGCAAATGCCCGGCGGGCTATAAATACAGCGCCAAGACCAAGGGTTGCGTCAAAGTCAGTTGCGGCGGCGGGCGCGTCTGGCGCGGCGCGGATCAAGCCTGCATCGACAGCCATTCCGCGGCGCTGATCGATCAGGATTTCTACGATGAGGCGCGCGCGCTCGTCGATGAAGGCCGATACGCCGCGGCGCTCGAAATCCTCTCCCACATCAAGAAGCAGGAGCAGCCGCGGGTGCTGAACTATATCGGCTACACCACGCGCAAGCTCGGCGACGTCGACAAGGGCCTCGATTATTACCACCGCGCGCTCGCGCTCGATCCGAATTATCTCCGCGCGCGCGAATATCTCGGCGAGGGCTATTTGCAAAAAGGCGATGTGGGCAAAGCGCGCGAGCAGCTGATCGAGATCGCCGACCGCTGCGGCAATGAGTGCGAGGAATATGCCAAGCTGGAGAAGGCGATCTTGGCGTTCGTCAGCGACGGCAAGGAGCAGGGCTGGTAGGCGCTTCGGTCACGCCGAGGCTTCGGCCTCGATCGCTTCCATGTCGGCGTCGGACAGGCCGAAATGATGGCCGATCTCGTGGATCAGCACATGGGTGACGATGCGCCCCAGCGTCTCCTCATGCTCGGCCCAATAATCCAAGATCGGGCGGCGATAGAGAAACACCATCTCCGGCAGCGTGGTCACGTCCATGACGCTCTGACGGGCAAGGTTGACGCCGTGATAGAGCCCGAGCAGATCGAAGGGCGATTCGATGCCGACCGCGTCCAGCACCTCGTCAGTGGGGAAGTCCTCGATGCGGATGACGAGCTCGGTGCAGAGAGCGCGGAAGCGGCCGGGTAGCCGCTCGATAGGCCGCGTCGGCGATGGTCTCGAATTCGGCGAGCGACGGCGCTTCGCGCGCCGACCAGTCTCCGGCTTGAGGCTTGCTCAATGAAACTCGCGGATGTCGACGAAGCGGCCGGCAAGCGCCGCGGCGGCGGCCATCACCGGCGAGACGAGATGCGTGCGGCCGAGGCGGCCCTGACGGCCCTCGAAATTGCGGTTCGAGGTCGAGGCGCAGCGCTCGCGTGGGGCGAGCTGGTCGGGGTTCATGCCGAGGCACATGGAGCAGCCGGGCTCGCGCCAATCGAAGCCCGCCGCCTTGAAGATCTTGTCGAGGCCTTCTTCCTCCGCCTGCGCCTTCACCAGCCCTGAGCCCGGCACGATCATGGCGCGCACATTGGCGTTCACTTTGCGGCCTTCCACCACCTTGGCGATGGCGCGCAGATCCTCGATGCGGCCATTGGTGCAGGAGCCGATGAACACGCGGTCGAGCGTGATGTCGGTGATCTTCTCGCCGCCTTTGAGGCCCATATAGTCGAGGGAGCGGAGCGCCGCCTTGCGCTTGGTCTCGTCCACGATCTCCTCCGGACGCGGCACGCGCCCGGCAATGGAGACCACCTGCTCGGGGCTCGTGCCCCAGGTGACGAGCGGCGGCAGCTTCTCGGCATGCAGCACGATCTCGCGGTCGAAATGGGCGTCCGCATCGGAGAACAGCGTCTGCCAATGCGCTTGCGCCAGCTCGAAGGCGCCGGCCTTGGGCGCGCGCGGGCGTCCCTTGATGTAATCGAAGGTCGTGGCGTCGGGCGCGATCAGGCCGGCGCGGGCGCCGCCCTCGATCGACATGTTGCAGACGGTCATGCGCCCTTCCATGGACAGCGCTTCGATCGCCTCGCCGGCATATTCGATGACATGGCCGGTGCCGCCGGCGGTGCCGATCTCGCCGATGATGGCGAGGATGATGTCCTTAGGCGTCACGCCTTCTTTCAGCGCGCCGTCCACGCGCACGCGCATGTTCTTCGCCTTCTTCTGGATCAGCGTCTGGGTGGCGAGCACGTGCTCCACCTCCGAGGTGCCGATGCCATGGGCGAGCGCGCCGAAGGCGCCATGGGTCGAGGTGTGGGAATCGCCGCAGACGATGGTGGTGCCGGGCAGGGTGAAGCCCTGCTCGGGGCCGATGATGTGGACGATACCCTGGCGGCGGTCGCGCTCGCTGAAATAGTCGATGCCGAACTCCCGCGCGTTCTCGGCGAGCGTCGCCACCTGCAGCGCGGATTCCGGATCGTCGATGCCGTGGGAGCGGTCGGTGGTGGGCACGTTGTGGTCCACCACGGCGAGCGTCTTCTCGGGGCTGCGCACCTTGCGGCCCGCCATGCGCAAGCCCTCGAAGGCCTGCGGGCTCGTCACCTCATGCACGAGATGGCGGTCGATATAGATGAGGCAGGTGCCGTCGGGTGCGGCATGCACCACGTGCTCGTCCCAGATCTTGTCGTAAACGGTGCGGGGCTTGGCCATTATTGGTCTTGGTTGGTCTTGTCGCTGAGAAGGCTCGGTTTTCGCCCCTGAGATAGCGTCTCAGCGGGCGGTTTACAAACCCCCCAAGCCAGCCTATGCCACGTCATGCCCGGACCTTGATGCCGGGCATCCAGCCGTTTACGCCCCAGGCGAAGTGCAGAAGCGACTAATGGCGTGGATCGGCCGGGTACAAGCCCGGCGCATGACCGAGTAAAATCGATGGCGAAGAAGAGTCTAGCCCTTTTTGGGCTTCTTGGCGGGCTTGGGCTTGGCGGCTTTGGCGGGGGCGGCCTCGGCGGCTTCGCCCTCCTCACCCTCTTCCTCGGGCTCGGCGGGAACTTCGCCCGCGGTCGTCTCCGCCATCAGGGCGACGGCCTTGGCGACCCAATCGTCATGCTCGATCGCGCCATTGAGCGCGAGCGTCTCGTCGAGCTTGATGATCTCGTCGTCGGTGAGATTGGCGATCTGCTCGTATTTGATCAGCCCGAGCTTGTTCAGCTTGGTCTCGAGCTCAGGGGTGACGCCTTGGATGAGCTTGAGGTCGTCGGGCGCGCCCTTGGGCTTCTCGAAGCCCTTGAAGGCCTCCGCCTTCTTGCGCCCCTTGGTGTCCTGGCGCTCGGCGATGCGGGCCGCCTTGCCGCGGCGGCCGCGCAGATAATAGAGCTTGGCGCGGCGCACTTTGCCCCGCCGCACCACCTCGATCGAGTCGATCAGCGGCGAATGCACCGGGAAGACGCGCTCCACGCCCTCGCCATAGGAGATCTTGCGCACGGTGAAATTCTCGTTCACCCCGCCGCCGGCGCGGCCGATGCACACGCCCTCATAGGCCTGCACGCGCGAGCGCTCGCCCTCGATCACCTTGACGTTGACGCGCACCGTGTCGCCGGGGCCGAATTCGGGCACCTTGCGCTTCTTGACGAGCGCGGCCAGCTGCTCTTGCTCGAGCTGCTCGATGATGTTCATGTCGATACCTTTCCAGGGCGCCTGCCTTGGCCGCGAAGCCATAAAGGCGAACGCCATTCTTTTTGATTGATCCTGAAATCAAGACGGGCTGAGCGGAGCGCGCGAGGGTTTCCTAGCCTAGCTTGCCGGTTTTGTCGATGGTCCCGTGGCACGGGATCGCCTTGCCGGGCAGGGGCCCGAATTATAGGGTTGGGGCCTGGGTTCGGGTCCTTTCACCATGGCAGCTTCGGCCGCGCGCAGTCTCCCCGTTTTCGGTCTGGTCGTTGGCTGCCTTGCGTTTTCGCCGCCGGCGCTGGCGCAAGACAATCAAGCCGGCGTCACCGACCGGGGCAAGCAATTTTTCAGCGAGGCCAAGGCCTTCCGGGAGACGCCGGGCTGGAAGAAGCTCGAGCAGGTCGTGGCCATCGCCACCAAGCTCAGCGGCGAGGCCGCCACCCAGGCGGAAGCGGCGCAGCATCAGCGCGTGATCGATGCGCGGCTCGAGACCCCGGCGGAGACGGCGAAATATCTCGCCGATCTCGCCTTCAACCAGACCAAGGGCAGCGACGGTCCGACCGGCATCGTGGTGGAATACACGACCCATCCGGGGGCGGTCGCCGCGGCGGCGCAGCTCATGCCGCCGGCAGGCGAAGGCGCAAGTCGGCGCGATGTTCGAGGGGAATCCGCAGCTGCGGGCCCTGAGCAGGGGCATCGCGCATATCTATGTGCCGGCGCCGGGCGAAACGGCGCCGCCTCCGGGGCCCAAGGGCGCCCCATCTCCGCCCGCGCCTGCGGGTGGCGCGGCGCCGCCTCCGGCAGGCGCGCAAGGAGGTGCCGCGGCGCCCGCAGGCTGGAGCGCCGTCCCCTGCGCCGAGCGGCGGGCCGCACCGGCGGCATCTCCGCCACCCGCGCCAAGCGCAGCGGGTGCTCCCGCGCCGGCGGTCCCGCAAGCGCCCGCGCCGACTGCGCCGAGTTGCGGAGGCGAGGCGGCGATTTCGCGCCGCGCGCGGCGGTGCCCGCGGGCTACGAGCCGGTGGCCGGCGGCTCGCGCGGTTGCCCCACCAATTGAGCAAGACCCCATGCGGGCGCTGAAATGGATCGTCGGGTTGCTGGCTCTCGGCCTCGCCGGCCTCGTGGCCATGGCCGTGCTTCTCCCGCCCACGTCCGATGAAGCGGGCGAAGTCACGCTGGCCATCGGCACCCAGCCGCCCAAGCCGGATCAAATCCGGCCCGCCGCTTTACGGCTCGCCGACAGCGGCGCACCGCTTCACCGTCTTCGGCAGCTTCACCTGTCCCTTCACCATCGCGCTCATGAACCTGCTCGGCTCGATCGTGGCGGATTCGAACGGCACGGTCGCCATCGAATGGCGCAATCTGCCGGTGCACGACATGGATCCCATGCTGCAGGCGGTGGCGCTCGCCGATCTCGACAAATTCTGGCCCTTCCTGGCGGCGGTCATGTCGGCCGCGAGCCAAGGAAAGGTCACCGCCGACCTCAACTGGGACCAGGTGGTCGCGCTCGGCAAGGCCGCGGGCATCGCCGAAGAGAAGCTCGTCGCCGCGCGCGACAAGCCGGCCTATTGGAACGCCGTGCGCCAGGACTTCCTCGCCGCCAAGCTGCTCGGCATCCGCCGCACGCCGGGGCTGCTCTATGACGGCTATTACATGACGCCGGACGGCATCCCCAACGATCTTGCCGCCTTCGACGCCTCGTTGCGCAAGATGGTCGGCGTCCCGCCCAAGAAGTCGTGAGGCCGAAGCCCTCAGCTCACGGTTTGCGCTTGAGCGAGGTGATGTAGGCGATGACGTTGTCGCGGTTCGTCTCCGTCAGCACGATATTGGGCATGGTCGGGTGGGAGGTCTGCAGCCAGACATTAAGGGCCGTCGCCGTCATGCCGCGCGTATCGGCCGCGGCCTGGAAGGTCGGGGCCTGGGGCAGAGGCGAGAGCTGCTCATTGGCGAGCACCGCATGGCAGGAGGCGCAAGCCTGCTTGGCATAGGCGAGCCCGGCGACAGGGTCGCCGATCTCCTGCGCGTGGGCCGAGGCTGTCAGGCCCGCGACGAGGAGCGGGGCGAGCCATGCCAAATATCTCATCTCCACTCTCCTTGGTTCGGGTCGGCTTTGGGTGCAACTGAACCCCGCCTGCGCCGCCGCCGCAAGTCCTAACCTTCGTCGCGCTTGCCGGTGCGGCGCAAGAGATCGGGGCGGCGCGCTTTGGTGATCTTCTCCGCCTGCTCGCGCCGCCATCGGGCGATCTTCTCATGGTCGCCGGACAGCAGCACCTCGGGAATGGCGCGGCCTTCCCATTCGCGCGGCCGGGTGTAGTGGGGATATTCGAGGAGGCCGCTCGCGAAGCTTTCCTCGGCGAGCGAGGTCTCGTTGCCGGCGACGCCGGGCAGGAGGCGGACGACGCAATCGATCAGCACTTGCGCGGCAAGCTCGCCGCCGGAGAGCACGTAATCGCCGATGGAGATTTCCTCCACGTCGCGCGCTTCGAGCACGCGCTCGTCCACGCCCTCGAAGCGGCCGGCGAGCAGGATCGCGCCGGGGCCGTGGGCCAGATCGCGGGCGCGGGCTTGGGTGAGCGGCGCGCCGCGCGGCGAGAGATAGAGCGTGGGCGCGCCTGCCGGCATTTGGGCGCGGGCGGCGTCGATCGCCGCGGCGGCGATGTCGGCGCGCATCACCATGCCGGCGCCGCCGCCCGCCGGCGTGTCGTCCACGGAGCGGTGCTTGTCGGTGGCGAAGGCGCGGATGTCGACGATGTCGAGCGCCCAGATGCCCTCTTGCAGCGCCTTGCCGGCGAGGCTCAAGCCGAGCGGCCCCGGAAACATCTCGGGGAAGAGGGTGAGCACGGTGGCGCGCCAGGGTGCAGGTCATGGGCGGCTATTCCAGCATCTCGGGCGGGACGAGGGTGAGGCGTCCGGCGGCAAGGTCGATCTGCGGCACCGTCGCATCGGTGAAGGGCACGACCAGGCTTTCGCCGCCCGCGGCGGGGCGGATCTCGATGAGATCGCCGGCGCCGAAATTCAGCACCGCCACGACGGTGCCGATCGGCTCGCCCTGCCGGTCGACCACGGCGAGGCCGATGAGGTCGGCGTGATACCATTCATCGGCTTCGCCGCTCAGGCAGCCGCGCGCGGGAAATATAGAGCTTGGTGCCGGTGAGCGCCTCGGCCGCCTCGCGCGTGGTGACGCCCTTGATGCGCGCGATCAACGCCTTGGGCGTGGCCCTGCACGCTCTCGATCTCGATCCGGCGCGTGCCTCCCTCGTCGTCGAGCGGGCCGTAGCTCATGAGGCCGCCCGGCTCCTCGGTATAGGCGCGAATGCGGACCTCGCCCCGCAGGCCTTGCGCGGCGCCGATCTCGCCGAGCAGCACGCGGTCCTCCTGCTCGGCCAAGGCTATTCGGCGGCCGGCTCGGCGGCGGGCGCTTCCGTCTCGGCGGCCGGCTCTTCCGCGGCGGGCTCGGGCTCAGGCGGCGGCGCGGCGGCGGCTTCCGCGGCGGCCTTCTCGGCTTCCGCGGCGGCCTTGACCTTCTCGGCCTCGGCGGCGACCTTCGCCTCCTCGCGCTCGATGCGCTTCTTGCCGGGCTCGCCCTTGCTCGGGTTCACCCGCGCCTCGCGCTTCATCAGCCCCGCGGCGTCGAGGAAACGCAGCACGCGGTCGGTCGGCTGGGCGCCATGGGACAGCCAATGCTTGGCGCGCTCCACTTCGAGGTTCACCCGCTCGCCGGAATCGCGCGGCAGCAGCGGATTATAGGTGCCGATCTTCTCGATATAGCGGCCGTCGCGCGGCATTCTCGAGTCGGCGACGACGATGCGATAAAAGGGCCGCTTCTTGGCGCCGGCCCGCGCCAGCCTGATCTTCAGTGACATGTCCTAATCCTTCTCTTCGATGCGTTGATTACCCCTCACCCTTCCCGCCATGCGGCTTGCGCATGCTTCGCGCGCAAGATCGCGGCGGAAAGCCCTCTCCCACAGGGGGAGAGGGGAATTGAGAAAGCCGGCCGGGTGAGGGGTGCTGACCTTCGTTTCAGGTTTCTTACTCATCGCTTCTTTGACCGGGGTAGGCCGGGCAGCCCGCGCGGTAGGCCGGGCATCGAACCGGGGAAGCCGCCGAGGCCGGGAAGACCGCCGGGCGGCAATCCCGGAAAACCGGGCGGGGGCGCGAGGCCTTCGGGCAGCTCGGCCGGGATTTCGGCGGGGGCGCCCGCGCCGAACATCTGCCCGAGTAGCCCGCGCTTCTTGCCCATCGACTTCATCATGTCGGCCATCTGCCGGTGCATCTTCACGAGCTTGTTGATGTCCTGCACGCTCGTGCCGGAGCCCGCCGCCACGCGCTTCTTGCGCGAGGCGTTGAGCAGCTTCGGGTTCTTGCGCTCAGGCCTCGTCATCGAGCCGATGATCGCCTGCTGGCGCTTGAGGATGGTCTCGTCGAGATTGGCGGCGTCGAGCTGCTTCTTCACCTTGCCGATGCCGGGCAGCATGCCGAGGATGCCGCCCATGCCGCCGAGCTTCTGCATCTGCTTCAGCTGCTCGGCGAGGTCCTCCAGATCGAAGGCGCCCTTCTTGACCTTGCGGGCGATGGCCTCGGCCTTGTCGGCCTCGACCGTCTCGAGCGCCTTCTCGACCAGGCCCACCACGTCGCCCATGCCGAGGATGCGGCCGGCGATGCGGGCGGGATCGAAATCTTCGAGCGCATCGAGGCGCTCGCCGACGCCGATGAGCTTGATGGGCTTGCCCGTCACCGCGCGCATGGAGAGCGCAGCACCGCCGCGGCCGTCGCCGTCGACGCGGGTGAGCACGATGCCGGTCAGCGCGATGCGCTGATCGAAATTGCGCGCGAGGTTGACGGCGTCTTGGCCGGTGAGCGCGTCGGCCACGAGGAGGGTCTCATGCGGGCGCGCGATCTTCTCGATCGCCGCCGTCTCGGCCATCAGCGCTTCGTCGATATGGGTGCGGCCGGCGGTGTCGAGCAGGAGCACGTCATAGCCGCCGAGCTTCGCCGCTTCGAGCGCGCGCTTGGTGATCGCCGCGGGCTCTTGGCCCTCGACGATGGGCAGGGTGGCGACGCCCGTCTGCTCGCCGAGCACGCGGAGCTGCTCTTGCGCGGCGGGGCGGCGCGTGTCGAGCGAGGCCATCAGCACTTTCTTCTTGTCGCGGGCCTCGAGGCGCTTGGCGATCTTCGCCGTGGTGGTCGTCTTGCCCGAGCCTTGCAGGCCCACCAGCATGATCGCCACCGGCGGGGTGCGGCGAGGTCGATGGGCGCGGCGTCGGAGCCCAGCATGCGCACGAGCTCGTCATGGACGATCTTGATGACCATCTGGCCGGGGGTGATGGAGCGCACCACCGCCTGGCCGATCGCTTCCTGCTTCACCTTCTCGGTGAAGTCGCGCACGACGTCGAGCGCCACGTCCGCTTCGAGCAGCGCGCGGCGCACCTCGCGCATGGCCTCGGCCACGTCGGCCTCGCCCAGCACGCCCTTGCGGGTGAGCTTGTCGAGGATGGCGCCGAGGCGTTCGGACAGCGTGTCGAACATCACATTTCGTCCTCAGCAAAGCAATAAACGCACCCGCGGGCGCAATCGCGCTGGCGGGTGTTGACCCCCCTGCCTCCCGGTCTATTCGTGCCATGGGCAGGGCGGCGGCTCTTAAGAAGGAGCTGCCTTGATTTCCGCCGGAATGTCGGCGAGCGGGGCCTTTAAGTCAAGCTTTCTGGGCCGCTGCTGGCCATGAGCGGCGCAAGCTTAACGGCCAAGTCGAGCAGGGTCTCGTCGCCGCCCTGCCAGCCCAAAATGCCGAGCCCGGTGGGGAAGCCGGCGGCGATAGCGCCCGGAACGGAGATCTGCGGTAGGCCGGCATGGCCGGCAAGGCAGGTGCATTCCAGCGTCTGGCGGCGGTACTCCGCGGTGGAGGAGCCGTCGGGGATGCCGCGGACGGGCGGCAGCGTCGGCGTGGAGGGGAGAATCATGATGGTTCCCGGTTTGACGAGGCCATGCAGCCGCTCGGCGATCTCCATGCGACGGGCGCGTGCTTTCTCAGCCTCGGCCGGCGTGATCGCGGCGGCCATTTGGAAGCGTTCCCAGATGCCCGGCCCGAGCTTCGGGTTATGCGATGTGATGAAGGGGAGCAGCGTCGATTGGATCTCGAAGCCCTGAATGATGCGGAAGGCCTCGCGCCAGCTGTCGATATCGTCGCCGGCAATGATTTGCCGCTCGGACTGCGGCAGCGCACCCCCGATCCTGGCGAGCAGTTGCCAGAGTGCCGCGTCAATACTGGTCTCGGCATGGGCGAACATGTCCTCGGCGATGATGAGACGCTTGATCGGCGCGTCGGCGCGCGGGCCGTCGAGCAGCAGGCGGCCGATGGTGCGGAAGAGCTGCGGGTCGCGGGCGAGGAAGCCGACGGTGTCGTAGCTCGGCGCCATGGGCGTGGCGCCGGCCATGTCGATGCGGCCATGGGTCGGGCGTAGACCGTAGAGGCCGCAGAAGGAGGCGGGCACGCGGATCGAGCCGCCGGTGTCGCTGCCGAGCGCAAAGTCGCACATGGAGGCGGCGACCGCCGCCGCCGCGCCGCAAGAGGAGCCGCCGGTGACGTGATCCGGGGCGCGCGGGTTGACCGGCGTGCCGTAATGGGCGTTGGTGCCGAGCACGCTGTAGAAGAACTCATCGCAAACGGTGATGCCGGTGAGGCTCGCGCCCGCTTCCACCAGCCGGTAGATCGCATGCGCGGTCATGCCGGCCGGGTGATCGTGGGCATAGAAATCGGGGTTGCCGTTGGAGACCTTGTGCCCGGCGATGGCGAACAAATCCTTGACCATGAAGGTGAGGCCGGAGAGCGGGCCGCCCGCGCGGCCTTCGATGGGCGCCGTCAGGGTATGGGGCATGAGCGCGCCCATGGGGTCGTTGGCTGGAATGGAGATCATCGCGAGCTTCCCTGGCTCTTGCGGCGCGAAACGCCATATAAGGGACTAAACCGTTTCAGTGAAATGACCAACGCCACGACCATAGCTTTTCGCAAGATGAACGGGCTCGGCAACGACTTCGTCGTGCTCGACGCCCGCGCGCGCCCGCTTGCGCTTCAGCCCGGCCGAGGTGGCGGCCATCGCCGACCGGGACACGGGCGTGGGCTGCGACCAGGTGATCGCGCTCGAGCCGTCGCTTGAGGCCGATGTGTTCATGCGCATCTGGAATGCCGATGGCGGCGAGGTGGGGGCGTGCGGCAACGCCGCCCGCTGCGTCGCGGCGCTGGTCGCCCAAGAGCGCGGCAAGCCGGACGTCAGTATCGAGACGGAGAGCGCGATCCTCGGCGCGCGCGTCAATGCGGATGGCAGCGTGACCATCGACATGGGCGCGCCGCGCTTTGCCTGGAACGAAATTCCGCTCGCCGAGCCGTTCCACGATACGCGGCAGATCGAGCTGCAAATCGGGCCCATCGATGCGCCGGTGCTGCATTCGCCCGCGGTGGTCAATGTGGGCAATCCGCATTGCATCTTCTTCGTCGCCGATGTGGACGCGCACGATCTTGGCCGCTTCGGGCCCATGCTCGAGCATCACCCGCTGTTCCCCGAGCGCGCCAATATCTCGCTCGCGCAGGTGACGGCGCCGGACGCGCTCAAGCTTCGCACCTGGGAGCGCGGCGCGGGGCTCACGCGGGCCTGCGGCACGGCGGCCTGTGCCGCGGCGGTGGCGGCGGCGCGGCGCAAGCTCACCGGGCGGAAGGTCAAGGTCAGCTTGCCGGGCGGCGATCTTCTCGATCGAGTGGCGGGAGGCGGACGGCCATATCCTCATGACCGGCCCTTACGCGCTCGATTATGAGGGCACCCTGCCTTCGCTCAAGGTTTCGTGTTAGAAGCCGCCCATGTCGGATATCGAGATCATCACCTTCGGCTGCCGGCTCAACGCCTATGAATCCGAGGTCATGCGCGAGCATGCGGACGCGGCGGGGCTCAGCGACGCCGTGATCGTCAACACTTGCGCCGTGACGGGTGAGGCCGTGCGCCAGGCGCGCCAGGCGATCCGCAAGATCCGCCGCGCGCGGCCCGACGCCAAGATCGTCGTCACCGGCTGCGCCGCGCAGATCGATCCCGCCCGCTTCGCCGCCATGGACGAGGTCGACCACGTCATCGGCAATCAGGAGAAGATCGAGGCCAAGACCTTCGCGGGGCTCGGGCTCGAGAGCTTCGGAGCGGGTCAAGGTCAACGACATCATGTCGGTGACGGAGACCGCCGGGCATCTGATCGAGGGCTTCGGCAGCCGCGCGCGCGCCTATGTGCAGATCCAGAACGGCTGCGATCATCGCTGCACCTTCTGCATCATCCCCTTCGGGCGCGGGCCGTCGCGCTCGGTGCCGGCGGGCGAGGTGGTGGCGCAAACGCGCAAGCTCGTCGAGAACGGCTATGCCGAGATCGTGCTCACCGGCGTCGACATCACCGCCTATGGCGCCGATCTGCCGGGCGAGATGACGCTCGGCAAGCTCGTGCGCGCCGTGCTCAAGCACGTGCCGGAGCTTCCGCGCCTCAGGCTCTCCTCGATCGATTCGGTCGAGGCGGACGCCACGCTGCTCGCGGCCATCGCCGAGGAGGAGCGGCTCATGCCGCATCTGCATCTGTCGCTGCAATCGGGCGACGACCTCATTCTGAAGCGCATGAAGCGGCGCCATTCCCGCGCCGACGCGGCCGCGTTTTGCGCCGAGGCGCGGCGCCTGCGTCCCGACATGGTGTTCGGCGCCGATCTGATCGCGGGCTTCCCCACCGAAACGGAAGCGATGTTCGCCAATTCGCTCGCCCATGTGGAGGAATGCGGGCTCACCTTCCTGCATGTGTTTCCCTTCTCGCCGCGGCCGGGAACGCCGGCCGCGCGCATGCCCCAGCTCGACGGCGCAGTGATCGCGCGGCGCGCCGGCGCATTGCGGGCGCATGGCGTGGCGGCGCTCGCGCGGCATCTTGAGCGCGCGCAAGGGCGCCGCATCCAAGTGCTGATGGAGAATGGAACCCAAGGCCGCGCGCCCGATTTCACGCCGGTGCGGCTGGCCGCGGGCGCGGGGGCTGCGGCGCCGGGCGCCGGCACGCTCATCGAGGCCGTGGTCAGCGGCCATGACGGCGCGGCGCTCCGCGCAGTGGGCTGCCGATGAGCGCAGCCCGAGGCGAAAGAGCCCAAGCGCGGCTGGTTTGCGCGCGTCCGCCAGGGGCTTGCCCGCAGCTCGAGCGCCCTTGCCGACAATGTCTCGGCGGTCTTGACCAAGCGCCGCCTCGACGAGACGACCCTCGACGACCTCGAAGAGGTGCTGCTCAAGGCCGATCTCGGCCCGGCGATGGCCGAGCGCGTGCGCGCGAGCCTCGGTGCGAGCCGCCATCCCCAAGGCTTGACGGCGGACGAGGTGCGCAAGGTCCTCGCCGAGGAGATCGCCAAGGTGCTCGAGCCCGTGGCCCAGCCTTTGACCTTGGACGCATCCGCCCATCCCCATGTCATTCTCGTGGTCGGCGTGAACGGCACGGGCAAGACCACGACCGCGGCCAAGCTCGCGCATCGCTTCATGGAAGAGGGCAACAGCGTGCTGCTCGCGGCGGCCGACACCTTCCGCGCCGCGGCCATCGATCAGCTGAAAATCTGGGGCGAGCGCATCGGCGCGCCCGTCGTGGCGAAAGAGGTGGGCGCGGACCCGGCCGGCGTCGCCTATGAGGCGCTGGAGCGCGCGCGGGCCGAGGGGCGCGACGTGCTCCTCATCGACACGGCCGGGCGCCTGCAGAACAAGGCCGACCTCATGGCCGAGCTCGCCAAGATCGTGCGCGTGCTCAAGAAGCTCGACGAAAACGCGCCGCACAGCGTCGTGCTCGTGCTCGACGCCACCACGGGTCAGAACGCGCTTTCCCAAGTCGAAATCTTCCGCGAGATCGCGGGCGTGACGAGCCTCGTCGTCACCAAGCTCGACGGCACCGCGCGCGGCGGCATCCTCGTCGCCATCGCCGAGCGGTTCAAGCTTCCCATCAACGCCATCGGCATCGGCGAGGGGTTGGACGACCTCGAGCCCTTCGACGCCCTTGGCTTTGCCCGCGCGATCGCGGGCGCGAAGTCCGAGCATGAAGCAGCCGCCTAAAGCCAAGAGTGCCGCAAAGACCAAACCGGTCGCGGCGAAGGCCGTCGCGCCGGCCAAGGCGGGACCGGCGGAGAGCGCGCAATCGCTCGTGGTGAAGCTTTTGATCGAGCTCGGTCCGCTGCTCGTCTTCTTCGGCGGCAACGCGGCCGCCGGCATCTATGCCGGGACCGCCGCCTTCATGGTGGCGACGCTCTTGGCCCTCGCCGTCGCCATGGTCCGCTACCACAAGGTGCCGATCATGCCGCTCGTCAGCGGCGTCATCGTGCTCCTGTTCGGCGGGCTCACGCTCTATCTGCGCGACGACACCTTCATCAAGCTCAAGCCGACCATCGTCTATGTGATGTTCGCCGGCCTGCTCGGCGCCGGCCTCTTGCTCAAGAAGCCGCTGCTGGAGCTTCTGCTCGGCCCCGTGTTTCGCTTGAGCGAGGTGGGCTGGCGCAAGCTCACTTGGCGCTGGCTCCTCTTTTTCGCCGCCATGGCCGTGGTGAACGAGCTCGTCTGGCGCAATGTCTCCACCAATGCATGGGTGAGTTTCAAAGCCTTCGGCTTCCTGCCGCTCACCTTCCTCTTCGCGCTCACCCAGGTTCCGCTCATGCAGCGCTATAGCGAGCCCACGGAGGAGGAGCGCGCCGCCCGTTCGCACCGGGACGGAACTCCGCGCGCGACCGACAGTTAAGCCTAAAACAATCGTCCGTTGTCGGTTCGACTTGTCAAGCAAGGGCGCCGTCACGATATGTGCGACACGCCTCCGTCGAGCAAAACTGTGTCGTGGCGAGGCCGGTTCTGGGTCCTTGCCCTGCAACCAGACGTTTGCTGAACGAGAGTTTGAGTTGTAAGAAACTGTTAGGGTAACCCGCTGGATGGCAGGGGAGCAGGCCAGCTTCGATACACGCAGAACGGGAGGCGGCGGCACTCGCGATGATGGCACCAAAAGGAGGGAGACAACTCGATCGCTCGGCGATGCATTTGCTCCATCGTGCCGGGCAGTGCGCCACCGACATCTTCCTGGCGGAGGCGCATGTCAGCGGACTGACGCCGCGGCAATTCGCGGTGCTCGCGACCATCGCCGAGGAAGAGGGGCTCACCCAGACCGAGCTCGTCGAACGCACCGGGATCGATCGCTCGACGCTTGCCGATATCGTGGCGCGGCTCTTGGGGCGCGGGCTCATCCAGCGCCGCCGCGCCAAGGAAGACGCCAGAGCCTACGCCATCAAGCTCACCGCGCAGGGCGCCAAAGCCTTGCGCGACGCGGAGCCCGGGGCGGCTTCCGCCGACACCCGCCTGCTCGCGCCGCTGCCGCCGGCCAAGCGGCAAGATTTCCTCGAATACCTGAATACGATCGTCGCCGCGGTGCGCAAATAGCGCCTAGCCGGTGGGCTTGTCGCGCGGCGGCTGCACCAGCGGCAAAATCTTGTCGCGGATGGCGTCCTCGGTCAGCGGACCGACATGGCGAAGCGCGATCTTGCCGTCGCCCGTGATCACATAAGTCTCCGGCACGCCATACACGCCCCAATCGATGGCGACGCGACCGTTGCGGTCGGCGCCGACGCGCGCGAAGGGATCGCCGTAGCGGCCGAGGAAGCGCCGCGCGGCCGCCGGGTCGTCCTTGTAGCTGATGCCGAAGAGACGCACGCCGGGCTCCTTGGCGAGCGCCATGAGCAGCGGGTGCTCCTCATGGCAGGGCACGCACCAGGACGCCCAGACATTGACGATGGTGGGCGTGCCGGTGGCAAGGTCCGAGGTGGCAAAGCCCTGCCACCCCTTCGCCGTCGCGCTCGAGTCCCTCGACGGGGGGCAGAGTGAATTGCGGCACGGGCTTGCCGATCAGCGCCGAGGGGAGAGTGGACGGGTCGCCTCCTTGCAGCGCGAACCAGAACAGCCCGGAGAGCGCGGCAAAGACGAGGAGGGGGAGCAGCAGGCTCAAGCGCCGGCGTGCAGGGGACGGGGCGGGTTTGCTCATGCGCTCCGCTTTCGCGTCTTGGCGGCGCGACGCTTGCGGCTCGGGCTTGCGCGCGGCCGGGAGGGCGTCGCTGGCTTTTGCCGAGCGCCGCCTGATGCCCTTCTTCTCGAGCTCGGCCAGCACATGGCGCTGATGCCGGTCGTCGGCGACGATGGCGAGCACGAGCGCGGTCACGGCGATCAGCGTCACGCCATAGGCGGCGAGGATGAAGTCTGCATGCGGGCCGAGATCGGGCATCGACGCCACGCGCCTCAGGCCGAAGCGGCGCGGGCGACCGCGATCTGCTGCAACGCGTGCACGCGGCGGCGATAGATCTCGGCGCGCATGGCGAGGAGATGCAGCAGCACGAAGAGGAGGGTGAAGCCGATCGCCATGACGAGCAGGGGCCAGAGCAGCGAGGGATCGATGGTGGAGCCGCCCATGCGGAACACGCTCGGCCCTTGATGCAGCGTATTCCACCAAGTCACCGAGAAATGAATGATCGGCACGTTGATGAAGCCGACCAGCGCGAGGATGGCGGCGGCGCGCCCGGCGCGGCCCGGCTCCTCGATCGCCTGCCACAGCGCGAGCAGGCCGAGATAAAGCAGAAACAGCACGAGCACCGAGGTGAGCCGCGCGTCCCACACCCAATAGGTGCCCCACATGGGCTTGCCCCACGAGCGAGCCGGTGACGAGCGCGATGAAGGTGAAGGTGGCGCCGATGGGGACCGCGGTCTTGGCGGCGACGTCGGCGAGCGGATGGCGCCAGATGAGCGTGCCGAGCGCGGCAAGCGCGATCAGCGTATAGCCGAACATGGCAAGCCAGGCGGCGGGCACGTGGATGAACATGATCTTGACCGTCTCGCCCTGCTGATAGTCGGGCGGCGCCACGAACCAGGAAAGATAGAGGCCGTAGAGGAGCACGAGCACGGTGAGCGCGGCGAGCCACGGCAGGACGCGGTCGACGAGGGCAAGAAAGCGCGTGGGATTGGCGAGGCTCGCGAGCGAGGGCATGGCGGCTGGTCTAGTGGGTTTGGGCTGCGATGCGCAATTGGGGCCGTCAGCGCATGGCGTTGCGCAGCGCCGCGGCCGCGGCGATCGGGCGCGAGCACGATGCTGATAAGACTGAGCGCGCAGAGCATGAGCAGCGGCGGCCAGGGCGAGGCGGGCCCGACACGTCGCGGCCGATACGGTGGCGACGCCGAAGATCAGCACCGGCACGTAGAGCGGCAGCACCAGAAGCGCGAGCAGCACGCCGCTCCGGCGCAAGCCCAGCGTCAGGCTCGCGCCGATGGCGGCGACGAAGCTCACCGCGGGGGTGCCCAAGAGCATGGCGAGCACGAGCAGCGGCATGGCGCGGGCGGGCAGGTTGAGCAGGAGGCCGAGGACGGGCGCGAGCAGCGCGAGCGGCACGCCGGTGGTGAGCCAATGGCTCAGGCTCTTGACCGCGGCGATCGAGGGGAAGCGGCAAGGGTCCGAGCGCAAGGGTATCGAGCGCGCCGTCCTCATAGTCGTTGTGGAAGATGCGGTCGGCGGAGAGCAGGCTCGCGAGCAGGAGCGCGATCCACAAGATGCCGGGCGCGATGCGGGAGAGCAGATTGAGGTCGGGGCCGAGACCCAAGGGCGTGATGGCGACGACGACGAGGTAGAAGCCGAGCGCGGTGCCGATGGCGCCGCCCTCGCGGAAGGCGAGCCGCACATCGCGCAAGAGCAGCGCGAGCGCCGGACTCACCGCGCGCCCTCCCGGCCGAGCTTCAGCTCGCGCGCGAATTTCACCTTGAGGGGCGTGTGGGTGGCGACGATGGCGATGCCGCCTGCCTTCAGATGCTTGGCGATGGCCGCGTCGAGCAGTTTGACCGAGGCCGCGTCGAGCGAGGCCTGCGGCTCGTCGAGCAGCCAGATCGGGCGCGGGGCGACGAACAGGCGGGTGAGGCCAAGCTTGCGCTTCTGCCCGGCCGAGAGCAGCCCGGCGGGCAGGTCGCCAAGCGCGCCGAGCCCGAAGATTTCGAGCGCGCGGTCCACACGGTCCCGCTCGCCGCCGAGGAAGTCGGCCCAGAAGATGGCGTTCTCGCGCACGGAGAGCGCGCTCTTGATGCCGTTCAGATGGCCGACATAGTGGCAGAGCTCGGCCATGTCGCGCGCGTCGCCGCCCATGTCGAGCCGGCCCTCCTGCAAGGGCAGAAGCCCCGCGATCAGCCGCAGCAGGCTCGTCTTGCCCGACCCGTTGGGGCCGCTTAACCGCAGGCCCTGGCCGGGCCCAAGGGCAAAGCTCAAGCGGCGGAACAGGACGCCGCTGCCCGCGCTGGCAGCTCAGGTCGTGGACGGCGAGGCGGATCGGATCGGCCATGTGCTCGCAAATTGCGCAAGATTGCGCTTGGTCTAGGCAGGTTTAGGCGACCGGGCACACGACTGTCACATCTCGTGCATTGTCTCCCGACGCCAAGCGCTTTTATAGTGGCGCGGGCAAGCGTCCAAGGGCTCGCGACGCTTCTTTCCCGCCATGGACTGGGCGAGCGGCCCGCCAACCGCTAGGCCCGGAGAGTGGCCGCGCCTTTGCATGATCGAGCGCGACCGAGATCGTTAGTGCCCGCAGGAGTAAACCAGTGACCGCGGCGACCCCATCCTCGCTCGACAGCTTCACCTGCCGAGCACGCTGAAAGTCGGCTCCCGCCACTACACCTATTGGAGCCTCAAGCTGGCGGAGGCGAACGGGCTTGCCGATATCGGGCTCCTGCCCTTCTCGCTCAAAGTGCTGCTGGAGAATCTGCTCCGCCACGAGGATGGCCGCACCGTCACCGCCGACGACATCAGGGCCATGGCGTTGTGGCTCGCCATGCGCAAAAGCGACCGCGAGATCGCCTTCCGCCCGGCGCGCGTGCTGATGCAGGATTTCACCGGCGTGCCGGCGGTGGTCGATCTCGCCGCCATGCGCGACGCGGTGGCCGCGCTCGGCGGCGATCCGAAGAAGATCAATCCGCTCGCGCCGGTCGACCTCGTCATCGACCATTCGGTGATGGTGGACGCGTTCGGCACGGACGCGCGCGTTTCAGACGAATGTCGAGCGGGAATATGAGCGGAACGGCGAGCGCTACGCGTTCCTGCGCTGGGGCGCGGGCGCCTTCGACAATTTCCGCGTGGTGCCGCCCGGCACCGGCATCTGCCACCAGGTCAATCTCGAATATCTGGCGCAGACGGTGTGGAGCGAGAAGACGGCGGACGGCGAGAAGCTCGCTTATCCCGACACGCTCGTCGGCACCGACAGCCATACCACCATGGTCAACGGCCTTGCCGTGCTCGGCTGGGGCGTGGGCGGCATCGAGGCGGAGGCCGCCATGCTCGGCCAGCCGATCTCCATGCTCATCCCCGAGGTCGTGGGCTTCCGCCTGACCGGGCGGCTCAAGGACGGGGTGACGGCGACCGACCTCGTGCTCACGGTCACCGAGAAGCTCCGCCGCGCGGGCGTGGTGGGCAAGTTCGTGGAGTTCTTCGGCGCGGGGCTCGACCATCTGCCGCTCGAGGATCGCGCCACCATCGCCAATATGGCGCCGGAATATGGCGCGACCTGCGGCTTCTTCCCCATCGATCAGGAGACGCTCGCTTATCTCGAAGCCACGGGGCGCAAGCGCTCGCGCATCGCGCTGGTCGAGGCCTATGCCCGCGCGCAAGGGCTGTGGCGCGATACCGACACGCCGGACCCCGTGTTCACCGAGACGCTCGCGCTCGACCTCTCCGAAGTGGAGCCGTCGATCGCCGGGCCGAAGCGCCCGCAGGACCGCGTGCCGCTCGCGCACGCCGCTGCCGCCTTCGCCGAGGCGCTCGACAAGGAATATGGCAAGGGCGACGAGCTCGGCCGCCGCGTGCCGGTGAAGGACAGGAATTTCGATCTCGGCCATGGCGACGTGGTGATCGCCGCCATCACCTCCTGCACCAACACCTCCAACCCCTATGTCATGGTGGGGGCGGGGCTGCTCGCGCGCAACGCCGTGGCCAAGGGCTTGCAGGTCAAGCCGTGGGTGAAGACCTCGCTCGCGCCGGGCTCGCAAGTGGTGAGCGATTATCTCGCCAAGGCCGGGCTGCAAGACGATCTCGACCGGCTCGGCTTCAATCTCGTGGGCTATGGCTGCACCACCTGCATCGGCAATTCCGGGCCGCTGCCGGAGGAGATCTCCGAGACCATCCACCATCACGGGCTTGCGGTCGCCTCGGTGCTCTCGGGCAACCGCAATTTCGAGGGCCGCGTCAATCAGGACGTGCGCGCCAATTATCTCGCCTCGCCGCCGCTCGTGGTGGCCTATGCGCTGGCGGGCTCGATCCTCACCGATCTCGCCACCGATCCGCTCGGCACCGGCGCCGACGGCGAGCCCGTCTATCTCAAGGACATCTGGCCTCCGGCCAAGGAGATCGCCAAAGTGGTGCGCAAGGCGGTGAAGCGGTCGATGTTCCGCAGCCGCTATGCCGACGTGTTCGAGGGCGATCGCGAATGGCGCGACATCGAGGTTGCGGGCGGGCTCACTTACGATTGGGACGGCGCCTCGACCTATGTGCAGAACCCGCCTTATTTCGCCGCCATGGCGGCGACGCCCGCCGGGCTGACGGATATCGAGGATGCGCGCATCCTCGGCCTGTTCCACGATTCGATCACCACCGACCACATCTCGCCCGCGGGCTCGATCAAGCGCGACAGCCCGGCCGGCCACTACCTCACCGCCCATGGCGTCGACTTCCACGATTTCAATTCTTACGGCTCGCGGCGCGGCAATCACGAGGTGATGATGCGCGGCACCTTCGCCAATATCCGCATCAAGAACATGATGGTGAAGGGCGTCGAGGGCGGCGTCACCGTGCATTACCCGTCCGGGGATGCGCATGGCGATCTACGACGCGGCCATGCGCTACCGCGACGAGGGCGTGCCGCTCGTCGTCTTCGCCGGCAAGGAATACGGCACGGGCTCCTCGCGCGACTGGGCGGCCAAGGGCACGCGGCTGCTCGGCGTGCGCGCGGTCATCGCGCAGAGCTTCGAGCGCATCCACCGCTCGAATCTGATCGGCATGGGCGTGCTGCCGCTCGTCTTCGCCGAGGGCACGTCATGGCCCGCACTTAACCTTACCGGCGACGAGCTCGTCAGCATCGCCGGCATCGCCGACATCAAGCCCGGGGAGTGGATCCAGGCGGAGATCACTTATGCGAGCGGGGAGAAGCGCGCGGTGCCGCTCAAGGTGCGCATCGACACGGCCGACGAGCTCGACTATTTCCGCAATGGCGGCATCCTGCAATACGTGCTGCGGTCGCTCGTGAAGCAGGCGGCCTGATCTGGATCAGCGTCTTCGTTGCCTATGCCCGGGGTGCCCGGCGCATGGGTTTGCGGGTCACTCAGATGTGACCCGGGTTGAAGCGCTTTTGCCCAGATATTTCCGCCTCGATCCTGCATGCTAAGCGCATGAGGAGGCTTTCACTCGCCGCCGCCTTGGTCGCGCTCGGGGCCGCAAGCTCGATCGGATCGAGCGTGGCGCAATCGCCGCAGCAGGCCGATGCCAAGCACGGCAACACCGTGCTCGAGCTGTTCACGAGCCAAGGCTGCTCGTCCTGTCCGCCGGCCGACGCGCTGCTCGGGCGGCTGACGGAGCGGCGCGGCGTGCTCACGCTGTCCTTCTCCGTCGACTATTGGGACTATCTCGGTTGGCACGACACGCTCGCGAGCGCCGCCAATAGCCAGCGGCAGCGGGAATATGCGCGGGCGCGCGGCGACGGCAGCGTCTACACGCCGCAAATCGTCGTGGACGGCATGACGCATGTCAACGGCGCCGACGAGAAGGCCATCGAGCGCGCGATGGAAGCGGCCCAGGCGCGACTCGCCGACGTCAAGGTTCCGGTCGCCATCCGCGCCGAGGGCGACACGCTCATCATCGATATCGGGGCGGCGCCGGCGCAATCGGACAAGCGCGCCGGCACGGTGTGGCTCGCCATCGCCAAGGAGGCGGAGACGGTCGCCGTCGGCCGCGGCGAAAATCGCGGGCGCCAGCTCACCTATCACCACCCGGTGCGCGAGCTGACGCCGATCGGCATGTGGAAGGGCGAGCCCATGACGCTCAGGCTGCCGCTCAAGGACCTCAAGACCACCGGCGGCGATTGCGTGGTGACGCTGTTGCAGGTGGAGAATGCGGGGCCCGATTCTCGGCGCCGCCGAATATGTGCGCCTCTAGCTAGCCCGCGCACCGTCAAGCGCGACCAACTCGATCCGCCGCACGCAACAAAAAACGGGCCGGTGATCCGACCCGTTGCAAGCCTCCCGCTGGGGAGGAACGCGACGCTTTGAAGTTTGCGTTGGCCTCAAGTGGCCCGGTCCGAGAAAAGACCCCGGGGGGGCTGGGGGGCTGAGATATCCGAAGCCTCGACCTGGACCGGGCCGAGAGGCAACGATGGCGATGATACGGTTCTTTGGGGCACGGCAAGGGCTGAAACGGGGCGGAACTGTGATTTATGTTTCGTTATGTTACAAGATGTGTGAGCGCGCGCCACCGGCTTGAAATTCCGCCTCGCTGCGTTCATCATGAAGCTTCCGTAACAGGAGGCGCGTTTGAGCGAAACCGAGCCCATAGTCTTGCCGCTAGCTCGCAAGGCTGGCGGCGATCAACACCTGACGGAAGCACGACGTGGCGGCATCGCCTTCGACCGCCAAGAGCTCACGCAAATCCTGAACGTCTATGGGCGCAAAGTCGCAAGCGGCGAATGGCGCGACTACGCCATCGACATGCTGAAAGAGAAGGCCGTGTTCTCCGTGTTCCGGCGCGCGAGCGAGTGCCCGCTCTACCGCATCGAGAAGGCGCCCAAGCAGGCCAGGCGCCAGGGCGCCTATAGCGTCATCGCCGCGACCGGGCTCATCGTGCGGCGCGGCCACGACCTCGCCCGCGTGCTGCGCGCGCTCGACCGCGGCTTGCGCCTCGTGGAGTGCTAGCTCACAAAGCAAAAGGCCCCGGCGGTGGACCGGGGCCTCGCAGTCTAGCTCATGCCGTGGCTCGCTTAGCGGCGGTCGCCGAAGAGCTGAAGCAGCATCATGAACAGGTTGATGAAGTCGAGATAGAGCCTGAGCGCGCCCATCACCGCCTTGCGGCCCGAGACGGAGCCGTCGTCGTTGACGGAATACATCTCCTTGATCGACTGCGTGTCATAGGCGGTGAGGCCGGCGAAGATGAGCACGCCGATCACCGACACGGCGAATTGCAGGGCGGTGGAGGCCAGGAACAGGTTCACGAGCAGGCGATGATGATGCCGACCAGGCCCATGAACAGGAACGAGCCCCAGCCCGACAAATCGCGGCTCGTGGTGTAGCCCCACAGGCTGAGCGCGCCGAAGGACGCGGCGGTGATGAAGAACACGCGCGCGATCGAGGCGTGGGCGTAGACGAGGAAGATGGAGGCGATGGACAGCCCCATCAGCGCGGCGAAGGCCCAGAAGGAGAGCTGCGCCGAGCCGAGGCTCATGCGGTTGATGCGCGCCGAGAGGAAGAACACCATGGCGAGCGGCGCGAAGATCACCACCCACCGGAACGGGCTCGTGAAGATGAAGGAGCCGAAGCTCGTCGAGCTGCAGGCCCGCGTCGGTCTGCACCACGGCCATGGCATAGGTCACATAGGCCACGAGGCCCGTGATCGCCACGCCGAGGCCCATATAGTTGTAGACGCGCAGCATGTAGGCGCGCAGGCCCTGGTCGACCACGCCTATCTCGGCGCGGCCCACGGTCTGCGGCTGCGTGTAGTTTCGGTTCAGGTCGGCCATGTCTAGAGTTCCTTTCGCCCTTGCTGGTCGCTGAGAGGTCTCAAGCTAAACTTTGCCCGGAATATGGGCGTTTCAGCCCCCCTTCGCAAGGAGAGGGGCGCCAGGCGCTGAAGGCGCCTACTCGCCGCGGAGATAGGGCGCGGCCTTGGCCGACAGCACCCCCCAAGTGGCGACGGCGCCCGCGCCCAGCACCAGTCCAAGGGCCAGCAGCACCGTCTCGGCGATGGCCGTGCCCGAAAAGACGAAGGGCAGCTCGAAGGCCCATTTGCACAGGGCCCAGGCGGTGACGACGCCGATGGCGACGGCAAGAACGGCGGTGGCGAGCCCGAGCAGCCCGAATTCCAACAGCTCGGCGCCGACGATGCGGGTCCTGGTGGCGCCGAGGGTCTTATAGAGCACGGCGTGGTATTTGCGCCGCTGCTGGCCGGCGGCGATGGCGCTCGCCAGCACGACGGCGCCGATGAACAGCATGACGCCCGCGGTCACGCGGATCGCCATCATCACCTTGGCGATCAGCTCGCGCGCGGCGTCCACCAGATCGCCGACCTTGATGGCGGTGACGAGGGGGAAGCGCTTCGGCGAGCGCCTGGATCAGCTTGCCCTCCTCGGCGGGCGTCGCGCCCTTCGGCAGCTCGAGCGTGGTCAGCACGCGATGGGGGGCGTCGGCCAGGGTGTTGGGGGAGAACACCATGATGAAGTTGATGGCGAGCGACTCCCAGTCGATCTGCCGCAGGCTCGCCACGCGCGCCTCCACATTGCGGCCGAGGATGTTGACGGTGATGGCGTCGCCCAACTTTGAGCCCGAGCCCCTTGGCCGCCTCGGCGTCGAAGGAGACGAGCGGCTCGCCCGTATAGCCCTTCGGCCACCATTCGCCGGCCAGTGAGCTTCGAGCCTTCGGGCACAGTGTCGGTGTAGGTGAGTCCGCGATCGCCCGCGAGCACCCAGCGCTGCTCGGGCGAGGCGTCGACCTTCTCGGCGGGCACGCCTTTCACCGCCACGATGCGGCCGCGCAGCATGGGCGCGTCGGCGAGCTTGGCCGCGGGCTCGATGGCGAGCGCGGTGGCGCGGAAGGCGTCGAGATCCTTGGCATCGACGTCGAGGAAATAATAGGAGGGCGCCTCGGCGTGGAGATTGCCGCTGAGCTCGACCATCAGCGCGCGGTCGATCACGGCCACGGCGACGAGGAGGCCGAGACCGAGGCCGAAGGACACGGCGACGTCGCGGGCAAGCGAGCCGGGTCCGGCGATGCTCGCGAGCGCGAGCGCGAGCGACGGCGGCCGCGCGCGCCGGCGCCGCGCGGCGAGCTTCTGCAACACCCAGCCGAAACCGATGAAGACGACGAACGCCGCCACGATGCCGGCGGAGATCGCGCTCGTGATGAGGCGCTCGTCGGAGGCAAGAATGGCGAGCGCGAACAGCGCGCCCCCGGCGATCGCCGCGCCGGCGGCGAAGCTGAGCGCCGGCCGCTCGTCCTCGTCGGTCAGATGGGCGCGCATCATCACCGCGGGGGGAATGCGGCTCGCGCGGCCCAAGGGCCACAGCACGAAGAGCAGCATGGTGAGGAGGCCGGCGAGCGCGGCCGTGAGCAGCGCGCCGGCATGGGGCTCGATGGCGAGCGGAATGGGCAGGATGTCGGCATAGCGCGCGGCAAGGAGCGCCGGGCGTGAGCGCGCCGATGACGAGCCCGAGCGCGATGCCGAGACCGGCGAGCATGAAGGCCTGGAGCAGATAGACTTTGAGCACGAGGCGGCTCGAGGCGCCGAGGCATTTGAAGGTGGCGATCACGCCGCGCTTCTTCGCCATGTAGCTGCCGATGGCGTTGCCGACGCCGATGCCGCCGAGCAAGAGCGCCGTCAGCCCGACGAAGGAGATGAATTGGGTGAAGCGCCGCGCGTCGCGGCGGATCGACGGCGCGGGGTCGGTCCAGTCGTGAATGTCGAAGCCGCTTTCGGGGAAGGCGGCGTTGATCGCGCTCCGCGCCGCGATCAGCGCGCGCTTGTCCTGGCCCTCGTCGCCCGGAAGCTTCAGCCGGTAGGTCCAGCGGATCAGGCTCCCCGGCTGCACGAGGCCGGTGCGGGTGAGCGTGTCGAGCGACATCAGCACTTTCGGTCCATAGGCCAGCCGGTCGGCGAGGCGGTCCGGCTGCTGGCCGAGAATTCCGGCGATGGTGAGCTTGGCCTCGCCGATGGTGAGCGTATCGCCGATGCGCAACGCCCAGCCGGTCGAGCAGCGTGCGCTCCACCACCACTTTGCCGGGCTCGTGCCAGACGGCGCCGGCGCCTTCCGGCTCGGCGATGGCGGCGGTGCCGTAAAGCGGATAGGCGGCGTCGACGGCCTTGACCTCGACCAGCGCGCTCTTGCCGTCCATGTTCCGCGCCATGGCGCGGAGGCTCGCCGATTCGCTGACGGTGCCGAGCGCCTCGAGCGCCAGCGCGCTCCGCGGCGTCGGTCTGCTCATGCACGCGCTCGAAGGAGAGGTCGCCGCCGACGAGCGTGCGGCCCTGGCGCGCCAAGCCTTCATCGAAGGCGGCGGCGAGCGAGCCGATCGCCGCGACCGCGGCGACGCCGAGCGCGATGCACAGCACGAAGACGACGAGGCCGCTCGCGCCCGCGCGCAGCTCGCGCAAGGCGATGGCGAGCGCCAGCGGCAGCCTGGCGTGGGTCGCGTGCGGCGTGCGCGGTCGCGTCCGCCATCAGGACACGGAGGCCTTGCGCCTGGCCTTGGGCGCCACGATGCGGCCATCGGCGAGGCTGACGATCTGGTCGCAGCGTTTGGTGAGCGAGGGATCGTGGGTGATGAGGAGGAGGGTGGCGCCGGTGCGCTCCTTGAGGTCGAAGAGCAGATCCATCACCTGCGCGCCGGTGGTGAGGTCGAGATTGCCGGTGGGCTCGTCGGCGAGGATGAGCGAAGGCTTCGGCGACAGCGCGCGGGCCAGCGCCACGCGCTGCTGCTCGCCGCCGGAGAGCTGGCCCGGGAAATGCGCCTCGCGATGCGACAGTCCCACCTCGGCGAGCGCGGCGCGGGCGCGCTCGAAGGCGTCGCTGCGGTCGAGGAATTCGAGCGGCAGCGCGACATTCTCGAGCGCGGTCATGGTGGGCACGAGATGGAAGGATTGGAACACGATGCCGATATTGGCGGCACGCAGCCGGGCAAGGCCGTCCTCGTCGAGGCGGTTGAGATCGGCGCCCACCACCTCCACGCGCCCTTGCGTGGCGCGTTCGAGCCCGGCAATGACCATGAGCAGCGTCGATTTGCCCGAGCCGGAGCGGCCGACCACGGCGATGGATTCGCCGCGGGCCACGCTTAAATCGAGCCCGCGCAGGATGGAGACGGGCCCGGCGCGCGAGGGCAAGGTGACATGCACATCCTCAAGCAGGATGGCCGGGCGATTTGGGTCTTGCAGGGTATGATCCATGAGCGGCGGCTAGGAATCGCGGGAAAGACATGGCATGGGCGGGGCCAATAAAGAAGAGCAAAGAGGTCAAAAGATGAAACGTGCCGCAGCCTGGGTGGGGATAATCGCCATGAGTGTGTTGCTCGCAGGTCTGGGCATGCCTATGGCGCAGGCAGAGAAGGGCGAGACGGTGATCGTGGCGCTCGGCGACAGCCTGACCGCGGGCTTCGAGCTGCCGCAGGATCAAGGCATTTCCCGCCATGCTCGAACGCGCGCTCAAAGCCAAGGGGCATGACGTGAAAATCGTCAATGCCGGGCGTGTCGGGCGACACGGCGGAGGCCGGGCTCGCGCGGCTCGACTGGGCGATGCCCAAGGATGCGAGCGCCGTCATCATCGAGCTCGGCGGCAACGACGCGCTGCAAGGCCTGCCGCCGGAGGCGACCAAGCACGCGCTGGAAGAGATCATCACGCGCGTGAAGGCGCGCGGGCTGCCGATCCTGCTCGCCGGCATGGAGGCGCCGCGCAATCTCGGCGAGGACTATGTGCAGTCCTTCGACGCGCTCTATCCCGATCTCGCGGCGAAATACGGCCTCCTGTTCTATCCCTTCTTTCTCGACGGCGTCGCCATGGAGAAGGGGCTGACGCTCGATGACGGCATGCATCCCAATGCGGCAAGGGGTGGCGCGCATCGTCGACGGCATCACGCCCAAGGTCGAGGAGCTGCTGGCGCAGGTCAAACCGAAGGGGTAGGCGCTCGACGCCTGCCCGTGCGACCGGCTCGACGCGCTCTGTGCGCCACCGCCGTCTGGTGTCAGGTCGCCCTCATAGGCCTGCTGCAGCGCTGCGATGTGCGCTTCAAGCGCAGCAGGAGCCGGATTCTTGGCGAGCCGCATATTCGTCGTGACGGCGCACCCAGGCCGTGGTCTCACGGCAAGACGTCCTCGTCGCGGCCTTTCGGCGCGAGGTCGAGGAAGTTCTAGGCGCCGATAAAGATGTCGAGGCCGCGCTGTCACGTCGGCGGCGAGGTATGGAAATCGAGCCGTCCGCGTCCACGTAGAACACGCTCAGGCCCGGCATCTCGTCGCTGCGTGACGTCCTGCTCTTCGGTAATTGATACAGTGCCAACGGCCATTGCCCTCCGCGTCCAGCGCGAAGGACACGTGCGTAGTCGGCGTTGAAGTCGGTGCCGTGGGACAATGCCCAGGGAAACGCCAGCCCATGCGGTTCTTGTAGGCTTCGATTTCGGGCAACTGGCGCGCGCGAGACCTGCGGTAAAGGCCACGTCGCGTTGCGAGCGAGATGGCTGGCAGCCGCCGTCGAAATGGTCGGCGAGCAGCGAGCAGCTCGGGCAGCCCTCGACCCAATCGGGGCCGAGCATGAAATGATAGACGATGAGCTGGCTGTGTCCCGTCGAACAGATCGGCGAGCGTCTTCTGCCTGCGGCGCTCGAACACATAGGGCTTGTCGATTTCACCCAAGGCAGGCGCGGCGCTCGGCGCTCAGCCTATCGCGCGCGGGCTGAATTCCTTCTCCTTGGCGAAGATAGACTTTGCGCGCGGCGTAGCCACTTGTCGCGAGAAACCACTTGGTACTGCATGATTTTCACTCCGTCGGCGATGAAGGTTGTCTACCGGTGTCGACGGGAGCCAGTCCAGCCGATGCTCTTCGCGTCCGCGCCGACTCGTCGCAGAATGGCGAATGCAGGCCGATGGTAGGGGAGCGTCCTCGTCGCGGCCCTTGGGCGCGAGGTCGAGGAAATTGTAGGCGCCGATCAAGATATCGAGGCCGCGGCATAGGCCGAGTAGGTATGAAAGATCGACGCCGTCCGCGTCCGAGTAGAACACGCTCAAGCCCGGCATCTCGTCGCTGGTGATGTCCTGCTCCTCGTAATTGTACATGCCACGGCCGTTGCCCTCCGCGTCCAGCGCAAATGACACGTGCGTAGTCGGTGTTGAAGTCGGTGCCGTGGACGAGACTCAGGGGAAACGCCAGCCGATGCGTTCTTTAGGCGTCGATCTCGGGCAATGGCGCGCGCGAGACGCGGTAAGCCACGTCGCGTTGCGCCAGATGGATAGCGTGCCGTCGAAATGGTCGGCGAGCAGCGAGCAGCTCGGGCAGCCCTCGATCCAGTCGGGGCCGAGCATGAAATGATAGACGATGAGCTGGCTGTTCGTCGAACAGATCGGCGAGCGTCTTCTTGCCGCCGGGCGCGTCGAAGACATAGGGCTTGTCGATTTTCACCCAAGGCAGCGCGCGGAGTCGCTCGGCGCTCAGCCTGTCGCGCGCGCGGGCTGCAAGTCCTTCTCCTTGGCGAGGCATAGGCCTTGCGCGCGGCGAGCCATTGCGCGCGGGAGCGTCTTGGTTTGCATGATTCAACTCCGATCGAGCTGGAATAGGTTTCGAGCTTGTCGAGGGAGACCGGTCCAGCCATGCTCGTGCGGTCGCGCGCCTCCTCGTCGAAGATTCTCGTGGATGAGGGTGAGCAGCGAGCCCGCGCCATCCGGCTTGATCAGGATGGTGACGAGCGATTCGCGCTCGGGCGTCGAGCGCCACGCCCAGGTGAAGACGAGCTTCTCGTTCGGCACCACTTCGCGGTAGACGCCCACGTGATGCTCCTTTCGCTTGCCTTTCACAGGCGTCGGTGCCGCGCATGACGATGCGGAAGTGGCCGCCGACGCGCGGGTCCAACTCGACGCGCAGGGCCTCGATACCTGGGGCCCGAACCATTTGGCTAATTGCGCGGGGTTCGTCCACGCGGCGTAGACTTTTTCGGGCGCCGCATTGAGACGACGTTTGAGGGTGAGGCTTGGCTTGACGGCGAATTTGGCTTGGGTGCTGAACTTTCTCCACGAAGGCGGCAAGACGATCGAGTTGGTCGGACCAGAAGCGTTGATAGCGATTGAGCCAATCCATGGCGCGTTGCATTGGTTCCGCGTGGAGCTCGCAAGCGACGGTGCGGCCGGTCTTGGTGCGCGTGACCAGGCCGGCATCGGCGAGCACGTCGAGATGCTTCATGATGGGGCAGCGAGACGGGAAAGGGGCGGGCGAGCTCGCTCACCGTAAGGGCGTCTCGGCCTGCTCGAGCTGCGCGAGCAGCGCCCGCCGCGTGGGGTCGGAGAGAGCGGCGAAGGTGCGGTCGAGAGCGGTCTCTTGATACTTAACCATGTGGTTAAGTATTACGCCAGGCATGAAAGCCTGTCAAGCGGGCGACGCGTGCGCTCCGCGGGGCGGCGCTATTGCCCCCAGGACACGTTGGTGCAGCGAATGCCCTTGGTCTTGGCGGTGGCGATCTTGCCGGTTCGAGCGAGATCTCCCAGGCGCGGCGCACATCGCTCCACCATTCCTGCTCCTCGTCGCCCTTGACCTCGCCGATGAAACGCAGCGTCTCGTCCGGGCCTTGCACGCAGGAGATGGAAAACTCGACGCCGGGCTGCGGCGCCTTCACGATGAGCGCGTCGACCACCTCATAGGAGGCGGGCGCGGTGGTGGTTTCCTTGGTGAGCTGTTGGCTGGTCAAGACGAGAATGGTCCCGTCCTCGCGCTTATATTCGTGCACGAAGATGGGCGGGGCCACGAGGCCGCCGCCCTGATCCTCCCAGCCATCGATGGGGAGCTCGTCCTCATAGACCTTGCCGACGAAGCTCGTGGCGAAGGTGGTGTCGGCCGATTGCTGCTTGGTGGGGGCCTGCGGCTCGGCCGCAAGCTCGCCCGGCGCGGCCGCAAGCGCCGCGAGCAGAATGAGCCGCGAGGGCAAAAGCCGCATGCACCACATGAGCCCGCTCCAGGGCACGGTGTCTACCCGCCCGCCGCCGCCCAGTCTATTCACAATCATGCCAAAAAGAGCTGCATGCGGCACCCCCGGCGCGCTTCGCGGGCGGCGCCGCCGGTGCTAGACTTTGGCCTCGCCGGCGAGCTTGCCGAGGGCATCGCCGGGCGGAACGGAAAGGTGAACGCGCCATGATGCGCCGCGTTGCTCAAGCCCTCATCCTCATCGTCCTTCTCATCGCCGCGCCGGGCGCCCGGGCCGCCGACAAGCGCGTGGCGCTTGTCGTCGGCATGAGCGAATACCAGCATCTCTCGAGCCTCGCCAACCCCGTGCCCGACGCCAAGGCGATCGCCGCCGAACTCCGCGCGCACGGCTTCGAGGTCTCCGAGCATTACAATCTCACCCGCGCCGATCTGCTCGACGTGCTCGAGGCCTTCAAGCGCGAGGCGGAGGGAGCGCAAGTGGCGCTCGTCTATTATGCCGGCCACGGCATGGATATCGAGGGCCGCAACGTGCTCGCGCCGGTCGACATGGAGATCGAATGCGAGAAGAAGACGGCGCTGCGCTCGGTCGAGCTCGATCAGCTGTTTGCCGCGACGGGCGCCGCGCCGCAGCAGATCGTGCTGCTCGATGCCTGCCGCAACAATCCCTTTCCGCAATGTCCGACGCGGGGCGTCAATTCGGGCAGCGGCTTTCGCGGCTTCTCGCGGCTCGCGGGCGAGGATCGTTCGGTGCTGATCGCCAACGCCACGCTCAGGGGCCAGCTCGCGGCGGATGGCGAGCAGGGCGAGCATTCGCCCTTCGCCAAGGCGCTGCTCAAGAATTTCACCGACCATCCGCGCCTCTATCTTGCGCGACCTGCTCGACCTCACGGCGGAGGATGTGCGCGTGGCCTCGCGCGGCGGTCAGGTGCCCGAGATCACCACGCAAGGGGGCGCGCCGCGGATTTGCCTCGACGCGTCGGGTTGCGGCGAGGGGGGTGCTGCGGCGGGTCCCGAAGGCGCGCTCAACGATGCAGGGGCGCTCGCCGAGACGACGGCGCTGCTCAAGCAGCTCGGCTTCATGAGCGATGCGAGCCGCGGCGGAACGGAGGATTTGCTGCAAGAGGCGATCAAGCGCTTCCAGAGCAAGGCCGGATTGACGCCGGACGGGCAGGTCACGCCGACGCTGCTCGCCGTGCTGCGCGCCACCAAGACGCAAATGGCCGCGCTGCCGGTGCCGCCCAAGCCCGGCGGCCCTGCGCCCGGCATCGCCACGGGTCCGCTCGAGCATGAGGTCGGCTCAAGCTTCAAGGATTGCGAGAGCTGCCCCGAGATGGTGGTGGTGCCCGGCGGGCGCTTCCTCATGGGGGCGGCCAAGGGCGAGAAGGGCCACAAGCCGGAGGAGGAGCCGCAGCACGAGGTGACGGTCGCGGCGCCATTCGCCATCTCCAAATTCGAGATCACCTTCGATGAATGGGAGGCCTGCGCGCTCGAGGGCGGCTGCGGCAACTATCGGCCCGAGGATAGCGGCTGGGGGCGCGGCCGGCGCCCGGCGATCTTCGTGTCCTATGACGACGCCAAGGCCTATGTCGATTGGCTGCGGCAAAAGAGCGGCAAGGCCTATCGCCTGCCGTCGGAGGCGGAGTGGGAGTTCGCCGCGCGCGCCGGCACGAGCACGCCGTTCGCCTCCGGTGCCACGCTCGCCCCGACGCAGGCCAATTACGATGCGAGCAGCGAGACGGCGAACCGCAAGCCCGGCGCCTATCAAGGCACCACCGTGGAGGTCGGCACCTTCCCGCCCAATCCTTACGGGCTGTTCGACATGGAGGGGAACGTGTCGGAATGGGTGGAGGATTGCTGGAATCCGAGCCATGCCGGCGCGCCCGCCGACGCCTCGCCCCGCGGCGGCGATTGCAAACGGCGCGTGGCCAAAGGCGGCGCCTGGTATTACGAGGCGGACTATGCGCGCTCAGACGCGCGCATGAGCTACCCCAAGACGAGCCGCCTCAACGTCATCGGCTTCCGCGTCGCCCGCCCGCTGGAATAGGGCGTCACTTCTCGGCGAGCTGACCCACCACGAGGTTGTCGATCTTGCTCAGCAGCGGCTTCTGCTCGAGCCCGAACGATTTCCGCGCCGCTTCGCGCACCATGTCGGAGGTGTAGACGTACAGCTCCACGGTATCGATGCGCTTGTCGGCATTGCCGAGCGGGGATTCATCGGCGCGGCCGGCCAGGCCCTCGATCAGGTAGCGGGTGAAGAGCCCGATGCCATATTCGGGATCCTGGATCGTCTTCTGATCGCGGTCCGAGGCCTTGAACACCGCGAGCCCCGGCACGGGCTCGACCGGCATCGCCACCACGTCGAGCTCCGGCAGGTTGGGCGGATCGATCAGCTCGTCGAGATTCTTGGCGAAGTTCGCCTCGAGCACGAGCATGGTCGTGCGCGCGCCGGTCTTGCCGAGATTGTCGTACAGTTCGGGGAGCGGGTAAGCGGTCTTGTCGAGATCGTCGAGCTTGGCGTCGACGGGGAGCAGATAGGCCTGCTTGTTGTCGTCCTCCTTCACCATGCCGTGACTCGCGACATAGATGAACACGTCGCCCGGGTCCTTTTTGTCGATACGGTCGGCGATCTCGCCGCCCGGATGGGCGTCCGACCCGAACACGCGCTCGAAATCGGCGAGGCTCGCATTGCGCAGGTCGATGATGTTCTCCTTCTTGTAGCCGAGCTGATCGACGAGGAGCGCCATCACCGCGTCGGCATCGCTCTTGCCGTTGGCGTTCTTGGGCAGCTCGCCCTGATAGTCCTCGTTGCCCACGACCACGGCGAGATTGCCCTCATTCTTGACGCCGGCGGGCAGGTCCTTGAACACGGTGCGGATCTCGCCCGGATGATCGATCACGCGCACGGGATAGGAGCAGAGGCCGGGATTGGCGCAGATGGTGATGTGGGCGAGCTTCTCGAGCTTGAGCGCGGCGGCAAGCGGCATATAGGCGCCCACCTGCACGCAATCCTCGCACCATTTGATGCCGTGCTTGGCCGAGACGTCGCTGAGCTCGACCGGCGTGTAGGACGCGGGCTTCGGCAGGCACGCCGACGGGCAGGCGCCGATGTTGGAGCGCTTGCCATAGGTCTGCTGCAACAGATCCAGGAGATCCTGGGGCAGGCACCGTTGCGAATCCGGGTCGACGAGCGCGACCGGCTTCGGCTCGGGCTTGGGCTCGGAGGCCTGCTCGGGCGGCGTGCCGCGGGGCGGACCCGCGGGCGGCAGCGGCTCGGCTTCCGGTTCCTCGCCGCCGGGCTCGATCACCACGATGGGCGGCTTGACGCAGTCGCCGTCATGCAAGGTGTAGCCGCTGGCGCAGACGCAAGAATGGGCCTTCTTGGAATAAACCTCATGCGCCTCGCACTCGGCGACCTCCTCCTTGGGCTTCTTGCCCGGCACGCAGGCCTTGGCCCGGCGCGACCAGATCATCGGCGCCTCGCATTTGGCGTTTTGCGGGACGATGATTTTCGGCTTCACGCAGCCGTGGCGCGACGGCACAAGCCCCGCTGGGCAACCGCGCGGCTCGCTCGCCTCTTCGCGCTGCTGGTGGCGGCGGATCGCCTCGTTGAGAAGAATGGTGCCGATGCCGATGCCGATGCCGACGCCGCCCCCTCCTCCGCCACCGCCGCCATGATGGCTATACTCGCCCGCCAGGGCCGGCTTTGGACCTAAGAGATGGGGATGGTGGAGCAGCGCGAGAGCGAGGAAAACGGCTAGACCTAGTTTCCAGAAGGAGTGTCGCGGTTGCATGACAGTCTCCGTGAGCTCGGCACGGGAGGAACCATAGCATGAGAGAACGCGGAATTCAGCCTTAAGCAGTAGTTTGACGCGGTAATTCCATCCGCCATGTGAGGTGCTTCGCTTTGCCCCGTCGGCGCACCATTTTTGATCACGATCAGAGCCTAGGGTCGTCATGGCCGATAGGGTCGCGACACGGTTGACGGCGCCCCTGTTCGAGGCCGCCGATGGAGGAGAACGCTATGAGGAATTTGCGCAAATTGGCATTGGTCACGGGCTTGCTGTTGGCGGCGGCGCCGGCTTTGGCCCAGACGGATGAGACGGATAAAGGCGGCGGCATGATGGGCCAGGGCGGCGGCGGCATGATGGGCCAAGGGCGGCGGCATGATGGGCCGCACGGCATGGGCCGCATGATGATGGACGAGAACGACCTCAAGGCCATGGTCGAGGGGCGGCTCGCTTACATGAAGACTGCCCTCGGCATCACCGCCGATCAGGCCGACGCCTGGAAGGCTTATGAAGATGCGGCGCGGGCCAATGGGCAGAGCATGCAGACGGCGCATGCAGGCGATGATGGAAGGCGATGAAGTCCGGCTCGCCGATCGAGCACATGCAGGCGCACATCGCCATGATGCAGGCGCGGCTCGACGCCTTGAAGGCGCTGCAGCCGGCGACCGAGGCCCTCTACAAGGCGCTGACGCCCGACCAGCAGAAGAAGGCCGACCGGCTGCTCGGCATGGGCGGAGGAATGATGTAGCCGCCATGACCTATTATTTCGGCAAGACGCTGGCGCTTGGCTTCGACGAGGCCGTGCGTCACGTCACCGAGGGGTTGAAGCGCGAGGGCTTCGGCATCATCACCGAGATCGACGTCACGGCGACATTGAAGAAGAAGCTCGATGTGACGTTCCGGCCCTATCGCATCCTCGGGGCGTGCAATCCACAGCTCGCCTATGAGGCGTTGCAGCTCGAGGACAAAGTCGGGACCATGCTGCCCTGCAACGTCATCGTGCAGGAATTGGCGCCGGGACGCGTCGAGGTGGCGGCGGTCGATCCGGTGGCCTCGATGATGGCCATCGACAATCCGGAATTGCAGGCGAAGGCCGGCATCGTTCGGGCTAAACTCGAACAGGTGATCGAGTCCCTTTGACAGCAAAGGCGGCATTTCCATCGAGAAGAAGTAGGGGACAATGCCGATCAAGGGGTTCACAGTCGGCGTGCGAAGAGGCTCAATGCTCGGCTCAGGTGCTGCAACGGGAGATAAATCATGTCGCTCGGCCTCATACTCATCATCCTCCTCATCATCTTCCTGCTCGGTGGCTTCAGCGGCCGCTTCGGCGGCTACGGCTACGGCTACGGTCACGGCGGCATCGGTATCATCGGCATCATCCTGATCATCCTCGTCGTATTGCTTCTCATGGGCCGGCTTTGATCGGATGGGCGTGCCTGGCAGGGCGGTAATGACCTCGCGGGTCATGAGATTGCTCGCCTTATGTGCGTGAGACGGGGAGCGCACGAGGCTATCGCCAACATCACGCTCGCTCTAGTCCTCGCCCCTGTCGCCGCGGCGCTTCTCCTGGGTGCGGGCCTTGCCGCGCGGGCGGAGGAGGCGCAAGCCGCCGAGCGAAGCATCCTCCGACGCGGCCGATGTCGCGCGCAACCTCGCCTCGTTGCAGGCGATGGCGGCGGGCGATGAGGGCGCCGCGCTGCTCGACCGCATGATCGGGCAGATGATCATGGTGGGGTTTCCCGGCGCCGGCGAGCGCGACAAGGGCGTCGCCGCCGTGCGCGACGAGCTCGCGGCGGGCACGATCGGCGGCGTGGTGCTCTACCCGGAGAATATCGGCAGACCGCGCCAGCTGCGCAATCTCACCGCCTTCCTCGCCAATGCCAAATCCGAGCTCGTGCCGCTCATCGCCGTCGATCAGGAGGGCGGCCAGGTGCAGCGGCTCACGCGGCGGAACGGCAATATCTATTTTCCCTCGGCGCGCGACGTGGCGGCACGGCCGAAGCTCAAGACCCATGACGGCGCGCTGCATCTCTACGAGGCCATGGGACGCGAGCTCGCGGGCGCCGGCATCAACGTCAATTTCGGGCCGGTGCTCGACCTCAACGTCAATCCGCAGAACCCGGTGATCGGCAAGCGCAAGCGCAGCTACGGCACCGATCCCACAACCGTCGCCAATCTCGCGCGAGGCCTTCATCGCCGGCCATCGCGAGGCCAATGTGGTCACGGCGGCGAAGCACTTCCCCGGCCACGGCTCGAGTCTCACCGACAGTCACAAGGTGCTGGCCGACATCTCGCGCAGCTGGCGCGAGAAGGAGATCAAGCCTTACGTCACGCTCGCCCATGACGGCATGCTCGACATGGTCATGGTGGGGCATCTCTATCATCCCACCTTCAGCGACGGTCCGGGCGTGCCGGCATCGCTCTCGGGCCGGGCGGTGCGCGCCTTGCGCGGCTGGATCGGCTTCGACGGCGTGGTGGTGAGCGACGATCTGGAGATGGGGGCGGTGGCGCGCGCTTACTCGCTCGAGGAACGCGTGATCATGGCGGTCAATGCCGGCACCGACCTCCTCGTCTATTCCAATGTGAAGACGCGCGATTCCGATATGGGCGCACGCATCCATGCGATCATCGCGCAAGCGGTGAAGGACGGGCGCATCAAGCGCGCGCGGATCGAGGAGGCCTATGGGCGCATCTTGCTGCTCAAGCGCCGGCTGATGCAGCACGACCTTGCCGGCAAGTGGTAGCGGAGGGTCCCGGTAGCGTTGCCGCCTACACCGTCATACCGGCGAAAGCCGGTATCCAGAGCAATAGGAATCAGAGCGTGCGTGCTGGATTCCGGCTTACGCCGGAATGACGCGGGGTCAATGGTAGGTGTCGTGCTCGGAGGCCTCCCAGAACACGTAATAGGAATAGGCGGTGTAGCCGAGGATGATGGGCAGGATGGGGATCGCGCCATAGAGCATGAAGAGCTGCGGACTCGGGCGCCGCCGCCGCCTGCCAGAGCGTGATCTTGGGCGGGATGATGTAGGGGAACAGGCTCACCGCGAGCCCGGTGTAGCAGAGCAGGAAGATCACCACCGAGAGCAGGAAGGGCGCGTAGCGCCATTTGCGCTGGAGCGCGATCCAGATGCCGGCGAGCGTCGCGATGGTGGCGAGCGGCACGGGGCTCAGCATCACCATATTGGCGGGCGTGAACCAGCGCGCGGCGATCTCCGGATGCAGGAACGGCGTCCATAGACTGAAGATGAGAATGAAACCGGCCACGACGATCAGCGCATAGCGCGCGATGTCGTAGGCCCAGGCGCGCAGCGCCTCGTCGGATTTCATGATCAGCCATCCCGCGGACAGGAGCACGTAGCCCGACAAGAGCGCGACCGCGGTGACGGCGGAGAAGGGCGTCAGCCAGTCGAAAGGCCCGCCGGCGAATTTGTTGTCGACCACGGTGAAGCCCTGAACGAAGGCGCCCATGACCACGCCCTGCATCAGCGCGGCCGATAATCGAGCCGAGCGTGAAGGCCCAATCCCACATCCAGCGGTGCCGGCTCGCCTTGAAGCGGAACTCGAAGGCGACGCCGCGCAGGATGAGCCCGATGAGCATCAAGATGATGGGGATATAGAGCGCGGGCAGCATCACCGAATAAGCGAGCGGAAAGGCCGCGAGCAGCCCGCCGCCGCCGAGCACGAGCCAGGTCTCGTTGCCGTCCCAGAAGGGCGATACCGAGGACATCATGGCGTCGCGGTCCTGATGGGAGGGCGCGAGCGGGAACAGCACGCCGAGCCCGAGGTCGTAGCCGCCGAGCAGCACGTAGAGGAAGACGCCCAGCCCGAGGATCGCGCCCCAGACGAGCGGCAGGATGACGGGCAGGAATTCGGTCACTTGGTTGGCGGCGTTCATGGGCTGCCTGCTGCCGCCATGGGCCGGTGGGAGAGGTCGGCCTCGCCTTCCTCGAGCGCGGGCGGCGTCTCGTCGGGGCCGCGCTGCACGAGCTTGGCAATGTAATAGACGCCCGCCCCGAACACGATGCCGTAGACGAGGACGAATAGAATAAGGGACGCGGCCACGCTGCCGGCCGGCACGGGCGATACGGCGTCGGCGGTGCGCAACACGCCGGTGACGACCCAAGGCTGGCGCCCGACCTCGGCGGTGAACCAGCCGGCCAGCACGGCGATGAAGCCGGCCGGAGAGGCAAGCACCATCAGGCGCAGATACCAGCGGCTCGCATAGAGCCGGTCGCGGAACCACAGCACGGCGCCGATCAGCCCAAGCGCGATCATGATCAGCCCGATGCCCACCATGATGCGGAAGGCGAAGAAGGGGATGATCGGGTTCGGCCGGTCCTCGGGCGGAAAGGATTTGAGGCCTTTGATCTCGCCGTCCCATTCATGGGTGAGGATCAGGCTGCCGAGCCGCGGCACCGCGAGCTCGTAATGGTTGGTCTCCGCTTTCGGATCGGGCAGCGCGAACAGGATCAGGGGCGCGCCGCGCTCCGTCTCCCAATGGGCTTCGAGCGCGGCGATCTTGGCGGGCTGATATTCCCGCGTATTGAGGCCGTGGATGTCGCCGAGGACGAGTTGCAGCGGCGCGAGCCACACGATCAGGCTTAGCCCCATGCCGAGCATGATGCGCCCGTGCGGCATGCTCCGCATGCGCAACACGTACCAGGCGCCGATGCCCGCGACCATGAAGGCGGTGGTGAGATAGGCGGCGGCGACCATATGGGCGAAGCGGTAGGGGAAGGAGGGGTTGAAGATCACCTGCCACCAATCGGCCACGTGCAACACGCCGTCCGCGGCCACGGTGTAGCCCGCCGGCGTCTGCATCCAGCTATTGGCCGACAGGATCCAGAAGGCCGAGATCACGGTGCCGAGCGCGACCATGAGGCTCGCGAAGAAATGCACGCCCTTCGGCACGCGGCGCGCGCCGAACAGCATGATGCCGAGGAAGCCCGCTTCGAGAAAGAAGGCGGTCAGCACCTCGTAGGACAGGAGCGGCCCCAACACATTGCCGCCGCGGCGCGACAGCTCGCTCCAATTGGTGCCGAACTCGTAGGACAGCACGACGCCCGAGACCACGCCCATGCCGAAGGACACGGCGAAGATCTTGGTCCAATGCTGGGCGATGTCGAAATAGATGGGGCGCCCGGTCTTCAGCCACAGCGCCTCGAGCACCACGAGCCAGGCGGCCAGGCCGATGGTGAAGGACGGAAACAGGATGTGGAAGGAGATGGTGAAGGCGAATTGGATGCGCGCGAGCAGAAGGGGATCGAGCTCGAACATGCTGCCGCCTGGCCTTCCCGTTTTCTTTGCGAGCGGCCCGTTGAGGACGCCGCTACGTCTTAAGTCTCACTCTACCGCTACCGTTCCATGACGCAAAGCCGCAGTGCGGCGAGCCTCAGCCGCGTTTGCCCATGATGGCGGCGAGGGCCGCCTCATGATGCTCGCGCGACGCCGTCCCGAAGCAGCAAAACACGACGCGCTCGATGGCAGGGGCCGCGCGCAGGGCGTCGACCACCGTGCTGACGGCGATTTCGGCGGCCCGGTCGGGCGGAAAGCCATAGGCGCCGGTGGAGATGGCGGGATAGGCGATCGAGGCGAGGCCGTGGTCCAGCGCAAGGGCGAGGCTGTTCAAATAGCATTGGGCCAGCAGCCGCTCCTCGCCACGCGCGCCGCCGTCCCAGACGGGGCCTACGGTGTGGATGACATAGCGGGCGGGCAGGCCGAAGCCAGGGGTGATCTTGGCCTCCCCCGTGGCGCAGCCGCCGAGCTTGGCGCAAGCCTCGCGCAGCTCCGCCCCCGCCGCGCGGTGAATGGCGCCGTCGACGCCGCCTCCGCCGAGCAGGGTGCGGTTGGCGGCATTGACGATGGCATCCACATCAAGGGCGGTGATGTCGCCCTCGACGATGGCGATGCGGTCGGGCATCGCCCATTGGACGCCTGGACGTGTTCGGCATCAAGCCCAGGCGCGAAACCCTGGCGTCCCTGCTCGGCCAGCGGCGAAATGACCTGGCGGTCCCGCATAAGCGGCCTTGAGGGGCCAGAAATGTTATGTTATATCATCGCGCATGAACGCCGCCCATCATCACGCAACGCCCAAGCTTTCGCGCAATCAGAGCGAGATCCTCACCTGCCTGCGCCAGGCGAATGAGCCCATGAGCGCCTATGCCATCCTCGACAGAGTGCGGGAATCCGGCATCTCCCATCCGCCCACGGTCTACCGGGCGCTGAACGAGCTGATGCAGAAGGGCATGGTGCATCGCTTGCAGACCCGCTCGGCCTTCATCGCCTGCGGGCATGGGGGCTGCGACGGCAAATTCGCCTTCGCCATCTGCCGCGACTGCCAGAAGGTGGTCGAGATCCCGCTCTCGCGAAGCGGAGCAGGCCGGGCTGCTGGCGCTCGCGCCCGCGGAGATCGAGGCCGAGCAGGCGACGCTCGAGCTCGCGGGGCTGTGTCGCGACTGCCGCCCGCCCGCGTCGGATTAACAGCAAAGGATCGGACGGGTGCAAAGAGGGCAGGCTCCCATCGCGCGGATTACGCAATAAAATCGCAATCTTGTAGGAGGAACTCATGAGAGCGTTTGCAGTTGCCGCGGCTTTCGTCGTTCTTGCCAATCTGCCGGCACTGGCGGCCGAGCCCGTCCATGTCGTCGCCGCGGAGAACTTCTATGGCGACATCGCCAAACAGATCGGCGGATCAGACGGTCAAGGTGACCAGCATCCTGTCGAATCCCGACCAGGACCCGCACCTCTTCGAGGCGAGCCCGTCGGTTGCCCGAAACCTTTCCGGCGCACAGATCGTCATTTACAGCGGCATCGACTATGACCCTTGGATGGCGGATTTGCTCAAGGCATCCAAGGCGCCGGACCGCAAGGTGATCGTCGTCGCCGACCTCATCGGCAAGAAATCCGGTGACAACCCGCATATCTGGTACGATCCGGCGACAATGGTCGCGGCCGCGCAGGCGATCAAAGATGCGCTGGTCGCCGCCGATCCAGCCAACAAGGCCGAGTATGAAAAGCGCCTCACGGCTTTCGAGGACTCGATCAAGCCAATCCAAGACAAGATTGCCGCCTTGAGAAAGCGATCGGCCGGCGTTCCGGCCACCGCCACCGAACCGGTCTTCGGCTATATGTTCGAGGCGCTCGGCATGGAGGTCAGGAACGGGGACTTTCAGTTGGCGGTGATGAACGACACCGAGCCTACGCCCTCTCAGATCGCCGCATTCGAAGACGACCTGAAAACCACAAGGTCAAGCTGTTCGTCTACAACAGCCAAGCCACTGATCCGTTGGCGGAGCGGATGCTCAAGCTGGCGAAGGCATCGAATATTCCGGTGGTCGGAGCCAATGAAACCGAACCTCCGGGTTCGACCTATCAGGCATGGATGACAAAGGAACTCGTGGCCGTGGACAAAGCTCTGCCCCCGCTGACGCAGTGAACGCACTCGAATTCACCAACGTCACGGTGATGCTGGCTGGGCGCGCGGTCTTGGCCAATGTCAGCTTCGCGGTTGGAGAGCATGAATTTGTCGGCGTGCTGGGGCCAAACGGTTCCGGGAAGACGACCCTGCTGCGAGCCGCGCTCGGAATGTTGCCCGTCAACCACGGATCCATCAGGGTGCTCGGCTCGCCCGCCGTTCGCGGAAATCCATCCATCGGCTACATGCCCCAAGTGCGTAGTAATGTCGACTCGCTGCGGCTCAGTGGATGGGATTTCGTGGCCGTGGTGGTCAACGGCCATCGCTTTGGCCTGCCTTACTTGACCAAAGACGGACGCAAGGAGGTCGACTGGGCCCTGGACATGGTCGGAGCGCGCGAGCTCGCGAAACGCCCTTTGGCCGAAACATCGGGCGGCGAGCGTCAGCGACTCTTGCTGGCTCAGGCCCTGATCGGGCGCCCCAAACTGCTACTGTTGGACGAACCCCTGATCAGCCTCGATCCGAGTCACCAGCGCGCGGTCGTGCAGCTCACGAAAGCGCTCCAGACGGAACTGCGCATATCGGTGCTGTTCAGCTCGCACGAACTCAATCCGCTGCTTGGAGTGCTCGATCGTGTCCTCTACCTGGGCAACGGACACGCGGCACTCGGTACCGTCGACGAAGTCATCACCGGCCCTGTCTTGTCGCGCCTCTACGGATCTCCGATCGAGGTGGTTCGTGTCGGCGGCCGCATTTTCGTCATGTCGGGAGAGCACGACGTGGAGCGGGAAAATCACCGGCACGAACACGCACACCACGAGCACCATGCTCCACTATGATTTCATGCGGACCGCTTTCGCGGCCGCCACCATCGTCGCAATCGTCGCCGGCCCTATCGGCTACTTTCTCGTTCTCAGGGGACAAACCTTCGCCGGTCACGCCTTGGCGCATGTCGGCTTCACCGGAGCCACCGGCGCAATACTCATCGGCCTCTCCCCGTTGGCGGGCTTGGTATGTCTCACCGTCGTCGCGGGTATCGCCATGGGGTTTCTCGGCGAGCGTTTGGCGCAACGCGACGTGGCCATCGGCATCATCCTTGCCCTCGCGCTCGGCCTCGGACTTCTGTTCCTGCATTTCTTCACGGCCTTTGCCACCCAGGCGACGGCGCTGCTGTTCGGGAACGTGCTGGCCGTGGAAGTCACCACCGTCTGGATTCTGCTTGTCCTGGGGATGGTGAGCCTCGCCGCGCTCGCCGTCATCTCGCGCCCCCTGCTGTTTGCCAGCCTGCAGCCGGAGCTTGCCGCGGCGAAAGGCGTGCCGGGGCGGCTGCTTTCGGTCACGTTCTTGGCCATCGTCGCCCTCGCCACTGCCGAATGCGCGCAAATCGTGGGCGTGCTCCTGGTTTTTGCGTTGATGGTCGGACCGGCGGCCACGGCGCAACGTCTAACCAAGAGTTTTACGAGCGGGGTGACGGTGGCCATAGCGCTGGCGCTGGCGGACGTTTGGCTCGGCCTCACGCTCGCGTTCTACACCGACTGGCCGACAAGCTTCTGGATTTCGGCTCTCAGCGCCACCGGATATTTCTTGGCAATTCTCCCATGGGCGCACTGGTTGGGGCAGCGAGTTCCGATAGGAATTGTCACATCCAAACCGTCCGTTCCGGAGGGTCTCGCCCCAACCGACAGTCAGCAGGTGTCTTGACCTGCGCCGAACGCCATGTTCCGCAACAATATCGAGACGCTCACCGCCGCGCTGTCGTCTTAGTTCTCCTGGCAGGATCGCGACCCGAACGCCCTCTTCCCTTGCGGGGAGGGCGGACTAGGGGCGTTCCACTCCGAATTTGCGGCGCGCCCTCTCTCGCGAGGCAATCCGGTGCCGAGACGATTTTTTCCGGCTTCCCTGATCGTGGTGCTTGCGCTCGCGGCGTCGGGCGCGGGCCGCGCCGCAGGACCAGAGGGATCGGGAGTTTCAGGAATGTCCGGACTGTCCGAAGATGGTGGGCATTCCGTCCGGGACCTTCCTCATGGGAAGCCCGCCCAAGGAGAGCGGGCGTTTCGATTCCGAAGGTCCGCAGCACAGCGTCGCCATCAAGGCCTTCGCGCTCGGCAAATATCCCGTCACCAGCAACGACTTTCTCGCCTTCCTCAAGGCGACCGGCTACCAGCCGCTGCCCTGCAACAAGATGTTGAATATGGGCTGGCACTCGCCCGGCCACGGTCAGGCCTATTCGCCCTATAACGGGGACGCGCCGCGCTGGCCCGCCATCTGCTTGGGATGGGACGATGCCGAGGCCTATATCGCCTGGCTGAACGCCAAGGTGCGTCTCGCCCGTCCGGCGGCGGCGGAGCGCGCGACGGGTCCTTATCGTCTGCCGACGGAAGCGGAATGGGAATATGCCGCGCGCGCGGGAACCACGACGGCGCGCTGGTGGGGCGACGAGGTCGGCCGCGGCCGCGCCAATTGCAATGGCTGCGGCAGCGAATGGGACAATCGCCTGCTGGCCGGCGTCGACTGCCTTCGCGCCCAATCCCTTCGGCCTCTACGGCATGCTGGGCAATGCGTGGGAATGGACCGCCGATTGCTGGCACCCCAATTACAAAGGGGCGCCGGAGGATGGCAGCGCCTGGGACGAGAAGGGCTGCCGCAAACACGTCATCCGCGGCGGCTCGTGGCACAATCTCCCGGTGTTCGTCCGCTCCGCCGCGCGCAGCGGCAGCGAGCCGGGCGACGAGGAATCCGATTATTCCAGCCTCACCGGTTTTCGCGTGGCGCGCGACCTGCCGTGACGGCGGTCAGTGCAAGGTGTCGCGCGGGTTCAGATAGAGAACCATCTCCATCACGTCTTGATAATTGCCGGCCGGCAGCGCGATGGGCGAGGCGAGCAGCACCGCATTGCGCGCGCTGACGGCCACCTCGCGATAGGCGGGGTCGTCGAAGCGGGCGCTCTCCACGATCTCGGCCTTGAGGATGACGCCCTTGCTCGTGATCTTGACTTCGATCGGGACGAAGAGATCGCTGTTGCCCAAACTCGCCAGATTCAAATTCCACCGGCGCTCGACCTGGGCGCGGATGAAGTCCTTGAGGCCGGGCGGACCCGCCCGTCCCCCGGCGCCGTCATCGCTGGTCGGCACCTCGGCCGATATGCTCTGCGTGGTTTCGGGCTGGCGCAGCTGCGCCAGGGCTTCGAGCTTGGCTTCGAGCGCGTCCGCCGGCGGTTGGTCTTGCATCGGCCCGGCGCCGGCGGCCGTCGGGCTTGCGGCCGGCGACGGCGCGGCGTTGGCAGGGTTCGAGGCCTGCGCTTGCGGCGCGCCTAATGCGGGCGCGGCGGCAGCTTGCGGCTGGGGCGGCGGGGTCTTCGTCGGCGCGGTCTCGAACACCAATTCGATGGGCACGAACCGCGCCCCGCCCGAGCCATACGAGCCGAACGGCGCCGCGATCAGGAGCCAGAGCAGCACGAGGCCATGCAGGAGCGCCGAGGCGGCAAAGCCCATAGCCTCGGGGACGCGCCGCGCCTCGCCTGGGCGCGAGGCCGGCGCGCAAGGAGTCTTCGCTGCGAGCGATGGTAGCCACGCTTTTGAGGGTAGCGCGGTCTTGGCGGCGGAATCCAGCCCGCCCGGGAATTGGCCGCGGGGCCAGGCGCTGGCGCGGGGGCCCTAAATCTGGTTTATCTCAGCCATGCTGAAGCAGGCCAAAGGCTCGGAAAGCGGGTCCAAGCGAAGGCCCCGCGACCGGCGAGGCAAAGGCCCGCCACCGCACCATTCCCGTGCTTGTGGGGGGCGTCACGCTCGGCGGCGACGCGCCCATCGTGGTGCAGTCCATGACCAACACCGACACCGCCGACGTGGCGGCGACGGTGGCGCAGGTGGCGGCGCTGGCGCGTGCCGGCTCCGAGCTCGTGCGCATCACCGTCGACCGGGAGGAGGCCGCTGCCGCCGTGCCGCATATCCGCGACGGGCTCGCCGCGCGCGGCGTGGAGGTGCCGCTCATCGGCGACTTCCATTACAACGGCCACACGCTGCTCGCCGAGCATCCGGCTTGCGCCGAGGCGCTCGACAAATACCGCATCAATCCCGGCAATGTCGGCTTCAAGGACAAGCGCGACCGGCAATTCTCCCAGATCATCGACATCGCGCTCCGCCACGGCAAGCCCGTGCGCATCGGCGTCAATTGGGGCAGCCTCGACCAGGAGCTGCTCACCAGGCTCATGGACGAGAATGCGGCGCTGCCCGAGCCCAAGGACGCGCGCGAGGTGATGCATGAGGCGCTGGTGCAGTCGGCGCTCATCAGCGCCGAGCGCGCGATCGAGCTTGGCCTCGGGCCGGAGCGCATCATCCTCTCGGCCAAAGTGAGCGCCGTGCAGGATTTGATCGCCGTCTATTGGATGCTCGCCGCGCGCTCCGAGCTTGCGCTGCATCTCGGGCTGACCGAGGCGGGCATGGGATCGAAGGGCATCGTCGCCTCCTCCGCCGCGCTCGGCGTGCTGTTGCAGCACGGCATCGGCGACACGATCCGCTTCTCGCTCACGCCCGAGCCCGGCGGCGACCGCACGCTCGAGGTGAAGGCGGCGCAGGAGCTTCTGCAAAGCATGGGCTTCCGCGCCTTCGTGCCGCTCGTCGCCGCCTGTCCCGGCTGCGGGCGCACCACGTCGACCACGTTCCAGGAGCTTGCCCGCGACATCCAGGATTTCATCCGCGACTCCATGCCGGAATGGAAGCGCCGCTATCCGGGCGTGGAGAACCTCTCGGTCGCGGTGATGGGCTGCATCGTCAACGGCCCGGGCGAATCGAAGCACGCCGATATCGGCATCTCGCTCCCCGGCACGGGCGAGGCGCCGGCCGCGCCCGTGTTCGTCGACGGCAAGAAGGTCGCGACCTTGCGCGGGCCCGGCGCCTCGGCCGAGTTCAAGCAGATGGTGCTCGATTATATCGAGCGCCGTTTCGGCCAAAGCGCGATGGGCCGTTCCGCCGCGGAGTAGGCGCTAGCCCTACATCGCGCTGCGCGGCGAGATTGACGGTCAGTGCGATCAGCGCCACGTTGAACAAGAACGACACAAATGCCGTGGGCGGTCACCGTCCGGCGGATCGGCCGGGAGATCACCATCACGTCCGACACCTGCGCCGTCATGCCGACGACGAAGGAGAAATAGACGAAATCCCAGATAGTCTGGGCTTCATCGCCGCCGGGAAATTCGAGGCCGCCGCTCTTGCCGCGGCCCTCGCTGTAGATACTCATGCGCGTAGTGGATCGTGAAGATCGTATGGATGAACGCCCAGGACAGCAGAATGGTGAGAAGGCGAGGGCGAGAGTGAATGGTCGCGGGTGGTCCCTGCTCGGTCGCGCGTGCGGAGCTCGATGAGGATGGCGGCGAGGCTCGAAGCGCGGCGCCGACGGTGACGGTGACGGGAATGGCGAGCCGGCTCGACATCGCGCGAGCCCGACTGACGCCGGATGTGGCCGTCGTTCGGCAATGGCCGAACATCCTGAAGCAGAACACGAGATAGAGGCCGACGCCCGCGTCCCAGCCGATCAGCATGCGCGTGTCGAGGCGAAATTCGCCGGGCAGAGCGACGACACGAGGCCGATGGCAAGCAGGCCGATGAGCCGGACAGGAACAGCCGCCAGCGCGCCTTGAGCAAAGTGCCGACCGCACGGACGATCTGGGCTTGCGGCTGATTGTGGTGAGGTGTCGCGTTGCCATCGATCTGATCCGATCTCAATCTGGCCAAGCGCTCAAGCGCGCCGTTCGGCGACGAAGCGGGCGGCCTCGCGCAACTTCTCGGCCTCGCTGCCGAAGGGCGCAAGCGCGGTTTCGGCCTCCCGCACCAGCTCGGCCAAGCGAGCATGCGCCGTTTCCACCCCGAGCAGCGCCACCAGCGTCGCCTTGCCGCGGTCGGCGTCCTTGGCCACGGCCTTGCCGGTGAGCTTCACGTCGCCCTCGGTGTCGAGCAAATCGTCGGCGAGCTGGAAGGCCTGGCCGAAGGAAGCGGCATAGCGCTTGAGCGCGGCGCGCGCTTGCGCATCCGCGCCCCCCAGCACGGCGCCCGCCTCGCAGGCGAATTGGAACAGCGCGCCCGTCTTCAGCGCCTGCATCGCGGCGACATAGGCCGCGTCGTAACGCTGCCGCTCGACGGCGAGGTCGAGCGCCTGGCCTTGGGCCATGCCGCGCCAGCCGCCGGCCTTGGCCAGGAGATGCACGAGCTCGGCGCGCACCGCGGGGTCGGGATGGGTCCGCTCCCCGCTCAGGATCTCGAAGGCGATGGTGAGCAGCGCGTCGCCGGCCAGGATCGCCGTCGCCTCGCCGAAGGCGACATGCACCGTGGGACGCCCGCGGCGGAGCGCATCGTCGTCCATGGCCGGCAGATCGTCATGCACGAGCGAATAGCAATGCACGCATTCGAGCGCGGCGGCGGCATCGAGGCAGCCTTCCTCCGGCACGCCGAACAGGCCGCCCGAGGCCACGAGCAGAAAGGGGCGCAGGCGCTTGCCGCCGCCAAGCGCCGCGTAGCGCATGGCTTCGGCCAGTCCGGTGTCGCGGGCTTCCGCCGTCGGCGCGGGCGTGAGCAGCCCGTCGAGACGGGACTCGAGGAGATCGGCGACGCGCTCCAGCTCTTGGGTGAAGGACATGTCGGTTAAGGATCAGCGACGTGTTGCCGCAAGCGGCCGCCAGCGGTTTGGGCCGCGACCCTAATACCAGGTTGCTTGCCGCGGCAACGGGAAGGTACAAGGCCCCTCAATGCTTGACCAAGCGACGATGGGCCGCCGACGCACCGCCAGCCGTTTTCGACATCCCTGGCTCCGACGCATCGCTGTCGTCGCGATGATCCTGCTCGGATCGCTCCTGTTTCTCATTTTCGTCTTCCGCTTCGTCAATCCGCCGCTCACCACGGTGATGGTGGCCGAGCGGCTGGAAGGCGCGCGGCCCCTGCGCCACCGTTGGGTGCCGCTGCAACAAATCTCGGGCGAGCTGCCGCTCGCGGTGATCGCCGCCGAGGACGGCCGCTTCTGCTCCCATTGGGGCGTCGATTGGGGCGCCGTGCGGGAGGCGATCAGGGAGGCAAGGAAGGACGGGGAGATGCGCGGCGCGAGCACCATCCCGATGCAAACGGCGAAGAATTTGTTCCTGTGGTCGAATCGGAGCTTCGTGCGCAAGGGGCTGGAAATGCCGCTCGCCTATCTCATGACGCTCGCCTGGCCGAAATGGCGGGTGATGGAGGTCTATCTCAACATCGTGGAATGGGGGCCGGGCGTGTTCGGCGCCGAGGCGGCGAGCCAATACCATTTCCACAAGAGCGCGTGGGCGCTCGACCGCCACGAGGCGGCCCTGCTCGCCGCGGCGCTGCCCAACCCCCGGGTGCGCAACCCCGGCCAGCCGGGCCCCAGGCTTACCCGCATCGCGCGCGCGGTCGAGCGGCGCATGGGGTTCATGGCGTCGCGCGCGGTCTGCGTGCTCGGGCAAAATTGAGGCCGGAACGGCCCCAATCCGCCTCTGGCCAGTCCGCGCCAATGCCACTATAAGAGCGGCCACGAAGGTCGCGCCCTTTCGTCGGCGCCAAGCTCAAGGTTCGATCATGGCTGTTCCCAAACGAAAAACCTCGCGCATGAAGCGCGGCAACCGGCGCTCCCATCACGCGCTCGCGACGCCCACCTATGTCGAGGACAAGGAGTCGGGCGAGCTTCGCCGCCCGCATCACATCGACCCCAAAACCGGCCGCTATCGCGGGCGCCAGGTGATCGCGGCCAAGGAAGAGGCTTGAGCCGCACGTCCGGGGTTCTGTAAGGCAGCGGAGACATGGTGATCATGGAGCCGGCGTCCGAGGAGAGGAAAGTCCACCGGCACCGCTCGAGCTGGATGGCGGCCATCCCGCTGCTCGGCGTCGTCGTCCTGCTCTATGTGATCCTCGCCGAGGGCGGCTGCGACTTCACCGCTCACCCGCTTCACCGTTTCCATGCCCTCGGGCGGCCAATGGCAGATCAGCGTGGCCGACATGCTGCTCACCTTCGCGCTGTTCGTGCTGTTCTTCGAGATTCTCAAATCGACGCGCACGGGCGGCAGCTCGGTCGTCGATCATGCGCTGTCCATGATCGTCTTCGTCGTCTGCCTCATCCTGTTCATGATCTGGGACAAGGCGGCGACGTCGCTGTTCTTCCTCATCACGCTCACCACGCTGCTCGACGTGATCGCCGGCTTCTCGGTGACGATCCGCGCGGCGCGGCGCGATTATAGCGTGGGCGCCGATAGTTAGATCGGCCGCGCGCCTCGAACGCTCGCGCCCTTTACCTTCCTCCGTCTCCAGCGCCCGCTCGCTTCGTGCAAGCTTTCGTCAACCACGACGCGTGAAAGGCGCGGAGACGGGGCGTTCGCGCGTGTTTCCGACGCCGGGCGGTGTTAGCCCAAGGCATGTTTTTGCCGTTTCTTAGGGTTGTTGGCGTAGCTTCAAAATCAAGCAACGCGGCCAAAAAAGCGCGAGCAAAGCGCAGGGTCAAATCGGCGAAGGGGGCGGTCGTTTGAGTGCATCATCGAAGGAGCGTTCCAGCACCGTGCCGCGCGCGGCGAGCGTCGTCGGCTTTGGCGAGCGCGCGGAAACGCGCGAGCGCGCAGAGGGTTCGCTCGACCTCGAAGCGGTCCTCAAGGCCGTGCGCGAGACGGCCTATCGCTGGGACTTTGCGCAAGACGAGATCGACTGGGCGAAGGATGCCGGCGCCGTGCTCGGCCTTGCCACGCCCATGCCCATGCGCGGCCGCGCCTTCGCGCTGCTCGTCGATGCCGAGCATGCGGGCGCGCGCTACGATGCGATCACCGGCGGGCCGCATGCCGCGCCGGAGAGCGACGTCAGGTACCGTATTCAATACCGCTTGCGGCCGGACGGACGGCGCGGCCGGGCGGCGATCTGGGTCGAGGATGCGGGCGTTTGCCACATCGGCGCCGACGGCCAGCCCGAGCTCGCGCAAGGGACGCTGCGCGTCATCGACGACCGGCACGAGCATGAGGAGCGTCTGCGCTTCCTCGGCAACCACGATGAATTGACCGGTCAGCTGAACCGGACCCGCCTCACCGAGGAGCTCACGGCGTTGCTTGCCGATGCGAGCCGCCAGCCGCGCGACGCGGCCTTTCTGCTCGTCGCCGTCAACGACCTCACTCTGATCAACGAGACCTATGGCTTCGACGTGGGCGACGAGGTGATCGCCATCGTCGGGCGCCGGCTCGCCCGCACCTTGCGTGACAAGGACTGCCTCGGGCGCTTCTCCTCCAACAAATTCGGCATCGTGCTGCACGATTGCTCCGCCGAAGGTGCCGAGGCGATTGCGCGGCGCCTGATGGCGGCGGTGCGCGACAGCGTCATCGAAACGAATGTGGGCGCCGTCGCCACCACCGTGTCGGTCGGCGCGCTGCTCCTGCCCAAACATGCGAGCAACGCGCAGGCGGCCATCGGCCGGTCGTTGCAGGCGCTCGATATCGCGCGCAACCGCTCGAGCGACCAATTTGCGCTGTACGAGCCTTCCGAGCGGCGCGAATCGGAGCGGCGGCGCGCGGTCTCCATGGCCGACGAGATCGTGCGCGCGCTCAACGACCGCCGCATGCTGCTCGCGTTGCAGCCGATCGTCACCTCCAAGAGCCGCGAGCCCGAGCTTTACGAATGCCTGCTGCGCATGCAGCGCCTCGACGGCACGATCCTGCCGGCGCGCGACTTCATTCCCGTCGCCGAGCAATTCGGCCTGATCAAGCTCGTCGACCATCGCGTGCTGGAGCTCGCCATCGAGCTGTTGCGCGGCTCGCCCGCCATCAACCTCGCGCTGAACGTGTCGGCGGCGACCGCGGCCGACGGCCAATGGCTCAAGGCGCTCGAGGCGCTGAGCACCAAGGACCGGTCGCTCACCACGCGGCTCACGGTCGAAATCACCGAGACTGCCGCCATTTCCGACGTGCCGGAGACGATGCGCTTCGTCCGCGCGCTCAAGGCGCTCGGCTGCCGCGTGGCGCTCGACGATTTCGGCGCGGGCTACACCTCGTTCCGCAGCCTGCGCACGCTCGGCGTCGACATGGTCAAGATCGACGGCTCCTTCATCCAGAATCTCGGCACCCAGGCCGAGGACGAGCTGTTCGTGCGGACCTTGATCGAGCTCGCGCGCAATTTCGGCATCACCACGGTCGGCGAGTGGGTGGGCGATGAGCGGACCGCGCGGCTCTTGGAAAATGCCGGGGTCGCCTATATGCAGGGCTATTTCTTCGGGGCGCCCGAATTGACCGCGCCCGCGCAGGCCGAGAGCACGCCCGGCTTGAGCCCGGGCGGTCAGGACGCGCAATCAAGTCCGGCGTGAAAAATCCGTGAGGATGTGACGCCTACGCGCCGCTGGGCCGAGCCGGCTCGCAATTCGGCTGGTAGCTCCAGGTCTCGGTGCCGTGCTTGTTCGGCGCGCAAGGCGGCAGCACCGATGAGGGCGGGGGCGCTACGGGCGCGCCGAGCGGGTTGATGCACAGAGTGTGGCCGGTGACCGGGTTCACCTCGGCTTGCCGGCAGGCAGGCGGTGCGGCGGCGGCTCCGGCGGGTGCGGTGCTCTCTTCGGCCGTGGCGTGACCCACCCACAGCGTCAGGGCGAGCAGGGCTGAACCGGCAAGCTTGAGCACGGGGTGGTTCCGTCAGTTCTGGCGGCGGGAAAGCTGGTCGAGGCGCTCTTGCATGGCCGTGAGCTCGGCCTTGAGGGTCTCGATCTCATTCTCGTTCGGTTTGTGATTGGCGCCTTCGGCGAGGCCGTGCTGCTCGCCCCCGTCCTCATTGTTGCCGCCGCTCGTGCTCCCGGCGGTGAAGGGGCTGAACAGGCCGAGCGCCTTTTCGAAGGCGGCGAAATTCTTGCGCACCTGATCCTGCATGGCCTCGAATGCCGCAGTGCCGAAGACATGGGAGAAGCGGTTGCGGTAGCGCTCCTGCTCGCGGGTCAGCGTGTCGAGGCTGAATTCGAGGTAGCTCGGCACCAGGCGCTGGATGCTGTCGCCATAGAAGCGGATGAGCTGGCGCAGGAAGCGGATGGGCAGGAGGTTCGTGCCGCGGCTCTCCTGCTCGACGATGATCTGGGTCAGCACCGCATGGGTGAGGTCTTCGCCCGTCTTGGCATCGAACACCACGAAGTCCCGCTCCGACCGCACCATTTCGGCCAGATCCTCGAGCGTCACATAGGTGCTCGTGTCGGTGTTATAGAGCCTACGGTTGGCGTATTTCTTGATGATGACCGGCCGGCTGTCCTGGTCGGTGTCGCGTGCCACGGGTCTTATGCTCCTTGGCCTCGGCTGTTCTGGCCCAGGCAAATCTATACCGCACCTGCGAACTCCCTAGCACGTTTTTTGTGCGTGGCACCAGAGGCTTTGACCCCGCGCGCCGAGGTCGCGGCCGTAGGCATTGCCAGGGAGAATCACTAAGGTAAAAGGCTGAGAGCCCTTGGGGAAGTGGAGACCAGTATGAAAGAGGAAGCCATCGTCATCGTCGGCGCGGCGCGTACGCCAGTCGGCTCGTTCAACGGCGCTTTTGCCGGGGTGCCCGCCCATACGCTGGGCGAGGTGGCCATCCGGGCCGCGCTGGAGCGGGCGGGCGTCAAGCCGGCCGAGGTGGACGAGGTCATCATGGGCCAGATCCTGACGGCGGGCCAAGGCATGAACCCGGCGCGGCAAGCGGCCATGGCCGCGGGCGTGCCGATGGAGGCGACCGCCTGGGGCGTTAACCAGGTGTGCGGCTCGGGCCTTAGAGCCATCGCTCTCGGCGCGCAGCAGATCGCTACCGGCGCCGCCACTGTCATTGTCGCCGGCGGGCAGGAGAATATGAGCCTGTCGCCGCACTGCCGCGCCTTTACGCGCCGGCACCAAGATGGGCGATGTGAGCTTCATCGACACCATGATCAAGGATGGGTTGTGGGACATCTTCAACGGCTATCACATGGGCGTCACCGCCGAGAACGTCGCGCGCCAATGGCAGATCACGCGCGAGGAGCAGGACCGCTTCGCCGTCGCCTCGCAGAACAAGGCGGAGGCGGCGAAGAAGGCGGGCAAGTTCAAGGAGGAGATCGCGCCGGTCACCATCAAGACGCGCAAGGGCGAGACGGTGGTGAGCGACGACGAATATATCCGCGAGGGCGTCAAATATGAGGACGTGGCGAAGCTGCGCCCCGCCTTCGACAAGGAAGGCAGCGTCACCGCCGCCAACGCCTCGGGCATCAATGACGGCGCCGCCGCGGTCGTGCTGATGAGCGAGGCGGAGGCCAAGAAGCGCAAGCTCACGCCGCTCGCCCGCATCGCCTCCTGGGCGGTCGCCGGCGTCGACCCCAAAGTTATGGGCTCAGGCCCGATCCCCGCCTCGCGCAAGGCGCTCAAAAAGGCCGGCTGGTCGGTGGGCGACGTCGATCTCGTCGAGGCCAACGAGGCCTTCGCCGCGCAGGCTTGCGCGGTCAACAAGGACCTCGGCTGGGACACCGCGAAGGTCAACGTCAATGGCGGCGCCATCGCCATCGGTCATCCCATCGGGGCGTCCGGCGCGCGCGTGCTCGTCACGCTGCTGCATGAGATGAAGCGGCGCGACGCCAAGAAGGGGCTCGCCACGCTGTGCATCGGCGGCGGCATGGGCATCGCCATGTGCGTCGAGCGGGACTAGGACGCGTATCGGTTTGTCGGTTGCGGCTTAAGCCCGGCCCTTTGCGCCGGGCAAGGCTCGTTTGGCTTCGCAAAGAAAGCGCCATGAGAGCGCAACAAGGGAGGAAGGCATGGGGAAGGTGGCTCTCGTCACGGGAGGAACGCGCGGCATCGGCGCCGCCATCGCAAAGGCCCTGAAGAAGGCCGGCTACAACGTCGCGTCCAATTATCACGGCAATGACGACGCGGCGAAGGCGTTCAAGAAGGAAACCAAGATCCCGGTCTTTAAGTGGGACGTCACCGACTACGTCGCCTGCGAGCAGGGCGTCGTGAATGTCGAGAACGAGGTGGGTCCGGTCGAGGTGCTGGTCAACAATGCCGGCATCTCGCGCGACGCCATGCTGCAGAAGATGACGCATGAGCAATGGTCGGAGGTGATCCGCACCAATCTCAATTCGCTGTTCAACATGACGCGGCCGGTGATCAACGGCATGCGCGAGCGGGGCTTCGGCCGGGTGATCAACATCTCCTCGATCAACGGGCAGAAGGGCCAGCTGGGCTTGACCAATTATTGCTCGGCCAAAGCGGGGGTGATCGGCTTCACCCGGGCGCTGGCGCTCGAAAGCGCGCGCAAAGGGATCACCGTGAACGCGATCGCGCCGGGCTATATCAACACCGATTTGCTCGCCGGCGTCTCCGAGGAGGTGATGAAGTCAATCGTCGGGCAGATCCCGGTCGGGCGGCTCGGCGAGGCGTCGGAGGTGGCGCGCTGCGTCGTGTTTCTCGCCGCGGACGAATCGGCCTGGATCACGGGCTCGACGCTCACCATCAATGGCGGCCAGTTCATGGATTGAGGTCCTCGTCATCCCCGGACTTGATCCGGGCGATCCACGCCGTTACCTCTCGGCAAGTTGAGAGGCCAGTGGGATGGATTGCCGGGTCAAGCCCGGCAATGACAGAACGGTCAGGGCTCCCAGCCTTCGGGGGCCAATTCCAAGCCGGCAAAGTCGAAGCCCGGCGCCACGGTGCAGCCGAGCAGCGTCCAGGCTCCGAGGCTGCGCGCGATCTGCCAGGCGCCAGCCGGCACCAGAGCCTGCGGGTGCTCGCCGGCGAGCCAGATTCGCTCCCAGCCGGTATTCGTGGCGGCGTCTCGCCGTCCTTCACCTCGAGCAGCAGCGGCGCGCCGCCATACCAATGCCACAGCTCCGCAGCGTCGACGCGATGCCAGCGCGAGACCTCGCCCGCCTTGAGCAAAAACAAAATGGCGGTGGAGTGGGGCGCCCCTTATGTCCCGGCTCGTCGCGGAAGGTCTCACGGTACCAGCCGCCTTCCGGGTGCGGCGCGAGCTTGAGCTCGGCGATGATCTCGTCTGCGGTGAGCGGTTCTCTCGTCACGATCGCCTCCCGGCCGGCTCCAGTATCGCCCTCCTCGCCCGCCCTTCCTCCGGTGAAATGGGCCTGATCAGCTCTTTCTCGATATGCCTGGGGTGGCCATACCAATTGTCAAACTTATATCCCTCGATGACGAGGGAATCCCGCGGTTCGAGGCGGCGGCATAGCCAATCGTAAGAGATCATCCCGGTGCTCGGCATGCGCCAAGACTCCATGCCCAAGTTTCGCAGTCCGCGTTCGAGCCGCGCGCTCGACAGGAAGGACATCGTCTGAATCGGCCAGACGCGGCTCAGGGCAGTCCACTGTCGATGAATTCCGTAATGGCGCCATGCCACGTGTTTCCCGGCTCGCAGAAGATATTTCTTGAACGTGTAGAAGGCCGGGTTGCGAGCGAGAATGAGGCGCGTGCAGCCGAAGACCGGCGCTTCCCGCACCGCGAGCAAGCGCTCGATGATTTTGAGCGCGTGGAATCCCGAATTCGTTATGAACACATAGTTGGCGCGCACCTCAGGCAAGAGTGCTGCGTATTCGCAGGTGTTGTGCTGGACGATCACGTCAGCGTCCAAAGCGGCCCTGGCCACCGCCTCACCGCTGTTCGGAGCGTTGCCGACGAGAAGGTACCGCAAACCGACGCCCCCACTCCTCAATCAGCCCGGCCTGTTCGGCCTAAATCCCAATCAAGTCCCGCAGCTTGGCGGCTCTTATCACCTCGCGGGAAAGGTAAGTCTAGAACCTATCCTTGCGCTTGCGGATCTCGCCAAAGATCTCGGCGAGCGGCCTTCCTTCCATGCCGAGGCGCTTCTGGATGGCGGGGCTCGTGGGCCTGAGGAAGGGGTTGGTGGCAAGCTCTTGCGCGATGGTGGTGGGCAGCGTCGGCTCTCCCTTCGCCACAAGCCCCTCGACCTCCACGGCGCGCGCCTGGAGCGCCTCGTTCTCCGGCTCGACGGTCAGCGCGAAGCGCGCATTGTTGCGCGTATATTCATGGCCGCAATAGAGCTTGGTCTTGGGCGGCAGCGCGGCGATTTTCTCCAGCGAATGCCACATCATCTTGGCGTCGCCTTCGAGCAGCTTGCCGCAGCCGATCGAGAACAGCGTGTCGCCCACGAGCACGATCCCGTCGTCGGGGAAGTAATAGCTGACATGGCCGCGCGTGTGGCCGGGCGTCTCCAGCACCTTGCCCGTCGACGTTGCCGATCTTCACCGTGTCGCCCTCGCTCGACCTCGACGTCGATGCCGGGGATGCCGCGCGCCTCCTTGGCCGGACCGGTAATGGTGCAGCCGGTCATGCGCTTCAGCACCTCGTTGCCGGCGGTGTGGTCGTGGTGGTGGTGGGTGATGAGGATTTGGGAGAGCTCCCAGCCCTTCTCGTGCAGCGCCGCCAACACGGCCTCGGCGTCGGGCGCGTCGATCGAGGCGGTGGCGCCGGTCGCGGGATCGTGGAGGAGCACGCCGTAATTGTCGCCGCGCGCCGGGAATTGGTGGATCTCAAGCTTGCTCATGGCCTCACTTGCGTGTTGGCGAGGCGGGACCGTAGCATCTCCTTAAACAGGATTGAAACGGCCGGTGCCGCTTTTAGAACTCTCCTGACCGCTCCGGCCTAAGATCGGCCCATGCAGCAAGACGCCATCGATCTGCGAGAGTTCTATGCCTCCCCGCTCGGGCTCGTGGTGCGCCGGCTGTTGGGCAGCCGGCTGCGCGCCCGCTGGAGCGAGGTCAAGGGCGCGCGCATCTTCGGTCTCGGTTACGCCGTGCCCTATCTCGGCGCCTTCCGCGGCGAGGCCCGGGTCGCGGGCGCGCTCATGCCGGCCGAGCAGGGCGTCATCGCGTGGCCGGAGCGAGGGCAAAATCTGACCGTGCTCGTGGACGAGGCCGATCTGCCGCTCGCCGACGAGGAGGCCGACCGCATCCTGCTCGTGCATATGCTGGAATGGAGCGAGAACACGCGGGCGCTGCTTGCGCGAGCTGTGGCGGGTGCTCGCGCCCGACGGGCGGCTGCTCATCATCGTGCCGCACCGCCGCGGGCTGTGGGCGCGCGTCGACTCGACGCCCTTCGGCCATGGGCGGCCGTTCTCGAAATCGCAGCTCGCCACGCTGCTCAAGGAGGCGATGTTCTCGGCGGAAGGCTGGCAGCACGCGCTCTATATGCCGCCCTTCGGCTGGCGCTTGCTGCTGCGCTGGCCGGTGTTTTGGGAGCGGCTCGGGCTCGTGCTGTGGCCCGCCTTCTCCGGCGTGCTCATGGTCGAGGCGCGGAAGCAGGTCTATGCCGCGCTGCCGGCGCGCGCGCGCGCCAAATTCCGCCGCCGCATCGTGCCGGTGCCGGCGGGCGTCACGCCGCACGACGACCCTGAACGCAACGCGTCATGCCCGGACTTGATCCGGGCATCCATGCCGTTACGTCGGATCGAGCCGAAGCGCCAATGGAATGGATTGCCGGGTCAAGCCCGGCAATGACGATGGACGATAGGTCGGGTGCTCTAGCGCGACAAGCAGAAACACCGCCTGCTCGCCGAACAAATTCTGGGCGAAGAGCGGCATGGCGACGCCGAGCTTGGTGCCATAGGCGTTGAGCGCCACGGCGCGCTCGACCTTGGCGCCCACGTCGCGGCACAGATCGAGGAAATCCTTGATGGTGCAGAGATGGATGTTGGGCGTGTCGTACCAGCGGTCGGGCAGATTGTCGGTCCGAGGCATCTTGCCGCCGAACAGCAGGGCCGCGCGCACGCGCCAATGGCCGAAATTGGGGAAGGAGACGACCACGCGCTTGCCGATGCGCAAGAGCTGCTCGAGCACGTGGCGGGGCGAGTAGGTCGCCTGGATGGTCTGGCTCAATATGGCGTAGTCGAAGGCGAGGTCGGGGTAATGCACGAGGTCGGTGTCGGCGTCGCCCTGGATCACCGACAGCCCCTGCGCCACGCAGGAATTCACCCCGGCCTGGCTGATCTCGATGCCGCGGCCGTCGACGCCGCGCTTGTCGGCGAGCAGGCGCAACAGCGTGCCGTCGCCGCAGCCGATGTCGAGCACGCGCGATCCGGGCTTCACCATCTCGGCGATGAAGAGGAGGTCGACGCGCGCGGTATCGGCGGCGCGGACGGTGGGAGCGGGCACGGGGATGTTCATGCCGAAGCCCCGTGCGCGGGCGCGCGGCGGCATGCCGCGCCGCACGGCGCCGGCATTCAAGAAGCCGCCGATGGTGTCGAACAGCTCGGGCTCGTGCAGCAGGAAGGCATCGTGGCCCATGTCGGACTTGATCTCGACGAAACTGACATTGGCGGCGACCGCGTTCAGCGCGTGCACGATCTCGCGGCTCTCCTCGGTGGGGAACAGCCAGTCGCTCGTGAAGGAGACGAGGCAGAAGCGCGTGCGCGTGCCGCTGAAGGCGTTGGCGAGCACGCCGCCATGGTCCGCGGCGAGATCGAAATAATCCATGGCGCGGGTGATGTAGAGATAGGAATTGGCGTCGAAGCGGTCGACGAAGCTCATGCCCTGGTGGCGCAGATAGCTCTCCACCTGGAAGTCGGCGTCGAAGCCGAAGGTCACGCGGTCGCGGTCCTGCAAATTGCGGCCGAATTTGTGATGCAGCGCGTCGTCGGACAGATAGGTGATGTGCGCGGCCATGCGCGCCACGGCCAACCCTTTGCGCGGATTCTTGTCCTCGTCGAGATAGCGGCCCTGGCACCAATCGGGATCGGCCATCACCGCCTGGCGCCCCACCTCGTGGAAGGCGATGTTCTGCGAGGAATGGCGCGCGGCGCAGGCGATCGGCACGGCGGAGAACACGCGGTCCTTATAGCTCGCCGCCCATTCCAGCACCTGCATGCCGCCCATGGAGCCGCCGAGCACGCAGAGCAGATCGGGGATGCCGAGATGGTCGAGCAGGCGCGCCTGCGCGCGGACCATGTCGGCGATGGTGATGACGGGGAAGTCGAGGCCATAGGGGTGGCCGGTGGCCGGATTGATCGAGCTCGGCCCGGTCGAGCCCATGCAGCCGCCGATGACGTTGGCGCAGAGCACGAAATAGCGGTCGGTGTCGATGGGCTTGCCCGGCCCGACCATGGTCTCCCACCAGCCGGGCTTGCCGGTGACGGGATGGATGTTGGCGACGTGCTGGTCGCCGGTCAGCGCGTGGCAGACGAGCACGGCGTTGGTCTTGGCGGCGTTGAGGGTGCCGTAGGTCTGATAGGCGATGGAGAAGGGGGCGAGCTTGCACGCCGCAATCGAGCGGCAGCGGCGCCTCGGCGCCGAAATGCACGATCTCGCTTTGCGGGTTGGCGACCTGCGCGAGCCGGAGCGACAGATCGGCAAAGGCTTCGGCCTTGGGGGTCTCGCTCATCACGCCTCAGTCGCTCCAATCCATCTCGGTAAGGGGTTCATAAACCCAAACCGTAAGTTCGAGGTTAGCTAGGAGCTTGCCGTTGAAAGTCAATCTTTTCTTTGCCTCCCGGCGGGCAAAGGTCCTATGAGAAGGCCCATGCGCGAGCGGCCCGCCTCCGCCCTTCGCGCGCCCGTTTCCAGGAGTTGAGCTATGACGGCCAGCCGGGCCCCGCGCCCCCGTTCAGGCGTTCTCGACATCTCGCCCTATGTCCCGGGCAAGAGCCGCGCTCGACGGCGCGCATAAGGTCATCAAGCTCTCCTCGAACGAGACGCCGTTCGGGCCGTCCCCGCGCGCGGTCGAGGCCTATCGCGCCGCCGCCGACACGCTGTTCCGCTATCCCGACGGCTCGGCGCGAGGCTTGCGCGAGGCGATCGGCCGGACCTATGGGCTCGAGCCTTCGCGCATCGTGTGCGGGGCGGGGTCCGACGAGGTGCTGAACCTGCTCGCGGGCGCCTATCTCGGCCCGGGCGACGAGGCGATCTACTCCGAGCACGGCTTCCTCGTTTACCGCATCGCCATTCTCGCGCGCGGCGCCACGCCCGTGGTCGCGCCGGAAAAGGATCTGACCGCCGATGTGGACGCGATCCTCGCTTGCGTCACGCCGCGCACGCGCATGGTGTTCCTCGCCAATCCGAACAATCCGACCGGCACCTATCTCGCCTTCGACGAGGTCAAGCGCCTGCGCGCCGGTCTGCCCGACGACGTGCTGCTCGTGCTCGACGCGGCCTATGCCGAATATGTGCGCGCCAACGATTATGAGGCGGGCATCGAGCTCGTCGCCACCACCCACAATACGGTGATGACGCGCACCTTCTCCAAGATCTACGGGCTCGCCTCGCTCAGGCTCGGCTGGGCCTATTGCCCGCGCGAGCGTGGCCGACGCGCTCAACCGCATCCGCGGGCCGTTCAACGTCTCGGGTCCCGCCATCGCCGCGGGCATCGCCGCGCTTGCCGATCAGGCGGAGGTCGAGCGGGTGGCCACGCATAACGAGCTGTGGCGCCGGCGCATGGCCGACGCGCTCACCGAGCTCGGCCTCGCGGTCACGCCGAGCGTGGCCAATTTCCTCCTCATCCATTTCCCGCGCGGCAATGGCCGGTCGGCGGCCGAGGCCGATCGCTTCCTGCATGAGCACCGCATCATCTTGCGGCGGGTGGACGAATACGGCTTTCCGGAAGCGCTCCGCATGACGGTCGGCACCGAGGAGGACAACCGTGCGGTGCTCGCCGCCCTTGCCGCGTTCATGGGGAGGGAGGCAGCTTCCGCCCCATGACGGAACCTCTGTTCGACACCATCGCCATCATCGGGCTCGGGCTGATCGGCTCGTCCATCGCCCGCGCCGCGCGTGCACAAGGCGCGGTGCGCTCGATCGTGGCATCCGCGCATTCGCCGAAGACGCGAGCAGCGCGTCGTCGAGCTCGGCCTCGCCGACAAGGTGACGGAGACCAACGCCCAGGCCGTCGAAGGCGCCGACCTCGTCATCGTCTGCGTTCCGGTCGGCGTTTGCGGGGCCGTCGCCAAGGAGATCGGCCCGCATCTCAAGCCCGGCGCGACGATTTCCGATGTGGGTTCGGTGAAGGGCGCGGTCGTGCGCGACATGGGCCCGCATCTGCCGAAGACTGTCCATTTCGTGCCGGCTCATCCGGTCGCCGGCACCGAGCATTCCGGGCCCGATGCGGGCTTTGCCGAGCTGTTCGAGAACCGCTGGTGCATCCTGACGCCGCCCGAAGGCACCGACCCCGAGGCGGTGGAAAGGCTCGCCGCGTTTTGGCGTCTCCTCGGCGCGAACGTCGAAATCATGACGCCCGAGCATCACGACCTGGTGCTCGCCATCACCAGTCATCTGCCGCATCTCATCGCCTACACCATCGTCGGCACCGCCGACGAGCTCGAGACAGTGACACGCTCGGAAGTGCTCAAATTCTCGGCCGGCGGCTTCCGCGACTTCACCCGTATCGCCGCCTCCGATCCCGTCATGTGGCGCGATATCTTCCTCGCCAACAAGGAAGGCGTCTTGGAGATGCTCGGCCGCTTCAACGAGGACATATCGGCTCTGACCAAAGCGATCAGGCGGGGGGACGGCGAGGCGCTATACGAGCAGTTCACGCGTACCCGCGCCATCCGCCGCGGCGTCATCGAGGCCGGCCAGGATACGCCCGTGCCGGATTTCGGCCGCCCGCACGGCCACGACGACTAGAAGCGGCAGAATCCCATCGGTAATGTCATTCCCGCGAAGCGGGAATCCAGTAACCACCGGATTTGGACGATCTGCGAGCCGGTCTGGATTGCCGGTCAAGCCGGGCAATGACAAAAAGCGATATGACGGTCCAATGCGCTGAGCTCTGGGTGTTCGGCTATGGCTCCTGATGTGGCAGCCGGGCTTCGACTTTGTCGAGCGGGCGCCGGCGGCGCTGATCGGCGCGCACCGCTCGCTCTGCATCTATTCCTTCCACCATCGCGGCACGGCCGAGCATCCGGGCTTGGTGCTCGGATTGGACGAGGGCGGCGCCTGCCGCGGGGTGGCGTTCCGGGTCGAGGCCGAGCGGCGCGATGGGACGCTTGCCTATTTGCGCGAGCGCGAGCAGATCACCGACGTCTATCTCGAGGCCGTGCGTCCGGTCAGCCTGCTCGACGGCTCCGGCCCGCGAGCTCGAGGCCGTGTGCTATCTCGTCGACCGCCGGCATCCGCAATATGCGGGGCGGCTCTCGCTCGAAACGCAGACCGAGCTCGTGCGGTCGGCGGTCGGCCGCTCGGGCGCCAATATCGATTATGTGCTGAACACGGTGCGGCATCTCGAAGAGGCCGGCGTGCATGACGCGGCGCTCGCGGCGCTGGCCGCGCGGCTGCGTCAGGAGGGAGAGGCTTGAGACTTAGGCCGCGTCGGCGGTGAGGCAGTGGGCGTGGGCCGCGGTCAGATCGTCGGCCACGGCGGCGCGCTCCTCGGCGGTCTCGGCCAAGAGGTGGATATGCACCTCGTTCGCGCCGCGCTTGGCGCCCTCATGGCGCAGATGGGCGAGGTTGAGCGAGACCGCGTCGTCCTTGGTCTGGCCGAACAGCAGCGCCTCGCGGGTGCCGTCGGCATGGCGGCGAACCAGGATGTAATTGGCTTGGGGCAGGGCCGGGCAGCCGATCAGCGAATAGACGCTGTGCAGATAGCGCCGCCCGGACGCGCCCCGCCAATAGTGGAATGCTTGGGCGAAGCGGGCCTCGGCGCAGACGAGCGCCGGCTCGTTTGCGGGCCCCCAAGGGGCCGTCTCGTTCGCTTCTGCCTTCTGCATCCACATCGTCCTGGGTCCGCGCTAGTTCCTTGAGAACTGCCCCCTCAAATGGGTTAACTCATGACGGATTCAAGACGAGGGCGCCACGAATCCTGGAACAAAGCTAGAACGCATTGCCCCTCCTCGTCAAGTTCTTAAGGGTTAACAAAGTGTTAACGCCTCACGCGGCTTTGCGTTCCTTGGCGCGACCTTCGGCCAGCAGGCGGTTGGTGGCGGTTTCGATCGCCGCTTCCAGCCGCGGCAGGAACTCGCGGCGGGAGAGGCCGGGCGGAATGGGATCGAGAAATTCGACGATCACCGTGCCCGGATGGCGGGTGAGGCTCCGCCGCGGCCAATAGAGGCCGGAGTTGAGCGCCACGGGAAGGCAGGGGACGCCCAGCGCCTCATAGAGCAGGAACACGCCCGTCTTGTAGTCGGGCGCCGCGCCGGGCGCGCGGCGCGTGCCTTCGGGAAAGATGATGATCTCGCGGCCGGCCGCCGCGCGCTTCTTCGCCTCCCGCAGCATGCGGCGGAGCGCGGTGGCGCCCTTGTCGCGGTCGACCGGGATCATGCCGAACTTCGTCGAGAACCAGCCATGGAACGGGATCCAGAACAGCTCGCGCTTCATCAGGAGCGCGGGATCGCGAAAGAAGGGGATGAGGGCAAAGGTCTCCCACGCCGATTGATGTTTCGAGGCGACGAGGCAGGCGCCTTTGGGGAGCTTGTCCTGCCCGCGCAGCTCATAGTCGAGGCCGACGATATGTTTGAGCAGCCACAGCTCGGTGCGGCCATGGAAGGCGAGCGCCGCCATGGCCCAGCGCCGCGGGCCGAAGCAGAAGCGGGCTGCCGAGCACCACGAACAGCGTCGTGGTCACGTAGAAGACGAGGTTGAACAGGAGCGAGCGCGCCATGTGGCCTAGGGCTCCGGCGCGTCCTCGGCGGCGACCGTATGGCCGCCGGTGAGGATCCGGCGCACGAGCTCGGTGGCGCCGAGCCGCCCCAGCGCCGGGAGATATTTCAGATATTCGGAGAGCAGGAGCCGCGTCGTGCCGGGATAGGTCCACCAGCGATCGAGATGCACATTGTTGTCCACCACCGCATAGGGGATGAGCGTCACCCCCGGCATGGCGCGGCCAAGCTCGGCGAGCGCGCGCGGCATGTGATAATTGGAGGTGACGACGATCACCGAACCGTAGCGATGCTGCGCCACCCACTCGCTCGTCTCGGTCGCGTTGTCGATGGTGTTGCGGGCGTCGCGATCGATATCGACGGCGCGGTCGAACAGCTGGTCGTTTTGGCTGGCGAGGTCCTTGAGCTCCTCCTTGGTCGTGGTGCGGTTGACGCCGGTGATCAGCATGCGCTTCGCCTTGCCCGCCGCCAGCAGGCGCATCGCCTCGTCGATACGGGAGCGGCCGCCGGTCAGCACGGTGATGCCGTCGGCGGCGTAGACGGGCTCGCGCTGGTCGCGCTCGAGCCCCATGACGAAGACGATGAAGCCGATGAAGCCGAGCACGACGACGAGCAGGAGCGCATCGAAGATGAGCCTTAGCCCCAGCACGAAAAGGCGGAACCCGCTCGGCCGATCGTCGTCCTCGTCCTCTTCCAGCACGGCCCGCTCCACCACGCCACTCACTCCTCAAGCATAGGCCAAAAACCGCACCGCGTTGACAAGGTCCGCGAGGCCCGGCCCCCGCGATTTGCGTCGCTCAGGCGTAGGATTTCAGCACGCGGATCACGCCCAATCGCGACGTCACCATGCACAGGATGGCGACCACCACAACCACGAGAACGCAGAGCAGATAGCCCCAAATATCGAGCTCGCCCGAGCCCACCAGCCGCTGCATCTCGGCCGCGGTGACGATGCCGCCGCCGACCGTATGCATGACGAGCGGCAGCAGGAGAAAGGTTATGGAAGCGGCGACGGCGCCGACCAAAGCGGCGCGGACCCCGAGCCCGAGGAAATGGCGCTCGAACTCCTGGCTGATGAAGCGTTCATTGGCGCCGACGAAATGCAGCACCTCGATGACCTCGCGGTTCGACGCCATGGCGCTGCGGGTCGCCGAGACGATCACCGCCACGGTGGCGGCGGCGACCAGCGCCAGCACGGCAAGGCCGCCCAGCGCGGCGGAGCGGGTGAGCGTCCTGATCTCGGCCTGCCAGCGGCGGTGGTCGTCGAGCGTCACGCCCTCGAAATTCTGCGTCAGCGCCTGGCTGATGACGGGGATGTCGGGAGGATTGGAGCGGTCGATCTCGACCGCGATCAGGCGCGGAATGGGCAGCGCCGACAGCGCCTCGCTCTTGCCCAGCCACGGCTCGAGCAGCTTGGCCGAATCGTCGGCGGTGAGCGGCTTCACATGGGTGATGCCCGTCTGCTTGGCGAGGAACAGGGAGACGAGGGTGATCTTCTTCTCGATATCGGCGGTGTTGACGGGATCGAGCTCGATGGTGATCTCGCTCGTGATGTCGTTCACCCAGGCCTTGGCCGATTGATTGACCATGTAGACGGCGCCGGCGGTGAGGCAGGCGAGGAAGGACATGATGGCGATCACCACGGTCAGCGCGTTGCCGGCGATCGAGGCCTGCGGCACGATCTGCGCCGTCTTGGCCTGGAAGCGCGCCGGGAGGAGCCCGGACAGGAGGCTCTGCCACGGATAGTCGCGAATGTCGGTGAGCAGGCTCAAGGGAGAGGCGGCCATCAGCGCAGCTCCAGATGGCCGTCATAGAGGACGAGACGCGGCGCGTCGAGCTGTTCCATCAGGCCGTAATCGTGGGTGGCGATGATCACCGAGGTGCCGAGCCGGTTCAGCTCCACGAACAGGCGCAGCAGGCGGTCGGCGATGGCGGGATCGACGTTGCCGGTGGGCTCGTCGGCGAGCAGGAGCTCGGGCTTGGCGATCACGGCGCGGGCGATGGCCGCGCGCTGCTTCTCGCCGCCGGACAGGATCTCGGGGTAGGCGTGCATGCGGTCGCCCAGGCCAACCCAGCGCAAGAGGTCGGTGACGTCCTCGCTGTAATCGGCCTCTTTGCGGCCCATGACGCGCAAGGGGAGCGCCACGTTCTCCCAGGTGGTCAGGTGGTCGAGCAGGCGGAAATCCTGGAACACGATGCCGATGCGCCGGCGCAGGCCCGCGCGCTCGCCGGAAGTGAGGCCGGTCACGTTCTCGCCGAACAAATAGATGAGACCGCGGCTCGGCCTGAGCGACATGAAGAGGAGCCTTAACAGCGACGTCTTACCGGCGCCTGAGGGTCCGGTCAGGAAATGAAAGGACCCCGGGAGGACGTGAAAGGTGACGTCGCGCAAGATTTCCGGGCCCGTGCCGTAGCGAAGCCCGACATTGTCGAAGCAAATCACCCGTTTTCCCTTTTGCCTCTTGAGATTGCCCCCGACTGGGTCTTTATGCTGAACTCCCAGTCCGGTATCAATTGATTTGGGCAATGGCGTGGGGGCCCTCGGCAAGCGGCGAGGGGTTTCGCCACATTCGGTCTTCGCTATGACACTCATCATCTGCCCGGCCTGCGAGACGCGCTACGAGATCGCGGCGGTGCTGCCTGCGGAAGGGCGCAAGGTCCGCTGCAGCAAATGCGGCCATGTCTGGCAGGCGGTCGCGGCGGGGCCCGAAGAGGTTCAGGTCGCAAGGCCCCGGCCGGTGCCCGTGCCGCCGCCGCCTCCGCCGCAAGCCCCGCGGCCCCAGATGCCTCAGGCGCCGAGGCGCGCCCGCAAGCGGGCGCCGTCAACCCGGCCTTGCGCGGTTTCGCCGGCATCGCGCGGGTCCCGCAAGAGCCCGCGCCACAACAGCCGCCGCCGCTGCCCGAGCCGCCCGCATCGTATGAGCCGCCCGCGCCGCAAGCGGAGCCGGCCACCTATTCCCCGCCGCCAAGCTTTGCCGGTGACGTCGCCGCCGCCATGGGCGAATCGGGGATGAAGGATGCCGAGTTCGAGGGCGGCGAGGAGTTGGACGCCGATTTCGCGGCCTTCGGCGAAATTCCGGCGCCGCGAGCGAACGGGCCGGAGCCCGGTCTTCCCAGCGTGCAGCCGGGACGGCAGGTGGCGGCGTTCGAGGATTTTGCGTTCGGCACCATGGACAATGCGGTGCCGGCGGCGATCGAGCCCGGCGCCGTCCCCGGCGGGGAGAAAAAGCGCAAGCGCCTCTCGGGCGTGGCGCTCGGCTGGGTCCTGCTCGCGCTCCTCGTGCTCATCGTCGGGGGGCTGTTCGTGCTCGCGCCGCGCATGGTCGTCGCCATGCTGCCGGGCGCCCAGCGCCTCTACGCCATGGCCGGCATGCCGATGAATGCGCGCGGGCTCACCTTCGACGGCGTCCGCTACGGCTGGAGCACCGACACCGGCGAGGCGGTGCTGACGGTCCAGGGCGAGGTCGTCAACGTCACCTCGGGCGCCGTGGAGGTGCCGACCGTGGTGGTCGCGCTCCGCGACGAGGCAGGCAAGGAGCTCTCGCAATGGACGACCAAGGTGCAAGGGGAGCAGCTTGCCGCGGGCGAGCACGCGCCCTTCTCGGTCGAGATCCCCTCGCCGCCGGAAACCGTCCGCAGCGTCAAGGTCCGCTTCGCCGCTGCCGAGTGACAGGGCCATGGAGGCTTCGGGCGCCGGGCCCAAGATCACGCCGCTCTACAGCGCCGAGGCCATCGGCAAACGGATCGAGGCGCTGGCGCAGGCGCTGGCCGAGGCGAAGCTCACCGACCCTCTCATCGTCGCCGTGCTCAAGGGCAGCTTCATCTTCGCCGCCGATCTCGTGCGCGCGCTCTACCAAGCGGGGCTTAAGCCGGAGATCGACTTCATCTATCTCGCGAGCTATGGCGCCGGCACGCAATCGCAAGGCGAGGTGGAGGTGCTGCGCGACGTCACGAGCGCATTGGCGGGTCGCGACGTGGTGCTGATCGACGACATTCTCGATAGCGGCCGCACGCTTGCCTTCGCCAAAGAGCGGCTGCTCGCCCGCGGCGCCGCCCGCGTGCTCACTTGCGTGCTGATCGACAAGCAAGTGCCGCGCGCGGTCGAGATCGCGCCCGACCTCGTGGGCTTCGTCTGCCCGCCGGTGTTCGTCGTCGGCTACGGCATGGATCTCGGTCACCGCTATCGCGAGCTGCCCTTCATCGGCACGGTCGCGCGCGAGGCCGAGGAACGCGGAGGCTAATAGGGGCGGATCAGCCGCTCGAGATAATCGAGCTCGACGGCCGGCCGCGACGGATCGCCGAGGCGCCGGCGTAGCTCGTCCAGCACCTCGCGGGCGCGCTGGATGTCGATCTCGTCGGGGACCTTCACCGACAGGCCGAGGTCGGGCCGCGTCCCGCGATTGTCGGGACGGCCGAGCGGATCGCGGCCGGCATTGGCGCTCTGGCCCTCGCCGCCCTGGGCCTCGCCGTTCTGATTGGCCATCATCTGCTCGGCCATGGCCTGGGCGCCCTTGCGCAGGCGGTCGAGCGCGAGACCCTGCTGCTGGCTGGCGCGGTCGAGATTCTCCTCGCCGATGGCGTCCTTGGCGTCGCCCATGGCGTCGCCCGCGTCGCCGAACTGCTCGGGCGCTTCGGCGCCTTCGATGCGCAGCCGGTCGATCAGGCTTTGCAGCTTGTCGCGCAAATCGCCCTGACGGTCGGCGAGGCCGTTATAGTGCCCGGGCTTCGGGCTGTTGCCCTTCTGCCGCCCGGCCTGGCTCTTGTCGCCCTTGGGGGCGGGCTCGTTGGGCGCGCCGGACATGCCCGGCCCTTCCTCGCCGCCCTGGGGCGTGCCGAACGGCGCCATATAGATGCCGGGGCCCCATTGCATCGGCGGCTGTCCGGGCGGGCTCACCTCGAACTGGTCGGCCTGCTGGCCGCCGCCCTTCTCCTCGCGCTTGGCGGCAAAGGTATCGTCGAGCAGCTTCTGCTGCTTGGCGATGAGGTCGCTCAAATCCTTCATCATCTTGTTGGCGCGCTGCTGCTTCGCGTCATCGGAGAAATTGCCGGTCTGCAGCCGGTCGAGAATGTCGTTGAGCTCGCTCAGCATTTGCTCGGCCATGTCCTTGGAGCCGGACTTGGCGAGCTTCTCGATATTGTTGAGCATCTTGTCGAGATCCTGCTGCGACACGAGCTGGTCGCCATTCGGGTTCTCGGCCGGCGGCATGTTGCCCTTGTCCTGCGCCTGCTGGGCGAGCGTCTGCAGATATTTCGACAGCGCGGTGCGCAGCTCGCTCATGAGGCGCTCGATCTCCTCGGGCGGCGCGTTCTCTTTCAGCGCCTGGATCAGCTGATCCTGGGCGGATTTGAGCGCGCGCTCGGCCTCGGGCAGATCGCCGTCCTCGATGCGCAGCGCCACGTCCCACAGCTGGTTGACCACGCTGCCGATCGCTTCGCGCGACGGATCGCTGTTGAGGCGCCAATAGGCGTTGCGCAGCGCGAGATAGACGCGGCTATCCGGGATCACCTTGTCGCCGCCGAGGGTCAGCGCGTCGAGCGCGCGGGCCACGATGGCGGGAGCGCTCGGCGTCGCGCACGAGCTTCTTGCGCTGCTCGATCACCGCTTTGGCGAGCGGCTTGGTGAATTTGCGCTCGGGCAGCACGAACTCGTAGGGATGACTCATCCCCGTCTGCCCGGCCTGGTCGCGCGCGAGCAGCGTCATGCGCACCTTCAAGCCGGCCCAGGGATGGGCGGTGAGGTCCTGGCTCGCTTTGCCGTCCACCTGCTTGCCATTGGCGCGCGGCAGAGCGAGCGGCATCACCGGCGGCTGCGATCAATGGATCGGGCGCGGCAGCTTGATCGGCCGCGGGCGGCGGGGAGGGGCCCGCATCCTCGCCTTCGACCAGCGCGAATTTCGCCTCGGCGCTCGCCACGCCATGATCGTCGTCGGCGCGGTAGCTGAGGCGCAGGGCGCCGCGCGGCGTCGCCGTCGGGTCGCCCATGAGGCTGATATGCGGCGCCTCGTCCTTGATGAGGTCGAAGCGCCATTTCGCCACCGTGTTGCCGGCGACCTGCACCTCGGCGCTGCCGGGCGAGAGCAAGGGCGCGTTGAACTCGACGAGGCCCTGGCTGTTGGTGCTCTTGGGCGCCACCGGCTTGGGCGTCGAGCCGTCGTCCGGTCCGGCGAGGAGCGTCACGCTCTCGCCTTGCGGGGAGTGGGCGCGCACGATGAGCTCGCTGCGCTCCGGCACGGACGAGCGCGCGGAACATTTCGGCGCCCGAGCCCACGGGCTCGGTGCCGTCGGCGAGCACGATGGGGGCGACGCCGGTATAGACGGGCGGCGTCACCCAGGCGTCGAGCCGCATCAGGGCCGCGGCGGTGCGGGGCGCGGGCGAGAACGCCGCGCGCAAGCGCTCGAAACTGTCGCCGCCGGCGGCGAGCAGGGCGACGGCGAGGAGAATGAGGAGGCCCGAGCGGAGCGCGTAAGGATCCTTGCGGTCGGTGCGCGGCGCGGGCCACGCCGGCTTGAGCTTGGCCACGAGGCGGGCGAGGCGGGTCCGGTGCGCCGCCCAGAGCAGCGCCGTCTCGTCCTGGGTCGTGCCGCCGAGCTGGTCCTCATAGGAGGAGGCGGGGCGGTGCTTGATCTCCGCGGTGCGCTCCAGCCGCCGCAGCGCCTCGGCGCGCGAGGGCAGCGGCAGGCGGAAGAGCGGCAGCAGCGAGAGGATCAGGGCGAGGCCGAAGGCGCCGAGCAGGATGCGGTGAAGAAGCGGCGGCAGCAGGCCCCACAGATCGAACAGCGAGACGACGAGAAAGACGCCGATCACGAGGAAGGGCCACAGCAAGACCTCCCAGACGCGCTCGGCAAGAAGGGCAAGCCGGCTCAGCGTCACGCGCCGCTCGAAGCGGCGGGCGAGCGCCTTGTCGGGCGCGGGCGTCGGGTCGGCGGGCTTGGCGCCGCGGCGGGGTCGCATCATGGCTTATGCTTTAGCACAATCGGGGCCTCGGAGATAAAATGGGCGGGAAAGCGGGCGAAAACTAGACCCCTCCGCCGCATGCGCCGCGGCGCTCAGAGCCAGTCGGGCAGCGTCTCGGCGGCCAGCATCGCCGCATAATCCGGCCGCGGCCGCGTCACCGCGATAGCGGTCTCCCGCCACCAGCACCTCGGGCACCGAGCGGCCGGGAGTTATATTCCGACGCCAGCACCGCGCCATAGGCGCCGGCCGTCATGACGGCAACGAGATCGCCCGCCTGAAGTTCCGGCAGGCTGCGCTCGAGCGCAAAGTAATCGCCGGTCTCGCAGACCGGCCCCACCACATCGGTCACGACCAGGGGCGCGTCCGGGCGCGGCTGCACGACCGGCCAGATCTCGTGATAGGCCTCGTAGAGGGTCGGGCGGATGAGATCGTTCATCGCCGGCGTCGAGAATGGTGAAGGTCTTGGCCGCGCCCCGCTTCACATAGAGCACGCGGGAGACGAGCACGCCGGCATTGCCCGCGATCATGCGGCCGGGCTCGAACAGGAGCCGCGCGCCCAAATCGCCCACCGCCTCGCGCACGAGCGCGGCGTATTCCTCCGGGAGCGGCGGCGTCGGGTGCGTCGCTGCGATAGGGCACGCCGAGGCCGCCGCCCAGATTGACGAAGTCGATGGTGAGCCCGTGGATGCGGAGCTGGCCCACGAGCTCGGTCAGAAGCGCAAAGGCGTTGCGGAACGGCTCGAGCGTGGTGATCTGGCTGCCGATATGCATATGCACGCCGCAGGCCGCGATATTGGGGAGCTCGGCGGCGAGCCGGTACAGAGCAGGAGCCTCGGCGAAGGGCACGCCGAATTTGTTCTCGGCCTTGCCGGTCGCGATCTTGTGATGGGTCTTGGCGTCGACGTCGGGATTGACGCGGAGCGCGATGCGCGCGGTCTTGCCCTTGGCGCGCGCGACCTCGCTCAGCGCGCGAAGCTCGGGCTCCGATTCGACGTTGAAGGCGAAGATGTCCTGATCGAGCGCGAAGGCCATCTCCGGCATCGTCTTGCCGACGCCGGAGAACACGATCTTGGCGGGCGGCACCTTGACGGCGAGCGCGCGGCGCAGCTCGCCCTCGGACACCACGTCCATGCCGGCGCCTTGGCGGGCGAGGGTGGCGAGCACGGCGAGGTTCGAATTGGCCTTGACCGAATAGCAGACGAGCGCGTCGGTGCCGGCGAAGGCCGCGGCGAAGACGCGATAATGGCGCTCGAGCGTCGCCGCCGAATAGCAATAGAAGGGCGTGCCGACGGCCTCGAGCGAGGTCGGCAAGGCTCACGTCCTCGGCGTAAAGGACGCTAGCGCCGCGGGCGCCGCCCCGGTAGGCGAAATGATGCATGGGAAAAGACGGAAGCCCTATTGGAGCAGGCGGTCAATCCAAAGGTGCCGGTCGGGAGTGCGGGACATCTTGGTGGAGGGATCGGCCTTCAGCCTCGGGGCCATTGGGCGGCGGCCGGTCGAGCGAACCGCGGCGCCCGCAGGCGGTCAGCCCCACGGCCAGCAACAATGCCAAAGTCAAAAGGACGCGCAACGCGCTTCCCATGGTCGTGCCCCTGTCGCCGAGGCCTTAATCCTGGCCCCTTGCACTCCTTTTATCGCGACCCGGCCTCCTTCTCCAAACGCTTTATCCAGCGCTTGGCCTCGCCCCGGACCCTGGCAGGGGCCGTACCCCCATAGCTTGCGCGGCTTTTGACCGAGCTTTCGGCGCCGAGCACGGCAAAAACGCCCTTGGTCAGGCGCGGCTCAAGGACGCGCAAATCGGCAAGGGGAAGGTCGGCCAGGGACATTCCCTTCTTGTCGGCGAGCGCAACGATTCGCCCGGTGAGGCGATGGGCCTCGCGGAAGGGCATGCCAAGCTCGGCCACGAGCCAGTCGGCGAGGTCGGTGGCGGTGGCATGGCCGCGGCCCGCGGCCTCGGCCATGGCGGCAAGGTCGGGCTGCAAATCCTGCACCATGCCGGTCATGGCGGCGAGGCCGAGCTTCAGCGAATCGAGCGCGTCGAAGACGGGCTCCTTGTCCTCCTGCATGTCCTTGGCATAAGCGAGCGGCAGGCCCTTCATCACCATGAGCAAGGTCTGGAAGGCGCCGGCGATGCGGGCGGACTTGGCGCGGATCAGCTCGGCCGCGTCGGGGTTCCGCTTCTGCGGCATGATCGAGGAGCCGGTGGTGAATTTGTCGCTCAAGCGCGCGAAGCCGAATTGCGGCGAGGTCCACAGCACCATCTCCTCGGCGAGGCGCGACAGATGCATGGCGGCGATGCTCGCGGCGGCCAAGGTCTCGAGCGCGAAGTCGCGGTCGGAGACGGCGTCGAGCGAGTTGGCGGCAGGCCGGTCGAAGCCGAGCGCGGCCGAGGTCGCGTCGCGGTCGATGGGGAAGCTCGTGCCGGCGAGCGCGGCCGAGCCGAGCGGGCATTCGTTGAGCCGCGTCCGCGCGTCGGCGAAGCGGCCGCGGTCGCGCGCCAGCATCTCGACATAAGCGAGCAGATGATGACCGAAGGTGATGGGCTGCGCCGTCTGCAGATGGGTGAAGCCCGGCATCAGCGAGGCGGCGTGCTCGAGCGCCTTCTCGGCGAGCGCGAGCTGCAGGCCGCCGCAGCAGCCGCTCGATGGCGTCGATCTCGTCGCGCACATAGAGACGGAAATCGGTCGCCACCTGGTCGTTGCGCGAGCGCGCGGTGTGCAGCTTGCCGGCGACCGGCCCGATCAGCGCGGCCAGCCTGCTCTCGATGTTGAGATGGATGTCCTCGAGCTTCTCCGAGAAGGCAAACTCGCCCGCCTCGATCTCGGCGGCGATCTTGTCGAGCCCGCGGGCGATCTTCTTCGCCTCGGCTTCCGTGATGATGCCGGTCGCGCCGAGCATGGCGACATGGGCTTTGGAAGCCAAAATGTCGTGATACCAGAGGCGCTTGTCGAAGGCGATGGAGGCGTTTATCTCCTCCATGATGGCGGCGGGGCTTAACGCGAAACGGCCACCCCACATGGTGTTGGTCATGAGCTCGGACCTAAAGGAACGAAATTGGTGAGGAGGCCGTGAGCAAGGCTACTCGGAGCAAGACGAAAAGACGCGAGCGCGCCGCGCCGCCGGCCACCTATCTCGTCGCGGCGGTGCTCGCCGCGATTGCCGGGTTCGGCACGGTATATGTGAGTTTCGGCCCCGGTGGCAATGGGGGCTTGCCCGTTTCCCCGTCCTCTTCGGCCCCGGGCGAGGCGGGTGGCGCGGCGGCGGGCGCGGCCGGATCGGGGCCGCTCGCGGGCCTCAACAAGGGGGCCATGGCCGCCTTCGTGCATGCGGCCGAAGCCGCAGACGCTGCCCGACATCACCATCGCCGATGCCGGCGGCGCGACGAAGCCGTTAAGCGATTTCGCCGGCAAGGTCGTGCTGCTCAACATCTGGGCCACGTGGTGCCATCCCTGCCGGGAGGAGATGCCGACGCTCGACAAGCTGCAAGCAGAGCTCGGCGGCAAGGATTTCGAGGTGGTGGCGGTGAATATCGACAAAGGCGGGAGCGAGAAGGCCAAGACCTTCTTGCAGGAGACGGGCGTCACCAAGCTTGCGCTCTATACCGATCCGTCCGGCAAGCTCTTCGCCACGCTGAAGACGGTGGGCATGCCGACCACGCTGCTGCTCAATCGCGCAGGGGGAGGAGATCGGCCGCCTCGTCGGCCCCGCGGTGTGGGATTCGCCCGAGGCGCTTGCCCTGATCAAGGCGGCCATCGCCGCGCCGACGCCAAGTCCGCCAAGTCCCAGAGCTAGATCGCGCTCATGGCGGCGGGGCGATCGCGCCGCGCTCGAGGCGATAGACGATGGTGCAGCTCCGCGCCTCGGGCCGGTCGCAGGCGGCGCCCGCATAGGTGACGGTGAGGACGGGCTTGCCGTGGCTCTTGCCGAATTTGTAGCGCTGCACGGTCTCCTCGAAAGCGAGGTTCCAGGCGGTGGCGCCGTCCCACAGATAGATCTGCAAGCTGCAGCCGCCCGAGCCGCACATGGGATTGATGCCGCCTTTGCATTTGAGCTTGGCGAAATCGGCGATCCAGTCCTCGCCGCCATCCTCGTTCACGTCGCTCGTGCTGAGCACGGCGTTGCTGTCGGGCGTGCCGTCGAGGTCGCGGCATTGCTGCTCGGCGTCGGCCACCGCGTCCAAGACATTCTCCGGCGGCTCGGCGGCGCGCGCCCAGACCATGGCGGCGAGAACGAGAAGCGGGGCAAGGGGCGCGGAGGCGAAAACTCGCATGACGGCTCCGATCATCGACGCGATGCGCCGGCTGGCGGCGGGGCAATCAAAGCGGAATGGCGGCGCGGAAGGAAAGGGGCGGAAAAAGGCGTTACTCGGCGTCGGCGCTGCTGCGGATGGGGCGCGTGGGGCGCGGCCTGATCGAGGCCGATCAGGCTCGGCTTCGACCGCCGGCCCGACGAGGCCTGGTGGCGGCGGGAGCGTTTGACGATCCGGCCCGGCCCGCACACATTATCGCGCAGATGGGTCGGGGAGTCGCTCAACGAGGCCTGCACGGCGAGCCCATCGATGCTCGTGCCGAACACCGACTTCCAGAAATAGCGCTTGAAGCCGTTCTCCAGGAGGTTCGACGCGCGGTCGCGGCGCGAGGCGGCCGTGGGCTCGCCCAGCACCACGGCCACGAGCTTGCGCCCGTCGCGGGTGGCGCTCGCCACGATGTTGTAGCCCGAATCGCAGATGAAGCCCGTCTTCATGCCGTCGGCGCCCTCGAAATTGACGAGCATGCCGTTATGGCCGTGGATGAGCCGCTTGCCGACCTGGACCTCCATCATGGAGAAGAGGTTCGCATATTGCGGAAACTCGACGATGATGGCGCGGGAGAGCTTGGCCAGGTCGCGCGCCGTGGTGACCTGGCGGTCGTCGGGCAGCCCGTTGACGTTGACGAAATGGGTGCGGGTCATGCCGAGGCGTTGCGCCGTCTCGTTCATCTTCTCGACGAAGGCGTCTTGGCTTCCGCCGACCTTCTCGGCGAGCATGACCGCCACGTCGTTGGCGGATTTGACGATGAGGACCTTCAAGCCGATGTCGACGGTGAGCTCGCTGCCCACGGGCAGCCAGAGCTTGCTCGGCGCCTGCGCCGCGGCCGCCTGCGTACAAATGAGCTTGTCGTCGGGTTTGATCGTTCCGGCCTTCAGCGCCTGGAAGGTGATGTAGGCCGTCATCAATTTGGTGAGCGAGGCCGGGAACCACGGCAGATCGGGATCCTCGGAATAGAACACGGTGCCGTTATAGGGCTCGAAGACGAGGGCCGGCCCGGCAGCGGCCGCCGTCGGCGCCAGCAAGGCCGCGCCGACGAGAAGGCCAAGGCCGGTTCGTCTCAGCATTCGTTGCTCCCTCGTCCCGTTGCTCGTGTCGTCGACGCTCGCTTCAGCGAGCGCGTTGGCGTGGCGCCGTGCCAGGGATCGCTTGTCGCATCCGAGCTTTGCGCATAGGCCAGCGAAATCCGGCTGTTCCATGGCGGGAAGGCAAACCCGCACTCCCTCGCCAATCCCCGACGCGCCGGTTGTCCCCGCGCGCGAGGTCACAGATGGATCCCATCGGGCTCGGCGCCCGCCGCACGCCAAGACTAGCGTGCTGAGTCCAATTCGCAACTGCGAAATTAACCTTGCGGCATTTCTGCCGCGGTGCGTGCCGAATCGGCTGCCGGCTAGCGCTTCTCGATCAGGACGGCGCGGAAATCGTTGACGTTGGTGAGGGTGGGGCCGGTCTCCAAGAGATCGCCGATGCGGCAAAGAACGTATAGGGGTCGTTGTCGGCGAGCATGGCCTTGGCGTCGAGGCCGGCCTTCGCGGCGCGGGCGAGCGTGTCGGGCATGATCAGCGCGCCGGCATTGTCCTCGCTGCCGTCGACCCCGTCGGTGTCGCCGGCGACGGCATAGATGCCGGGCGCGCCGTCGAGCGCGATGGCCAGCGCGAGCAGGAATTCGGTGTTGCGTCCGCCTTTGCCTTTGCCCTTGAGCGTGATGGTGGTCTCGCCGCCCGAGATCAGCACGCAAGGGGGCTGCGCGGGCTGCCCATATTGGGCGCATTGCTTGGCCATGCCGGCATGGACCAGCGCCACGTCGCGCGACTCGCCCTCGATGGCATTGCCGAGGATGAGCGGGGTGACGCCCGCTTTCCGCGCGAGCGCGGCGGCGGCTTCGAGCGAGACTTGCGGGGTGGCGATCATGACGTTCTCGACGCGGGCAAGGCGCGGATCGCCGGGCTTCGGCGTCTCCTCGGCGCCGCTCGTGAGCCGCGCCATCACCGCCGGCGGCGCGGCGATGTTGTATTTCGCCAAGATGGCGAGCGCGTCGGCATAGGTCGAAGGGTCGGCGACGGTGGGGCCGGAGGCGATCACGGAAGGGTCGTCGCCCGGCACGTCGGAGATCATGAGCGCCACCACATGGGCGGGCGCGGCGGCAAGCGCGAGGCGGCCGCCCTTGATGGCCGAGAGATGCTTGCGCACCGCGTTCATCTCGCCGATGGTGGCGCCCGATTTGAGCAGCGCCTTGTTCACCGCCTGCTTGTCCTCGAGGCTCACGCCCTCGGCGGGTGCGGCGAGCAGCGCCGAGCCGCCGCCCGAGATGAGGCAGAGCACGAGGTCGTCGGCGCTCAAGCCCTGCACCAGCTTGAGGATGCGCGCAGCGGCTTCGCGCCCCGCGGCGTCGGGAACGGGATGGGCGGCCTCGACCACCTCGATCCGCGTCGTCGGCAGGCGGTGGCCGTAGCGGGTCACGACCAAGCCTTCGAGCGGACCCTGCCAATGGTCCTCCACCGCTTTGGCCATGGCGCCCGAGGCCTTGCCCGCGCCGATGACGATGGTGCGCCCCTTCGGCCGCGCGGGCAGATAAGGGGGCACGCAAATGTCGGGCAGGGCGGCCTCGACGGCGGCACCGAACATGGCCTTTAACAGATCGGCAGGCGTCATTTTGATCTCCCTCAAGGCGCGCAGAACCTGCACAGACGATTGCAAGAAGGCAAGTGAATGAATACCCTGCCTGCACATTCCTGGTGCATGACGCCGTCGCTTAAGTCTCGGGGGCCAATCGCTTATGTCAGTTCAGCCGCGTGAGAGTGCCGAAAATAAGGGCAGGGGCCCCGAGCAGCACAAGTCGCCGAAATCCGACATCGAGATCAGCCAGGCCGCGAAGATGCGGCCGATCATCGAGGTGGCGGCCGACCGGCTCGGCATCCCGGCCGAGTATGTGCTGCCTTACGGCCACTACAAGGCGAAGATCTCGCTCGACTATCTCGCCACGCTCGCCGACCGTCCCGACGGCAAGCTGATCCTCGTCACCGCGATCACGCCGACGCCCGCGGGCGAGGGCAAGACCACGACCACCGTGGGCTTGGGCGACGCGCTCAACCTCCTCGGCAAGAAAGCCATCATCTGCATCCGCGAGCCCTCGCTCGGCCCCTGCTTCGGGGTCAAAGGAGGCGCGGCCGGCGGCGGCTACGCGCAAGTCGTGCCCATGGAGGACATCAACCTCCATTTCACCGGCGATTTCCACGCCATCGGCGCCGCCAACAATCTGCTCGCCGCGCTCATCGACAACCACGTCTATTGGGGCAACAAGCTCGACATCGACACCCGCCGCGTGACCTGGCGCCGGGCGGTGGACATGAACGACCGGGCGCTGCGCGAGATCGTGACCTCGCTCGGCGGCGCCGCCAACGGCTTCCCGCGCGAGGCGGGCTTCGACATCACCGTGGCGAGCGAGGTCATGGCCATTTTCTGCCTCGCCTCCGATCTGGCCGATCTGCAGCGGCGGCTCGGGCAGATCCAGATCGGGCAGACGCGCGACAAGAAGCCGGTCAAGGCGAGCGACCTCTCCGCCGCCGGGCCCATGGCGGCGCTGCTCAAGGATGCGCTCGCGCCCAACCTCGTGCAGACGCTGGAGAACAACCCCGCCTTCATCCATGGCGGTCCGTTCGCCAATATCGCGCATGGCTGCAATTCGGTGATCGCCACCAAGGCCGCGCTCAAGCTCGGCGATTACGTCGTCACGGAAGCGGGCTTCGGCGCCGATCTCGGCGCGGAGAAGTTTTTCGACATCAAATGCCGCAAGGCCGGGCTCAAGCCCGATTGCGCCGTGCTGGTGGCGACCATCCGCGCGCTCAAGATGCATGGCGGCGTGGCCAAGGACGATCTCAAGAAGGAGAATCTCCAGGCGCTGGAGAAGGGCTTCGCCAATCTCGAGCGCCATGTGGAGAATCTGCGGCGCTACGACGTGCCGGTCATCGTCTCCATCAACCGCTTCTCGACCGACACCGAGGCCGAGGTGGCGCTGCTCCGGCGTCTGTGCGCCGCGATCAGCGTCGAATGCGTGCTCGCCGATCATTGGGCGCAAGGCGGCGAGGGGGCGCTCGATCTCGCCCAGGCCGTGGTGCGCACCATCGAGACCAAGCCGTCGGATTTCCACCCGCTCTATCCCGACGACATGCCGCTGATCGAGAAGGCGCGCACCATCGCGCAAACGATCTATGGCGCGGCGGATATCAGCGCCGACAAGGCCGTGCGCGACCGCTTCGCCGAGCTCGAGAAGGAAGGCTTCGGCAAGTTCCCCATCTGCGTGGCCAAGACGCAATACAGCTTCTCGACCAATCCCGACGCCAAGGGCGCGCCGTCGGGGCACACCATCCCGATCCGCGAGGTGCGGCTGTCGGCGGGGGCGGAGTTCGTGGTCGTCATCTGCGGGGACATCATGACCATGCCGGGCCTGCCCAAGGTCCCCGCCGCCAACAATATTGCGCTCGGGCAGCCGACGGCCAGATCACGGGTTTATTCTAGCTCGGGAAAGGGGTTGCCAGGCGCTCACGCGGCCGTTACCACCTTCCCGCGAGAGCCCATGCGGCTCAAGGCCGGCCCCAAACCGGCCCAAGAAGACCAAGGATTTCACTGGAGGAAACGATGGCGGGAGCGAGGAGGCCGGGGCGCAATTTTCTCTTTGTGCCAGGACCGACCAATGTGCCGGAGCGCGTGCTGCGGGCGATGCACGTCCCCATGGAGGACCATCGCTCCTCCGATTTTCCCAAGCTCACTCTGCCGCTGTTCGAGGATCTGAAGAAGGTCTTCAAAACCAAGGACGGCCAGGCCTTCATCTTCCCTTCCTCCGGCACCGGCGCCTGGGAGGCGTCCCTCACCAATACCTGCGCCCCGGGCGACAAACTGCTCGCCTCGCGCTTCGGCCAATTCAGCAGCCTGTGGATCGAGCTCGCCAAGCGCCATGGGCTCGAGGTCATCGTGCAGGATGAGGAGTGGGGCACGGGCGCCTCGCCCGAACGCATCGAGGAGGCGCTCCGCGCCGACAAGGCTCACGCAGATCAAGGGCGTCATGGTGGTGCATAACGAGACGGCCACCGGCGTCACGAGCGACGTCGCCGCCGTGCGCCGCGCGCTCGACGCGGCCAAGCATCCGGCCTTGCTCTACGTGGACGGGGTGAGCTCGATCGCGAGCATCGATTTCCGCATGGACGAGTGGGGCGTCGATCTCGCCATCACCGGTTCGCAGAAGGGGCTGATGCTGCCGGCGGGGCTCGGCATCGTGTGCGCGAGCAAGAAGGCGCTCGCGGCGATGAAGAACGGCAATTGCGCGCGCTCCTATTTCGACTTCACCGATCACATGAAGGCCAATGCCAGCGGCTATTTCCCCTATACGCCGTCGCTGCCGCTGCTCTACGGCTTGCGCGAGGCGCTCGCCATCCTCAAGGAGGAGGGGCTCGACGCCGTGTTCGCCCGCCACCATCACCTCGCCGAGGGCGCCCGCGCCGCGGTGATCGAGGGATGGGGCCTCAAGATTTGCGCCAAGGAGCCGAAATGGCAGTCCGACACGGTGACCGCCATCGTGGTGCCGCCGGGGATCAACGGCGCCGACGTCATCGACCGCGCCTATCGGCGCTATAACCTCGCGCTCGGCGCGGGCTTAAGCCAAGTCGCGGGCAAGGTGTTCCGCATCGGGCATTTGGGCGATCTCAACGAGCTCATGCTGCTCGGCGCCATTGCCGGCGCGGAGATGGCCATGCGGGACGTGGGTATCGACGTGGCGCTCGGCAGCGGCGTGGCCGCGGCGCAGAATAGTTTCCGCGACGCCGCGGAGGCCAAGGAGAAGAAGGTCGCCGCCGAATAACGCGGGGGCAACCCGCGGGGTGGTGGGGGGCCAATTCGCTGCCTGGCTGTCAGGTCGCGGCCGCTTCGCGTCTTCACCGGCGCGGGCGGTCAGGGTGATGGGTCTGTGAGTTAAGGGGTCTAAGTCCGTGCAGCACGCGATCGTGTTCCTCGATCGAGAATTGGTCGACGCCAAGGTGCGGAGGCCGAGCTTCCCGCACACCTATAAAGAATATGACTCGACCTGGACGGTCGAGGACATTCTCGACCGTCTCAAGGACGCGACCATCGCCATCATCAACAAGGTGCCGATGCGCGCCGACACGCTGAAGCAGCTGCCCAAGCTCAAGCTGATCGCGGTCGCGGCCACCGGCACCGACATCATCGACAAGGCCTATTGCAAGGCGAACGGCATCACCATCGTCAACATCCGCAACTACGCCTTCAACACCGTGCCGGAGCATGTGATCGCGCTCATCTTCGCGCTCAGGCGGAACCTGCTCGCTTATGTCGAGGACGTGAAGAACGGGGTGTGGAACAAGTCGAGCCAGTTCTGCTTCCTGACCCATCCCATCCGCGACATTGCCGGCTCGACGCTCGGCATCGTGGGCTACGGCGCGCTCGGCAAGTCGATCGGCAAGCGGGCCGAGGCGCTCGGCATGCGCATCCTGCCCTATGACATCGTCCCGCAGCCGGGCCTCGTCGATTTCGAGACCGTGCTGAAAGAGAGCGACATCGTCACGTTGCACATGCCGCTTACGCCCGACACCAAGAACATGATCGGGGCGAAAGAGCTCAAGAAGATGAAGCCGACCGCCATCCTCATCAACACCGCGCGCGGCGGGCTCGTGGACGAGAGTGCGCTGGCCGACGCGCTCAGGAACGGCACCATCGCGGGTGCGGGCTTCGACGTGCTCACCAAGGAGCCGCCCAAGGAGGGCAACGTGCTGCTCGATCCGACGCTGCCGAATTTCATTCTGACGCCGCATGTCGCCTGGGCGAGCCAGGAGGCGATGCAGATCCTGGCCGACCAGCTCATCGACAATATCGAGGCGTTCGTGGCGGGAAAGCCGCAAAACGTCGTCACGGAGTGATGGCGGAGGGAACGATGAAGAAGCTCCTGTTCCTGCTCGATACCGATCCTTACCCGAGCGTGTTCGACACCGTGGTGGGCTATGACGGCGGCGCCGACCACATCGCGGGCTACGCCAATGTCACGCCCGACACCGTCGGCGCGCTCGTCGACGGCACGATCTTCACCCGCGGCGGCAAGGAGAAGCAGTTCACGGCGATCTTCGTCGGCGGCGGCGACATGGCCAAGGGCGAGGCGCTGCTCAAGGCGGTGAAGAAGAAGTTCTTCGGCCCCTTCCGCGTGTCGGTGATGCTCGATTCCAACGGCTCCAACACCACCGCCGCGGCGGGCGTGGCGCTGCTCGCCAAGGCCAAGCCTCTCTCCGGCAAGAAGGCCGTGGTGCTCGCCGGCACCGGTCCGGTCGGCATGCGCGCCGCGGCGCTGCTCGCCAAGGAAGGCGCCGAGGTGACCATCACCTCGCGCGCCAAAGCGCGCGCCGATGCGGCGGCCAAAACCATCGAGGAGCGCTTCGGCGTGAAGCCGCCAAGGCGATCGAGGCGGCGGACGACGCGGCGCGGGCCAAGGCCATCAAGGGCGCGCAGATCGTGTTCGCGGCCGGCGCCATCGGCTGCCAGCTCTTGGCGAAACGGCGTGGGAGAACGAGGCGGGCCTGGAAATGCTCGCCGACGTCAACGCCCAGCCGCCGCTCGGCATCGAAGGCATCGAGGCGACCGACAAGGGCAAGGAGCGCGCGGGCAAGCTCTGCTTCGGCGCGCTCGGCATCGGCGGGTTGAAGCTGAAATTGCATCGCGGCTGCATCGGCCAGCTGTTCGAGAGCTCCGAGCAGGTGCTCGACGCCGAGGAGATCTACGCTCTGGCGAAGGCGATGGCGTGATGGCGGCGATCACCAACAGCACCATCGAGAAATTTCTCGACGATCTCGCGAGCCATAGCGCCACGCCCGGCGGCGGCAGCGCGGCGGCGATCATGGGCGCCAAGGGAGCGGCGCTCGTCAGCATGGTGTGCAATCTCACCATCGGCAAAAAGAAATACGCCGAGGTCGAGGACGAGATGAAATTGATCTTGGTCAAGGCCGAGGCGCTCCGGCGAGAGTTGATCGGCATGGTGCAGGACGACGTGAAGGCCTTCGATCAGGTCATGGGCGCCTATGGCATGCCGAAGGAGACCGAGGCCGAGAAGGAAGCGCGCGCCGCGGCGATCCAGGCCGCGCTCAAAGCCGCGACCGAGGCGCCCTTGGCCTGCGCCCGCGCCGCCCGCGCCGTCATCGACCTTGGCGCCAAAGCGGCCGAGAAGGGCAATCTCAATGTGATCTCCGATGCGGGGGTCGCCGTGCTCGCCGCTTATGCTGCACTGCGAAGTGCCGCCTTGAATGTTTACACCAACACAAAAATGATTACCGATAAGACCTACGCGGATGCCAAGCTCGCCGAGCTCGACCGGCTGCTCGCCGGGGCCGAGGCGTTGACGGAAAAAGCGTATGAGCGTAGTGAAGGGCAAGCTGAGCTAGCGGCCGATCGAGCGATGCAGCTCGCAACAAGGCCCGGCGAAGAAGACGACAAAGGAGGATGCCGAGGTGGACGTTCACGAGTATCAAGCCAAGGAGCTGCTTGCCCGGTTCGGCGTGCCGGTGCCCAAGGGCGCCGTCGCTTTCAGCCCGGACCAGGCCGTGTACGCCGCGACCGAGTTGGGTGGCTGGAACTGGGCGGTGAAGGCCCAGATTCACGCCGGCGCCCGCGGCAAGGCCGGCGGCATCAAGCTGTGCAAGACCTATCACGAGGTGCGCAACGCCGCGCAGGACCTGCTCGGCAAGCGCCTCGTCACCATCCAGACCGGACCGGAAGGAAAGCCGGTGCAGCGGGTCTATATCGAGGTGGCCGAGCCGTTCGACCGGGAGCTCTATCTCGGCTATGTGCTCGATCGTAAGGCCGAGCGCATCCGGGTCATCGCGTCGACGCGCGGCGGCATGGAGATCGAGGAGATCGCCCGCACCGAGCCCGAGGCCATCCTCCAGGTCATCGTCGAGCCGGCCGTGGGCTTGCAGGCCTTTCAGGCGCGCGAGCTCGCCTTCCAGCTCGGGCTTAGCATCAAGCAGGCGCAGAGCGCGGTGAGCACGATCATGAATTGCTATCGCGCGTTCCGCGATTGCGACGCGACCATGCTCGAGATCAATCCGCTGGTCGTCGCCAAGGACGACCGGGTGCTCGCGCTCGACGCCAAGATGTCGTTCGACGACAACGCGCTGTTCCGCCGCCACAACGTGGCCGACATGCACGATCCCTCGCAACAGGATCCGCGCGAGGCGCAAGCCGCCGAGCACAATCTCAATTATATCGGGCTCGACGGCGAGATCGGCTGCATCGTCAATGGCGCGGGTCTCGCCATGGCCACCATGGACATGATCAAGCATGCGGGCGGGAGCCCGGCGAACTTCCTCGACGTGGGCGGGGGCGCATAGCCCGGAGCGCATCGCCACCGCGCTCAAGCTCGTTCTGTCCGACGCCAAGGTGCGGGCGGTGCTGGTCAACATCTTCGCCGGCATCAATCGCTGCGATTGGGTGGCCAAGGGCGTGGTGCAGGCGTGCCAGACGGTCGACGTCAAGGTGCCGCTCGTGGTGCGCTTGGCCGGCACCAATGTGGAAGAGGGCCGCAAGATTCTCGCCGAGAGCGGGCTTAAGCTGATCACCGCCGAGACGCTCGCCGAGGCCGCGCAGAAGGCCGTGGCGGCCTGCGACGCGACGCCCGAGCGCGCCAAGGCGACGGCCTAAGGAGAAAGTTATGAGCATCCTCATCGACGAAAAGACGCCGATCATCGTGCAAGGCATGACCGGCGACAAAGGCACCTTCCACACCAAGGAAATGGTGGCCTATGGCTCGAACGTGGTCGGCGGCGTGACGCCGGGCAAAGGCGGCACCAAGCACAACGGCATTGCCGGTGTTCAACACGGTGAAGGAAGCGGTGAAGGCGACCGGCGCCACCACCTCCATCACCTTCGTCGCGCCCGCCTTCTGCGCCGACGCCATCATGGAAGCGGCGGATGCGGGCATCAGGCTCATCTGCTCGATCACCGACGGCATCCCGGCGCAGGACATGATGCGGGTGAAGCGCTACATGATGCGCTATCCCAAGGCGAGCCGGCCGATGCTGGTGGGGCCGAATTGCGCGGGCATCATCAGCCCGGGCAAGGCCATGCTCGGCATCATGCCGGGGCACATCTACCTCAAGGGCACGGTCGGCGTGATTTCGCGCTCGGGCACGCTCGGCTATGAGGCCGCCTCGCAGATGAAGGCCGTCGGCGTCGGCATCACCACCTCCGTCGGCATCGGCGGCGATCCCATCAACGGCTCCTCCTTCCTCGACCATTTGCAGCTGTTCGAGGAGGACCCGGAGACCGAAGCCGTGCTCATGATCGGCGAGATCGGCGGGCCGCAGGAGGCCGAGGCCTCGGCGTGGATCAAGGACAATATGTCGAAGCCCGTGGTGGGCTTCGTCGCCGGGCTCACGGCGCCCAAGGGCCGGCGCATGGGCCATGCCGGCGCCATCATCTCCGCGGCCGGCGACAGCGCCGCCGAGAAGGCCGAGATCATGCGCTCATGCGGGCTGACCGTGGCGCCGAATCCGAGCGAGTTCGGCTCGACCATCGCCGGCGTGCTGTCGGGCCGGTCCGAGCGGCGGATCAGCGCGTGAGGCATGGAGCGGGCGCGGGCCGTCATAGGGCCCGCCCGCTGCCGCTTGCCGAGGTTGCCGCTCCGCGCGTTCGCGGCGGGTCAATGCGCACCCCCTCAAACGGGCAGCAACGGCTATGATGGTCCGGCGCTGATCGGCTCTGCCTAGGAATGCTCGGACTTTTCCATGAAGCATGACGTGCAAGCAGCCGGAGAACACGGTCGCCCCCCTCGCGGCGCCGCTCATCACCGGCACGTCCGCCAAGGAGGCGGCCGACATCCTGTTCGGCCTCCTCATCGAGATCGTGCGCCGGCATCAGCCGGAGATCGAGCCCGTGCTGCGCGGCAGCGCCAATTTCTCGCACTTCACGCCGGAGCTGATGGCGCGCGCGCTGCAGGCGCAGGGCCTGTGGTTCCAGCTTCTGTCCATCGCCGAGCAGAACGCCGCCATGCGCCGGCGCCGGCATATCGAGCGCACGCGGGGGCGGGAGAATTTGCGCGGCACCTTCGCCCATGTGCTGGCCGAGGCCGCCTTGTCCGGCATCGGGGCCGACGAGATCCGCGACCTGCTCGCCAATTTGCGCATCCGCCCGGTGATCACGGCGCACCCGACCGAGTTGAAGCGCGTCACCGTGCTGGAGAAATACCGCCGCATCTATCTCCTGCTGCGCGAGCTCGAGATGTCGCGCTGGACCGACCGGGAGCGGGCCGCCGTGCTCGACGATTTGCGCGACCAGATCGAGCTCATCTGGATGACGGGCGAGCTGCATCTGGAGAAGCCGACGGTGGAGCACGAGGTCTCCCGCGGCCTGCATTTCTTCGACGAGGCGCTGTTCGAGATCACGCCCAAGATGCTGGCCGGGCTCGAAGCCGCACTCGATCAATATTATCCGGGGCGCCGCTTCGACGTGCCGCCCTTCTTCCAGTTCGGCTCATGGATCGGCGGCGACCGCGACGGCAACCCGTCCGTCACCACCGCCGTGACCGCCTGGACCTTGCGCGAGAATGCGCTGGCCGCTTTGCGCCGCTACCGCGCGCGGGTGACCGATCTCGCGCGGCTTCTGTCGATCACCGAGCGCGCCATGCCCGTGCCGGAAGGCTTCCGCGAGACGCTTGAGCGTGAACTTGAGGCGAGCGGCGTGGGCGCCGCCATCGCCGCGCGCAATCCGGGCGAGGCCTACCGCCAATATCTCACCTGCATGTTGCGCAAGCTCGACGGCACCATCGCGCAGACGGAGGGACGGGATTTCGCCTCGGTCGAGGCGGCCTACGCCAATGCCGACGAGCTGATCGTCGATCTCCGCGTGCTGGAAGCCGCGCTGGAGGAGGCCAATCTCGCCGCCATCGCCGCCGATCTCGTGCGGCCGGTGCGGGTCGAGGCGCAAGTCTTCCGCTTCTCCACCGTGCGCCTCGATTTGCGCGAGAACACGACGCGCACCACCGAGGCGCTGCAAGCGCTGTGGTGGGCGAGCACCGGACATGGCGAAGGCGAGGCGCCCGAGCCCAACACGCCGGAATGGCGGAATTGGCTGCTGCGGCGAGCTCGCACGTCCGCTTACGGACGAGCGGGTGATGGGCAGTCTGCCCGCCGAGGCGGTCGAGACCATCGACATGTTCCGCCAGGTGGCGGAGCTCAGGCGCGGGCTCGACCGGGAGGCGTTCGGCAGCTTCATCCTGTCGATGACGCGCTCGGTCGACGACGTGCTCGGCGCCTATCTGCTGGCCAAGGAAGGCGGCGCCTTTCTCGACACCACGGGGAAGGAAATCTGCCCGCTGCCGATCGTGCCGCTGTTCGAGACCATCGCCGATCTACGCGCCGCGCCCGCCATCATGGCCGAGCTGCTCAACATTCCGCTCGTGCGCCGCAGCGCCCATTGGCAGGGCGGCGTGCAGGAGGTGATGATCGGCTATTCCGACAGCAATAAAGACGGCGGCTTCGTCGCCTCCAATTGGGAGCTGGCCAAGGCGCAGTCGAAGCTCACCAAGGTCGGGCGCGAGGCGGGCGTGGCCATCGCCTTCTTCCACGGCCGCGGCGGCTCGGTCTCGCGCGGCGGCGCCCCCACCGGCCGCGCCATCGCCGCGCAGCCGGCGGGCTCGATCCGCGGGCGCTTCCGCGTCACCGAGCAGGGCGAGGTGGTCTCCTCCAAATATGCCAATCGCGGCACCGCCGCCTATCAGATGGAGCTGCTCGCGGCGAGCGTGCTGGAGCATGCGCTCAAATCCGAGCGCGAGGAGGCGCTGCAGCCGCGCTTCGAGTTCGACGACGCCTTCGAGGCGCTGTCGGGCGCCTCGCGCGCCGCCTATACCAGGCTCATCTCCCATCCCGATCTCGTCACCTATTTCCAGGCGGCGAGCCCGCTCGAGGAAATCTCGCTGCTCAATATCGGCTCGCGCCCGGCGCGGCGCTTCGGCGCGCGCTCGCTTTCCGATCTGCGCGCCATTCCCTGGGTGTTCGCCTGGGCGCAGAACCGCCACATGATCACGAGCTGGTACGGCGTGGGCAGCGCCATCCAGAATTTCATCGCCGTGCGCGGCGACAAGGGCGAGGCGCTGCTCAAGCGCATGTTCCACGAATCGCGCCTGTTCCGCCTCATCGTCGACGAGGTGGAGAAGGCGCTGCTGCTTGGTCGATCTCGACGTCGCGCGCGACTATGCCGGGCTCGTGGCCGAGCCCCGCGTGCGCGAGGAGATCTTCGCCATGATCGAGGCCGAGCGCACGCTCACCGAGGCCATGGTGCTCAAGGTGAGCGGCGACGCTGAGATCGCCGCGCGCTTCCCGCAACATCGCCTGGCACTCGATCAACGTTTGCCGACCATCGACGCGGTCTCCCGCGAGCAGGTCGAACTCTTGCGCCGGTTCCGCGGCGCATCCGAAGGGCCCGAGAAGGAGGCGTATAAATCCGCGCTCCTTCTCTCCATCAACTGCATTGCCGCTGGCCTTGGCGCCACGGGCTAAACTCAAAGAGGGAAAGGAAAGTCATGAGCTTCACTTTGATCCAGCAGGCGACCCCGCGGCTCCACCGCTCCGAGCTTGCCGTGCCCGGCTCCAACCCGTCGCTGTTCGAGAAGGCGGCCAAGGGCGCGGCCGACATCATCTTCCTCGATCTCGAGGACGCCGTGGCGCCGGACGACAAGGAGCAGGCGCGCAAGAACATCATCCAGGGCCTCAACGATCTCGATTGGGGCAACAAGACGATGATGATCCGCATCAACGGTCTCGATACCCATTACGCCTATCGCGACGTGGTCGACGTGGTGGAGAACTGCCCGCGGCTCGACATGATCCTGATCCCCAAAGTGGGCGTGCCGCAGGACGTCTACGCCATCGACATGCTGGTGACGCAGATCGAGCAATATAAGAAGCGCGAGAAGAAGATCGGCTTGGAGCTCCTGATCGAGACGGCGCTCGGCATGGCCAATGTCGAGGCGATCGCGCAAGCCTCCAAGCGCAACGAGGCCATGAGCTTCGGCGTCGCCGATTACGCGGCCTCGACGCGGGCGCGCACCATGGGCATCGGCGCGCCGCATCCCGATTACGGCATCCTGTCGGACAAGGACGAGCAAGGGCAACCGCACCTATTATTGGAACGACCCCTGGCACTATGCGCTGTCGCGCATGATGGTCGCCTGCCGCGCCTATGGCTTGCGTCCCATCGACGGGCCGTTCGGCGATTTCTCCGATCCGGACGGCTATCTCGCCGCCGCCAAGCGCGCGGCGGTGCTCGGCTTCGAGGGCAAATGGGCGATCCATCCGAGCCAAGTCGACCTCGCCAACCAGGTGTTCACGCCGTCGGAGGCCGAGGTGACCAAGGCCAAGCGCATCGTCGAGGCGATGAAGCAGGCGGCGAAGGAAGGCAAGGGCGCGGTGTCTTTGGACGGGCGCCTGATCGACATTGCCTCCATCCGCCAGGCGGAAGCCCTGCTCAACAAGGCCAAGGCCATGGGGATGTAGGGCCGCCGCCGCAAAAAGGCCGCGCCGCTCCCCTAATCTCTCGGGAGTCGGCGCGTCTTGCGCCCACAAAGCGGGGGTCCTCCATGTCGAAATCGCATAGCGAGAAGAAGCGCAAAGCCCAAGCCAAGGCGCACGACAAGAAGCAGAAAAAGGCGGAGGGCGCCGCGCTGATGCTCGCCTCCGCGCGGGCGCCCGAGGCCGTTCGCGCCATGCCGAGCGCGCCGGAACGCCCCTCCGCCGCGCCACGCCGCAAGCGGCCTCGCCGCAAGCGGCCTTTGCCGGGGCGGTGGCGACGCTGGAAGGATCGCTGAAGGCGGCGGGGCAGAGCGCGGCGCAAATGAACCGCAAGCTCATCGAGATCGCCCAGGCCAATGTCAATTCGGGCCTCGAGCACGCCATGGAAATGGCGGCTGCCCGGAACCCCATCGCCGCCATGCGGCTGCACATGAATTATTGGCATGCGCAGATGGGGGCGTTCACGCGCCAGAGCCAGGAGTTCCGCGCGCTGCAGGCCGAGCTCGTCGGCCTTGCGGCGGCGCCGCTCCGCGCCCATCTCCGTGGCGCCGTAACCGGTTATTGAAGGGTGCCGTGTAGCCTCGTCTCCTGTTATTCTCTTAGTCCTCACAGCCAGGGTGACCGCATGCGTCTTCGACCGCCTCCCCAGACTGCCGCTCCTCGCCCTTGCCGCCGCGTTTCTGATCGGTTGCCCGGCGGGCGCGCAGGCCGAACCGCAAAGCACGCCCCCGCAGGCGGACGCCCAGCCGGAGGCCCATGCCACGGCTCCGGACTCCGGTCCCGCAGGCGCCGAGCAGACGCCGGCCGAGCAGAAACCGCAGGACACCCAGGATACCAAGGGCGAGCCGGCCAAGGAGCAGAGCGAGCCCGGCGCGGCGAGCCAAGAGCCCGCCTCCAAGATCGTCATCAATATCGACAAGTCGAAGCAGGAAATGACCGTCTTCGTCGACGGCGTGGAGCAATATAGCTTGGCCGGTTTCGACGGGTAAGCGAGGCTATTCAACGCCTTCGGGCACCTATACGGCCACCTCCATGAACGAGACGTGGTACAGCAAGGAGTGGGACAACGCGCCCATGCCGCACGCCATCTTCTTCATGAAGGACGGGCACGCCATCCATGGCAGCCTCGAAGTGAGGAATTTGGGCAAGCCCGCCTCGCATGGCTGCGTGCGCATCTCGCCCGCCAATGCCACCATGCTCTTCGCCCTGGTCAAGGAAAAGGGCATGCAGAACACCCAAGTCGTCCTCGCCGGCACCACGCCGGGCGGCGAGGCGAAAGTGGCGTCGGAGCCCGACTATGGCGGCGGCGCGCAATGGGACGGGCCGGGATGGGGCGGGCCGGGGCCGCGACTATTATGCCCAGCCGCCGCGACGCCGCGGCCTATTCGGCGGGTGGTTCCGGCAGCAGCAGCCCTATGGCGGCCCGCAGGGCTATTACCAGCCGCGCGGCTATTATCGCGGCTATTAGCCCTTAGCGACGGGCGCAGGATCAGAGCGCGGCGCCCATCATTTGTGCTGGTGGCTCGCGCTCGTGCTCCTTGCGCGTCTCCGCCGCCTTCTTCGCCGAGGCCTCGCGGTCGGCCTTGGTGCGGCCCGTGCTCGGATGGCTGCCGAGCTCCCGCCAATTCGTCTCGGTCATGTCGACGCCGTAATGCGCGGCCGCCTTCTTGATATTGGCGAAAGCGAGCGCGCGGTCCTCGTCCGACACGCCGACGGTCTGGTCGAAGCGGGCGATGGCGTTGCGCACATGGCTCGCATCGGTCATGGGCTCCTTGCGCTGCTTGGGAAAGGCGAAGACGCTGTCGGGCAAATTGCTCCGCGTGGTCAAATCGCCATGCTCGGTGTGGGGTTTCCAGGTCGCTTGCATCGTCTCAGACCTCCTATTGGCTTCGCGGGCGCAGCCGGTTGGGACGTCCCTCGTCGAACTCAACCCCTTGGCGGCGTTCGCAGTTCCTTCTCTCCCTGCGACCTTAGCGCCCGCCCCGATCCTTTTGCCCTTTCGCGCATTACATTTCCCGAAGAGCATGGGCTCGAGGAGATGAATGTCATGGCCAAAATCGCGGAAGCGGGCGCGCTCGATGCCCGGAAATCAGGCTCGTTCAAGATCGGCGGCGACATGGCCGTCACGCGGCTCGGCTTCGGCGCCATGCGCGTCACCGGCCCCGGCATTTGGGGCCCGCCGCAGGACCGGAAAGAGGCGCTGCGCACCTTGCAGCGCGTGCCGGAGCTCGGCATCGATTTCATCGACACGGCCGATTCCTACGGGCCGGACGTGTCCGAGCAGCTCATCCGCGAGGCGCTCCACCCCTATCGACGGCCTCGTCATCGCCACCAAGGCCGGCTTCCGGCGTCCCGGGCCGGACGTCTGGGAGATGGACGGGCGGCCCGATTATCTCCGCGCCCAGGCGCTCAAGAGCCGCGACCAGCTCGGCGTCGAGGCGATCGATCTGTGGCAGCTCCATCGCATCGATCCCAAAGTGCCGCGCGAGGCGCAATTCGCCGCGATCAAGGCGCTGCTCGATGACGGCATCATCCGCCATGCGGGCTTAAGCGAGGTCTCGGTCGCCGACATCAAGGCGGCGGCCAAGGTGTTCCCCGTCGCCACGCGTGCAGAACCGCTACAACCTCGTCGATCGCGGCAGCGAGGCCGTGCTCGATTATTGCGAGGCGGAAGGCATCGGCTTCATCCCGTGGTTTCCGCTCGCCGCCGGCGATCTCGCCAGGCCCGGCTCGCTGCTCGACGGCATCGCGCGCCGCCACAAAGCGAGCCCCAGCCAGATCGCGCTCGCCTGGGTGCTGAAGCGCAGCCCGGCGATGCTGCCGATCCCCGGCACCTCGAAGGTCAAGCATCTGGAGGAGAACGTCGCGGCGGTGAACGTCGCATCTGTCGGACGAGGAGTTCGCCGCGCTCGACCGCGAGGGCCGCGCGCACCAAGCCGCGTAGGGTTTTGGTTGGATGGCGTAAGCGGAGCTGTCGGAGCGGCGACGACGATCCGGGCGCGAGGCTCTGCTCTTGCACTCGCCAAGCTCCCGAGGCATCTGATCTCAGTTCTCGCGACGGGACAAGCCCGATCGATTAAGGTCAGACTGAGTATTGGATCGACGATTGCGCGACGACAAGGATGTTGTCCGTCTTAACACACCACTCGATAAGAAAAGGGGGTGGTCGCAGCTAGCATCTTTACGATACGTGGCGCGCTTCCAAAGACGCGACTTAGGCACATCAAGACTAGAAGGGCTGAACTGGAGTTCGGACCGAGCGGCTGATCGTGCAGTATAAGCATCGAGACTTGGCATCCTGGAACGTATCGGCGATCTCTAGTGATGGCACAACCGAGTCCGCTTGTGAAGCCCACCGGCTTCTTAGAGGAACAGATTGCACGTTCGAGCAGCGTGACATTGAGCCAACTCTCGCATAAGTCGGCATCCTGAGAGACCAAGAATCTGCCATTCAGCCGGAAATGCAATTCCTCTCGGTCAAGCGGCTTGCTATCGAAGGGGCCGCGTACACGGATTGCACGAGGATCCTTATGCGAGCACTAAGGACACCGCGACGGCGGATGGTCAGCTCGAGTAACCTAGGCGGGAAATCCCGCTGCTAAAAGGGGAATGTACCAAGGTGCTTCCTCAAAGAATCCACTTCGATCCGATGGAATCATTCATCGATCACTGTCCGCCGGTGCATGTCAGAGGCTGAGGTTGCTCAATCGTCTGAAATGGCTCGACGTATACAGCTATGAAGACCCGCGTAATGGCTCGCCGCTGGTGTTACATCATCGGTTCACACAGATTGGTATTCCAAACTCAGAATGGGAACGCTCGAGTTTGGTCCGCTCAGCTAACGACCCGAACTTCTTGCGGTCGGAATTGCTTCCCCTCGTTATCGATAGGGATCTTCGCCTACGCTCACATTTCGGCGTTTCCGAAGTGTCGGCGGATATGGGCGATGCCTTCACCACTTGCGTCAATTTTCGCGTGACGGCTTGAGTAGCCGAGCCGCAAATCGCAGCACGTCCCTTAGCTTGCATGGCGGACACTGAAAGCTCATACCAAACTACCCTGTCATCCTCTGTAATCGATGCGGCTTGCCCGGAAATTCTAGTAGATCGGCGTGAGGAAAAGTTCGTAGAGCTTCGGGGCGTAAACAATTGGAGCCACTGCCCTACGAACGCGAGCTCTGAAGCATCTTGAACGTGCTTCTTTGAGCCTAAGGGCGCCGTATTGCGGCAATCGCTGGCTTAGCCCCAGGTGAATACTTGCGGATGGAGGCCTCGAGTGGCGTGCTATCGAATGTAGTCACACAACGCCTTGAATTCGAGCTCTGGCCTTGCCATTTCTTGAGCCCCAGCTTATTTTCTGAGGCCGCAATAGATGTTGAGAAGAGCTTTGTATCTCACTCCTTTCCCCTTGGTCGCCAATTCTGAGATCATGTAAGCCACGCTTTGACACGGCTGATTCCTTGAGGATGCGAGCGAACCATCGCCGTACAATGCCTTTACGAAGTGGCTTGAGGTCGTTAGCAGCTTGCGTTGGAAGGTATTTGTCGGCATCGATCTAACGGAGCAAGTGGGACGGCCCTCTCCCCCTTTATTCAGGTAGACTTGACCTAACATCGACATGGGCTGGACGATTATGTCCTCCCCCACAAACCGCCTTTATCCTGCATCCACCTCGTCCGCTTGAGGGGCGCTGTCGCGAAGCGCGCGAAGAGCGGGACGGGGTGCGGTGCCCGCGGGGCTTGGTCGCTTGCCAAGTCACTCGGGCGGCGCCGGGGCTCCGCCCGGGCTCACTACGAAGCCCTGCCAGGAGCTGGCTGACGACCGTCTGGCCTATCCAAACGCGACCCCCATGTCGACTTTGTCCGTCGGGGAAGCGGGGCACTTACGGCGAAAGCGCGGCCCGGTGTTCGCCAAATCGCCGCTCATGGCGCGCCGAGAGGCGCCCGCCGTGGTCCTTCGGGATCGCGGAGCCATAGGTTTGCGTCTTTCGGCGCGCCATCCCCTCTCCTAGAGCGAGCGGGAGAGTTCAGCAAAGCCCGGGCGTTCCCGCGTCGCGGCGATGAAGACGCATGTCTGCCCACTCGTCATGCCCGGCCCTCTGAGGTGCGAGCGCGAGCGAGCCTGGGACGATCCGGGCATCACCAGGACGGGCAGGTGTCACGAGGCGTCGGAGCGCCGGACCGACCCCCACGTAGGGGAAGGGAGACGCGGGGAGCCGGCAATAGACGAAGAAGAGAGGCACGGACAAAGAAGGAGAGCGAGATGAGCGAGAAAGCGACAGCGGCATGGCGCGCGAGGCGGAGGGCTTGCGGGTCCTCGCCGATCTCTTGTGCATCTGGCGGCTCTGCGGCGGGGGCGCCTGCCGGCGCGCGCGGGCCTGCCGCGGCAGGGTGCATCTCTGCGCCAAGCGCAATTTCCCCGCGCTGCCCGAGGGCGTGCGCGATTTCTTCCTGTCGTTCCTCGCGGCGAAATATGCCGGGGTGTCCTTCGAGGCGTTCCGCGAGGAGATGGAGGGGCGGGAGGAGACGGACGATTTTTTCGCCTGGCGCGCCGGGGCAACGGCCGCGCGGCGACGATCGGCCCCTCTCGCATGGGCGCGAAACCGCTCTAAACTCGCATGTCCTAAGGCTGTTCAAAATCGTAAGGGGGGATTCTGATGAAGACCGTTCGCGTTGGATTGCTGGCCGCCTTGGCCTCGACGCTTCTGTTTCGCCGGCATGGCGCAAGCCGGGACGCCGGACATCACCACAGGCCGTGTCGACGGATTGCCGCTGGGACTATCACAATTATTGCAGCGAATACGGCATCGGCAGCCCGCTCCTGAACTATTGCTTCCGCAAGAACGGCGCCAAGCTGGCCAAATCCTGCGTGAACGCCCTGGTCGCCGCGGGCGACGTGTCGAAATCCTACGTGCAGGCGCGGCGCAAAGCCGGGCACTGAGCGCGCCACAACCAATCCGCGCCGCGGCGGCTGCAAGGCACTGTGGCGTCAGGGCAATATCCACGTCTTTTTTGCGTCGGCGCGCGCGGGAAAAGGAACCGCTCGGCGCGTTCTCGATTACACTGGCGTTTCGATTCGGACTTTGGGGGGTATTCACCGATGAAGACCCAGCGCGCGACGCTGTTTATCGCGTCGATCACGATCGCCTCGTTCGCCGCCTGTTTCGCCTGCGCGGCGCAAGGGGTGACCTATAGCAAGCTCGTGCAGCAGGCCTGCGGCCAGGATTATCACAAATTCTGCGCCGATTACGGGCTCGACAGCCCGGCGCTCAGATCGTGCATGGACCGGGCGGGCAAAAGCCTGTCGCATGGTTGCGTGCACGCCTTGATCCAGTCGGGCGAAGTGAGCCAGGCCGAAGTGGATCGCCGCAAATAGCCGGGCCCTTTATCCGCGCGCCTGCGCGGGGCCTTACAGTTCGGCGATGCGACGCTGCAAGATCGCGGCTCAAGCGGGGCGCCGAGAGGCTGCCCGATGCGGACGTGCCCGCTCGGCGCACCGCGCTCCTCCTCGCAGGAGGGGGCGAAATTGAGCAAAATCCGGATGCGTGCTCGGTGACAAAAGCGCGCCGGAACGGGCCCCCGCCGCACGAGCCGCATTGACGGCCTCGAGAAGGAGTCGGGCACCCGCTGAAAGGCGGGTGCCCAATAAGGGAGGGGGAAAAGGTTGGTCATGAGGGACCAGGGTTGGCCTTGCGGCCGCGTGACTTAGTGCTGGCTATAGGGGTTGGCGAATTGCTCGGCCATGGCGGGCGCGGCGAAGGCGACGACCAGGGCAACAGCGAGGAAGAGCTTCTTCATGGGGGTTCTCCAATCAGGTTTCGGCCGGTTGATCCATGCTCGAAGCGGCTGGCCGTTGATCCCTTCGAACAAGGGATAGATGGGCGGCGACCCCCCTTTTCTTCCAATACCTGTTGGCTATGGAGTTGGTGCGCGCGGCGTCAGTTCCCACAAATCCCCGTGGCGGCGCCTCATGCTAGGCTTCACGCATGCTCAGAGCCGGCAATCTGCGGGGCGGCCTCCCCCCGGGGCCCCTGCCCGATGAGGTGACGGACACTCTGCTCGCGCGGCCGGGCCTGCGCATCGAGCGGATCGTGTCCACCGGCCAGGCGACACCGGCAAGGGCAGTGGTACGACCAGGCGAGCGACGAGTTCGTGCTGCTCGTGGCCGGCGCCGCGCGGCTCAGGATCGAGGGCGAGGCCGAGGACCGGGTGCTCGGCGAGGGCGATTGGCTGTTGCTGCCGGCCCATTGCCGCCATCGCGTGGCGTGGACGAGAGCCCAGCCGCCGACGGTCTGGCTCGCAATTCATGCGCGGGCGTGGAGGCACGCGCTCGCTAGAGGCCGTCCTGGAACTTGATCGCCGCATGCGCGCCGTCGCAGAAGGGCTTGTTCTTGGAGGCGCCGCAGCGGCAGAGCGTCACGCGATTGCGCGCTCATAGCGGTGGCCGTCGGCGCTCGTCACTTGCACGCCGCCGCGCACCCACAAGGGGCCCGAGCACCGCTCGACCGGATCCTCGATGAGACCGATGGAAGGCTCGTAATGCGGCTCGATCGGCTCGCCCGTCGCATTGTCCCACGCGACCAGGCGCCCCGAGGGGCAGTCGCAAGTTTGGCGGACGAAATTCCGCTTCGCCGTCGGCGTGATCGGTCTCCTTGACCAGGGTCCAGACCTGCCCGTTGGGATCGCAAAAGCGGGCGAAGGCGCACAGGCTTTCGGCATCGGTGAGCGACAGCGCGGGGCCGACGATGACTTTGGCCTGCTCGCGATAGCTCTTGCGGCTCGCCGTCTCGGTGCCGTCGAAGCCGAGCTTCGCATGCGTGCCGTCGCAATAGGGCTTGGTGGCGCTGCCGCCGCAGCGGCAGAGCGCATATTGGGCCTGGGCGGGAAATTTCCGGCCCCAGTCCCAACGGACCGATTGGCCTTGCGGCATCGGTGCCGATGGTGACTTGGGCGAGCGGCAGGTCGCCCGTCACGAGATAGGGGCCGTCCTTGGTGACATGAATTTCCGACAAAGCGTTCCGTCCCCTCTCAGATTTCGTTTACTGCCTCATGCCGCACCGCCTCTTTTCGCGCATCGAGGGGTGCAACTTTGCGCGCAGTGCGTTTATAACAAACGCGACACAACGCGATACGCTGCGGCGGGCACGTCAGGCCGTGAAGTATAGGCGCGGTTTCTGCAAGAGGAGGAACGGGATGGCGGAGAAGAGCATTACTCGGGACCGGCTGGCGGCACTCTTGAACGAGGATCTGTCGCGGGAGTATCAGGCGATCATCGCCTATGTCGTCTATTCGCAGGTGCTGAAGGGCGCCGAGTATATGAATATCGCCGACCAGCTCGAGCAGCATGCGCATCAGGAGCTCGAGCACGCGCTGATCATTTCGCGGCAGATCGACTATCTCGGCAAGATGCCGAATGTGACGCCGAAGCCGGTCAAACTCTCGGAAAAGCCGCGCGATATGCTCAAATTCGACCTGGATAACGAGAATGAAACCATCCGCAACTATCGTGAGCGGGTCCGGCAATGCGAGGCGCTGGGCGAGTTCGCCATGGCCGAGCAGATCCGGGAAATTTTGGTGCAGGAGCAGGACCACCAGATCGATCTCGCCACGGCGCTCGGCGAGGACGTTCCGGATGTCAGCAAGTTAAGAGGAAGCGGCTCAGCCAAGGGCCGCCGTCGATAAAAGGACCAGGGTAGGGGACGCAGAGTCGAAGGACCTAAGACTGAGGAGGATTGAGACATGCAAACGACCTGGCAACCCCACACCGAGCATGGCGATTTGACCACGCGCAGCAATCTGCCCGACAGCGTGTTCGCCTTTCCGCGCCAGCGCAAGGAGCCGCTTACCGATGCGAACCACGTCCGCGACGCGCTCGCCCGCTTCGACCAAGTCGAGGGCGTCTCGGACCCGGATCGCGATCTGGCCTTCGCCAACATCAAGGCGGCGGCGCAGTATTACGGCGTCGACATGCGTGAGAAGAGCTGGCGCGATCTCGGCCGGCGCCGCGCTTAGCCGGCACGCGAAATGACGCGGGATCGTGCATCCGCGCGATAAGGGGTCGGCCAAGGCCGGCCCCTTTGGCTAGACGAGCTTCAGCGCCGACCAGGCGACGGCGACATTGGCGATGAGATAGGCGGCCAGCAGGCCGCCGACCCAGAGGCGGTCGGAACGCGCGATGGCCGTTTCGGCCGCGGCATCGGCGCCGCGCCATGAGGTGGCGACGACGCGCGCCAGCGCGACGATGATGAAGACGTAGGCGAGCAGATACATCTTGTCGAGCATCATCAGATAATCGACGTCGGGAAGCGCCGCGCCCGAGGTGAGCTGCAAGGCGACGAGGGTCAGAAGCGCGGTGATGCCGAGGCCGATGCGGCCCTCGACGTAACGCGGCCGCACGAAGAAGACGAGCGCCGCGCACACCACGATCAAGGCGATGGGCACGAAGGTCTTGATCGACATGGCCACCACGGGCCGCGTTACCGGCACCGAGATGATCGACGCGCGAATAGGCGTCTGCCTCGGGCTCGGACAGATCGCCGAAATTGGTGGGATAGGTATTGTCCGCGACGCGCATGGTCGGCTTGCCGACCTTGAAGCCCGGCAGCGTGATGTCCGGGTCGAGGGTGACGCCGTCGCTATCCGGCACATAGACCTGCTTGTCGGCGCCGGAAATGGTGTCCTCCATCACCACGGTCAGGTGCTGGGTGTCGAAGGGATAAGTCTCGAGCTCGAATTTGGTCGAGAAGCGGCCCTGATAGCGGACGATGGCGTAGAGGCTTCCGTCCGGCATGGTCTGCGGCTTGGCGTAGAGCTCCTCGCGCACATTGTCGTCGGAGGCGTAGCAATTCATGAACTCCATGGTCTTGGAGGGATCGAGATCGGGCGCCTTCCAGCGAAACCACACATAGAGATCGACGGCGTAATTGTTGGTCTTGAAGTCGAGCTGCTGGATGTCGTTGATGAAGGCGCCGACGGTGACCTGAACCGGGCTGTCGGATGGCCCGTGTGCGGGCGTGGCGCGGGCGCGTTTTCGGCACCCGGCGCGCTCAGAGCGGCACCGGCGAAGATCACGAGCAGAAGCGCGAGAGGTGCGGCCAACCGGCGCGCAAGCGAGTGCATCAAAGCTCCTGCCGCACCAAGGGGATGAGGAGAAGAAACCAGATCGACTTCATGCGCCGCACAATAGAGGACTGTGGCCGTTGATGTTACCGTCGAATTTGCTGGTGGTTGATTTTTCCGTGATCGGCCAAGGCTTTCGCAATATTGTCTCCTTGCGGTCAAGGAGGGGAAGGGGATCAATTGTCTCTCGCACGCCAGTTTGCTGCTGCTGTGACAGCCTTGTTGCTGATCGCCGGTGCATTTTTCGTCGTCCTGTTCTCGGCAGCGGACGCACAGGCCCAAGCTCCAGCCGGCGGCTGCGCCGACGCGGCCGAAATCGCGGTCTTGGCCTCGCCGCTCGCGCCCTGGAAGGGCGCGCCTTTGCGCGTCGTGTTCGCCGCGGAGAAGCCGCTCGAGGGCGAGCTTTCGCTGATCGCGCCCGATGGAAAGGTCGCGGCCAAATCGCGTGAGCGGCACGGCGGGCCGCCCTATTCCTGGTTCGCCGAGGTCGCGTCGCCGGCCGTGGGGAAATGGCACGCGAAGCTCGCACCCGATGGCGCGCCGGCGGAGTGCCGCACGATCACGCGCGAAATCGAGGTGCGCCGTGCCCCGCTGCCGCCGCCGCGCGCGACGTCGGGAAGCGTCTGGCCCTTGCGCGATACATGGAACCGCGGGACGGAAAACCTGTATTCCGCATGGATCGAGAAGCTGTTCGACGACGCCGCTCGACGCGGAACCGTCGTGGCCGGCGCTGCATGAAGTGCTGCGCGATCGGCAGCGCAATTTCCTGTTCGACCATTTGGGTCTGCGCGAAGACGAGAAGGGGCTCGTCATTCGCCCCGACTGCGCCGACCTTCCCTACTTCTTGCGCGCCTATTTCGCGTTCAAGATGGGGCTGCCGTTCGGCTACGCGAAGTGCACGCGCGGCGGCGGCGGCGACCCGCCGAAATGTCCCCAGTGGTGGAACATCCAGAAAGAGGAACCTCCTCCCGCCCCGCCCGAACAAAGAACCGCGTCCGGCGGCGGCCTGTTCGGGATGTTCAACGAGCCAGTTGCGCCTCCCGCGGCGAGGGTTCCGCAGAGACCGCAAGGGCTCGTGCCGGGGTTCGGATTTTATTTGGGGAGGACCGTCGCCGACGGCGTGCAGTCCGGAAACGGGCGAACGCCGAACGACCGACGACAACACCGATTATTATCCCATGCCGCTGAAGCAGGAGACGCTGCGCCCGGGCACCGTGTATGCCGATCCGTACGGGCACATGTTGGTGCTGGCGAAGCGCCTGCCGCAGACGGACGACGCGGCGGGCGTCCTCCTCGCCGTCGACGCGCAACCCGACGGGACCGTCGCGCGCAAGCGCTTTTGGCGCGGCAATTTCCTCTTCGCGCAGGATCCCGCGCTCGGGAGCCCCGGGTTCAAGCGCTTCCGGCCGATCGTGCGCGAGAACGGCGCCTTGCGGCGGCTGACCAACGGCGAGATCGCGAAAGATCCGCAATACGGCGATTTTTCGCTCGATCAGTCGCAGCTCGGGGTCGAAGACTTCTACGATCGCATGGATGACGTGATGTCGCCGGCGCCGCTCGATCCTGTGCGCGCGATGAAGGAGGTGATCACGTCACTCGAAGAGCAAGTGAAGACGCGCGTGACCTCGGTCGAAAACGGGCGCAAGTTCCAGAGCAGCGGGAAGGGCGACGCGGACATGCCGGACGGCGCGGCGATCTTCGAGACGAGCGGCGCGTGGGAGGATTTCGCGACGCCGTCGCGCGATTTGCGTCTGCTGATCGCGATGGATGTGGTGCGCGGGTTTCCAGATCATGTCGCGCGGCGGCCGGAGCGCTACGCGATGCCGGAGGGGAAGAGCGTCGCGGACGTGAAGGCCGAATTGGAGAGCATGCTCGATGCGGAGCTCGCGGCGCGGAAGTTCTCCTATACGCGCAGCGACGGTTCCCAATGGACGCTCGCGCTCAAAGATGTGCTCGACCGCGCGGCGGATCTCGAGATGGCGTACAACCCGAACGATTGCGTCGAGCTCAGATGGGGCGCGTCCGACAAGAGCGAGGAGGCGTCCCCGTGCAAGCGGCATGCGTCACCGGCGCAGCGCGCGAAGATGGCGGAGTACCGGGCGTGGTTCCACGAGCGGCGCCGGCCGCCGCGTGGCGCCGAGGAAGTCGGGGCGCTGCCGCGCGACTGAGTGCCTGGTTTCAGTGTCTTGTGTGCGAGCGCTTATGCTTATGGGTCGAGCGCTTCGCATGGGTAGGTTTGTGCCGCAGGCGATCGGCTTGGCTTCGCGTCATCTCTCCAGCATCGACGAGGGCATTCACGCACATGTTCGAAAGCTTTCGTGCAGAGCGGGACATGCAGGCACGCAATCCCTCGCTGCCGAGCGTGTAGGCCTTGCAGTACCGCTGATATTCCGCGCGACAATCCCGTTGCTCGCGCTCGGTGACGGGGGCGGCCACAGCCGGAAGCAGCATAAGCACGGAGACGAGAAGTGCCGCGAACCCAGTGGTGAAGAGTCTGATTCTCATATCATTCAACTCTGATTTCCTACGCAAAAGATGCAGCGTCTTGAGACGCTAGCGGTGGAAGGACAGGCTCGCGACGAGACGATAAGCGCCGGAGTTTTTGTTGAGCTCCACGATGTTGATCGAGTGGCCCGTGTCCGAGGTCTTGATGCTCATGCGGCTGGAAAACTTGTCGCCGGTGATCCGGGCATGAATAAGGTCGTCCTTCGCCGTCCCGGTCAAGCGGCCATTGGCATCATAGACGCTTTCGTTCCAGGATCCGCTAATCTTGCCGCCTTTGTCGGTCAGCTTGGTGGTAGCGTTAATCCTGTAGTCGATGCCGGCGCAACGCAGGTGCTGAGACAGTCTGCTGCCCGCCACCGTGTACGTCACCTTGCACCTCACCTTCTTCGGCTTGCCGTCCGCCGGCGTGACCGTGCCGCCGCCCTTCCAATCGCCGCTCAGCTTCTGGAACGGGTTGCCCGCCGCCTTCGGCGCGGCCGCCTCGCCGGGCGCAGCCAAGATTGCGGCGAGGATGAGCGCCGCGAGCGGCATGGCCTTATGGGTCGACATCTTCAAACTCCCATTGGGTCCGGTTGGTGCCATGAGCTCTCTTTGGGGCGTTCCGCTGCGGGCGGATGATGTGCTGAACGAGAGTGGTGCCCCAGGCCGGACTCGAACCAGCACGCCCTTGCAGGCAACAGATTTTGAGTCTGCCGCGTCTACCATTCCGCCACTGGGGCACGGCCGGGAACATGGTCTAAGGCAAAGGCCGGGTCAACCGGGGCGAGCCGATGGACAAGGGGGCGGGGCCCGGTTAAGCAAGGCGGCCATGCTCAAGCAGCTCTACGACAAGGTGATCGCGCTTTCGGCCAGCCGCCACGCGCTGCCGGCGCTCGCGGCCGTGTCCTTCGCCGAGAGCTCGTTTTTTCCGGTGCCGCCCGACATCATGCTCGTGCCCATGGCGCTGGCCCAGCCGCAAAAGGCGCGGCTCTATGCGCTCGTCTGCACCATCGCCTCGGTGATCGGCGGGCTCGTGGGCTATGCCATCGGCGCGCTCCTCTACGACACCGTCGGCCATTGGCTGATCTCGGCCTATGGCTATGGCGAGGGCGTCGAGGCGTTCCGCGCGGCCTACGCCAAATGGGGCGCCTGGATCATCCTGATCAAGGGCATGACGCCGATCCCCTATAAGATCGTGACCATTGCCTCCGGTTTTGCCGGCTACAATCTGCTCGCCTTCTTCTTCCTCTCGATCATCACGCGGGGTTTGCGCTTCTTCATAGAGGCCGAGCTGTTGCGCATCTATGGCGAGCCGATCCGCGGCTTCATCGAGAACCGCCTCACCCTCGTCACCACCGGCTTCGTGGCGGCGGTGATCGGCGGCTTCCTCATCGCCCGATATGCGTTCTGACATGCGGCTCTCGCTCGACAAGACTCGCCGGACGGCTGATGCTGATCAGCGCGATCGTGTTTGCCATCGCCGCGGCGACGATCCTCACCGCGCATGCGTTCGAGAGTCTCGGCGGCTATCTGCCGTGCCATCTCTGCCTGCAGGAGCGTTACGCCTATTATCTCGCCGTGCCGCTCGCGGCGCTCGCCTTTTTCGTGGCGCGGGCCGATGCGATCGGGGCGGCGCGTCTCCTGCTGCTGCTGATCGCGCTTGCCTTTGCCGCCAACGCCGTGCTCGGCATCTATCATTCGGGCGTCGAGTGGAAATGGTGGCCGGGACCAAGCGAATGCTCGGGCGGCTCGACGCTCAGCTTCGGGGAGGGCGGCGTCGATATTGCAAACACCAAGATCGTCGCCTGCGATTCCGCGGCGTGGCGCTTCCTCGGGCTCTCTTTCGCGGGATGGAACGCGGTGGTCTCGGCGTTGCTCGCCGGCATCGCCGCTTTCGGCGCGGCGCAGAGGCGTTAGCTCACGCCGAATTTAGCGGGCGTGATTGGCTTCGGTCTCGTCGCCGCTGCTATAGCGGATAGCCTGAGGGCACGATTTTTGTCCGTGGCTCGAGCGCCCGCTCGCGAAAGGACCACCTGCCATGCCTGCTCATCGCTCTCTTTTCTTTTGCGTCATCGCGCTCGCGGCCCTGCTCGGCGCGTTGCCCGCCTCCGCCGCGGAGTGGAAGCCGTACGATGCGGCGCAGTTCGCCGCGGCACAGAAAGCGGGCAAATCCATTCTCGTCGATATTTTTGCGCCCTGGTGTCCGGTCTGCCGCGCGCAGGCGCCGATTTTGGACGCGCTCACGGCCGAACCCAAATTCAAGGATCTCGTTGCGTTCAAAGTCGATTTCGACACCCAGAAGGACGATGTGCGGGCGCTCAAGGCGCAGTCGCAAAGCACGCTCATCGTCTTCAAGGGCGAGACGGAGAAGGGCCGGTCGGCCGGCGAGACGAGCCCTGTCGCCATAGGCGTATTGCTCAACAAGGCCCTCTAGGCCGAAAGAGCGATGTCGCTCGGAACAATCGGGCTTGCCTGCCTCGCGGGCGTCCTCTCGGTCCTCTCCCCATGCGTGTTGCCGCTTCTGCCCATCGTGCTCGGCACGGCGCAGAGCGAGAATCGCTTGGGGCCGATCGCGCTTTCCGCCGGGCTCGCTTTGTCCTTCGTCGCGATCGGTCTGTTCGTCGCGACCATCGGCTTTGCCGCCGGGCTCGATACCGGATTCTTTCGCGCCGTCTCCGCCGTGCTGTTGATCGCGGTCGGGGTGCTCCTGCTCGTGCCGCGCCTGCAAGAGCAATTCGCGCTCGCCGCGGGCCCGGTGAGCAATTTCCTCGGCGATCGCTTCGAAAGCTTCACAGCGAGCGGGCTCGCTCGGCCAATTCGGCCTTCGGCCTGCTGCTCGGAGCCGTGTGGAGCCCGTGCGTGGGGCCCACGCTCGGCGCCGCCTCGATCCTCGCCGCCAAGGGCGAGAACTCTCGGTCAAGTGGCGCTGACGATGCTCGCCTTTGGGCTAGGTGCCGCGTTGCCGCTGATGCTGCTCGGGCTCCTCTCGCGCGAGGCGATGATGCGCTGGCGCGGCCGTCTCATGGAGGCGGGCAAAGGCGGCAAGATGCTGCTCGGCGTGCTGCTGGTGACGATCGGGCTGATCGTTGCGACCGGTCTCGACAAGCGCCTGGAGGCCGCGCTGGTCGATGCATCGCCGCAATGGCTGACCGAGCTAACCACGCGCTATTGAGGCAGCGAGATCCGATTTTAAGGAGAAACGGCGATTACGGCTCGAGCTCGGTATCCCAGTAGAGATAATCGAGCCAGCTCTCATGCAGATAATTGGGCGGGAACAGGCGCCCGTTGCGGTGGAGCTCGAACACCGTCGGGCGATAGGGCTTCTGCGCCGGCCACATCTTGGCCTCGGCGGGGAGCTTGCCGCCCTTTCGCAAATTGCACGGCGCGCAGGCGGTGACGACGTTGTCCCAGCGCGTCATGCCGCCGCGCGAGCGGGGCACGAGATGGTCGAAGGTGAGGTCCTGCTCGTCGCCGCAATATTGGCAGGAGAAGCGGTCGCGCAGGAACACGTTGAATCGGGTGAAGGCCGGGTAGAGCGCCGGGCGCACATATTTCTTGAGCGAGACCACGCTCGGCAGCTTCATCGCGAAGGAGGGGGAGTGGACGGCGCGGTCGTATTCGGAGACGATGTTGACGCGGTCGAGGAACACGGCCTTCACCGCGTCCTGCCAGCCCCACAGCGAGAGCGGATAGTAGGAGAGCGGCCGGTAATCGGCGTTGAGCACGAGGGCCGGGAAGGTCCCCGGCTGGGCGGAAGCGGTGGCGACGTTCAAGGCAGCAAATCCTTTGCTCTTGCCCGTCGCACTCGGGCTCAATCCTCCTTGCGGGCGGCATACTATAGGGACGTGTCAGCTCTGTGAAGCACCCAAGATGCGGTAGGTTTCACGATGACGCAGCCGGAATCGCGCCCTGGCGCGGCTGCTTGCGGAGCCGGGCGTAGAGCAAAGCGAGACGAGCGAGGAAGATTGTGTGGATAAGCGCGAAGGCTACGAGCTTTGCAGGGACTGAGCCTGACGCGAAGGCCTGTTTGAGGAAGGCGCCGCCGAGCCGCAAGCCCTCGCCGTCGATGCCGTGGCCGATGCCGGGCGCCACATGCCACTCCACGGGAAGGCCGGCTTGGGCCAGTTGCTCGCGCGCGATCATCATGGCGTCGACGGGGATCACCTCGTCCATGTCGCCATGGACGAGCAGCACCGCGGGTGCCTCCGCCGCGGCGGGCAAGGCCTCGATGCCGGCGAGCGCGCCGGAATAGCCGACGATCGCGGCGGGCGCGGGCTTGCGCGCCAGCCCCACGGCGAGCGCGAGCATCGTGCCCTGGCTGAAGCCCACCAGCGCCAGCGCGCGCGAAGGAAGACGCAGGCGCTCGAGCTCGGCGTCGAGAAAGGCGTTCAGCGTGGGTCCGGCGCGGGCGATGCCGCGGGCGATCTCGCCCGGATCGCGGAAGGTGAGGTCGAACCATTGCCGCCCCATGGGCGCCATGCCGCAGGGCTCGGGCGCATGGGGCGAGACGAAGGCCGCCTGCGGCAGCGCGCGGGCCCATTCGCGGCCCAGGGCGATGAGGTCGTCGCCATTGGCGCCATAGCCGTGCAGGAAGACGACGAGCTGTCGCGCCTGCCCGCCGCCGGAAGGCGCGAGCCGCGGGCCGTCAAGACGCGGGGCCATCTAGGGGAGCCTCTCCTCTTGCGTCGCCGCGCTACCGGTCACGGCCCCACATCCTCCTCGGGGACCTTGTCGGCGGAATGGGCGTTGAGCTGGCCGTAATTCTGCAGGCCGATGTCGTTGAGGAGATTGAGCTGCAATTCGAGATAATTGATGTGGCCCTCCTCGTCGGCGAGCAGCTCCTCGAACAAATCCATGCTCACATAGTCCTCTTCCTTGCGGCAGCAGGCGCGGGCTTCCATGTAGAGCGCGCGGGCGCCGTATTCCGCCTTGAGGTCGCATTCGAGCACTTCCTTGATGTTCTGGCCGATCATCAGGGGGTCGAGGCGCTGCATGTTGGGGAAGCCTTCGAGGAAGATGATGCGGGTGACGAGCTTGTCGGCGTGATGCATCTCCTCGATGGATTCCTTGCGCTCCTTCGCGGCGAGCCGCGTGAAGCCCCAATCCTCGAGCAGGCGGTAATGCAGCCAATATTGGTTGACGGCGGTGAGCTCGCTGGTCAGCCCCTTGTTGAGATATTCGATGACTTTCGGATTCCCCTTCATCCTGTTTCCTCCTCATTCCCGTGTTGCCGTGATCATGACCTGTTCCCGCGTCCGCCGCTAGGGCTCCTCGACCGCGCGCCGCGTGCGTTGCGCCGGCGGCGCTCGGGCCCTCCTCGTCGGAGGCGAGCATCTGCTGGGTGATGAGCGGCAGGCAGCTGCCGCAGGACGGGCGCTTGCCGAGCTGGCGGTAGATGAGGCCGGGCGTCAGCACGACGAACGGGTCGGCGGTGCGGATGGCGGATACCGCCTCGGCCACGTCCTTGGCGGTGATCATGGAGCAGGAGCAGACGATCATGAGCTTCTCTAGGACATAAAGGCTGAGCTTGTCTTTCCGCCAGGTCTCACGCCGCCCGGCGCGCTTTGCGCGTGAGCGCGTAATAGGACCACAGCAGACGCGCGGCGATTCCGCGCCAGGGGCGCCAGGCCTTGCGCGATCTCGACCATGGCGGCCGGCCCCGGCCGGGCATCGAGACGGAGCGCGTCCTTGACGGCAAGCTGGAGCGCGAGATCGCCGGGCGACCAGGCATCGGCGCGGCCGAGCGAGAACATGAGATAGCTATCGGCGGTCCAGGGGCCGATGCCTTTGAGCTTGGTCAATTCGGCATGAACGGTCTCGTCGGGCGCATCGGCAAGAGCGTCGAAATCGAGGCTGCCGTCGAGCGTGGCGCGGGCGACCGCCGCGCAAGGTCATGACCTTGGCGGCCGAGAGCCCCGCCGCGCGTAAATCCGCGTCGGTGAGGGCGAGATAGGCCTCGGGCGTGAAGGGATCGAGGCTCGCTTCGAGCCGTCCCCAGATGGCGGCCGCGCTCGCAATCGAGAGTTGCTGGCCGAGGATGACACGCGCAAGCCCCGGGAAGCCCGGCGGATGGCGGCGGAGCGGCGGGTCGCCGGTCATGGCATGGAGGCGTGCCATATGGGCACAGGCCCGCGTGAGTGAGGCTATTCCCGCCCGGATATCGTGCTCGGTGGCGATGCTGCGCATGAGCGTTAACGCCGCGTTTCCAATCTCTTACTCGCTCTCTAACCAAGGCCTTAGGCGAGTCTTAAGTGGTCTCTGGGACGATGAAGAGGAATGGTTGCCAGGAAGGGGCGGTCCACCAGTCATGCGTCCTGAGGATTTCCGTCCGGACGATCTCTTCGCGCAGATCCAAAGCCTTGTCGACGCACTCCAGGCGGAGCGGCAAGCGCGCGAAGCGGCCGAGGGGGCGGATAAGGCCAAGTCCGAGCTGCTCGCCGTCGCCAGCCATGAGCTGCGCACGCCGATCGGCGCCATCATCTCCATGGCCGAGCTCCTGCTCGCGAGCCCGCTCGACAATACGCAAAAGCGCTACGCGGTGACGCTGCAACAGTCGGCGAAGAGCCTGCTCGCCGTGCTCAACGACATTCTCGATTTTTCCCAGCTCGAGACCGGCCGCTGCGAGCTTGCCTCCGCGCCGTTCGATCTGCACGACCTCGTGCAGAGCGTGGCGGGCGGCCTGCAAACGCGGGCGAACGAAAGGGGTCTCACGAGCGGCGTCGATATCGGCGCAAGCTGTCCGCGCCTGATCAAGGGCGATGCGGCCCGCGTGCGCCAGATCCTGGAAATTCTCGTCGACAACGCGCTGAAATTCACCACCGAAGGCTCGGTGCGGCTGCATGCGAGCGCGCGCGAAGCTTCCGGCAAGCTCATGCTCCGCTTCGACGTCACCGATACGGGTGCCGGTCTCGGCAAGGGCGAGCTCAAGCGTCTGTTCAAGCCTTCCGCCCAGGGCGACCGCTATAGCGGGACCGGGCTCGGCCTTTCCATCGCGCGCCGGCTCGCCGAGCTCATGGGCGGCGAGATCGCCTGCGAGAGCGTGCCCGGCCAAGGCAGCTTGTTCTTCGTCACCATCCCCATCGAGCGCGTGGCCACGGGCAAGTCGGCGGCGAAGGAGGCGAGGGAGGCGCAGCCGGCCGGCGCGCTGTCCGGGCATATCCTCGTGGTCGAGGACAATGCCGTGAACCGCATGCTGATCAGCGCCTATCTCGATGAGTTCGGGCTGAGCTACGAAATGGTGGAGTCGGGCGCCGCCGCCATCATGTGTCTGGCGTCCAAGACCTACGACCTCGTGCTGATGGACATCATGATGCCCGACCTCGACGGCATCGAGACGACGAAGCGCATCCGCAAGCTGCAGGGGCCCTCGGCGGAGGTGCCGATCGTGGCGCTGACGGCCAAGGCCCCGGCGGATGACGGCGTGGATTATCTCGCCGCGGGCATGGATGCCTATGTCGCCAAGCCCATTCGCGGGCGCGAACTCTACGCGACGCTGGCGCCGTTCCTCGCCGTCGACAGCGACGAGGCCGAGGAGACGGAGCCCGACGATGCGAGCTCAGGCCGCCGGCGCGCCTAGACATTCATTTCAGAGGCGAGCACTTCTCGCGGCTACCGCCCGTCGTGCGGCGGTTATCGTGGTAGCGGAATCGGAAGTTCGGTGCTTTAGTCCCCTCCGGCACCTTGGCCGGACAGAAGAGGGACGACATGGGCATGGGCATCGGCAATATCATCGCTCTCGTTTGCATCATCATCAGCATCGTGTTTGCGGTGGTCACAAATCAGGCAACCAGCGCGGTTTGGTGGGCGCTTCTGGCGATCTTCGCCGTGTTGTGGTGGGACGCGAAATCGCCCTGGGGCAGACCGTAGGATCCGGGCAGCCGAACGCGACCAATCTGTGAAGCGTCACTTGCCGGGGCAGCCGGCGGCATCGCCGGTGCCGGCCATGGGCTTGCCGTTGATGAACACGCCCGAGGCGCCGGTGACGATCGAGCCGCCGCAGCCGGTCTGACCGCCTTGCAGGGCGGCCGGCTTGCCGTTGATGAGCACGTCGGGTGAGCCTTCCACCACCGTGTCGCCGCAGCCGGTGGTATCGCCGGCGCGCGCCGCCGCCTTGCCCTCGACCGTGACATTGCCGCTGCCGGAGGTGATGGTGGAGGCGCAGGGCGTCTGATCGGCGGCGTGGCCGGGCAGGGGCAGCAAAGCGAGCATCAGGAACGCCGCCGCGATCAGCCGCATGACCCCCTCCCTCGGCCCTTAACGGGCAACGCGCTCCGGCACGCGCAAATCCGCCTGCCCGATGGCCTTCAGCTCCGCGGCCTTCTTGTCCACGAGCTTGACGATGCCCGTCATGATGTCGTTGAGCTGGAAGTCCTTGGGCGTGTAGACGGCGGACGCGCCGCACTGCTTCAGCACATTCACATCGTCGGCCGGGATGATGCCGCCGACGACGATGGGAACGCTGCCGAGACCCGCCTCGCGCATGCGCTGGGCGACGTCGCGGACCAGCGCCACATGCGAGCCGGAGAGGATCGAGAGCCCGAGCACATGGGCGTTGGCGGCTTTCGCCTGCTCGACGATCTGCGCGGGCGTGAGCCTTATGCCGTCATAGACGACCTCCATGCCGCAATCTTGCGCGCGCACCGCGATCTGCTCGGCGCCGTTGGAATGTCCGTCGAGGCCGGGCTTGCCCACGACGAAAGTGAGCCTCCGCCCGAGCTTGTCCGACACCGCGTCGACGAGGCGGCGGACCTCTTCCAGCCGGGCAATGTCGGGGTGGCGCTCGGCGCCGATGCCGGTCGGGGCGCGGTATTCGCCGAACACTTCGCGCAGGACCTGGCCCCATTCGCCGGTGGTGACGCCCGCTTTGGCGGCCGCGATCGAGGGCTCCATGATGTTGCGGTCCTCGGCGGCAGCCGCTTTCAGGTCGATGAGCGCCTGGCGCACCGCCTTGTCGTCGCGGCGCGAACGCCAGTCTTGCAGCAGCGCGATCTGCTCGAGCTCGACGCTCTCGGGCACGGTGAGGATGCCTTCGATGCCGTCGTTGAGCGGCGAGGGCTCGGTCTCGGTATAGGCGTTGACGCCGACCAGCACCTGCTCGCCGTCCTCGATGGCCGCCACGCGGGCGGCGTTCGACTCGATCAGCGCGTGCTTCATATAGTCGATGCAGGCCACCGCACCTCCCGCCGCCTCGATCTGGGCGAGCTCGGCGCGGGCCGCGTCCTTCATCTCCTCGACCTTCTTCTCGATCACCTCGGCGCCGTCGAAGATGTCGTCGAATTCGAGCAGATCGGTCTCATAGGCCACGATCTGCTGCAGCCGGAGCGACCATTGCTGGTCCCACGGCCGCGGCAGGCCGAGCGCCTCGTTCCACGCCGGCAGCTGCACGGCGCGGGCGCGCGCCTTCTTCGAGGCGACCACGGCGAGCATGGACAGAAGGATGCGATAGACGTTGTTCTCCGGCTGCTGCTCGGTCAGGCCGAGCGAGTTGACCTGCACGCCGTAGCGGAAGCGCCGCAGCGCCGGATCGGTCACGCCATAGCGCTTCTCGGCGATCTCGTCCCACAGATCGACGAAGGCGCGCATCTTGCACATCTCGGTGACGAAGCGGACGCCGGCATTGACGAAGAAGCTGATGCTGCCGACCACGCGCGGAAAATCGGCATCGGAGATTTCACCGGAGGCCTTGACCTTGTCGAGCACGGCCTCGGCGGTGGCGAGCGCGAAGGCGAGCTCCTGGGTGGGCGTCGCTCCCGCCTCCTGCAAATGATAGGAGCAGATATTGGTCGGGTTCCATTTCGGCATCGCGCGCGAGGTGTAGACGATCACGTCCTTGATCAGCCGCAGCGACGGCGCGGGCGGGAACACGTAGGTGCCGCGGGAGAGATATTCCTTGAGGATGTCGTTCTGCACCGTGCCGGTGAGCTTGGTGCGATCGGCGCCCTGCTCGTCGGCGAGCGCGACATAGAGCGCGAGCAGCCAGGCGGCCGTGGCGTTGATGGTCATGGAGGTGTTCATCTCGGCCAAGGGAATGCCCTCGAACAGGCTGCGCATGTCGCCGAGATGGGAGATGGGCACGCCGACCTTGCCCACTTCGCCGCGGGCGAGCGGATCGTCGGAATCGTAGCCCGTCTGGGTGGGCAGATCGAAGGCGACCGAGAGCCCGGTCTGGCCCTTGGCGAGGTTCTTGCGGTAGAGCTCGTTCGAGGCGCGCGCCGTCGAATGGCCCGCATAGGTGCGGAACATCCAGGGCTTGTCGCGCTTTCCTTTGCCTCGTGCCATTGACGCTCTCCGGCCGCAGGATCGTGGCTTGCAATGAAGCACGGCCGCAAGCGGCGTTGCTGCAATGAAGCACGGGCGCAAGCGGCGTGGCAACTCCGCGGCTCGGCCAGGCCCGGCTTCGAGTTGTCAAGCTAGCCCAAAACCCTTATGAGGGATGCCGTCGCCAGAGCGCCGCGGCCGGCGGCGAGGCAGGCTTAGGGGGATGCGATTGGAGCTCTGGGCACAGGTCCCTGTTTTTGCTAACGGTCCCTCCCGGCTGGGGGGCTCTGGCCTCCCTGGGGCAACTCTGGGCCGAGATGGCGGCTCAAAACGCGGCACTGAGCGTTAAGCTTGGAGCGCGCAATTATGTTGCAGTTGCGAGATGGATGACGGAGAATTACCGCAATGCAAAAGCGTATACAGACAATGGACTGGGGGGCGAACGGATGAATGAGATGTCGCTAGCTACAGTGTCTCCGGCGCAAGGTACGCTCAAGGACCTGTATGAGATCGGCGAGATCCCTCCTCTCGGCCATGTGCCGAAGAACATGTATGCCTGGGCCATCCGCAAAGAGCGGCACGGTCCGCCCGACGAAGCCATGCAGGTCGAGGTGCTGCCCACCTGGGAGCTCGACTCCCATGAGGCGCTCGTGCTCGTGATGGCCGCGGGCGTCAACTATAACGGCGTGTGGGCCTCGCTCGGCAAGCCGATGTCGACGCTCGACGTGCACAAGAACCCCTATCACATCGCGGGCTCCGATGCGTCCGGCATCGTGTGGGCCGTCGGCTCCAAGGTGAAGCGCTGGAAGGTCGGCGACGAGGTCGTCATCCATTGCAATCAGGACGACGGCGACGACGAGGAATGTAACGGCGGCGATCCGATGTTCTCGCCGTCGCAGCGCATCTGGGGCTATGAGACGCCGGACGGTTCGTTCGCGCAATTTGCCCGCGTGCAGGACCGCCAGCTGCTCGAGCGGCCGAAGCACCTCACCTGGGAAGAGTCCGCCTGCTACACGCTGACGCTCGCCACCTCCTACCGCATGCTGTTCGGCCACCGGCCGCATACACTAAAGCCCGGGCACAATGTGCTCGTGTGGGGCGCTTCCGGCGGTCTCGGCTCCATGGCGGTGCAGCTCTGCGCCACCGCGGGCGCCAATGCCATCGGCGTCGTGTCGGACGACGACAAGAAAGAGTTCGTCATGTCGCTCGGCGCCAAGGGCGTCATCAACCGCAACAATTTCAAATGCTGGGGCCAGCTGCCCAAGGTCGGCACGCCGGAATACGACGTGTGGCTGAAGGAGGCGCGCAATTTCGGCAAGGCGATCTGGGAGATCACCGGCAAGGGCGTCAACGTGGACCTCGTGTTCGAGCATCCGGGCGAGGCGACCTTCCCGGTCTCGACGCTGGTGGTGAAGCGCGGCGGCATGGTCGTGTTCTGCGCCGGCACCACGGGCTACAACCTCACCATGGACGCGCGCTATGTGTGGATGCATCAGAAGCGCATCCAGGGCTCGCATTTCGCCCATCTGTTGCAGGCGAGCCAGGCCAACCGGCTCGTGGTCGAGCGGCGCATCGATCCGTGCATGAGCGAAGTCTTCCCCTGGGAGCAGATCCCCAAGGCGCATATGCGCATGTGGAAGAACGAGCATCGCCCGGGCAACATGGCGGTGCTGGTGAGCGCGCCGTGCACGGGCTTGCGCACCTTCGAGGACGTGATCGAAGCCAGCCGCCAGATGCATAACGGCTAAGCTGCTCGAGACCTAGGAGCTGAGCTGACTGGTCGCATCCGGATGAGTGCTCATAGGTGGTCCAGGCCTCGTTATCGTGCGCCCGCGGTTTGCAGGGCTGAAAGGCCGATTTGGGCGGCGGGGCGACCGGGGCCCCGACGGGATTGACGCAGATCGCGTCGCCAGTGACGGGGTTGACCGCGGCTTCGAGACATTTTGCCGGCGTCGCCGGTTTCTCGGCGGACTGAGCCGATTGCTCTTCGCAGTGGGCTGCGAGCGGCAGACCACATGGCGATGCCCAAGGCGACGGCGAGCGTCTTTAGACTGTTCACGACTTTCCTCCTTCGTTCGTTCAACGTCCTTCCTCCCGTATTTGTTCAACAGCTTAAACCCGCTCGCCGAAGAACGGGATTGAAGATGTCTCATCCCCGCGATGAGCGCGGCTCATGGCTAAACGAAAAAAGAAGGCCGAAAATACGGAGTTAGACTTGTCGCCACAAGCGAGTAAGATGAGCGCAAGGCGGTTGCTAGAGTGAGGTGAGCCTTAAATTGAGAGAGAGGGCAGTTATAGACAATCCGCTGATACGCAACGATCTGGTCGAAATGAGCGTGGAGCTCCGCGCGGAAGTCGAGCGGCGCTTGCGGCAGCACCGATATTACGTGGCCATGCACAAGCTCGACGAGCTACTGGCCGCGATGCGGCGCTCGACATCGTCGAAGCCGAGGCCAATCCGGCGCCTGCCGCTCCCGAGCTGCACGCCCAGGCGGCGGCCGAGCACGAAATCGCGGCGCCCGCGCCGGTTGCCAAAGCGCCGGCCGATACCACGGTCGAAGAATCCCTCCCGCCGCAACCGAGTGCAGCTTACCGGCCGCTGCACGATTTCGAATACGTGCGGCGACGTAGCAGTCAACAGCTCGCCGGCGGCCGATCATCTAGCCGACATGATCGTGAACTTATTCCAGCAATCGACCACGCTGACGCCAGGAAACGGCATGAACCACGAGATCACTCGCACTTCCACTGCGCACCAGACTTAAGACCTAGGATCGTCCCGCGCGCGTCAACTGCTCGCCGCAGCGGGATGAGTGCTCATAAGTGGTCCAGGCGTCGTTATCGTGCGCCCGAGGCTTGCAGGGCTGAAAGGCCGATTTGGGCGGCGGGGCGACCGGGGCCCCGACGGGATTGACGCAGACCGCGTCGCCAGTGACGGGGTTCACCGCGGCTTCGAGACATTTTGCCGGTGTCGCCGGTTTCTCGGCGGACTGAGCCGATTGCTCTTCGCAGTGGGCTGCGAGCGGCAGTCCACATGGCGACGCCCAAGGCGACGACGAGCGTCTTTAGATCGTTCACGACTTTTCTCCTTCGTTCGTTCAACGTCCTTCGTCCCCTATTCGTTCAACATCTTAAACCCGCTCGCCGAAGAACGGGATTGAAGATGTCTCATCCCCGCGATGAGCGCGGCTCATGGCTCATCCGCGCGGGCAGGGGCGCGGCTGCCGAGTTCGACTTGTCCCCACAACCGAGTAAGATGAGCGCGTGGCGGTTGCTCGCGTGAGGTGAGCTTTAAGTTGAGAGAGGGGGCAGTGATGGACAATCCGCTGATACGCAAGGATTTGGTCGAATCGATTGTGGAGCTCCGCGCGGAGGTCGAGCGGCGCTTGCGGCAGAACCAATATTACGTGGCCATGCACAAGCTCGACGAGCTGCTGGCCGCGATCCGGCCCCTCGACATCATCGAAGGCGAGGCCAATCCGGCGCCTGCCGCTCCCGAGCCGCAGGCCTTGGCGGCGGCCGAGCCCGAAATTGCGGCGCCCGCGCCGGCTGCCGAAGCGCCGGCCGAGACCACGGCCGAAGAGACCCAAGGGGCGCAAGCGAGCTGGCATCCCGCCTCGCCCTCCTATGGCACCGAGGCGCAAGCCAGTTTGAGCGCGGCGCCGGCGGAAGCGACGGCCAACGGGCTCGACGCGGCTTAACGCGCGAGGCCCATCCGGCGACTTCAGGTTTGACTTTCGCGCCCGCCCACGGTTCGTTGGGCGGCGTCGAACCACGCTTGCATAAGGACCGCCCGTGACCATCGCCGCCGAGACCAAGGCCCAACCGAAGCAAGGCCGCCTGCCCGATCTCATCCCACTACTCCATTCCGCGGCCGAGGCCGCCGGCACTTTGCGCGAAGGCGCCGTCGCGGCCATGGCCGCCAAGGTGGCGCCCGGCGGCAAGCTCGACGCGGCCGCGCTCGAGCGGGAACAGCGCGCGGCGCATGGGCTTGCCTGGATCGCCACCTATGTCGAGGCGATCCGCCAGATCGCGAGCTATGCCGAGCGCATGCAGGGCGAAGGCCGCTTCGGCGAGATGGAGGCGCTGCTCGCGCAGATCGGCACGGCCGAATATCTGGCGCAGCTGTTCGGCGGGGTGATGATGAGCCAGAACGAGATCGTGCGGCTGCACGAGCTCGGCGTGGCGGAGAAGGACCTCGCGGCATTCCTGACGCCCGCGGTGCGGGCGCTGATCGAGGGCACGATTCCGGCGACGCGCGCCCGCGTGGTGGAGCTGATCCAAGGCGCGCAAGGGGCCGCCGCCTTCGGCGATCCCGGCCTCGACGAGACCTTGGAGGCCATGCGCGAGGAGATGCGCCGCTTCTCCGACGCCGAGGTCGTGCCGCATGCGCAAGAGTGGCACCTCAAGGACGAATATGTGCCGCTGCCGCTGATCGCCGACATGGCGTCGCTCGGCGTGTTCTCCCTCACCCTGCCGGAGGAGTTCGGCGGCCTCGGGCTCGGCAAGGAGGCGATGTGCGTCGTCTCCGAGGAGCTCTCCCGCGGCTATATCGGCGTGGGCTCGCTCGGCACGCGCTCGGAGATCGCCGAGGAACTCATCCTCAATGGCGGCACCGACGCGCAGAAGGCGGAGTGGCTGCCCAAGATCGCGAGCGGCGAGGTGCTGCCCACGGCGGTGTTCACCGAGCCCAATACCGGCTCCGATCTCGCCTCGCTCACCACGCGCGCGGTGAAGGACGGCGATGTGTACCGCATCACCGGGCAGAAGACCTGGATCACGCATGCCGCCCGCGCCGACCTCATGACCGTGCTCGCGCGCACCAATCCATCCGAGAAGGGCTATCGCGGGCTCTCCATGTTCCTCGCGCCCAAGCCGCGCGGCACCGACGACAATCCCTTCCCCGCCCAGGGCATGAGCGGGGGCGAGATCGAGGTGCTCGGCTATCGCGGCATGAAGGAGTTCGACATCTCCTTCGACGGCTTCGCCGTGCCGGCCGCCAATCTGCTCGGCGGCGTCGAGGGGCAGGGCTTCAAGCAGCTGATGCAGACTTTCGAGGCGGCGCGCATCCAGACGGCGGCGCGGGCGATCGGCGTGGCGCAATCCGCGCTCGATCTCGGGCTGCGCTACGGCACCGAGCGCATTCAGTTCGGCAAGGCGATCATCGGTTTCCCGCGCGTCGCCGACAAGCTCGCCATGATGGCGGCGGAGATCCTGCTCGCGCGCCAGCTCACTTATTTCGCCGCGCGGGAGAAGGACGCCGGGCGGCGCTGCGATCTCGAAGCCGGCATGGCCAAGCTGCTCGCCGCGCGCGTGGCGTGGGCCGCCGCCGACAATGCGCTGCAAATCCACGGCGGCAACGGCTTTGCGCTCGAATATCCGGTGAGCCGGGTGCTGTGCGACGCGCGCATCCTGTCGATCTTCGAGGGCGCGGCCGAGATTCAGGCCCATGTCATCGCCCGGCGGCTGTTGGAGGGTTAAGCCCTCGTTTCCGGCGTGTCGCTTTGCTCCATCCGCCCGCCGCCGCCGCCATGCTATGGTCCGCACATCGCAAGACTGCACAACAAAAGCGACTGATGGAGGAGACGTATGCGTGGAATGAAATTGGTCCTTGCCGCATTGGCGGCGCTTGTCATCGGCAGCGGCGCGGCTTCCGCGCTCGAGGTCAAGAAGAAGATCAACGCGCCCGCGCTCGTGCCCAAAGTGTGGGCGATCGTCAGCGAATTCTGCTCGATCAAGGACTGGCATCCCGTGGTCGCCGATTGCAAGGAGACCAAAGAGGGCGACGCCACCATCCGCACGCTGACGCTCAAGGACAATGGCGGCACGATCAAGGAGAAGCTGCTGGAGTCCGACGATACGAGCTACAGCTACGAGATCCTCGAGAGCCCGCTGCCGGTCAAGAACTACAAGGCCAAGCTCTGGGTCGAGGAAGACGAGAGGAACCCGGAGCGCACCACGGTTCATTGGGACGCTACCTTCGACGCCAATGGCGCCTCCGACGAGGACGCCACGAAGAAGATCAGCGACATCTTCTTCGCCGGGTTGAAGGGCATCAAGCAGAAGGCGCTGCCGCCGGAGGGGACCGTCGGGGGCGATTAGTCACCGCCAGCTCAATTGCCATTGGTGATTGACAGGCTGATGGCCGGCGCGGAGCGTCCTCGTCACCGGCTGCTCCTCCGGCATCGGGCTGTGCGCGGCGCAGAACCCTGAAGGCCCGCGGCTGGCGGGTGTTCGCCACCGCGCGCAAGCCAGAGGACATCGCCCGGCTCAAAGACGAGATCGGCGTCGAGTGCCTCTATCTCGATTATGCCGAGCCCGCATCGATCGCCGCCGCCGCCGGGCACGTGCTCGCGGCGACGGGCGGCACGCTCACTGCGCTGTTCAACAACGGCGCCTATGGCCAGCCGGGCGCGGTGGAAGATCTGACGCCGGACGTGCTGCGCGCCCAGTTCGAGGCCAATGTGTTCGGCTGGCACGATCTGACCTGCCGGCTCATTCCTTCGATGCGGGCGCGAGGGGAGGGGCGCATCGTGTTCTGCTCCTCGGTGCTCGGGCTCATCGCCGCGCCCTATCGCGGCGCCTATTGCGCCGCCAAATTCGCGGTGGAGGCGCTCGCCGACACGCTGCGCATGGAGCTTGCCGGAACCGGCATCCATGTCGTCTTGATCGAGCCGGGTCCCATCGCCTCGCGCTTCGTCGAGCATGCGCTCGAGGCCTATCGCCGCAATATCGACCTCGAGCGCTCGGCGCATCGGGACATCTATCGCGCCCGCATCGCGCGCATGGAGGAGGGGGGCACCCAGACCTTCAAGCTCGGGCCGGAGGCCGTGGTGGCCAAGCTCATCCATGCGCTGGAAAGCCCCGCGCCCCGCCCGCGCTATTACGTCACCTGGCCTACTTACGCGGTGGGGTTCTTGCGGCGCGTCCTGCCGACGCGCCTCCTCGACGTGATCGCGCAAGCGCAACTAGACTTGAGGCCGGGCGTTACGCCCTGGGTGGGAGGAGACCGCGATGCAAGAATTGCTCAAATACGCCATTCCGATTGCGCTGGCGGCGGTTGCCACCGTGCTCCTGCTCGGGCTGTGGAACATGATGCGCGGGGGCAGCCCCAATCGCAGCCAGATGCTGATGCGCTGGCGCGTGGTGCTGCAATTCATCGCCATCTGCCTCGTCATGGCGGCGATCTACATCACCTATAAATGACCGGCGAATGGGGCTTCCAGGCCGTTAGCCCTGACCGGGCTCGCTTTTCCGGCCCAAGGAAAGCTTGACCGCTTATGGCGCCCCGCTAGGCTACGCAGCCGGGATGGCGAGACCCGCTTGGCCCGGCGGGTGAGGTCCGACCATGGTGGTCCTCAGCAAGATCTATACGCGCACCGGCGACGACGGCACCACGGCGCTCGGGTCGGGGCGGCGCGTGCCCAAATACGACCTCCGCGTCGAGGCCTATGGCACGCTCGATGAGGCCAATGCCGCCATTGGGCTCGCCCGCCTCCATACGCGCGAGGCCGATCCCGCCCTCGATGCCGCGCTCGCCCGCATCCAAAACGATCTGTTCGACCTCGGCGCCGATCTCTGCTTTCCCGACGAGGCCAAGGATGCCCGCGGCCGGCTCACCGTGACCGATGCGCAGGTCGAGCGGCTCGAGGCCGAGATCGACGCCTTCAATCGCGATCTGGAGCCCTTGCGCTCCTTCGTGCTGCCCGGCGGCACGCCCGCGGCGAGCTTCCTGCATCTTGCCCGCACCATCGCGCGCCGGGCCGAGCGGCTGATGGTCGAGCTCGCGGCCTCGGAAGGCGAGCCCGTCGGCGCGCCGGCCTTGCGCTACATCAACCGGCTGTCGGACTTCCTGTTCGTCGCGGCCCGCTTCGCCAACGACCAAGGCAAGAGCGACGTGCTGTGGGTCAAGGGCCAGAACCGATAGCTCAAGGCAGCGCGTCCCCGTGTTCATCCCCCTCCACGACACCAATCCGCTGAAACGGATCGATTACCAATACGTCACGGTGGCGCTGATCGTACTCAACGTCGTCATCTATCTTGTGTTCTTGAGCGGCTGGGTCATTCCGCTCGACGAGGAAAACACCGCGGCCTTCGCCGTGGTCCCGGCCAAGCTGATGGCATCGAGCGTGGTGAGCGGGCCGAGCCTTGCCTCCGGGGACTTTCCCTTCCCCGAGCGCTTCACCCTCGTCACCTACATGTTCCTGCATGGGAGCTGGATCCATCTCCTCGGCAACATGCTGTTCCTGTGGGTGTTCGGCGACAATGTCGAAGACGCGATGGGCCATCTCCGCTTCATCATGTTTTATCTGATGTGCGGAATCTTCGCCGGCCTGCTGCATGCCTGGATGTCGCCCAACTCCGACCTGCCGCTGATCGGGGCCTCCGGTGCGGTGGCCGGGATCATCTCGGCCTATGTGATCCTCCACCCCAAGGTGAAGATCTGGGTGCTCGCGCTGTGGCGCATCCCCATCAGGCTCACCGCCTATTGGGCGCTCGGTTTCTGGATCGTGGCGCAGTTCGCCAACCTCCTTTGGGACAAGGACGAGAACGTCGCCTGGTGGGCCCATATCGGCGGGCTGGCCGCCGGCGCGGTGCTGATCCTGTTCATGCGGCGGCGCGGTGTACCGCTGTTCGACCGCACGCGCGGCGGGGCCTAGAAGGTCTAGAAATCCCTGGCAAGCATTGACTTGTGGGCTGCCCGGAAGTACCGTCCCGGCCATTTCGCAGTTGCGAGATAGCGTGCGCCTTGGGGACCTGGTCAAGCGTGCGGGGAAGATAAAGCCGCATGAAAATTCTCGTTCCCGTGAAGCGGGTGGTCGATTTCAACGTCAAGGTCCGCGTCAAGTCCGATGGCAGCGGAGTTGACCTTGCCAATGTCAAGATGTCGATGAACCCATTCGACGAAATAGCCGTCGAGGAGGCCGTCCGTATCAAGGAGCGAGGCGAGGCGAATGAGGTCGTCGCCGTGTCGATCGGCGGCGCCAAGGCGGCCGACACGCTGCGGACCGCGCTCGCCATGGGGGCCGACCGCGCCATCCTGGTGAAGACCGAGGCCATCGATCGAGCCGCTCGCCGTCGCCAAGCTGCTCAAGCGCGTGGTGGAGAGCGAGAAGCCCGATCTCGTCATCATGGGCAAGCAGGCCATCGACGACGATTGCAATCAATCGGGCCAGATGCTGGCCGGCCTGCTCGGTTGGCCGCAAGGAACCTTCGCCTCCAAGATCGAGCTCAACGGCGTCAAGGTCAGGGTCGTGCGCGAGGTGGATGGCGGGTTGGAGACGCTCGTGCTCGCGCGTCCGGCCGTGCTCACCACCGATCTCCGCCTCAACGAGCCGCGCTACGCCTCGCTGCCCAACATCATGAAGGCCAAGAAGAAGACCATCGACGAGACGAGCCCGGAAACGCTCGGCGTCGATGTCGCGCCGCGGCTGAAGGTGATCTCCATCGCCGAGCCCAAGACGCGCGAGGCCGGGATCAAGGTCGACAGCGTGGCGGCGCTGGTCGACAAGCTGAAGAACGAGGCAGGGGTGCTGTAACATGGCGGTCCTGCTCCTTGCCGAACACGACAACAAGACGCTCGCGCCGGCGACGGCGAAGGCGCTCACCGCCGCGGGCAAATTCGGCGGCGATGTGGATCTTCTCGTCGCGGGCGAGGGCTGCCGCGGCGTCGCCGAGGCGGCGAGCAAATTGCAAGGCGTGCGCAAGGTCCTCCTGGCCGAGGCGCCGCATCTCGGCAGCCGGCTCGCGGAGGAGACCGCCAATCTCATCCTGCCGCTGATGCAGAATTACGACGTGCTGCTCGCGCCGGCGACCACCATGGGCAAGAATGTCTGCCCGCGCGTGGCGGCGCTGATCGACGTGGCGCAAATCTCCGACATCGTCGAGGTGAAGGCGCCCGACACATTCGTCCGTCCGATCTATGCCGGCAATGCGCTGGAGACGGTGCAAACGAGCGACAAGAAGGTGGTCGCCACCATCCGCACCACGGCCTTTGCCGCGGCGGGCGAGGGGGGATCGGCGCCGATCGAGAGCCTCACGCCGCCCGCGGCGCTTGGCGTGTCGAGCTTCGAAAGTGCGGCCATCAGCGAGAGCGAACGGCCCGAGCTCACCTCCGCGCGCATCGTGGTGTCCGGCGGGCGCGGCATGCAGTCGGGCGACAATTTCAAGAGCCTGATCGAGCCGCTGGCCGACCGCCTCGGCGCGGCGGTGGGGGCGAGCCGGGCCGCGGTGGACGCGGGCTACATGCCCAACGACCATCAGGTCGGGCAGACGGGGAAAGTGGTGGCGCCGGAGCTCTATATCGCCGTCGGCATCTCCGGCGCGATCCAGCATCTGGCCGGCATGAAGGATTCCAAGGTGATCGTCGCCATCAACAAGGATGCTGAGGCGCCGATCTTTCAGGTCGCCGATTACGGCTTGGTCGGAGACCTATTCACGGTGCTGCCGGAGCTCGATGCCGAGCTCAAGAAGGCCGGTTATTAGAGACCAATGGGTCGATGAGGAACGATGATGGACGATATGGTGCATGGTGCGGGGGACGTCCTCGCCGAACCAAGCTCGCCGGGAGCCGCTGAGGTGGAGCCCATTCGCAAGATCGGGATCGTCGGCGCGGGCCAGATGGGCGGCGGCATCGCCCATGTCGTGGCGCTGTCGGGATATGACGTGGCGATCAACGACCTCGCCAAGGAGCGGGTCGACGCGGCGATAGAGAAAATCGACAAGAATTTGGCGCGCCAGATCGCCTCGGGCAAGATCACCGAGGAGGACCGGCAGAAGACGCTGAAGCGCATCAGCTTCGCCGAAACCTATGCCGGCTTCGCCGACGCCGATCTCGTCATCGAGGCGGCCACCGAAGAGGAAACGGTCAAGCGCAAGATCTTCGTGGCGCTGTGTCCCTTCCTCAAGCCGGACGCCATCGTCGCCACCAACACCTCCTCGATCTCGATCACGCGGCTCGCCGCCGCCACCGACCGGCCGGAGCGCTTCATCGGCCTGCACTTTATGAATCCGGCGCCGGTGATGGAGCTCGTGGAGATGATCCGCGGCATCGCCACCGAGGACGTCACCTTCGGCCGCACCAAGGAGTTCGTCGAGACGCTCGGCAAGACGGTCGCCGTCTCCGAGGACTTTCCGGCCTTCATGGTCAACCGCATCCTGCTGCCGATGATCAACGAGGCGGTCTACACGCTCTATGAGGGCGTGGGCTCGGTGGACGCCATCGATACGGCCATGCGGCTCGGCGCGCACCATCCCATGGGCCCGCTGCAGCTTGCCGATTTCATCGGGCTGGATACCTGCCTCTCCATCATGCAGGTGCTGTATGAGGGGCTCGCCGATTCGAAATACCGGCCCTGTCCCTTGCTCGTGAAATATGTCGAGGCGGGCTGGCTCGGGCGCAAGACGAAGCGCGGCTTCTACGATTATCGCGGCGAGAAGCCCATGCCGACGCGCTAAGCGCGCCGGCTAATTCTGCGAGATCGCAGATGCCCCAGGGCGCGGTGCCGACGGGCATCGATTTCACCACGGTCATGCTCGGCACGTCGATGACGGAGACGTCGTTGCTGTTGCCGTTGGTGCGTGAATAGCAGCTTGTCGTCGGGGGTCAGCGCGAGCTGCCACACCCGCTGGCCGACGAGGAGATAGCGCTCGACCTCGAGCGTCTTCGCATTGACGACCGCGATGTGATTGGCCGGGCCCCAAGGCCACGAAGGCCTTCGAGCCGTCCTTGAGCAGGCGGACGCCCACGGGCTGCATGTTCTCCGGCTGCACGCCCGGGATCTCGAAGCCGATCGTCTTTACGATCTGGCGCGTCTTGGGATCGATGACCGACACGGTGCCCGCCACTTCCGACGTCACCCAGAGCTGCGACCCGTCGGCCGAGAACTCGGCGTAGCGCGGGCGCGAGCCGACCAGCACGTTGTCGACGATCTGGTAGGTGCCGGTGTCGATGAAATGCGCCATGTTGGAGGTCTCGGAGGTGGCGATCAGGGTCTTGCCGTCGGGGCTGATGCCCACGCCTTCGGGCTCGACGCCGACGGGGACCTCGGCCACGACCTTCTTGTCATGCAGGTCGATCGCGGTCATCAGCGCGTCGTCCTCATTGGCGATGTAGACCGGGCTGCCGGAGGGATGAATGTTGAGCTGCTCGGGGTCGGGGCCCGGAGGGCAGCGTGCCGACGATTGTTTCCGGTGGCGACGTCGAGGATCTGGATCGTGTCGTCGTCGCTCGCGCAGATGAGGAGCTGCTTGCCGTCGCGCGTCAGCATGATGCCGCGCGGGCGCTGGCCGACGGGGATCGTCCGCTTGACCTCGAGCGTGGCGCTGTCGATGACGGTGATCGAGTTGCCCTTCTCGTTGGAGACGTAAACGGTGTAGGCCGCGGCGTGGCGCGGGAGGCAGGCCATGCCGGCCGTCACGGCAATGGCGATCGCGAAGAGGGGCGTCCTTGGCATGCGGCGTTCCTTCCGTTCCGCCTCGGCGCGCGCGAGGCTTATCCGTCTCATTTGAGCTTGCATTTCGTTTCCGGCTCGTCGATCCCGAGCGTGTCGACCTCGGCGTCCTTGTGCAGGAAGCCCGCTTGCGGGGACATCGACACCGGCAGATCGGGGCCGGTGACGATGATCGGCTCGCGGAGCTGCCCGTCCCATTTGCGGAAGGTCACCTTCTGTCCCTTGAAGGCGGCAAGATCGAAATCCTTGCCGCGGATATAGGCGTTGACCGGCGCTCTCGTCGCCCGAATGGACGCGGGTCGCGCCCTCGCCGACGGCGCGGACCGCGATCCAGGCCTGATAGTCCACGGGCCACATGAAGCGCTTGGCAAAACGCTGGAAGCGGTTCTGCATCTGGGTCGCGCCCCATTGCTCATGGGCCGGATGCCAGCTCATGGCGGTGAGGCCGGTCGTGCCCGCGACGGGGCGCGGGTCCGAGGTGCGGTAGGGGAGGTAGGGCCCGAACACCTCCTTCTCGTCGGCCACGATCAGCACGTCGTAGTCCGGCGCCCCTTGGGTGAAGGCCGGCATTTGCTGCTGAATGAGCTGCTCGCCGGTATCGGTGCGGCGCGCGCCCGGGGTCTCCTTATATTCGCGCTCCTCGACGATGGTGCCGCCGAAGCGTTTGGCCGCGCGGCGGATGGCCTCGAGATAAGCGAGGTCCTCGGGGAAGGGGCCCTTCACCACGAACCAGCGCTGCCATTTCTTCCAGACGAGATATTGGGCGAGCGCATCGGCGAGCATGTCGCGGTCGGGCGCGGTGTGCAGCACATTGGCGCGGCATTGCTCCTGCCGCAGCTCTTCGTCCTCGGCGCGGACGTTGAACAAGAGCACGTCCTTGCCTTTGACGGCATCCGACAGGGCGAGAAGCGTCGCGGCGGGCGCATCGACGAGGACGAAGCGATGGCCGCTATCCACGAGCTTCTGCAAGGCCGCGACGGCGTCGCCGCCGATCGGCACGCGCTCGACGTCGAGGGTGAAGTGCTGCTTGGTGAAGCGGCCGGTCGTGTTGTTGTCCTCGAGCGCGAGCTCGGCGCCGGCGATGCCGTAATCCTCCGGCTCCACATGCAGCCGCGAGAGCGGGATCAGCGTCTTCACCTCCTGCTTGAGATAGCCGATCGGCACTTCGATGGGGGCCGCGCCGGTCCCTTGCGGCGGCGTGCGGGCGGGGCAGGGGCTTGCCGGGGCCGGGCGCGGAGACCGGCGGCTCCACCGGCTTGGGCCGCGGCCCCTGGGCGGTTCCGCCAAGGCCAGGCAGAGGCACGCCGCGAGGAGGAGCAGAGAGGAGAGCGGGGCTCGTTTGCCACCGCGCCCGCGGAGGAAATGTCGCGGTCCCGGCAACGGCTTACGCGGGCAACGGCTCATACGGAAACGGGACCTCTACGCAGGACTTAAGGGCGATGACAGGGGCTCGGCGCCGGTGGCGAACTCTACCCGCTCGATGGTGCGTAAGCCAGAAACGAGGGGGCGGCTAAAGTGGCAAATTTCGTTGCCTGGTTGCAGCCAAAGCCTTCAATTCCGCCGGTTGGTTTGTTGACAATTTCCAAGGGCGCGAGCAGTCTTTCACTGGTGGCGAACCCGACTGGAGCGACCGGTAAACGGTTGAAGACGGGACCCATCAAGGGAGGATCATATGTCGAGTTTGAAGATGACTGGCGCGCTCGTGGGCGCGCTGGTTCTGAGCGTTGCCGGGTCGACCCTGGCCTTCGCTCAGACGAAGGCGGCGCCGGCCGCTGCCGTATCGCAGGAGCAGCTCAACGCTGCCGCCAGCGATGCGAAGAATTTCCTGCATACCAACGGCAATTACGACCAGACCCGGTATTACCCGGGCAAAGAGATCAATACGTCCAATGTCGGCAAGCTGCATCCCGCCTGGATCTTCCAGACCGAGGTGAAGGAGTCCCAGGAGACGACGCCGATCGTCGTCAACGGGGTCATGTATGTCACCACCTCGTTCGACCACGTCTATGCGCTCAACGCCAAGACGGGCGAGGAATATTGGCACTACAAGCACGCCATGGGTCCGGTCACGACCTATTGCTGCGGACCGAACAACCGCGGCGTGGCCGTCTATGAGGACAAGGTCTATCTCGCGACGCTCGATTCCAAGCTCGTGGCCCTCGACGCCAAGACGGGCAGCGTGGTGTGGCAGACCCAGATCGCCGATCCCACGCTCGGCTATAGCGAGACGATGGCGCCGACGGCCGTTGACGGCAAGATCCTGATCGGCACGAACGGTGGCGAATACGGTATCCGCGGCTTCGTCAGGGCCTATGACGCCAAGACCGGCAAGCTCGTGTGGAACTTCGACACCACCCCCGAGAATTCGGTCGGCGTGTGGGCGACCAAGGACGCCGCGGGCAAAGACCTGCATCGCGATATCGAGGCCGAGAAGGCGCAGCTGGGCAAGACCGGCGATCCGTACAAGATCCTCGGCGGCGGCGTGTGGCAGAACCCCTCGGTCGATCTCAAGACCAAGCGCATCTATTTCGTGGTCGGCAACCCTTCGCCTGACCTCGACGGCGCGATCCGGCCCGGCGACAATCTCTACACGGAGTTGCTCGTCTCGGTCGATCTCGATACCGGCAAGCTTGCTTGCTACTTCCAGTACATCCCCCATGACGTGTGGGATCTCGACGACACGAGCCCGACGGTCCTGGTCGATGCCAAGGGCAAGGACGGCAAGGTCGTGCCGGCCGTCATTCACGGCGGCAAGACCGGGCACGTCTACGTCAACGACCGCAAGGATTGCAGCCTCATCCGCTTCTCCGAGCCGATGGTGTCGCAAGAGGGCATGTACACCTTGCCGACGGCCGAGGGCGCGCGCATGCTGCCGGGCGCCAATGGCGGCGTCGAATGGTCGCCGATGGCGGTCAATCCCGAGCTGGGGATGGCCTACGCGGTGAACCTCCATCAGCCGATGACCTACCAGGTCGAGAGCTCGCCCTATCCGGGCGGCAAGCTGTGGCTCGGCGGCGCGTTCAAGGTGATCGCGACCGAGGCGTCGTTCGGCAACGTTACCGCCGTCGACTACAACACCGGCAAGATCGCATGGCAGGTGAAGACGCCGCTGCCGATGATGGGCGGCGCGCTGACCACCGCCGGCGGCCTGATGTTCACCGGCGAGGGTGACGGCTGGTTCCGCGCCTATGACGCCAAGAGCGGCAAGGTGCTGTGGTCGTTCTTTGCCGGCGCGGGCGTCAATGCGCCACCGGCGTCCTACTCCGTCGACGGCAAGCAGTACATTGTCGTTGGCGCGGGCGGAAACACCCAGATCGACTTCAAGCGCGGGAACAATATCATCGCGTTCACGGTTGACTGATCGCTCGCCCTCCGCCCAGCGGCGGAGGTACGTCTAGACTTGAGGGACGGGGCCGGCATCGGCCCCGTCCTTTCCTTGGGTGCTCGGCCCAAGACAAGGAGTTCGAAGCGATGGTGCAGTTCTTAAGCCCCGCCGGCATCGGTTGCGCCGCGCTGCTCACCGCGCTTTCGCTGGCGAGCTCGGCGGCGCTCGCCGCCGACCCGATCGAGGAGAAGGCCAAAATCTGCACCGCTTGCCACGGCGAAAACGGCGTTCCCCAGCTCAAGACGACGCCGGTGATCTGGGGGCAGAACGCAGGCTACCTTTTTCTCCAGCTCCGCGATTTCCAGAGCGGCGCGCGCAAGAACGAGTTGATGTCGCCGGTGGCGGCGACGCTCCAGCGGGAAGATCTGCTGCCGCTCGCCGAATATTTCTCCAAGCTGAAATGGCCCAATCTGCAGCAGCCCCCGGCGCCTCAGGACGTGGCCACCAAGGCCGTGGCTGCGGTCGCCTCGATCGGGTGCATCGGCTGCCATCTCGACCATTTCCAGGGCGACGGCACCACCGCCCGGCTCGCCGGGCAGCAGCACGACTATTTGCTGAAGACGATGACGGATTTCCGCGCGCGCACGCGCGGCAATAATCCCGGCATGTCGGATTTGATGAATGCGACGTCGCCCGAAGCCATCAATGCGCTCGCCGAATATCTCGCCGGCCTGCAGATCGACCAGTTTCTCGGCAACAAATAGCGCGCTAAGTCGCCGTCAGGGCACGACGAGCTCGGCGCGGAGCGTGTCGTTGCTGGCAAGATCACCCGCCGTCTTGCCTTGCTTGTCGCGCAGGTCGCGCTTGGCGCCGTGGCTGATGAGGATCTCGGCGGCGCCGGTATGGCCGAGCTCGGCCGCGATCATGAGCGCCGTGCGGCCGCGGTTGTCCTGGTCGTCGAGCCGGGCGCCGCGCGCGATGAGCAGATTGAGGACCTTGGCCACGTCGTCCACGCCGGCTTCGTCCGAATAGCCGGCCGCCCACATGAGCGCGGTCAGATCGTTGCCGTAGCGGGCGTTGACGTCGACGCCATGATCGAGCAGCTGGCTCGCGACGCCTGAGAAGCCGCGGCCGACCGCATAGACGATGGGGGTCTTTTGCGTCTTGTCGAGCACGTTCGGGTCGGCGCCCTTCTCCAACAGCAACGCCACGATCGGCTCGCTGCCCATATAGGCGGCGGCGGCGAGGGGCGTGATGCCGTTGCGGCCGGGAAGGGAGGCCTTGGCGCCCCGCTCGATCAACAAACTGACAACGGGGAGCCGGCCTTGTTCGGCGGCCTGATAGAGCGCCGTGGAGCCCTCGATATTTTGCGCGTCGATGGCGGCGCCCTTGTCGAGAAACAGGGTCACGAGCTCGGGCTCGCCGGCCATGGCGGCGTGGTCCAAGGGCCGATTGCCGAGGCGATCGCGCGCGTCAAGCGAGGCGCCCGCGTCCAACAGGCGGATGGCCAGCGGCGCGCAGCCTTTGTCCGCGGCGGAAAACAGCATGGCGTTGAGCTCGATGGAGCTGGCGGATTTTTCGACCTGCTCATAGCGCTGCTCGAGGAAGCGGCACACTTTCTCATTGGCGAGCGCGGTGCCGGAAGGCGCGAGCAGCGACACGCCGGCAAGAAGAAGCGCGGCACGGGACGAACGATCTTGCGGGCGGACATGGCGGTATCGAGCGCTCTTTCGGCATGCGGAACACCATCCTAGGTCGGTTGACATTGATCTGCGCGGCCGCTCAAGTGGCGGCGGCTCGCCGGCGCAGGCGACGACGCAGTCTACTTGATCCCATCACAGCCCGACAGCGCCCGCTGGTAGCGGGGACAAGAGGCCCAGCACCCCGCGAGGGAACCGCAACGCGAGGTCTGTCCGCCGACGACACCTGAAGATGCACGGCCGTTTGCTGCGTAATTATGGCTAGACCATGAATATTCTAGTCTGATATAAAGAAATGCAAGTTAATTACCGCAAGCGTCTCCCCCTTGCGAAGGAGGCTCAGCCATCATAACGGCCGCCCAATTGCGCGCTTCCCGGGCGCTCCTCGGCATCGACCAGCGCACTTTGGCGGAGCGGGCGCGCCTTTCGCTGCCGACCATTCAGCGCATGGAGGCGAGCGACGGCGTGGTCCGGGGCAATGTCGACTCGCTCATGAAGCTGATCGAGGCGCTCGATGCGTCCGGCATCGAGCTCATCGGCGCCGGGGGCGGCGAGCCAGGGCGGCGGCCGCGGCGTGCGGCTCAAGGCGACATAGCCCATGGCGCTCACCGTCACCCTTGCTTGCGTGGCTGGGCTGCTCCTGCTCTCCGTGCTCGCGATCGCTCTGCACGCCACCCCATGGGGCCGGCCGCTCGTCTATGGCGGCTCGCTGGCGCTGACCGGAACGGCACTCGTTGTCGCGGTCGGCGCGCTGCTCGGCCAGGAGCCGACGCAGACTCTGGTCTTGCCGGTCGGGCTGCCCTGGCTCGGGGCCCATTTTCGCCTGGACGCGCTGTCGGCCTTCTTTCTTGTCGTGGTCAATCTCGGTTGCGCGGCGGCAAGCCTCTACGCCATCGGCTATGGCAGGCACGAGCAGGCGCCGCAGCGCGTGCTGCCGTTCTATCCGCTGTTCCTCGCCGGCATGAACCTCGTCGTCATCGCCGACGACGCCTTCACCTTTCTGTTCTCCTGGGAGTTCATGTCGCTCACGTCCTGGGCGCTGGTGATGGCCCATGACCATGTGCGCGAGAATTTGCGCGCGGGCTATGTCTATCTCGTCATGGCGAGCTTCGGCACGCTCGCGCTCCTGCTCGCCTTCGGCCTGCTGGCCGGACCCGACGGCATGTATGGCTTCGCCGCCATTCGCGACAGCCATCCCTCCGCCACGCTCGCCGCGCTGGTGCTGGTGCTGGTGCTGATCGGCGCCGGATCGAAGGCCGGTATCGTTCCGCTCCATGTCTGGCTGCCGCTCGCCCATCCCGCGGCGCCGAGCCAAGTCTCGGCCTTGATGAGCGGCGTGATGACCAAGGTCGCGGTCTACGCCTTCGTGCGCATCGTCTTCGATCTCTTGGGCAGTCCCCAATGGTGGTGGAGCATGCTGGTGCTGCGCGCTTGCCGGCATCACTTGCGTGATGGGCGTGCTCTACGCGCTGATGCAGCACGATCTGAAGCGCCTGCTCGCCTATCACACGGTGGAGAATATCGGCATCATCTTCATCGGGCTTGGGCTCGCGCTCGCCTTCCAGGCCAACGGCCTTGGCTGGGCGGCGGCGCTCGCCTTCACCGCGGCGCTGCTGCATGTCTTCAACCATTCGCTGTTCAAGAGCCTGTTGTTCTTCGGGCGCCGGGGCCGTGCTCGGCGCCACGGGCGAGCGCGACATGGAGCATCTCGGCGGCCTCATTCACCGCATGCCGCTCACGGCCTTCGCCTTTCTCGTCGGTTGCGTGGCGATCTCGGCGCTGCCGCCGCTCAACGGCTTCGTGTCCGAATGGCTGACCTTCCAGGCGATCCTGCTCAGCCCGCAGCTTCCCCCCTGGGGCCTGAAATTCCTCGTGCCGGCGGTCGGAGCGCTGCTCGCGCTCTCCGCCGCGCTCGCCGCCGCCTGCTTCGTCAAGGCGTTCGGCGTCACCTTCCAGGGACGCCCGCGCAGCAAGGCGGCCGAGCGCGCGCATGAGACCGACCGCTTCTCGCTCGCCGCGATGTTCATCCTTGCCGGGCTCTGTCTCATCGCGGGCATTTTCGCCGGCTATTTCATCGACGCGCTGGCGCCGGTCGCGCGCGCAATGGTCGGCGCGAGCATGCCGCTGCAGAGCAGCGATCCTTATTTCTCGATCGTGCCGATCGCCGAGAGCCGCAGCTCCTATGACGGCCTGCTCGTGTTCCTGTTCATGGTCTTCTCGGCCACCTTGGCCGCCGCCGCCATCCATCGGCTGGCATCGGACCGGCTGCGCCGAGGGCCCGCTTGGGATTGCGGCTATCCCAATCCAAGCCCGATCACGCAATACACCGCCTCGAGCTTCGCCCAGCCGATCCGCCGCGTGTTCGGCACGCTCGTGTTTCGCGCCCGGGAGCATGTCGAGATGCCGCCGCCCGGCGACATGGGGCCGGCGCGGCTCAAGGTCGAGATCGAGGAACCGATTTGGGACGTGCTTTACGCGCCGATCGCCGGCGCCGTGGATTATGCCGCCGGACAGCTCAACCGCCTGCAGTTCCTCTCCATCCGCCAATATCTCAGCCTCGTCTTCGTCGCCCTGGTCGGCCTGCTCCTGGTGCTCGCGATATGGCCCTGATGCTCAGTCTTGTCGTGCAGGGCGCGCAGATGCTCGTGGTGCTCCTGCTCGCGCCGCTGCTCACCGGCTTCGTGCGCAAGGTCAAGGCGCGGCTCTTGCGCCGGCAAGGGCCGCCGCTCATCCAGCCTTACCTCGATCTGGCGCGGCTGATGCGCAAGGAGGTGGTGCTGGCCGACAGCGCATCCTGGCTGTTCCGGGCGATCCCCTACCTCATCTTCGCCGCCACCTGGGTCGCGGCGTCCTTGGTGCCGACCTTCGGCGGCGGGCTCCTGTTCTCCTGGTCGGCGGACCTCATCGCCATCATCGCGCTGCTCGGTCTGGCGCGCTTCTTCCTCGCGCTGGCCGGGCTCGACGTCGGCACGAGCTTCGGCGGCATCGGGTCCTCCCGCGAGGTGATGATCGCCTCGCTCGCCGAGCCGGCCATGCTGATGATCGTGTTCACGCTGGCGCTGGTCGCGGGCTCCACCCAGCTCTCCACCATGGCCGGCTTCCTGGTGTCCTCGGAGGTCGGCTTGCGCGTCTCGCTCGGCATGGCGCTGATCGCGCTGATCATGGTGGCCATCGCCGAGAATTCCCGCATCCCCGTCGACAATCCGGCGACGCATCTCGAGCTCACCATGGTGCATGAGGCCATGGTGCTCGAATATTCCGGGCGCCACCTCGCGCTGATCGATCTGGCATCCGAGCTCAAGCTTCTGCTCTACGTCTCGCTGATCGCCTGCCTCTTCGTCCCTTGGGGGCTCGCGCCACAAGGCGCGCCGCCGGCGGCGTTGGCGCTCGGCGTCGCCGCCTATGTCGCCAAGCTCGGCGCGTGCGGCTTTCTGCTCGCGGTGTTCGAGACCTCGATTGCCAAGATGCGCGTGTTCCGCGTGCCGGAATTCTTGGGCGCCGCGCTGATGCTCGGCCTGCTGGCGACGCTCCTCATGTTCGTGTCGAGGAGCCTCTAGATGCACAGCCTCACCCTCGACATCGCCCATCTGCTCGCCGGCTCGCTCGTGCTGGTGAGCTTCATGCTGCTCTACCAGGACCGGCTCTATGCGCTCATCAACGTGTACGCGCTGCACGCCCTGGTGCTTGCGCTGTCGGTGGCATGGCAGGCTTATGCGCAAGACGCGCCGCATCTCTACATCACCGCGGCCATCGCGCTCCTGTTCAAGGCGATCCTGATCCCGGTGGTGCTGCACCGGATGATCGTCAAGCTCGGCATTCACCGCGAGGTCGAGACCGTGGTCGGGATCGGCCCCACCATGCTGCTCGGCATGGGGCTCGTGGCGCTGTCCATGGTGGTGATGCTGCGCGTCACCGCCGGAGCCGATCCGCTGGTGCGCGAAGACCTCGCCTTTGCGCTCTCCGTCGTGCTGCTCGGCCTGTTGATGATGGTGACGCGGCGGAATGCCGTGAGCCAGGTGGTGGGCTTCATGTCGCTGGAGAACGGGCTGGTGCTCGCCGCCACCGGCGCCAAGGGCATGCCGCTCGTGGTCGAGATCAGCGTCGCCTTCTCCATCCTCATCGCCTTCATCGTCATCGGCATCTTCCTGTTCCGCATTCGCGAGCGCTTCGACAGCGTCGATGTCGCGGCGTTGGACAGCTACCGCGGTGAACGAGAATGAGCTTCGATGCGGTGACGGCGGTCCTCGATCATTCCCGCGACGGCGGCGGTGCTGCTCGCCGTGCTGCCGGGCTATAAGCTCACGGCCTATGTCAACGTCGCGGCGGCGTTGCTCACCTTCCTCGCCGCGCTGTCGCTGTTCTTCTTGCCGCGGCCGGCGCCGGGGCCCTACTTCCAGGTCGACGACCTCAACAACGTCTTCATCGTGCTCACCACGTTCGTCGGCTTCACCACGAGCGTGTTCAGCGCGAGCTATATCGAGCACGAGCTGGAGATCGGCCGGCTCACGCCCACTTTCTTGCGCTTCTATCACGCCATGTATCAGGTGCTGATGTTCGCGCTCAATCTCGCGCTCCTGACCAACAATATCGGCGTGATGTGGGTGGCGATCGAGCTCGCCACGCTCACCACGGTGATGATGGTCGGCATCTACCGGACGCATGAGGCGCTCGAAGCGGCGTGGAAATATTTCATCCTCGGCAGCGTCGGCATCGCGCTCGCGCTATTCGGCACCATTCTCGTCTACATGGCGGCCCAGCCGGCCATCGGCGAAGGCCTCAATTCCATGGTGTGGACGATTTTGATGGCCCATGCGAGCGCCTTCGACCCGTCGCTGCTCAATCTCGCTTTCGTGTTCCTGCTGCTCGGCTACGGCACCAAGGTCGGCCTCGCCCCGCTGCACGCCTGGCTGCCGGACGCGCATGCCGAAGGCCCGACGCCGATCTCGGCGGTGCTGTCGGGGCTGCTGCTCAACGTCGCGCTCTACGCGCTGCTCCGGTTCAAGATGCTGCTCGCGGCCAATCCCAATGCGCTCGCGCCCGGCTCGCTCATGATCAGCATGGGCCTCGTCTCGGTCGTGTTCGCGTCGTTCATGCTGTACCGAAGGGGCGACATCAAGCGCCTGTTCGCCTACTCCTCGATCGAGCATATGGGGATCATCACTTTCGCCTTCGGCATGGGCGGGCCGCTCGCCAATTTCGCCGGGCTCCTGCACATGACCCTGCATTCGCTGACCAAATCGGCCATCTTCTTCGCCGTCGGCAATATCGCTCAGGTCAAGGGCACGCAGAAAATCGCCGATATGGGCGGCCTCACCGAGAGCAATCCCGTGCTCGGCTGGGGGCTCGTGCTCGGCGTCGTGGCCATCGCCGGCCTGCCGCCGCTCGGCATCTTCATGAGCGAGTTCCTGGTGGTGAGCTCGACCTTCGCGCGCCAGCCGCTGCTTGCGCTGCCGCTCGTGTTCGGCGTCCTGATCGCGGTCGGCGCGCTGTTCCTGCGCTTGAACCAGGTGGCCTTCGGCGAGCCGAAAGGACCGACGCACAAGGCCACGGGCTCCTATGTTCCCATGTTCGCGCATCTCGCCCTGGTTCTGGTCGCCGGCATCTATTTGCCGGGTCCGCTCGTCGCTTGGTTCCAGAACGTGGCCAGGCTGCTTGGATAAATGGCAATGTCCGCGCTGACCGACATCGCTGGAAGCGGCCGCAAGGCGAACGATCATCGCCCCTGGCCGCGCGCGCTCGTCACGCGCGACGGCTGGGTGCGCGCCATTCAGGAGCTGGTGGCGGCGCGCGCCACGCTGCTCGGCCTGTGGGGCGATGCGGGCGCCGTGCATATGGCGCTGATCGATGAGCAAGCGACCGAGATCGCCGTGTTCAGTCTTGAATGCGGCGACGGCAAATTTCCCTCCGTGGGGGCCGTTCACCCGCCGGCGATCAGGCTCGAGCGCGCGATCCGCGATCTCTACGGCCTCGAACCGGTGGGTCTTCCCGACACGCGGCCCTGGCTCGATCTCGGCTTTTGGGGCGTGACGCATCCCCTCGGCAGCAATCGGCGCACGCGGAAAGAGAAGCCCGCTTACGCCTTCCTGCCGGTGGAAGGGGAGGGCCTGCACGAGATCCCGGTCGGTCCGGTCCATGCCGGCATCATCGAGCCCGGTCATTTCCGCTTCACCGCCAATGGCGAGGCCGTGGTGCGGCTCGAGGAGCGGCTCGGCTATGTGCATAAGGGCATCGAGGGGCTGATGGCGGGCGCGAGCCTCGAGCAGGGGGCGAAGCTTGCCGGGCGCACCTCCGGCGACTCGACCGTCGCCTATGCGCTCGCTTTCGCGCAGGCCGTGGAAGCCGCGTTGCAAGTGAAGGTTCCGCCCCGCGCCCTCTGGCTCCGGGCGCTGATGGCCGAGCTTGAGCGCCTCGCCAATCATTTCGGCGATATCGGCGCCATCTGCAACGACGCCTCCTTCTCCTTGATGTATGCCCAATGCGGCATTCTGCGCGAGCAGACCTTGCGCGCGGCGGAAACCTGCTTTCGGCCACAGGCTGATGATGGATCGCGTGGTGCCGGGGGGCGTGGCCGAGGATCTGAAGCCCGACGGCATGGCGAGCCTGCGCGCGCTTCTGGACACTGTGCGCCGGCACTTCCCCGAGCTGATCGAGATCTACGACAACACCGCCTCGCTCCAGGACCGCACCGTCGGCACCGGCTATCTCTCGCCGACCTTGGCGCGCGCCTTCGGCGCCGGCGGCTATGTCGGCCGCGCCTCGGGACGGGCTTTCGACGCGCGTATGGCGCTCCGCTATCCGCCCTATGACGCGCTCGAATTCGAGGTGCCGGTGCGCGACGACGGCGATGTCAACGCCCGCGTCTGGCTGCGCATCCGCGAAGTCGAGCAGAGCCTCAGCGCTGATCGATCAGATCCTCGAGCGGCTGCCGCGGGGCCGATTGCGCGCCGATCTCGGCAAGGCCAAGGGCGGCGGCGAGGGGCTCGGCCTCGTCGAGGGCTTCCGCGGCGACGTGCTCGTCTTCGTCCGCATCGACAAAGACGGCCGCATCGCGCGCTGCCATTTGCGCGACCCGTCCTGGTTCCAATGGCCGCTGCTCGAGGCCGCGATCGAGGGCAACATCGTCGCCGACTTCCCGCTCTGCAATAAATCCTTCAACTGCTCCTATTCGGGCCACGACCTCTAAGGAAGCGCATGCGCAGGCTGCTGTTCAAAAATCTGATGCGCCGGCCCGTGACGGAGGCGCCGCCCGCGCCCGACGATGCGGGGCTCGCCGAGCTTGCGGCCACGGCTCGATCGCGCCGCGCGGCGGAGGCTCGGCCGCAGCCTCGCCATCCGCGAGGTGGATGCCGGCTCGTGCAATGGCTGCGAGCTCGAGATCCACGCGCTGAACAACGCCTTCTACGATCTGGAGCGGTTCGGGCTCAGATTCGTCGCCTCGCCCCGCCATGCCGACGTGCTGCTGGTGACCGGCCCGGTCAGCAAGAGCATGCGCGAGGCGCTGGAGCGCACTTATGCCGCGACGCCCGATCCGAAATGGGTGGTGGCGGTCGGCGATTGCGCGCTCGACGGCGGCATCTTCGCCGGAAGCTATGCGGTGGAGGGGGGCGTGGCGCAGGTCGTGCCGGTGGATTTGCATATCGGCGGCTGCCCGCCGAACCCTGCGGCGTTGCTGAAAGGCCTGCTCGCGCTGCTCGAAGCGCAAGACCGGCCGAGGGCCGCTAAAGGCGCGCAAAAAAAGCAGCGCGATAGCGGATACCAGTTCGCTATCGTGGAACGCGCGCGTGCCCCACTCAGAGGCTGCCCCATCGGACATGCCGATGAGAAACGCGCAGCCACTGCCGGCGTGGGCTGGCCCGTTGCGTCGTCTTAGACGCGGTCTGCCGTCGAATAACCTCGACGCGGTTGCGCACGGACTCCGTGCTTCGCGGTCGTCTACGGCTAGACATCTCGGCGTCGAGAGCCTCGAGCCACTCTCGCCACCAGTGCAGCGACTCAAGATCATTCTTGGTCGCGACCTGCGATTTGCTGGTCATTAGAATCCCCTTACGCAATAGACGCAGACGCGCCCGGGGCCACATCACGCCGGGCTCGAGAGCCTGTGAGCCAGTTTCGCCACCGGTGCAGAAACTCGACGTCAGTATGTGGTCAGTCGTGCATGCAGCTTGTCATGGTCATTCCGAAAGCGGCCGTTGCGGAAAACGCAGACCGGCCGGGGCAGCATCACGGGCGGGCTTGCGGGTCTAATCTGCCACGGGCAGCCTAAGTAATTATGACAGTTGAGTTTCAGCTCGGCAAGGCTGTTCCGACTGCGGCCCATGGCCCCGCGCTGGACCGGGTGGAGCCGCGGGCTCCGCGACGACGGCCCACGGGGGGCAGAAGTCCTCGATTTTATTGGTGACCCCGGCAGGATTTGAACCTGCGACCCTCAGATTAGGAATCTGATGCTCTATCCAACTGAGCTACGGGGTCTTTACTAGGCGGCTCGGACAGTAGCGGCCCAGCCCTTTATGGGCCCTGCGCGGCCGCCGCTCAAGATGGGCGGACGCGCCGCTCGAAGCCTAAAGCCCGCGCCGGCACCGCTCCAGCCAGGCGCCAACCTCCCATGCACCAATTCGCCGGGCGCGGTAAAGTGGCTGCGACGAGAGGGAGGGTCCGGTGGCTGTCGGCCCGCATGGGTTGGGGCTCGTTTTGCCCTTGGGGCTCGCTGGGGCGCTCCTCGTCATCGGCGCGCCGCAAGCGGCCGCTTCCTGCGTGCTGTCGGAGCCGCAACGGGGCACGGTCGCGCAGATCATCGACGGCGAGACGCTCGCGCTCGACCGACGGCACCATCGTGCGGCTGATCGGCGCCAAGGCGCCTTCGCCGCCGCTTGGCTGGCGGGGCGACGATCCCTGGCCCATGGTCGGCGGAGGCCAAGCAGGCGCTTGAGCGGCTCGCCGCGGGCGCCGAAATCGAATTGAAATATGGCGGCCGCCGCGTCGACCGCCACGGCTATGCGCTGGCGCAAATCTTTGTGGTCAAGGGCGATGAACGCGTCTGGCTCCAGCAGGAGCTCGTGGCGCAGGGTCTCGCGCGCGTCTATTCTTTCCCCGACAACCGCGCCTGCGTTCCCGAGCTGCTCGAGGCTGAGGCTGCGGCGCGCGCGGCGCATAAGGGTCTCTGGGGCGTCTCGGCCTATCGCATCCGCGATGCGGGCGGCGATCCGGAGGCGATCGCGCGGCTCAAACATTCCTACCAGCTCGTCGAGGGGCGCGTCGCGGCGGTGGGCGAGGGCGGCAGCCGCATCTATCTCAATTTCGGCAAGGACTGGCACAGCGATTTCACGGTCGAGATCGAGCGCAAGGACGCCCGCGCCTTCACGGCTGCGGGCCTCGACCCGCACAGTCTTGCCGGCAAGCGGTCAGGGTGCGGGGGTGGGTCGAGTGGCGGAACGGCCCGATGATCCGCGCCGACCATCCCGAGCAGATCGAGCTCTTGCCGTCGGCCTCGGGGCCGGAGCCGGCTAAGCCCGAACAGAAGCCGGGCTCCGTCGCGCTCTAGCGCGAATCCGCGATCTCAGAATCGTCAGGGCCGGGACCCCCGGGTCAAGCCCGAGGGCAGGACAAGCCCGGCCCTGATGCGTTTCGCGTGTTGGTCAGAACCGCTCGGATTAAGCCGCGCGGGTGCGGGCCTCGGCCTCGGCCGCCATCTTGTTGTGTTTGGCGGTCTTGGACAGCACGTCGTCGATCTTGGCGACGGCGCTCGCCTCATCCATCCGCTCCACCGCGGCGATCTCGCGCGCCATGCGGTCGAGCGCGGCTTCGTAAAGCTGGCGCTCGGAATAGGACTGCTCGGGCTGGGCCTCGGACCGGTAAAGATCGCGCACCACCTCGGCGATGGAGACGAGGTCGCCGGAATTGATCTTGGCCTCATATTCCTGCGCGCGGCGCGACCACATGGTCCGCTTCACCCGCGCCTTGCCCTTGAGCGTGGTGAGGGCCTTTTTGACGATCTTCTCCTCGGACAGCTTGCGCATGCCGACGATCGCGAGCTTGGAGGTGGGCACCCGCAAGGTCATCTTGTCTTTTTCGAAGTTGATGACGAAAAGCTCGAGCGTCGCGCCGGCGATCTCCTGCTCTTCGATGCTCACAATGCGCCCGACGCCATGGGCCGGATAGACGATGTACTCGTTGGTACGAAAACCGTGTCTTTGCTGGGGCTTCTTCTTTTCAGTCATACTCTCGTCTCACTTTGCCAATCTTGGGGGCGGTCTCGCCGCTTATGGAGGGGGAGCCTGCCTTCGCTTCGCCGTGACGACCGGAGGGCCGAAAAAGCCCTCGCTTGCGTCGTGGCGTTGCGGTGAGCACAAGAAAAGCCGTCGATCAGGAGCCTGATCGCGCGACTTCCCTCTTTACGGAAAAAAAAGCGCGCCCAAACGAGGGACGCCTCTCCGATAGCTCACGCGGCAACGGTATCCGCCATTTCGACGCTAGAATAACACAATCTTAGTGAATCCGAAAGTCATCCCGTGCCGCAGCACCGGCCTTTTCGCGCCGCAATATGCGGCATTTTGGCCGTAAGGTTAATGCTTTACGAGCCCCGGCCGCTAATCGCCCGCGCCGGGCTCCGGCTTGAAGTATTTGGCGAATTTATCGGGCTCGCTGACGAAGGCGTCGGCATCGGGAGGCGCCGGCTTCTTGGTCGTGATGTTGGGCCAGGTCTCGGAATATTGCCGGTTGAGGTCGAGCCACCGGTCGAGGCCCGGCTCGGTATCGGGCTTGATGGCGTCGACCGGGCATTCCGGCTCGCAGACGCCGCAATCGATGCATTCGTCAGGATGGATGACGAGCATGTTCTCGCCCTCGTAGAAGCAATCCACGGGGCAGACCTCGACACAATCCGTGTATTTGCACTTGATGCAAACTTCCGTGACGACGTAAGTCATCGATCTCACTTGCTTGTCGGGCTATCCGGCCCTGCGTCCGCGGCCTCTTGCAAGGGCGCTTGGACGCGGCCGACAAGGGGCCATTGCCTAACCCAATCGCGCTGTCTGCACAAGGAGACGGTGCGATCCATCGCGGCGGCTTCTATCGCGCCGCAGCCCACGTCCGGAGAAGCCGAGAAGCCGGCTCTGAGGCCGCCGTCAGAAACAGAATCCCCTTTTGCAGAATTCCTTGGTTTTAATTGCCTTTTTGCCGCTAAGCGCCCGTCAATCAATTTCTGGCATTGGCGGACGCTGAGTGAGGCGATGCCGCTAGCATCGCGCCCGGAATGGTTGTGATCGGCTTCCGGCTTAGCCTGCCGCGCGGGCTCACAACCATCGCGAGCCGTGCCGCCTCGGGCGACAGCGGCGAGGCTGATTGGAGGTGGGTGGCGACCATGGCGGACCTCCCCGAAACCGGTCCAAAGTTGCGGTTGGGACGGCGCTTCCTTCCCCTCGTGGCCGCCGCCTCGGCCGGCGTTGCCGTCGCCGTCTCGGCGTGGCTTGCCGTGTCCGTCTGGGAGGAGCGCCTCGCCGAAGTCGCCTTCACCAATGTCGCGGGCGACTACGCCACGGTCCTGCAGAATGGGCTCGACGACTATGTCGACAAACTCGTGGACGTGCGCGCCTTCTATGACGCCTCCGTGGAGGTCGATCCCGACGAGTTCAAACTCTTCACCGGCCGCATCTTGGAAGGTGTTGCGCCCCGGATGCGCATCACCTGGAGCCCGCGTGTGACCGGCAACGAGCGTGCCGCTTTCGAGGTCAAGGCAGACCGAAGCGGGCTCGAAGGTTACAAGATCAAGACGTGGGCTCCGGACGGGGTCATGCCGCCGGCGCCGCAGGGCGAGGAGTATTTCCCGATTCTCTACGCGACGAATGTTCCCAAGGGCGCGCTGCCGTTCGGCGTCGATATCAAGTCCGAACCTATGCGTGGGGAGACGCTCGAGCGGGCTCTGGACGAGGATCGCATGGCGGCCGCGCTCGATATCGTGCTGAGCGATCAGGGCAAGGACGATCGCAACGGGTTCTTCGTGGCTCTGCCTGTCTACCGGCGGGGTCTGCCGCGGGCGACGGTCGCGGAGCGGCGCCAGAACGTCCTCGGCATCCTCGGGGCCACTTTTCCGACCAAGACGATCCTCGACGCGATTCTCAAGGGCGCCGGGTTGCCGCAGAATGTGGACCTCTATCTTTACCCCGCCCAGGCGGGGGCGGCGCCGGTCTATCTGCGCGCCTCGCCCTTGCACCGCACGCCGCTAAAGCCGATGTCGCTCGCCGAGCTTGAGAAGGCGCCGCATTGGTCGGGCGCGTTGAAGGTCGGGGACGCCAGCTGGAACCTCGTGGTGACGCCGACGAAGGGCGGCCTCACCAGCTTCTATCGCGCGTGGATCGTGCTCGTGATCGTCGCTTTGGTGTTCGGCGCCGTGCTCGCTTATATGTTGGCTACGGTGCGCAACGCGCTGCGCCTCGAGCATGTGAACAGGAGGGTGGTCGAACTCGCGCGCACCGATCTCCTCACCAGCCTGGCCAACCGCCGCGGGTTCCTCAAGCGGCTCAGCGCCGCCTTTGCCGCGAGCAGCCGCACGGCTCCGCCCTTCGCCGTGCTCTATCTCGACATCGACGATTTCAAGGACGTGAACGACACGCTCGGGCATCCGATGGGCGATGCGTTGCTGAAGCAGGTGGTGGAGCGGTTGAAGCGGGTGGTCAAGGACGAGGATCTCGTCGCGCGCTTCGGCGGCGATGAGTTCGCCATTCTGCAGACGCGGCGTGACCGATCCGGCGATGGCCGGCGCGCTCGCGACCACGATCGGCAAGGAGCTCGCCAAGTCCTTCGACGTCGACGGCCATCAGGTGCGCATCACCTCGAGCATCGGCATCTCCTTGTTCACGCCGGAGCTTGCCGATCCCGAGACCATGATGGTGCAAGCCGACCTCGCGCTCTATGACGCCAAGGCGGAAGGGCGGAACTGCTACCGCTTCCATAGCCGTGAGCTCGACCAGCAGGTGCATGAGCGCGTCACCCTTGCCGAGGAGCTCCGACAGGCGTTGGAGGAGGGCGATCTCGAGCTCTACTACCAGCCGCAGGTCGACCTCACCACGGGCCGCATCATCGGGCTCGAGGCCTTGGTGCGCTGGAACCACCCGACGCGCGGCCTCCTGCCGCCGTCGAGCTTCATCCCGATCGCCGAACGGACGGGCGCGGTTCTGCCGCTCGGCGAATGGGTGATGGACGAGGCGTGCCGGCGGCTCAAGCTCTGGCAGGACGAGGGCATCGCGCCGGCGGTAATGGCGGTGAACGTCTCGGGCGTCCAGGTCAAAGGCGCTTCCGAGCTGAAGCGAGGCGTGGAGAGGAGCCTCAGCCGCTGGGGCCTCGATCCCGGCCAGATCGAGCTCGAGCTCACCGAGTCGGTGCTCATGGAGGCCACGCAGAAGCACAGCGATACGCTGGACGAGCTGCGGCGGCTCGGCGTCGCCATCGCCATCGACGATTTCGGCACCGGCTATTCGTCGCTCAAATATCTCACCCTTTATCCGGTCAACCGGCTGAAGCTCGCCCAGGACCTCGTGTTCCGCGTCACGATCGACTATCGCAACGCCGCCGTGGTGCGCGCGGCCATCAGGCTTGCGCACGAGCTCGGGGTCGATGTCATCGCCGAAGGCGTGGAGACCGAGGCGCAGGTGCGGTTCTTGATGGGCGCCGGCTGCAAGCAGGCGCAAGGCTATTATTTCAGCCGGCCGGTGACGGCGGAGCGCGCGACGATCTTGCTGCGCGCGGGCCGTATCGAGCCCGCCGCGCCGCCGCCCTCGGCGCTCGCCTCGACGGCGGCGTAGCCTCACGCCGCTGTTTCCGTCAGGCGTTGCCGGCGCGCAAGGCATCGATGCGGCGGCGGTCGCGCTTGGTCGGGCGCGGCCCGCGTGCCGGGGCCTTCCCGGCTTCCTCCTCCGGCATGGGAGGGGTGAGGTCCTCGTAGAGCGTGAGCGCGACCGCCGCGGAGCCGCGCCGCAGGGCGGCCTCCACCACGCGCACGACGAACAGCCGGCCGGAGCGCGTGCCCGTCACCACGTCGCCCGCGCGCACCAGCCGGCTCGGTTTATCGGCGCGCCGGCCGTTGACGCGAACCTTGCCGGCGGCGATGAGGGCGACGGCAAGGGTGCGGGTCTTGGCGAGACGGGCGCACCACAGCCATTTATCGAGCCGTTGGGCCTCCACGGCGTGCTCAGCCGTCTTGGCGCCGGGCGAGGAGGCTTTGGCGCAGCTCTTTCAGCGCGGCAAAGGGCGAATGCTCCGGCGGGCTTGCCCGCTCCTTATGGGTCCGCTCGACGGGCGCACCCTGGCGGGGAGGCCGCGCCGATTTGCGGCCCTGGCGCGCTTTGGCGGCGTTGCCATGTCCCTTGCTGTCGTGGCGCGCGTTCCTGCGCTTGGCCGGGCGCCAGATCTCGTCATAGGTCACGGCCGGCGTGGACTCGTCCGGCGCGGACGCGTCGCGGACGGGTGCGCCGTCTTGAGCGGCAGCGTCGGCGACGGTCGCTTCGGGCGCCACCGCCTCTACGACCGGGAGTTTCTGCCGGGAGCGGCGGAAGCCGAGTGCCGTCAAGATCGAGGCAAAGTCCTCGCCCGAGCAGCCGACCACGCTCATCAGCTCCGGCGCCACGCGGAAGCCGCCATCGCCGGTCGCGCCCGAAGGGACGGCGGCGCCTTCCGCGGGCGCGGCGCGCCACGTCACGCGCGCGCGGATCAAGTCGGACAGCCGCTCCAGCATGTCGATGCGCACGGCGCGGCTTCCCACCAGCTGAAAGCCCGCCGCATGCCAATAGGGCTCGGGCGTGCGCCGGTCGGCCTCGACCGAGGTCAGGCCCTGCTGCGGCCGTGGCGGCATGCTGTCGCTGTCGATGCCGTGCTCGCGTCCGGCATAAAGCGCCCAGAGCAGCAGCAGCAGGTCGGCGGCGGCCGGCTTGAGCAGGGCCGGGATATAGATGTTGAAGGCGCCGAAGCGGATGCCATAGGCGCGGAGCTGGGCGCGGGCGTTCTGGTCGAGCGCCTTGACCTCGTCGGCGACCGCGTCGCGGCGCAACGTGCCGAGATTCTCGGTGAGGCGAAAGGCAAGGCCGCGGGCAAGCCCGGCAAGATCGGTCGCCTCGCTCAGCGCCACGAGCGGCTTGATGCGCGCGGCGAGATGGGCCTCGAGCCAGCCATGCAGCCGCTTCGCCATGCGCTCGCGCTCGGAGGAGCCGAGATGCTCGTCGCTATAGATTTGCAGCTTGGGCTTGAGCACGCTTTCGCCCCGCTCGAGCCGCGCGATCTCGCTGCCGGCCCATAGGATGCGCCCATTGGGGGCGAGCGTGATGGCGTCGTCGGCGGCAGCGACAAGCGCATCGGCGCGCTCGCCGAGCTCGCGGCCCAGCACCTTGGCGGCGGCGTGGCGCGCGGCGCGGCCGTTAAGGCCCTCGCTCGAGGAATCCGGGCGTGAAGCGGAACCCGTCGAGCCGGCCGACATAATGGTCCTCGACCAGGATGCGCCCGTCCGGCGCAATCTCGGCGAGCAGCTCCTCCTTGTCGCGCAAGCGCCGCATCAGCACGCTCGTGCGCCGGTCGACGAAGCGCCGCGTCAGGCGCTCATGCAGCGCGTCGGACAGATTGTCCTCGATGGCGCGGGTGCGGCCCTGCCAATGCTCCGGATCGTCGAGCCATTCCGCCCGGTTGGAGACGAAGGTCCAGGTTCTGATCTGGGCGAGACGGTTGGACAGGGTGTCGAGATCGCCGTCGGTGCGGTCGGCGAGCGCCACCTGCCTGGCGAACCAGTCGGCGGGAATCTTGCCCTCCGCGCCAAGGACGAAGCGGTACAGCGTGGCGACGAGCTCGGCATGGCTCGCGGCGGAAATCTTGCGATAGTCGGGGATCTGGCACATGTCCCAGAGGAGGTGCACGGCCGCCGGGGCGCCCGCCATGTCGCGCACGGCAGCGTCGTGGCAGACATTCTCGAGCGCGATCACGTCGTCGACCATGCGGGCGCGCGCGAGGCGCGGATGGTCGGGGGTCACGCGCAGGCTCTCCTTCAGCCGCTCGATCGACTGGAAATCGAGCTTGCGGTTGCGCCATTGCAGCACGCCCACGGGATCGAAATTGTGGTTCTCGAGGCGATCGACGAGCTCGGGCTCGAAGGGCGCCACTTGGCCGGTGACGCCGAAGGTGCCGTCATTCATGTGACGCCCGGCGCGGCCGGCGATCTGGCCAAGTTCGGCGGGGGTCAGGCTGCGATGCGCCTGGCCGTCGAATTTGCGCAAGCCGGCGAAGGCCACATGATCGAGGTCGAGATTGAGGCCCATGCCGATGGCGTCGGTCGCCACCAGGAAATCGACGTCGCCATTCTGATAGAGGGCGACTTGGGCGTTGCGCGTGCGCGGGCTCAAGGCGCCGAGCACGACCGCCGCACCGCCGCGCTGGCGGCGCACGAGCTCGGCGACGGCATAAACGTCGTTGACGGAGAAGCCGACGATGGCCGAGCGCCGGGGCAGCCGCGTGATCTTCTTGTCGCCGGCATACGAAAGCTTGGAGAGGCGCGGCCGCGAGACGATATTCGCCGCGGGCAAGAGGTCGCGGATGGCGTCGCGCATGGTCGCGGCGCCGAGCATCAGCGTCTCGCTCAAGCCGCGGGCGTGAAACAGCCGCTCGGTGAAGACGTGGCCGCGCTCGCCGTCGCCGGCCAGCTGAATCTCGTCGACGGCCACGAAATCGGCCTCGAGCTCGAGCGGCATCGCCTCCACGGTGCAGACATAATAGCGGGGCGAGGGCGGCTTGATCTTCTCCTCGCCCGTGATCAGGGCGACGGCAGCGGCGCCTTTGCGCTCCACCACCTTGTCATAGACCTCGCGCGCCAGGAGCCGGAGCGGCAGGCCGATGATGCCGACCTCATGGGCCAGCATCCGCTCGATGGCGAGGTGGGTCTTGCCGGTATTGGTCGGCCCGAGAACGGCGGTGACGCCGCGACCCTTGGGGCCTCCTGGACCTTGGGCGAGGGATCGGGTCATGGACGGCCTCCTGCTGGTCCCTCCGGGCACCAGCCGCGCGGAGCTGGAACAGGGGGGGAACGAATCTCGTCCGAATCGCTGACTCGGCCCATTCGGATTTCGTTCTGCGAAAAAATCACCGGCTTGCTTTTTGGCGGATTCAGGCGCGCGAGGTCGCCGCGAAGGGCAAGAAGGCAACAAGAACGGAGCATAGACAAATCGGGAGGGTGTTAATTTTCGGCATCTGTTCGCCACAACATGTTGGGATTCGGGGCCTCGGCGTTTACCTTTGCCTGGCCGGGACCCCCGTGCGGTGCCCGCAAATCCTTAGTGATCGAGGCTCGCGCGCCTTGCCCCCTTGACCTCGAAGGAGGTCGCGAGCGCCGAGCCATAGCCCACGAGCGTCGGCAGCACAATGCGATAGGGGACGTACATGGCGGTCCCCGGCAAGGGGACGAGCCAAACTTCGATCTCATTCGTCCCGGTCAGCAGCTTGATGCCGGGATTGTCAGGCCGATAGCCGCCGAGAGGCACGAATTTCACCCGGCAAATGGCCGCGGGTCCCGCATAGCCACCCGAGGCGTTGCGCGTCACGCGCACCGCCCGCTTGGGCGTGAGAACGAGGTCGAAGCGCTGCTCGCCGTCGAACACCGGGACGGTCTGGTTGCAGACTTTGAGGTCGCCATTGGGATTGTCGGAATGGGCATAGAGGAAGGCCGCGCTCATGGGATCGAGCACGCCTTCGAGCTGCTCCTTGGTGACCGGAATCACATGGGGGTTGGGCAGCTTGCGCGGGACGAGCGAGACATCGGTGACGGCGCCGCCGTTGAAGGTCATGCGCACCTGACCGTTCTCGTCGCCGCCGGCGTAGTTCAGGGCATACATCGCGGGCTCGGGGCCGGCGCTCGTCAGATTGCCGGCGCTCGCGGTCTGGCCCCGCCAGTCGAAGATCAGCCCGTCGAGGACCGAGAAGCGGGCTTCGCCGCGCATCTCATAGGCCGGCCCGCGAAAGTTCGTGGTGAGGCGAAATTCGCCGAGGTTGAACCCGCCAAGATCAACGCGATAGACGGCGACGATCCGGCTCGCATTGGCCGCGGCCTCCTGGGCGACGGCCCGATCGCCTTCGCCCGCTCCGCCTAGCCCCAAAGTCAGAGCGGCCACGGCCGCAAGGCTCATGCATAATCGCGCTGCCCGCATGGCTCCAACCCTCGCGTGAGGACCCGACACTTACCCCCGCATTGTCGACTCTCGGGTTATTTGGTGATTTCGTCAATTCTGAGGTTGGCCCCGGTTGAGGATTGCGGGCGCCTTGACCGTGGATGGCGAGCCCCGTATATGTCGCCCGCCGGCCGCGTTGCCCGCCTTTGCAAGGGTTTCCAGCTTGCAAAATGGGTACGCAGAATTCCGGCTTCCGCGATCCGCCAGAAGGACTTAAGGAGCGATGGCCCGTCGTTGCGAGCTGACCGGTAAAGCAGTGCTCACCGGCAACAATGTGAGCCATGCCAAGCGCAGGACCAAGCGGCGTTTTCTGCCCAATCTGTGCAATGTCACGCTGCAGAGCGAGGCGCTGAAGAAGCGCGTGCGGCTCACCATCAGCGCGGCCGCGCTCCGCTCGGTCGAGCATCGCGGCGGGCTCGACGCCTTTCTCTTGAAGGCGCGGGAGGGTGAGCTGTCCTTGAAGGCCAAGCGCCTCAAGCGCGAGATCGCCAAGACGCAAAGCGCGGCTCAGGCGCAAGCCTCGTAAGCGCGCTTAGTGCGCGCGCGGCTCGGCCAAAGCCGGGCCCTTATCGGCCACAACAAACTGCATCAGCAGCGTCCGCTGCAGCGGGCTGAAATTGTCGTCCGAAATGACGGTCAAGATCGTCTCGCCGCTGTTGGCGCGGTGCGCCGCGATCCCTTCCATATTGTCGATATTCAGATTTTCCGTGGCCTCGAGCAGCACCTCGCCCTCGATCAGCCTGCCGGGCTTGAGCTCGGCCTCGGCGATGCGGCGGATGCGCATCTTGACGCCTTCGCTGTAGCGGAAGCTTCGCTCGAGCACGACGATGCCGCCGTCGGGCAGGGGCGTGGCGTCGGTGATGTCGAAGCCCTCGAGCCGTTTGAGCGCGATCGGGCCGGGGGTGGGGCCGCCGATCAGCCACCCTTTCAGATTGCCGTTCTTGTCGAGGAGGCGCTCGGAGAAGGCGACGAGCGTGCCCTTGAGCTTGCCGGTGTGGATCTCCGCGAGCGCTTCGAGCCCGCGATTGGCGTCCATCTTCTTGCTGTCGGGGGGCAGGGGCACGGCGCCGTCCGGCGGGCCGAAACGCGAGGCGGTGAAGGGATAGCGCCAAATGCGGTGGTCGCGCTCGAAGGAAATATCGGCGACGCCGCTGGCGACGCTGCCGCTCAACAGCGTCATGCCTTCGGAATCGCGTTCGGCGTCCTCGCTCAGCGGCTTGCCGTCCTTGCCGAGGAGCGGCCCGAGCATGGCGCCGCTCAGGCCCTTCAGCCTGCGGCCGTCATAGTCGATATTGGCCCTGAGCCAGCTGCCGGCATCGGAGATGGCGAGCAGGGCCGTGCCGGAGGGATCGATGGCCAGCGCCGAATAGCCGCCGAAATACGAGGTGTTGGCGTAGAGGTTGAGGCCGCCCCGATACAGGAGCTTGCCGAACGATTTGCGCTCCGGGTGATCGCGATCGAAATCGATGGGGATGGCGGTGATGGTCACGGCCGCGCGCTCTCGGGCACGTTCTCCGGCTTGTCGGCAAGGGCCGGGCCGATGGCGAGAGCCGCGAGCCCCGCAAGAGCGAGGCGGTGCCATGAGCGCGCGACCACGGGGCCTGGACGCTAGTGGAGCTTGCGGCGCGCGCGCGCGGCGGCGCGCGCGGTGGCGGGCGCGGCGCGGTTCAGGCGCCGCTGGGCGAGGTCCTCATCGAACAGCTCGGCGAGCTTGTCGGTCATGACGCCGGCAAGCTCCTCGGCGTCGGTGACGGTGACGGCCCGGCGATAATAGCGGGTCACGTCATGGCCGATGCCGATGGCGAGCAGCTCCACCGAGGAGCGGGTCTCGATCTCCTCGATCACCTGGCGCAAATGGCGCTCGAGGTAGGAGCCCGAATTGACCGACAGCGTCGAATCGTCGACCGGGGCGCCGTCGGAGATCATCATCAGGATGCGCCGCTGCTCGGGGCGCGCCAGCAGCCGCTGATGCGCCCAGGTGAGCGCCTCGCCGTCGATATTCTCCTTGAGCAGGCCTTCGCGCATCATGAGGCCGAGATTGCGGCGCGCCCGCCGCCACGGCGCATCCGCCGATTTATAGACGATATGGCGGAGGTCGTTGAGGCGGCCCGGCAGGGCGGGCTTGCCCGCGTTCAGCCATTGCTCGCGCGCATGGCCGCCCTTCCAGGCGCGGGTGGTGAAGCCGAGGATCTCCACCTTGACGCCGCAGCGCTCGAGCGTGCGGGCGAGGATGTCGGCGCAGCAGGCCGCGACCATGATCGGACGCCCGCGCATCGAGCCTGAATTGTCGAGCAGGAGCGTCACCACGGTGTCGCGGAACTCGGTGTCGCGCTCCTGCTTGAAGGTCAGAGGATGCATGGGGTCGACGATGACGCGGGCAAGACGCGAGGCGTCGATCATGCCTTCGTCGAGATCGAAGTCCCAGCCGCGATTTTGCTGCGCGAGCAGACGGCGCTGCAAGCGGTTGGCGAGCCGCGCCACGGCGCCGTGCAGGGTTTGCAGCTGCTTGTCGAGGAAGGCGCGCAAGCGGTCGAGCTCGTCGACGTCGCACAGCTCCTCGGCATTGACGGTCTCGTCATAGGCGCGGGTGAAGACCTTGTAGCCGAAGGCCTCGGGGTTCTCGAGCACCGACACGTTGGGGCGCCAGGGCTCGGGGCGGCGGGCCTGATCGCGGGCGTCGGCCTCGCGGTCGAGCTGGTCGCTCGAAGCGGCGTCGCGGTCGTCCATGGTCTCCTCGGAGAGCGCGTCCTGGTCGGCGCGGGCGTCGGCGGCAAGCTCGGCGCGCGCATCGCCTTCGGCGTCGCTATCCTCGGATTCGGCGGCATTGGCGTCGGGCTCGCCGTCCTTGCCCTCGGCGCCGGGCTCGCCTGCGGTATCGAGCTGCTCGGCGAGGTTGAGCGCGGCCAGGAGGTCGCGGGCGAGCCGGCCGAAAGCCTGCTGGTCGAAGACGAGCTCCGCCATGCGGTCGAGCACGCGGCGGCCCTTCTGCTCGATATGGGGACGCCAGAGATTGACGAGGCCGCGGGCCTTGGCGGGCGGCGCCTCGCCGGTCAGCCGCTCGCGCACGAGGAGCGCAAGGGCGTCCTCCAGCGGCGCCTCGGAACGGTCGGTCGCCTCGCCGAGGCGGCTCTTCTCGTAGCGCTGCTCGATGCGGGCCTGAAGATTGGCGGCCACGCCTTGCAGGCGGCGGGCGCCGATGGCCTCGACGCGGGCCTGCTCGATGGCCTCGAACACGGCGCGCGCCTCGCCGCCGGAGGGCGCGAGGCTCGCATGCAGCTTGGGATCGTGGCAGGCGACGGAGAGCGCGGCGGCGTCGGCATGGCCGCGGATCACCGCGATCTCGGTGCGGGTCGGAATGCGCGAGGGCTCGGGCACGCGCGCCGTCTTGCCGGAGAGGCCGGGCGGCTCGCTCGTGAACACCACCTCGACGCCGCCGTCATGGGCGAGGGAGCGGGTGGCGAGCGTCACCGCGCGCTTGAACGGATCGAGCGGTGCCTCTTTGCGTCGCTGCAATCCCATGATCAGCTCAGGGCGACGTTCGCCGTCGACTGCGGCAGGTCCTCGCCGAAGGCGCGCTGGTAGAACTCGGCGATCAACCCGCGCTCGAGCTCGTCGCATTTGTTGAGGAAGGAGAGCGCGAAGGCGAGACCGATGTCGCCGAAGATCTCGGCGTTCTCCGCCCAGGTGATCACCGTGCGCGGGCTCATCACGGTGGAGAGGTCGCCATTCATGAAGGCGTTGCGGGTGAGCTCGGCCACGCGGACCATGTTGCTCACGACCTTCCGCCCGGCCTCGGTGTTCCACGCCTTGGCCTTGGCGAGCACGATGGCCACCTCGTCGTCATGGGGCAGATAATTGAGCGTGGCGACGATCGACCAGCGGTCCATCTGGCCCTGATTGATCTGCTGGGTGCCATGATAGAGCCCGCTCGTATCGCCGAGCCCGATGGTGTTGGTGGTGGCGAACAGGCGGAAGGCCGGGTGCGGCCGGATCACCTTGGACTGGTCGAGCAGAGTGAGCTTGCCCGAGACCTCGAGCACGCGCTGGATGACGAACATCACGTCGGGGCGGCCGGCGTCATATTCGTCGAAGCAGAGCGCCGTGTTGGTCTGTAGCGCGTAAGGCAGGATGCCCTCGCGGAACTCGGTGATCTGCATGCCGTCACGAATGACGATGGCGTCCTTGCCGACGAGGTCGATGCGGCTCACATGGCTGTCGAGGTTGATGCGCATGCAGGGCCAGTTGAGCCGGGCCGCCGTCTGCTCGATATGGGTCGATTTGCCGGTGCCGTGATAGCCCTGGATCATCACCCGGCGGTTGTGCTTGAAGCCGGCGAGGATGGCGAGCGTCACCTCCTTGTTGAAGAGGTAGTCGGGGTCGATATCGGGCACGTGCTCGTCGGGGCGCGAATAGGCCGGGCACCTCGAGATCGGTGTCGATGCCGAAGACTTGGCGCACCGAAACCGTCATATCCGGCAATCCGGCACTGGAGCGGGCAGCATCAAGGGTCATGGAGTGTGTGAGCCTGTTGGTCGCTTGGGGGGCGCGCTCGGGCGCAGCCGCTGAGTATTAAGGGCTTATCACGGCAACTTTAAGCAAGCCCTGCCTGTCGCAGATAGTTATAGGCTTGGATGACTTCGCGCAACTTGTCCTCGGAGCGCCGGTCGCCGCCATTGCGGTCGGGGTGGTGGCGCTTTACCAAATCCTTAAAGCGCGTCTTGATCTCGGCCTTGGTGGCGCTGTCGTCGAGGTTCAGCTGGCGCAGGCATTTGCGCTCGGCCCGCCTTATGGGACGCGGCGGCTCGGCGCCGCCGGCCGCGGGCGGGGCTCGCCCGCATCGCCGAACAGGCCGAAGGGATCCTGGGTGGCAAAGCGGTGGGAAAAGCCCTTGCGCCGCCCATAGCTCGCCGCCCGGTCCCGCGCCCAGGAATTGACGCCGACGAACCAGGTCGGGCGATGGCCGACGGTGTCGGCCTTCTGGTGCTTGACCACCTCCTCGTCGGGCATGCCGGAGAAATAGTTGTAGGACTTGTTGTATTCCCGGACGTGATCGAGGCAGAAGCGGTGGTACTCGCCCTCCCGCCCGCGACCCTTGGGCGCAGGGTAGAGGCCCGGGCTCCGCGCAGCCCTGCCACTCGCAAGACGGGCAGACGTCGCGCAAAAGCCGGTTGGCGTCGGGCTTGACGCGCAGGCGGTCGAAGAATTTCGAGTCGAGCTTCATCATCTCATTATGGGAAGCGCGATCAGGCGCCGCAAGCATGGTCCCTTGCGCAAAGACCGGCTATTGTGATCGGTTGTCGTTTCGATTGCGTGACGAAGATGGAGAATTGGCGCATGGGCGTCGAACAGGTGATCACCGAGAAGCTCAAAAGCGCCTTCGCGCCCACGGAGCTCAAGGTGGTCGAACGAGTCCCACAGCCACGCCGGCCACCGCAACTCGCCCAATAATGGCGAGAGCCATTTCAGCGTGCTCGTGGTGGCCAAGGCCTTTGCCGGCAAATCGCGGCTCGACCGCCACCGCATGGTCAATGAGGCGCTCGCCGAGGAGCTCGCCGGCCGCATCCACGCGCTGGCGGTGACGGCGCTCGCGCCCGAGGAGCGCGCAAGTCAGGCCGCGCTCGAAGCCCCGCACTCGCGGGCGAGGAAATCCGTCAGCCGGTCCATGGGCACCGCGCGGTCGAGATAGGCCTGGCCCACGCCGCGCACGAGCACGAAGGCAAGTTTCCCGCCTTTCACCTTCTTGTCCTGGGCCATGAGCTGCAACAGCTCGGGCGGCGTCGGCGCGTGCCGGGGATCTGACTGATCCTGGTCGGCAGGCCGATGGCGGCGAAATGCTTCTCGACGCGGGCGGCGTCGGCCTCGGGTCGCAGAGGCCGAGCGCGGCGGAGAAGGCAAAGGCCTGCCGCATGCCGATGGCGATCGCTTCGCCATGCAGCAGCCGGTCGGAATAGCCGGCGAAGGCTTCGAGCGCGTGGCCGAAGGTGTGGCCGAGATTGAGCAGCGCGCGGGCGCCCGACTCCTCCAGCTCGTCCGCCTCGACCACCGCCGCCTTGGCGCGGCAGCTCGTGGCGATGGCGCGGGTGCGGGCCTCGCCGGCGCCGGCGAAAATCTCCGGCCAGCTCGCTTCGAGCCAGGCAAAGAAGGGCGCATCGCCGATCAGGCCGTATTTCGCCACCTCGGCGTAGCCCGCGCGGAACTCGCGCGCCGGCAGCGTCGCCAGCAGCGCGGTGTCGGCGAGCACGAGGCTCGGCTGGTGAAAGGCGCCGATCAGGTTCTTGCCTTGCGGCACGTCGATGCCGGTCTTGCCGCCGACCGAGGAATCCACTTGCGCGAGCAGGCTCGTCGGCATCTGCACGAGGCGCACGCCGCGGCGCAGGATCGCGGCGGCAAAGCCCGCGAGGTCGCCCACCACGCCGCCGCCGAAGGCGATCACCACGTCGCCGCGCTCCACGCCAAGCTCGAGCAGTCTTTCGCAAAGCTTGCGCGAGCACGGGAAAGCTTTTGCTCGCTTCGCCCGGCGCCACCACCGCCTCGCCGAGGAAGATGTTCTGCTCGGCTGAGGCTTGCCTTGAGCGGGCGCAGATAGAGCGCCGCCACATTGGTATCGCTCACCAATGCGCAGCGGGCGCCGGGCAAGGCGCGCGGCGATGCGCGCGCCGGCCTCGGCCGTGAGGCCTTCGCCGATGACGATGTCGTAGCTGCGGCCGCCAAGGCCCACCTTGATGGTGACCCGCTTGTCCGCCGCGGCAGCGCTCTCCTGCATCATCGCCTCTTGTTGCGGGTGCTCTCGGCCGGGGCTTGCGCCTTGCAGCCGAGCTTGCGGCACAGCGCCTCCACCACCTCGCTCACGATCACCTCATGGGGCACGTCACGGCTTTCCACGGTGATGTCGGCCTCGGCATAGATTGGATAGCGCTCTTGCATCAAGGCGCGCATGACCTCTTCGGGATCTCCCTTGGCGAGCAACGGCCGCTGGTCGCGCCGGCGCACGCGATGGAGCAGCACGGGCAGCTCGGCCTTGAGCCAGATCGAGATGCCGTGCTTGGCAATATTCGCCCGGGTCTCGGCGTTCATATAGGCACCGCCGCCGGTCGCGAGCACCTGCGGGCCGCTCCCGAGCAGACGCGCGATCACCTTGCGCTCGCCCTGGCGGAAATAGGCCTCGCCATGGTCGGCGAAAATCTCGCTGATGGACTTGCCCGCGGCAAGCTCAATCTCGTCGTCGACGTCGGTAAAGGGGATGTCGAGCCGGTTGGCCAGGCGCCGGCCCACGGCCGTCTTGCCCGCCCCCATCAGCCCGATCAGCGCGATGCTCTTCTGGCCGAGGGCCTCGCGGATCTCGGCCAGCCGCTCAGGCGTCAGCTCTTTCTTGCGCTCGGCCAGTCGGAGGCTTCCAGTCATGATATGTGGCGGGGCGGGGCGCTTTCCGGCCCCGCGAGGCCGCACGGTTCCACAACTTTCCCATGCTGACAACGGCCTTTCGAATCGTCCATGATGGGCCATGAGGGGTGGAGGGCGCTCGGCGTTCGGGCCATAATGGCGCCCTGGTCGCCGCGGAACGACGTCACAGGAAAACGAGCGCCTCGATGCCGACACTGTTTCGGTTCCTTTTCGTTGTAGGGGTCATCGCCGGTGTCGTCACTGGAAGCCTCTATGTGCTCGCCGAATATTTTCAGCCGCAGCCCAAGGAAATCTCCAAGGCCCTGCGCAACGTCAAGGTGCGGGAGGAAGACGCTCCGCCGCCGGCGCCCGCCGCTACGCCTGCCCCTGCTCCTGATGCTGCTGCCACTGGCGCTGTGGGCAGCGCCAGCGCGGGCGCAGATCGAACGCCATAGCCTGCCGCCGCTGCCGGGAGACAGGCACGGCCGAGCCCGCGCCCGGCGACGGGCTTGCGCGGCCAATGCCCGGCGGGCAGCAAATGCCTCCGGTCGCTCCCGGCGAAGCGCGCCGCCGGTCTACAGCCCAGGCACGGGGCAGGCCGGCAGTCCGCTTCCCACCGATCTGTGGCGCGGCCTCGATGCCGACGCGCTCGCCAAGCTCATTGCCGCCGCGCCGCTGCCGTCCTCCTCGCCGACTTTGGCCAACCTCATGGCGCGCGCGCTCGCCACGGGAGCGGAGAGCGGCGGCGCCGAGGTCGCCATCCGGCTCAGCGCGCTCGAACGCGCGGGCCGCATGGAGGAGGCGGTGCGGCTTTTGAGCGGGGCGGCGCAAGCCGGCGAGCCGGGCGCTAGCGCCCGCTACGCCACCGCGCTGTTTGCCGTCGGCCGTGACGAGGAGGCGTGCGAGGTGCCGCTCGCAGCCCGCGCCCGCAACGGCCGGAAGCGCAGGGCGAGGCGAAGCGCGCCACGTTCCTGATCCCGGCGATTTGCGCCGCGGCGAAGGGCGACAAGGAGGGTGCGGCGCTTGCCGTCCAGCTCGCCCGGGACGCGGGCGTCGAGGCGCCGCTCGCCTTTGCCGCCATCGGCCGTTTCACCAAGATTTCGACCAAGGCGCCGCCGGTGCCCAAGAATGTCGACGTGCTCGACTATATCTTCCTCACGCTGGCCGGCAGCGCGCTTACGCCCGACCTCGCCGTCAAGGCGACGCCTCCGCTCCTGTATCGTCTCGCGCGCGATCCGAACGCGCCGCCCGAGCTCAGGCTCGCCGCGGCGGAGCGGGCGGCTGCGCTCAACATCGTCGACGGCGCCGCGCTCGCCGCCGCCTATCGGGAGGCGCGCGCCGAAACTCGGCAAGGCACAGTCGCCGCCCGCGCTGCGCGCGCGGCTGTTCGCGGCGCTGGAAGCCGCGCCCTCGGCCAAGATCCGCGCCGAGTTGATCGATGCGCTGTTGGCGAGCGGCCGCGAAGCCGGGATCGAGATGCCGTTGGGGCAGGCTTTGGCCGAGGCGAGCGCCGGGCTCGTGCAGGACCCGCAAGCGGCGCGCTTTGCCGAGACGGGGGTGCGGGTCGCGGCCCTTGCCGGCGACGAGCAAAGCGCCTGGGCCTGGGTCGATGCCGGCGGCGGGCCGTTGCGCAGCTGGCAGCTTCTGCTTGCCGCGAGCGATCCCCAAGACCCGCGCGCGGGGGAGGCGCTGGCTGCCGGCGTCGACATCGCGCTCAAGGGCGGGCTGCCCGCGCCGCTTTTGCATCGCCTGGTGACGGTGCTCGACGCGCTCGATTATGACGTGCCCATTCCGCTGTGGGACGCGGCGAGCAAGGTGCCGCAGCCGAATGACGGCTATCTGCCGGCGACCGGCGAGCTCAGCGCCTTGAAGCAGGCGGCGGACGCGGGCGATGTCGGGCGCACGGTGCTGCTCGTCGCTTCCGCGCTCGGCCCCAAGGGACCGGCCGGGGCGCATCTGATCGCGCTCGGCGATGCGGTGCGCGCGCTGAAGCGCGTGGGGCTCGACCAGGAAGCAAGACGGCTCGGCTTCGAGGCGCTCTATGCCCAATGGCCCGTGCGCGGAAAGGCGTGAGACGTGGCAGGCCGCAAAGAGAAGAGCGACGATGCTTCGGAGCTTGCGCTCTTCCTCGACATGCTGACGGCCGAGCGTGGCGCCGCCGCCCACACGATCGAGGCCTATCGGCGCGATCTCGCCGAGTTCCTGGCCTTCCTCACGGCGAAGCGCAAGAGCCGCGCGCAACGCCTCGGCCGACGACGTTCGCGAGTTTCTCGCCAAACTCAAGCGCAAGGGTCTGGCGCCTACCTCGCGCGCGCGGAAGCTTTCAGCCTTGCGTCAATTCTTCCGCTTTCTCCTCGCCGAGGGGTTGCGCCAGGACGATCCGAGCTCGGCGATCGACAGCCCGAAGCTGCCGCGACCGCTGCCCAAGATCCTGTCGCTGGCCGAGGTCGAGACGCTGCTCGGCACGGCGGCGGAAGGGGCGGAACGCGCGCGCGACGGGGTGGCGCGGCGCCGCGCGCTCCGTCTCTATGCGCTGCTCGAAACGCTCTACGCCACGGGCTTGCGCGTCTCGGAGCTGCTGGCTTTGCCGCGCAAGGTGCTCGTCACCGACGACCGCGTGCTCACCATCAAGGGCAAAGGCGGGCGCGAGCGGCTCGTGCCGCTCAACGATGCGGCGCGGGAAGCGCTGCGCAGCCATCTTGCCGCAATCGCCGACGATGAGGCGAATGGCCGGGCGCCGTCGCCCTGGCTGTTCCCGTCGGCCAACGGCGCCTTGACCCGGCAACGCTTCGGCCAGGAGCTGAAGGCGCTCGCCATCGCCGCGGAGATCGAGCCCGCGCGCGTCTCACCGCATGTGCTGCGGCACGCCTTCGCCAGCCATTTGCTCGAAAGGGGGGCGGATTTGCGCACGGTGCAGCAGCTCTTGGGGCATGCCGACATCTCCACCACGCAGATCTACACCCATGTCATCGAGGAGCGGCTGAAGCGCCTCGTCGAGGAGCACCACCCGCTCGCCCGCATGCATTTGCCGAAGCCAAGATGAGCGCTATTCGGCGCGTAAGCCGTTGCTTACGAGTTCCCGGGCATAGTTGACAGGTTTCCGCCCCAAGGCCACTTAACAAGCGGAAGCCGCCGCCTTTTTTGCCGAGACTTTGCCCTAGGACCTGGTCTGGAGCGCCGTCCAAGCCGCATGCGTACTTATCTCGATTTCGAAAAGCCCATTGCCGAGCTGGAAAGCAAGGTCGCCGAGCTCAAGGCGCTCGCCGCCGAGCAGCACTCCGTCTCCATCGAGGAGGAGCTCGCCAAGCTCGAGGCCAAGGCGCAGGCGGCGCTGGTGGAAACCTATTCCGAGCTCACGCCGTGGCAGAAGACGCAAGTCGCCCGCCACCCCGAGCGCCCGCATCTGCGCCATTATCTCGATGGGCTGGTGCAGGACTTCACGCCGCTCGCCGGCGACCGCTATTTCGCCGAGGATCAGGCGATCATCGGCGGCATCGGCCGGATGGGGGGCCGCTCGGTGATGGTGATCGGCCACGAGAAGGGCTCCGATACCGAAGGCCGCATCCGGCACAATTTCGGCATGGCGAGGCCGGAAGGCTACCGCAAGGCGGTGCGGCTCATGGAGATGGCCGACCGCTTCGGCCTGCCGGTGATCAGCCTCGTCGACACGGCGGGCGCCTATCCCGGCGTCGGCGCCGAGGAGCGCGGCCAGTCCGAGGCGATCGCGCGCTGCACCGATTGCTGCTTGAGCCTCGGCGTGCCCATCGTTTCGGTCATCATCGGCGAGGGCGGATCGGGCGGGGCCGTGGCCATCGCCACCGCCAACCGCGTCTATATGCTCGAGCACGCCATCTATACCGTGGCGTCGCCCGAGGCCGCCGCCTCGATCCTGTGGCGGGACTCCACCCGCGCCGTCGACGCCGCCACCAATATGAAGATCACGGCCCAGGATCTGCTCAAGATCGGCGTCATCGACGGCATCATCCCGGAGCCCGTGGGCGGGGCCCATCGGGACGGGGAGCAGGTGGTGCGGGCGGCGGGCGACAAGATCGCCGAGGCGCTCGCCTCCTTCGAGGGCAAGTCGGCCCGGGATATCCGCAAGGACCGGCGGGAGAAATACCTGGCGATAGGCCGCACAAGCTAGGTTATCTGCCCGAAAAATAGCCATTTTTTGCGTGCACGCTCTAGAGCGGCTATGGGCTATAATGAGCCTATAGACCGGGGGAGTTGGGGCGCGGGGGAATTTGAAGCGCTAACCTCGTCTTAACCCGCCAAGTTCGATGTTGGCCGCGTGCGCAAGGGGCACTGCGTATGCTTCGTTTAGGTTGGATGAACGCCGTGATCACGGCGAGCGTATTGGCCTTCGGTCATTGCGCTCGGCGGGTGCGGCGCATTCACGCCCTCTTATCTCAAGCCGCTTTCCCCGCAGACGCAGGCCCTACTCGCCCAGAAGGGCATGCAGGAGCAGTCGCCGATCCTGATCCGCATCTTCAAGGCGGAGTCGGAGCTCGAAGTGTGGAAGGTCAAGGACGACGGCCGCTTCTACCACTTCAAGACCTATCCCATTTGCGACTATTCGGGCGGCCTCGGCCCCAAGGTCAACCAAGGCGACCGCCAAGCGCCGGAAGGGTTCTATCTCGTCTCCGAGCAGCAGATGAATCCGAAGAGCAAATATCACCTCGCCTTCAATATCGGCTTCCCCAACACCTATGACCGCGCCTATGGGCGCACCGGCGCCGACATCATGGTGCATGGCGATTGCAAATCGGCGGGCTGCTACGCCATGACCGACGGCGTGATCGAGGAGATCTACATCCTCGCCCGCGAGGCGCTCGCCGGAGGCCAGCCGGCCTTCCAGATCCAGGCCTATCCGTTCCGCATGACGGCGGCCAACATGGCCAAGCACCGCGGCGACAAATGGTACGGCTTCTGGCAGAACCTGAAGGAGGGCTACGACTATTTCCAGGCCACCCATCTGCCGCCCAAGGTCGATGTGTGCGGGAAGCGCTATCTGATCAACGCCTCCTTCGTCGGGGGCGCGCAGCCCGATCCGGTGGATGCCTGTCCCGCCTATCAGCGTCTGCGCGCCGCAGGTGCTGCCGCGCGGGCCCGTGTTGCAGCAGGCCTCGACCAAGCCCGGCACGTGGCAGAGCGAGGTGAAGCCCGGCCGCTCGGCGAGTGCCGCGCGCGCCAACGAGCAGGCCTCGCTCACGCCGCCGCTCGGCAGTCTGCTCGGGCTGACTTTCGGCCGGACGAAGCCGCGCTACGAGGCGTTTACCCTCGGCCCGGCGACGTCGGCGAAGTAGCCGCAGGCGGAAATCGCCAATTCTCAAATCTGGCGCCGGGCTGCCGTTTCGCCCATCATGGCCGCGTGATGTGGCGCGGTCTCATTCTCCTCATCCTCGTGGCCCTTGGCGGCGGAGCGCTCTATCTCTTCACGCCGGACGGCCGCGCCTTGCTCGATCGCTTACGCATCAACGCCACGCGCCAGGAGCATTTCGCGCGCGAGCGGCTTGGGTTGCCCTTGCGCGGCACCCCCGATCTCGCCGCGCTCGATGCGCGCTTGGCGCAACAAGGCGTGAGGCTCGGCTCGCCCGCCTTCATCCGCATCTTCAAGCTCTCCTCCGAGCTCGAGCTGTGGCTGGAAAAGGACGGCCGCTTCGAGCGCTTCGCCACCTATCCCATCTGCCTGTGGTCGGGGCGGTTGGGGCCGAAGCTCGCCGAGGGCGATCTGCAAGCGCCGGAGGGCTTCTATACGGTAGGGCAGGAGCAGCTCAATCCGAACAGCCGCTGGCACCGCGCCTTCAATCTCGGTTTTCCCAACGCCTTCGATGAGGCGCAAGGGCGCACCGGCTCGCTCATCATGATCCATGGCGGCTGCGCCTCGATCGGCTGCTTCGCCATGACCAATCCCGTGATCGACGAGCTGTGGCGGATCGTGACGGCGGCGCTCGATGCGGGCGAGCCGCGCGTGCCGGTGCATGTCTTCCCGTTCCGCATGACCGACGCCAATCTCGCGGCGCGGCAGAAGGACCCGGCAAGCGGGTTCTGGAAGGATCTCAAACCCGGCTACGATCTCTTCGAGCAGGACCACATCCCGCCGGTGGTCAGCGTGTGCCGCGGCCGCTACGCGGTCGAGAAGGGCACGATCGACACGGTGGGGCAGAAGATCGAGAGCCGTTGTCCGTCGGCCTTCGCCGGCGAAGGCTGAGAGCGCGCCGGCCTAGCCCAAAGCGCCGTGGCAGTGCTTGTATTTCTTGCCTGAGCCGCAGGGGCAGAGCGCGTTCCGCTGCACCTTGCCCCAGCTCGTGGGATCGGCCGGGTTGACGCTTTCGGCTTTGCGCGCGCGCGCGAGCTTGGCGCCTCCGCCATTGCCGCCGCCATTGGCCCCTTCCAGCGCGAACTCGTCCTCGCCGGTGAAGGGATCGAAATGATGCGCTTCCATGGGCGGCAGCTCGGCCGCGTCGAGGGGCGGCACCTCCTCGGGCGTGGCGAGCTGCACATGCATGAGCTGGCCGGTCACCGCCTCGCGCAGCTTGGCGAGCATGTGCTCGAACAAGGTGAAGCTCTCGGTCTTGTACTCGTTCAGGGGATCGCGCTGGCCGTAGCCTCTGAGCCCGATGACCTGGCGGAGATGCTCGAGCATCACCAGATGCTCGCGCCAGAGATGGTCCAAGGTCTGCAACAGCACCGCCTTCTCGATCTGGCGCATGATGTCGGGGCCGAAATCGGCGGCCTTCTTGGCGGCGCGCTCATCGGCGGCCTTGGTGAGCCGCTCATGCACCACGTCCTCGCTGATGCCGTCTTCCTTGGCCCATTCGGCGAAGGGCAGGTCGAGATCGAAGACGCCCATGGCCGCCGCATGCAAGCCATCGACGTCCCATTGCTCGGCGTAGGATTTCTCGGGGATGTGCGTGGCGATCATGTCGTCGACGAGGTGGTGGCGCATGTCGGCGATGGTCTCGCCGAGATCGGCGTCGGTCATCAGCTCGCGGCGCTGCTCGAAGATCGCCTTGCGCTGGTCGTTCATCACATTGTCGAATTTGAGCAGGTTCTTGCGGATGTCGAAGTTGCGCGCCTCGACCTTGGCTTGCGCCTTCTCCAACGCCTTGTTGATCCAGGGATGGATGATGGCCTCGTCGTCCTTGAGCCCCAGCGCCGACAACATGCCGTCCATGCGCTGGGAGCCGAAGATGCGCATCAGATCGTCCTCGAGCGAGAGGAAGAAGCGCGAGCGGCCCGGGTCGCCTTGCCGGCCCGAGCGGCCGCGCAGCTGGTTGTCGATGCGCCGGCTCTCATGGCGCTCGGTGCCGATGACGTAGAGGCCGCCCGCTTCGAGCGCCTTGCGCTTCTTCTCGGCGACCTCGGCCTTGATCTGCTCGCGCTTGGCGGCGATGGCGGAGGCGTCGGGCTCGGCGCCCTTGGCGCGCTCGGTCTCGAGCCAATCCTCGAACAGCATGTCGGGATTGCCGCCGAGCTGGATGTCGGTGCCGCGGCCGGCCATGTTGGTGGCGATGGTCACGGCGCCCGGCACGCCGGCCTGGGCGATGATATGCGCCTCCTGCTCGTGATAGCGCGCGTTCAGCACCTGATGGGGGACCTTGTCCTTCTTCAGGAGCTCGGACAGGATCTCGGATTTCTCGATCGAGGTCGTGCCCACGAGGGTGGGTTGGTTGCGTTTGCTCGCGTCTTTGACCAGCGCGATGATGGCGCGATATTTTTCCTGCGCGCTGCGATAGACCTCGTCGTCCTCGTCCTCGCGGATCATCTCCATGTTGGTCGGCACCTCGACCACGTCCAGCCCGTAAATGTCCATGAACTCGTCCGCCTCGGTCACGGCGGTGCCGGTCATGCCGGCGAGCTTCTCATACAGGCGGAAGTAGTTCTGGAAGGTGATGGAGGCGAGGGTCTGGTTCTCCGGCTGGATCGACACGTGCTCCTTGGCTTCGAGCGCCTGATGCAAGCCTTCGGAGTAGCGCCGCCCCTGCATCATGCGCCCGGTGAACTCATCGATGATGATCACCTCGTCGTTCTTGACGATGTAATCGCGGTCGCGCTGGAACAGCGTGTGGGCGCGGAGCGCCTGCTGCACGTGATGGACGACGGTGACGTTCTCGATGTCGTAGAGCGACTCGCCCTTGAGCATGCCGGCGTCGCCGAGCATGCGCTCGACCCGCTCATTGCCGGCTTCCGTCAGCGTCACCACGCGGGTCTTCTCGTCGAGCTCGAAATCGCCCTTCTCAAGCCGCGGGATGAAGGTGTCGATGGTGATGTAAAGCTCGGAGCGGTCGTCGAGGGGGCCGGAGATGATGAGCGGCGTGCGCGCCTCGTCGATCAGGATCGAATCCACCTCGTCGACGATGGCGTAGTAATGGCCGCGCTGCACCATCTCGGCGGTCGAATATTTCATGTTGTCGCGGAGATAGTCGAAGCCGAATTCGTTGTTGGTGCCGTAGGTCACGTCGCAGGCATATTGCGCGCGGCGGTCCTGGTCGTTGAGGTCATGCACGATGCAGCCGACGGAGAGGCCGAGAAACTCGTAGATGACGCCCATCCAGGCGGCGTCGCGCTTGGCGAGATAGTCGTTGACGGTGACCACATGCACGCCGCGCCCGGTGAGCGCATTGAGATAGACGGGGAGCGTGGCGACGAGCGTCTTGCCTTCGCCCGTCTTCATCTCGGCGATGCGGCCCTCATGCAGCACCATGCCGCCCATGAGCTGGACGTCGAAATGGCGCTGGCCGAGGCTGCGCTTGGCCGCCTCGCGGACCGTGGCGAAGGCCTCGGGGATCAAATCGTCGAGCGGGGTGCCCGCCTTGACGCGGGCGCGAAAGTCCTCGGTGCGGGCGCGGAGCGCCTCGTCGGACAGGGCCACCATTTCGGGCTCGAGCGCGTTGATCTCAGCAACGACGGATGGGTATTTCTTGAGCTTGCGCTCATTCGAGGTCCCGAAGACCTTGCCCGCCAGCGTGCCTAAGGAAAGCATGAGCCTAGCCTCTCATCACGAAATAGGGGTCGCGTAGGCGTCGCCGCCAGCGGATGCTTGCCTGAAGAAGGGGGCAATTTTCGACTTAACCGTGGCGTTTGGCCCGGCTATGCACCACACACGCCGACACCATCAAGACCGCAGAAAGCGCCGAAAAACGCCAGGGAAACCATCGCGTGAGACATAAGAGGAGGCTAAAGCCTTGTCAACGCGGGCTCCCGCGGCTTCCTGACCGCGCAAGGCTTGGCGGCGCGGGCGGCGTTAAGCCGGCTCTTTGGACGCGGCCTGGCTGGGTGTGCCCGATTTCGTCGAGCTTCTTTTGCAGCGACAGCTTGCTCAATTTGTCGAAGGGGAGGCTGACGAAGATGCCGATCCGATTGCTCAGCATGCGCAAGGTGTCGGCAAAGGCAAGGTGCCGCTCGGCTTCGCTTCCCTCGGGCCGCGACCGGGTCGGGCAGGCCCCAATGGGCGGTCATGGGCTGGCCCGGCCAGATGGGGCAAACCTCCTTGGCCGCGTTGTCGCAGACGGTGAAAACGAAATCGAGCTTGGGCGCGTCCGGCCGGCAAATTCCTCCCAGGATTTCGAATGCAATTGCGAGACGTCGTAATGGGCCTGACGCAGGATTTGCAGCGCGAGCGGATGCACTTGGCCCTTGGGCTGGCTGCCGGCGCTGAAGGCCCTGAACTTGCCCGCGCCCAAGCCGGTTCAGCACGCATTCGGCCATGATCGAGCGCGCCGAGTTGCCGGTGCAGAGGAAGAGAACGTTCAAGGGCTCATTGCGGCTCACGAGTTTCATGGATCGATCCTCCCTAAGTCCTTTATGTCTCGCAACACTCTGGCAGCATCGGCTTGCACGAGGGGCCCGCAAAGCTCGGAGCGGCCGCGGCAGCAATCCTCCACCAGGAAGGATAGGAGCTCGCGCGTGCCGGCAAGATCGACGGCATAGATGATCGAGCGCCCCTCTTTGCGCGCCGTCACGAGCCTTGCGCGCGCAAGGATGCCGAGATGGGCCGACAGCGTATTGTTGGGCACCTCGAAGCGCCTCGGCGATGGCGCCCGCGGCCATGCCTTCAGCGCCGGCAGCGCACGAGCAGGCGAAAGACTTTGAGCCGGCTCTCCTGGGCAAGCGCGGCAAGGGCGCCGACCGCGTCAGATGTTTCCATATGTCTAGACATATGGAAATATGACGGCCACGGTCAACCGGTCTATAGCGGCGCAAAAACGCGATCCGATGTCAACTTCACCCGGGCCGGGCACCGCAGGAAGCGTCCTATTCCGCGCTTGGCAATGCAGGGGCCAAAGTCTATGAAGGCCGCCGGGGGAGCGACCGAACCCGTCCGCCTCGCCTTCTTGGCGCAGTCTGAGGCGGCAGAAGATGAGGACTTGAAATCCGTGAAAACCTGGTCAGCCGTGCTGCTGCTCGCAGCCTCAATTGCCTGTACCTGCCTTCCCGCTCTCGCCGATGACGCCGTGGTTGCCACCGTCAACGGCGTCGACATCAAGCAATCCGATCTCGACTTCGCCGCCTCCGAGGTGGGCGCGCAGCTTGCCCAGGTCCCGGCCGCCGACCGCAGGCGCATGCTGCTGCAATTCGTGATCGAGAACCAGCTCATGGCCGAGGCGGCGGACAAGGAAAATCTCGCCGCGGCACCGAATTTCGAGGACCGGCTCAAATATCACAAGCGGCGCGCGCTGCGTGACGCCTATTACGACAAGAACGTCCGCGACAGCGTCACCGACGAAGCGGCCAAGGCCATCTATGACGAGAAGATCAAGGGCCTGAAGCCGGAGGAGGAGGTGCATGCGCGCCACATCCTGGTCGATACCGAGGCCGAGGCGAAAGAGGTCGCCGAGCGGCTGAAGAAGGGCGAGGATTTCGCCACGGTGGCGAAGGAGAAGTCGAAGGATCCGAGCGCGGAGGGCGGCGACCTCGGTTTCTTCACCCGGGGCCAGACGTTGAAGCCGATCGAGGACGCGGCCTTCGCGCTCGAAGTGGGACAGATCTCGGAGCCGGTGCAGACGAAATTCGGCTGGCACATCCTCAAGGTCGAGGAGAAGCGGGAGAAGCCGCTGCCGACCTTCGACGAGGTCAAGGAAGCCATCGTCGGCCAGCTCGTCCAGCAGAAGGCGCAGCAAGCGGTGCGCGAGCCTGCATGATGCGGCCAAGATCGACATCGTCGATCCGGAGATCAAGAAGGCGATGCAGGACGCCGCGGTCAGGGGCGAGGCGCCGCCGGACATGGGCGAGGAACCGTCCGGAGATGACGAAGACAACCACTAGCCGCTTCGCTTAAGCGCATCGAGGCAGAAGCCGTGGCCACGCTTTCGCCCTTTGCGCCCAAGGAGCTTGCCCGGCTGCCAGGCATCAAGGGCGTTCGGCTCGCCACGTGCGCGGCCGGCATCCGCTATCCCGGCCGGACCGACCTCTTGCTCGCGCTGTTCGATCCCGGCACCACGGTCGCCGGCACGCTCACCCAATCCAAGACCGCGTCGGCGCCGGTCGAATGGTGCCGGGCGCGCCTCGCCCATGGGCTCGCCCGCGCGCTCGTGGTCAATTCCGGCAATGCCAATGCCTTCACCGGCAAGCGCGGGCGCGAGGCGGTCAAGCTCACGGCGGAAGCGGCGGCCGATGCCGCGGGCTGCCTCGAGGCCGACGTGTATCTCGCCTCGACCGGGGTGATCGGCGAGCCGCTCGAGGTGAGCAAGTTCACGCGCCTGCTCGGCGATCTCGCGGCGCGGGCCAGGGAAGACAATTTTCTCGACGCCGCGCGCGCCATCATGACCACCGACACCTATCCGAAGCTCGCGACGCGGAAAGCGGAGATCGGCGGGGTCGAGGTCACGATCAACGGCATCGCCAAGGGCGCGGGCATGATCGCGCCGGACATGGCGACCATGCTCGCCTTCCTGTTCACCGACGCCGCGATCGAGCCCGCGGCGCTCAGCGCCTGCCTCGATGCCGGCGTCGATGAGACCTTCAACGCCATCACCATCGACGGCGACACCTCCACCAGCGACACGCTGCTCGTCTTCGCCACCGGCGCGGCGGCTGCGCGCGGCGCGCCCCGCATCGGGCTCGCCCACGACCCGAAGCTCGAAGGCTTCCGCGTCGCGCTCAACGACATCATGCGCGACCTCGCCCAGCAGATCGTCAAGGACGGCGAAGGCTTGAGCAAATTCGTCACCGTGCGGGTGACGGGGGCGGAGAGCGACCAGGCCGCGCGGCGCATCGCCCGGTCGATCGCCAATTCGCCGCTGGTCAAGACCGCGATCGCCGGCGAGGACCCCAATTGGGGGCGCATCGTCATGGCCGTGGGCAAAGCGGGCGAGGCGGCCGACCGCGACCGGCTCGCCATCTGGCTCGGCGATATTCTCGTCGCCAAGGATGGCGAGGTGGCGCCCGATTATCGCGAGGCGCAGGGCGCCGCCTATATGAAGTCGCCCGAGATCGCCATCCGGCCGATGTGGGCGTGGGCAGCGGCGCCGCCACGGTCTGGACCTGCGATCTGACGCAAGGCTATATCGCCATCAATGCCGATTACCGGTCGTGACGGTCGTGCCCCGCACGCGGCGCGCGCCGAGCCGGTGAGCGAGGGCGGCGGCATGCGCATCGTCCTCGTCGCGGCCGTGGCGCTCATCGATGGGCAAGGCCGCGTGCTCCTCGCGCGGCGTCCGCAAGGGCGGCCGCTCGCGGGATTGTGGGAGTTTCCCGGCGGCAAGGTCGAGCCGGCCGAGACGCCCGAAGCGGCGCTCAAGCGCGAGCTGCGCGAAGAGCTCGGCATCGACATCGCCGAGGCCGATCTCGCGCCCCTGACCTTTGCCAGCCACGCTTACGCCGACTTCCATCTGCTGATGCCGCTTTACCAATGCCGCGTGTGGCGCGGCGAGGCGGCGGCGCAAGAGGGTCAGGAGCTTGCCTGGGTGCGACCGGAGGCGCTGTCCGGTTACGCCATGCCGCCCGCCGACGAGCCGCTCAAGACGAGCCTGCCGCGTTTGTTGGGTGCGATAGGACTTAGCGGCGCTTGCGCGGGCGTCTGCGGGTAGGGGGCCTTGTCGCCCGCCGCCTGCTCCTTGGTGCCGAGCGCATCGGCAAGGCGCGTCCTAGCGCTGCCGGGCGGCAAGGGCTGCTGCTGGCTTTCATGCGGCGCCCAGCCCGTGAGATAGACGATCTCGAAACTCGCGCGCACTTTGCCGCCGGGGGCGCTGTAGCGTTCGCGATAGATGGCTTCGGCGCGTTCGAGGGTGCGGCGCGGGAGCGGGCTCTTGCGCCGGGCCGACAGCACATTGCCGCCGCCCATGGCGCGCAGCTCGCGCATCAGCGCGCGCGGGGTGGCATAGGTCACGGTCACGGTCTCGCTGTCGGCGACGGGAAGGGCGAAGCCCGCCCGCTGCAGCAGCGCGCCATAATCGCGCACATCGCCGAAGGGGGCGATATGCGGGCTCGCGCCGCCTTCCACTTCCGCTTCGGCCTCGAGCAGCGCCTGGCGCAGCTCGCGCAGCGAATTCGCGCCCAGCAGCGCCGCCATGAACAGACCGTCGGGTTGCAGCGCGCGCCTCACCTGGATGAAGGTTCCCGGCAGGTCGTTGACGCGGTGCAGCGCCAAGCCCGACACCACGAGGTTGAAGCACGCCTCCTTGAAGGGCAGCAGCTCCTCGTCGCAGACGACGGCCGGGCGCGGACAGAGCGCGGCGAGCGCGGGCGTGCTCTCGGCGTAGATCATCTCTCCCACGGAGGGGAGCGCGGCGACCTCCCGTCCCAACAGGCCGAAATGGGCGCCGAGGTCGAGCGCAAGGGGAAAGTCCCGCAAGATCGCCTGCAGCCGCTCGACGATCTCCGCCGCCACCGTCTTGAGGAGGAAGTCGTGCTGGCTGAGCTCGGCGGCGAAACGGGCGCGGCGCCGGCGCAACAGCGAGCGGTCGAATAGGGTCTCGTCAGTCATGGCGCTTCCGTCCCACTTCCGCGTCCCTCCCTCTCCGGCCTATCATAGGCGCTATGGGGGTTGGTGCAGACAAGCTTCCTCACCCGGTTGCCGCTCCGCTCGTCGGGCTGCGCTCCCTGTTTCGCGCGCTTGCCGACATCGTGCTGCCGCCGGTGTGCATCTCCTGCCGCGCGCGCATCGGCGGCCATGGGCTTCTGTGCGGCGCCTGCTGGTCGCGCATCGATTTCATCGCGCCGCCGCTCTGCGACCGGCTCGGCATTCCGCTCCCCTACGACCCGGGCACCGCACCCGGCGAACGAGCGCTGTCGGCGGCGGCGATCGCCGATCCGCCGGTCTATGACCGGGCGCGCGCCGCGGCGCGTTACGACGCCACCATGCGCGACCTGATCCAGAGCTTCAAATATCGCGACCGCCATGAGGGCCTGCCGCTCTTCGCGCGCTGGCTCGCCAGTGCCGGGGCCGAGCTGCTCGCCGACGCCGATCTCATCGTGCCGGTGCCGCTCTACCGCGCGCGGCTGTGGTCGCGGCGCTTCAACCAATCGGCGCTGCTCGCCCGCGCGCTCGGCCGGCTCACCGGGCAGGAGGTCGATTGCTTCACCCTCAAGCGGGTCAAGCGGACGGCAAACCAAGTGGGGCTCAGTGCGGCGCAGCGGCGGCGCAACGTGGCCGGCGCCTTCAAGGTCTCCCGCCTGCGGAAGGCCCGCATCAAGGGCCGGAAGATCGTGCTCATCGACGATGTGATCACCACCGGCGCCACGGCGGAGGCTTGCGCCCGGGTGCTCAAGCGGGCGGGGGCGCGTCAGGGTGGACGTGCTCGCGATCGCGCGGGCGGCCGACCCCAATGCAACGGTCTTGTAAAAAGGGCGGAGAACCCTCAGGTTTAACGCCCGATTTGTCCTGGGGCGTCACCACTTCGATGCGACCTGAAACATGACCCGCATCGTCCTCTACACCACCCAATATTGCGGCTATTGCCGCGCCGCCAAGCAGCTTCTGAGCGCCAAGGGCTACCTCTTCACCGAGATCGATGTGGGCGAGGCGCCCGGGCTTGCGCGAGGAGATGGTGCAGCTTGCGGGCGGCTTGCGCACCGTGCCGCAGATCTTCATCGATGGCACCCATGTCGGCGGCTATGAGGAGCTTGCCGCGCTCGATCGCGCCGCCAAGCTCGATCCGTGGCTTGCGCGCGAGCCCGAGGCCGGCGCGACGGAGATTTGCTGTCGAAGCGCCGGAGCCCGAAACCGGGGGCGCCTGTGCGTGAGCCATGAGCGCTTCGCCCAAGACTTTCCGCGCCGCGCTGGTGCAGCTCCGCTCCGGGCGGAGCGTCGAGCCGAATATGCGTCAGGCCGAGGCGCTCATCCGCCAGGCCGCGGCCGGCGGCGCCGACTATGTGCAGACGCCGGAGAACACCGCCATCATGGAGCTCGAGCCCGAGCGTCTGCTCAGCCAGCTCGATGTCGAGGAGGAGAGCGCGCCGCTTGCCCGCTTGCGCGCGCTCGCGGCCGAGCTCGGCATATTCCTGCATGTGGGCTCGCTCGCCATGAAGATCGAGCCCAAGCGCGTCGCCAACCGCTCCTATGTGATCGCGCCCGGACGGGGAGATCGCCGCGCGCTACGACAAGCTGCATATGTTCGACGTGGATCTCCCGGGCGGCGAGAGCTACCGCGAATCGCAATATTACCGGCCGGGGGCCAAGGCGGTGCTGGTCGATCTTCCTTTCGGCCGGCTCGGTCTTTCGACCTGCTACGACCTCCGCTTCCCCAGCTCTATCGCGCGCTGGCGCACCGCCGGCGCCTCCTTCATCGCCGTGCCGTCGGCCTTCACCAAGCAGACGGGCGAGGCGCATTGGTCCGTGCTCACCCGCGCCCGGGCCATCGAGACGGGCGCCTTCCTGCTCGCCGCGACGCAAGGCGGCCTGCACGAGAACGGCCGCAGCACCTATGGCCACAGCATCGTCGTCTCGCCCTGGGGCGAGGTGTTGGCGGAGGCGGGCGAAGACCCGGGCGTGATCTTCGCCGACATCGATTTGGCCCAGAGCGCCGAGGCGCGCGCGCGGATCCCCTCGCTCAAGCATGGGCGCGATTTCGAGGTGGAGATCGTCGCGGCCGCTCCGGGCACAAAAGCGCGCGCGATGCGGCGCGAGGCGTCGTGATGGGAGCGGGCTAGGCTAGCACGGGGCCGCCGGCCTGCTTCCACGCCTGCATGCCGCCATGGAGATGGCGGGCGCTTGTAACTCCCGCCGCTTGCGCCGCCTGCACGGCCATCGCGGAGCGCTCGCCATAGGCGCAATAGAAGATGAGGCGCTTGCCGTTTGCCAGCCGCCGCAGCTCGCCATCCGCCCCAAGGCTTGCCTGCACGGCGGGATAGGGCACGTGCAACGAGGCGGGAATGACGCCGTGTTTCTTGCGCTCCCGCTCCTCGCGCAAATCGATCAGGGCGACATCCGGCTCGCTCAGCATGGCGCGCACCTCGTCGGCGTTCAACGCCCAGCCTCGATCGGCCACGACGCCTTGGGCGAGGCCGATGCGCATATTGGCGGGGACGGCGACGTCCATCATCTTGGGATTGGGCAGGCGCAGATTGTTCATGAGGTCCACATATTCGTCGAGAGACTTGACCTGCAGGCGGGGATTGAAGGCCCGCTCCTCGGCGATGGTGCTGACCGTGTCGCCCTTATAATCGTGAGCGGGATAGACCAAAGTTTCGTCCGGCAGCTTCAGCAGGCGCCCGAAGATCGAAGTCGTATTGCGCGCGCGGGTCGCCGTTCTGAAAATCCGTGCGCCCGGTGCCGCGAATGAGCAGCGTGTCGCCCGTGAACACGCGATCGGGCAGGATGAAGCTGTAGGAATCGTCGGTATGACCCGGGGTGTAGGCGACCTCCAAGCTCACGCCTTCGATATCGACGCGATCGCCATCGCCGACGCGGATCGAGACGACTTCCGCCTTGCTCTGCTCGCCCATGACGGTGATGCACTGCGTGCGCTCGCGCAGCGCATCGAGACCGGTGACGTGGTCGGCGTGCAGATGCGTGTCGACGGCCTTCACCAGCCGCACGTCCAGCTCCTTGAGGAGCTGAAGGTAGCGATCGACCCGCTCCAGGACGGGATCGATGATGAGCGCCTCGCCGCCATGGCGGCTGGCGAGGAGATAGGTGTAGGTGCTGGACACGCTGTCGAACAATTGCCGGAAGATCATCCTGGCGATCCTTTTCCCTTGCCGTCGCAGGAGGGTCGATTTCATCATGGCGGTGGCGCCGCCGACTTTGCGGCAGAGCGCAGGCCTGCGGTTGGGGCCGTCAGTCTGGCTTGAGACTCAGGTGAGGCCTGGCGGGCGCGCTGCCGCAGGGCGCATCGCGACGCTTTGAGGACAATTCGCATGGACGAGACGAATTTCGACCGCGCCGCCATGGAGCGCCTGGCCAAGGCCTTGGCGTTCATCTGCGGCCCGGAGCATCCGACGACGCTCGCCCTTAAGGCCGCGGCCGAGAGCGGGTCGGAGCGGGACATCAAGAATGCCCGCGCGCTGTTCATGAAATTGAAGCCGGGCGAGCGCCGGGCGGCCTTGGCCATGCTCGCCGAGTGATCGCGCTGGATTTGCTGGCCCTCGGCCCGCGATAGGTCGTAGGTTGGAAAAAGCATGAAGCGGTCCTGACGGGCCATCAGAAGTCATAGGAGGACGAAATGGCCAAAGGCCAAATGCGCAGCAATCGCGAAAAGAAGAAGCCGAAGCAGAACAAGAAGAAGGGCGCGCCGGCGGCGTCGCCCTTCACCTCGAGCGCGCCGGCGGGCAAGCCCGGCCAAGGCGGCATGCCGAAGAAGGGCTAAGCAGCGCCCGGTGCTCTCCACCTCGCCCGTGGCTTACCTCCGCGCGGCGGTGGCGAAATAATTCACGTCGATGTCCGCGCCCAAGCGCCATTCGTCGGCGAGGGGGTCGTAGATCAGCCCCGTGGTGTCGGTGAGCTGAGGCCGGCGGCGCGCAGCGCGCGCTCCAGCTCCTCGGGCCGCACGAAGCGCTGCCATTGATGGGTGCCCACGGGCAGCCAGCGCAGGACGTATTCGGCGCCGACAATGGCGAGCGCATAGGCCTTGAGCGTGCGGTTGAGCGTGGAGAGGATCATGATGCCGCCCGGCTTCACCAGCGGCGCCACGCGGGCAAGGAAGGCCGGAACGTCGGGCACGTGCTCGATGACTTCGAGCAGCAGCACGGCATCGAAACCGGCGCCCGAGGCCGCGATTTCCTCGGCGACTGCCTCGGCAGTGGCGACTTTATATGTCACCGCGACGCCCGCGCCTTGGGCATGGGCTTCGCGCCGCCGCGATATTCTCCGGCGCCGGGTCGATGCCGGTGACCGCCGCGCCGAGCCGGGCCAAGGGCTCGGCGACGAGACCGCCGCCGCAGCCGATATCGAGGATGGAGAGCCCGGCGAGGCTCGCCGCCTGTTTGGGGTCGCGGGCGTAGGTCTGGCATAGCCGGTCGCGGAGATAGGTGAGGCGCGTCGGCGTGATGCGGTGGAGCGGCTTGAACGGGCCGTTCGCGTCCCACCAGGCCCCGGCGATGCGCGCAAAGCGGGCGACTTCCTCGGGGTCGAGGGTGGCGTTGGGGGCGGGAGCCATGGGTCCAAAGGCCGTGGCCTTAAGCCCCTGTCAAGCAGGTGTCAGCCAGGTTGCGGGGATAATCGCCAGTCAGTATGAAGGGGCGAGTTTTGGCCGGTCCGGGAGGGCCGGCCATCATTTTGCGAGGCAGGGGCGCCGGCGATGCGCCCACCCGGGAGGGGCAAGTGGCCCTGTTGGTCTTGAAGTTCGGGGGCACGTCGGTCGCGGATGTGGACAAAATCCGCAGCGCGGCGGCCCATGTGAAGCGCGAGGTTCAGGCGGGCAACGCTTGCGCCGTCGTCGTCTCGGCCATGGCCGGCCAGACCAATGCGCTCGTCGCCTTCGTCGAGGAGGCGTGGAAATCGACCCGCGCCAATGGCGCGCCAAGCGACGCCATCGATTATGACGCCCGCGAATATGACGCCGTGGTCTCCTCCGGCGAGCAGGTGACCTCCGGGCTGCTCGCCATCGTGCTGCAGGCGCAAGGCGTGCGCGCGCGCTCCTGGCAGGGCTGGCAAATTCCGCTGCGTACCGATGGCGGCGCACCGGGCGGCGCGCATCACCGGGCTCGCGGTCGAGGAATTGAAGGCGCGGATGCTCGACGGCGAGGTCGCCGTGGTGGCGGGTTTCCAGGGGCTCGCGCCCGAGAACCGCATCTCGACGCTCGGCCGCGGCGGCTCCGACACGAGCGCGGTCGCGCTCGCCGCCGCGCTCAATGCCGACCGCTGCGACATCTATACCGACGTGGACGGCGTCTATACCACCGACCCGCGCGTGGTGCCCAAGGCCCACCGGCTTGACAGAATCTCCTATGAAGAGATGTTGGAAATGGCCTCGCAGGGGGCCAAGGTGCTGCAGACCCGCTCGGTCGAGCTTGCCATGCAGAAGGGGGTCCGGGTGCTGGTGCGCTCGAGCTTCGACCCGCCCGACGTGAACGGCAAGGGAGAGGGGATGCCGGGCACGCTCGTGTGTCATGAGGATGAGATCGTGGAGCAAAACGTCGTCAGCGGGATCGCCTATGCGCGGGACGAGGCCAAGGTCACGCTGCTCAAGATCGCCGACAAGCCGGGCGTCGCGGCGCAGGTGTTCGGGCCGCTGGCCGAGGCCAATATCAATGTCGACATGATCGTGCAGAACGTCTCCGAGGACGGCCGTCATACCGATCTCACCTTCACGGTGCAGGCTGCCGACTTCGACCGGGCGCTCGAAGTCTTGAAGCGGGCCAAGGATGCGATCGGTTATTTGGACTTGCGCGGCTCGACCGACATCGCCAAGGTGTCGGCCATCGGCGTCGGCATGCGCAGCCATGCGGGCGTTGCCGCGCAAATGTTCAGCGCGCTTGCCGAAAAGGGCATCAATATCGAGGCGATCTCGACCTCCGAGATCAAAATCAGCGTATTGATCGACGCGGCCTACGCCGAGCTTGCGGTGCGGACCTTGCATTCCCTGTTCGGGCTGGACGGCCGCTAGCGGGCCCAAAGCGGCTAAGCTGAGGCTTCTCGAAGCTTGCTTCCCCTGAAGCTCGGTCCGCCGCTAGCCCCGCCGGCGAGGACTTGAATTATGGCCACTACGGTTGGCGCGCCTAGACAATTACTCCGCCGCCTGCGCGAGGTGATGGCGGAGCATGAGAGCGCGCAGGCGCGGCTCGACAAGATCGTCGTGCTGATCGCCTCCAACATGGTGGCCGAGGTGTGCTCGCTGTACTTACGCCGCCGCGACGGGTCGCTCGAGCTGTTCTCCACCGAGGGTCTGAACCCGGAGGCCGTCCACAACACGCATCTGAAGCGGGGCGAGGGTCTCGTCGGCCTGATCGCGGAGCAGGCCGAGGCGATGCAGTTCCCCGACGCGCAGGCCCATCCGGCCTTCTCCTATCGTCCGGAAACGGGCGAGGAGATCTACCACTCCTTCCTGGGCGTGCCGATCCTGCGCGGCGGTCACGCCATCGGCGTGCTCACGGTGCAGAACCGCACCCACCGCACCTATAGCGACGAGGAGGTGGAGGCGCTGCAGACCACCGCCATGGTGCTCGCCGAGATGATCGCCTCGGGCGGGCTCGGCCCGAGCAGCGAGGCCGCCTCCGACACGCGCCGGGAGGCCTCGGCCCAGTTCAAGGGCGTCACCCTGTCGGAGGGCGTGGCGCTCGGGCATGCGGTGCTGCACGAGCCGCGCATCGTCATCACCAAGCTCATTGCCGAGGATGTCGAGCTCGAGCGGCGGCGGCTCGGCCAGGCCATCGAGGAGCTGACCGGGGTGATCGATACCATGCTCGACCGCGGCGATCTCGCCCGCGCCGGCGAGCATCGCGAGGTGCTCGAAGCCTTCCGCATGTTCGCCCACGACCATGGCTGGAAGCGGCGGATGGACGAGGCGCTGGCGACGGGGCTGACGGCGGAAGCGGCCGTGCGAGCGCGTGCGCAACGATACGCGCGCGCGCATGCTGCGCCAGACCGATCCCTATTGGCGCGACCGGCTGCACGATATCGACGATCTCTCCAACCGCCTGTTGCGCCTGCTGGCCGGGGGCGTGGGCACCGCGGCCGCCGGCAACCTGCCGCAGGACACGATCCTGTTCGCCCGCACCATGGGCCCGGCCGAGCTGCTCGACTATGACCGGCAGCGCCTGCGCGGGCTCGTGCTCGAGGAAGGCGGCAGCGGCAGCCATGTCGCCATCGTCGCCCGGGCGCTCGGTCTGGCCGCGCTGTCCCAGGTGAAGGGCGCGCTCGAGGCGGTCGAGCCCGGCGACGCCGTCATCGCCGACGCGGAAGGCGGCGAGCTGCATGTCCGTCCCTCGGCGGAGGTGGTGGCGGCCTATGCCGACAAGGTCCGCTTCCGCGCCCGCCGTCAGGCCCAATATGCGGCGCTGCGCAACGTGCCCGCGGTCACCCTCGACGGGGAGCGGGTGTCCCTGCACATGAATGCCGGGCTCCTGTTCGATCTGCCGCATCTCGATCAGTCGGGCGCGGACGGCATCGGTCTCTTCCGCACCGAGCTGCAATTCATGATCTCTTCGACCTTCCCGCGGCTCGAGCAGCAGACGCGGCTCTATCGGGCGATCCTCGATGCCGCGGGCGAGCGCCCGGTCGTGTTCCGCTCGCTCGATGTCGGCGGCGACAAGGTGCTGCCCAATTTCCGCCTGAGCAAGGAAGAGAACCCGGCGCTCGGCTGGCGCGCCATCCGCATGTCGCTCGACCGGCCGGCGCTGTTTCGCACGCAGATCCGCGCTTTGCTCCGCGCCGCGGCCGGGCGGGAGCTGCGCATCATGCTGCCGATGATCTCCGATGTGAGCGAGCTCATCGCCGCGCGCGGGCTCATCGAGCGCGAACGGCTGCTGCTCGCCGAGCACGGGCGGCCGGAGCCGAAGAAGGTGCTGGTCGGCACGATGATCGAGGTGCCGGCGCTGTTGTGGCAGTTGGACCGCCTCCTGCCGCTGGCCGATTTCGCCTCGGTCGGCTCCAACGATCTCATGCAGTTCCTGTTCGCCGCCGACCGCGGCAATGAGCGGGTCGCCGACCGGTTCGATCCGCTCAATCCGGCGGCACTCAAGGCGCTGCGCGTGATCGTGGAGGCGGCCAAGAGACATGCCATGCCGCTCACGCTATGCGGCGAGATGGCGGGCAATCCGCTCGAGGCCATGGCGGTGATCGGCCTCGGCTTCCGCAGCATCTCCATGGCGCCGGCCTCGGTCGGCCCGGTGAAAGCCATGATTCTGTCGCTCGATGTGGGCGATCTCAGGATCAGGCTCGACGGGCTGCTCGCGTCGGGGGCCACGTCGCTGCGCCAGGAGCTCAAGCAATACGCGGCGGAAAAGGGCGTCCAGGTATGATCGGCCGGCCGGCGCAGGCGGGATTCCGCGGCATAAGGGAGGCTTGCCAAGCGCCGGACGATGGGCTTGTGTGTGGCAAGATTCGCAGGACATGGGATTGGCCTCGCCATGCCGACGGAGCGAGCCCCCACGCGCCAGCTGCCGGACGCTTCGGCCGGGCGACGCCTGCATATTCACGGGATCAAAGAAATGCCAGCCGGCTATGACGCTGAGGTGGCAGAGCTGTTCCGGGACTTTCGCGCCGCGAGCAATCTGTCGGAAGCCGACCTCGCCGCAAGATTAGCAACCAGGCTCGAGGTCGTGCAGGCGCTCGAGCAGGGCGCTCTCTTTGCCCTGCCGGATTGGGCCGAGACCTGCCGGGTGGTCAACAATTACGGCCTCCTGCTCAATCTCGACGTCCGTCCGCTGCTGCGGCGCATCTACGCGCAAGTGGAGGCGGGCATCGTCGAGTTGAGGCCGAAGCCCATGCCGGATGTTCCCTTCATGATGCCGCCCGAGACGCGCGACGGCGGACTTCGCCGCTCCGCCTCCGCCCCGCCTTCGCGGCCGATGCCGCAAAGGGCGCCGGCCTATCAGCGGCAGGAACCGCCGCCCCCGCCGCGTCCGAATACCGGGGCGAGGCCGCAAGCGCCCGGTCCTTACGCGCGGCCGGCGGGCACAGCCCCGGTCCACCCCAGCCGCAACAGCCGCGGCGCCTCCAGCCGCCGCAGCCCGCAGCCGCAGCCGCGCACGCGCCAGCGCCGAGGCCGCAAGCCATCCCGGCCGGCCGGCGGTGGCGAAAAGCCGGCGCGCAAATCTTCGCCGCCTTGTGAAATGGGGGATCGTCACGCTTCTTGTCTTGGGTCTCGGCGTCGGCGTATGGATGCTGCTCGACGAGCCCAGCCTGTTCGGGCCGTCCACCGCGCAAACCGGGGCCAACGCCCGGCCGGCAACCGCTCGACCCCGACGATCCGCGCAGCCGCAAGACCGACCGGCTGCCGAGCCCCAACGGCTTCTAAGCTCCCGCCTGAAGACCATGACGAGCATTCCCGCCGAGAAACTCGACAGGCTCGTGGCCCGCTGGGAGACCGTGCAAGGCACGCTTGCCGCGGGCGCCGACCAAGAAAGCTATGTGCGCCTGTCGCGCGAGTTCGCCGAGCTCGATCCGATCGTGGCCACCATCAACGCGCTGCGCAAGACCATGCGCGAGTGCCAGGAGCTCGAGCAGCTCATCGAGGACCCCGCGTCCGACAAGGAGATGGCGGCGCTCGCGCGCGAGGAGCTTGCCCCGCTCGAGCCGAAGCTCGAGGCGCTCGAGCATCAGCTCAAGGTTTCGCTGCTGCCCAAGGACAGCGCCGACGAAAAGAGCGCGATCCTCGAAGTGCGCGCCGGCACCGGCGGCGAGGAAGCGGCGCTGTTCGCGGGCGACCTCTTCCGCATGTATCAGCGCTATGCCGACCGCCGGGCTGGAAGGTCGAAATCCTGTCCATCGAGCGAGTCCGCCAATGGCGGCTATAAGGAGGTCATCGCCAATATTTCCGGCAAGGGCGTGTTCGCGCGGCTGAAATTCGAGTCCGGCGTCCACCGCGTGCAGCGCGTGCCGGAGACCGAGGCGCAAGGGCGCATCCATACTTCGGCGGCGACGGTCGCCGTGCTGCCCGAGGCCGAGGAGGTGGACATCAAGATCGACGACAAGGATCTGCGCATCGACGTGTTCCGGGCGAGCGGGCCGGGCGGCCAGTCGGTCAACACCACCGACAGCGCCGTCCGCATCACGCATCTGCCGACCGGCGTGGTGGTCATCCAGCAGGACGAGAAGTCGCAGCACAAGAACAAGGCCAAGGCCATGCGCGTGCTGCGCGCCCGGCTCTACGACCAGGAGCGGGCCAAGCAGGACGCGCTAGCGGGCGGCGGACCGCCGCAGCCAGATCGGCACCGGCGATCGCTCGCAGCGCATCCGCACCTACAATTTCCCGCAAGGGCGCGTCACCGACCACCGCATCGGGCTCACCACGCATCAGCTTTATCTCGTGCTCGAAGGCGAGGCGGCGCTCGACGAGATCATCGACGCGCTCATCACCGAGCATCAGACGAGCCAGCTTTCCGCCATGCAGGAGCAGGGCCATGGGTGAGGTGGGGAGGGAAGCGCCGACGCTCGCCAAGGCGTTGGCCGCCGCGGCGCGCCTCTTGCGCGAGGCGGGGATCGCCACCCCTGAACTCGATGCGCGGCTGCTCCTTTGCCACGCTGCCTGGCGTCAGCCGGGAGGACTTGGTCGCGGATCCCGCGCGCGCCCCTGCCGGCGGATGCGCAAAGCCGTTATGGCGAATGGATCGGGCGTCGTCTCGCGGGCGAGCCCGTGTCGCGCATCCTCGGGTGCCGCGAGTTCTACGGCCGCTCCTTCCTCGTCGATGCAAACACGCTCGATCCGCGGCCCGACACCGAGACGCTGGTGGACGCGGCGCTCGCTGTGGTGGACCGCCGGGGCGGGCGCGGGCGCCCGCTCCGCCTGCTCGATCTCGGCACGGGCTCGGGCTGCCTTCTCATCACGCTGCTCGCCGAGCTGCCAGGGGCCACCGGCATCGGCACCGATCTCAGCCTGCCGGCGCTGTCCCTCGCCGCGGACCAATGCGCGGCGCCTCGGGGTGGACGATCGCGCCCAGTTCATTGCCGGCGATTGGTTCGAGCCGGTCGCCGGGGCGTTCGATCTCATCGTCGCCAACCCGCCTTACCTCGCCACCGAGGAGATCGACCGGCTCCCGCGCGAGGTGGCGATGCACGACCCGCGTCTGGCCTTGGACGGCGGGCGGACGGGCTCGATGCCTATCGGCGCATCGTGCAAGGCGCCGCAGCGAGGCTTGCGCCCCGGCGGGGCGATCCTGTTGGAGATCGGGCCGAGCCAGGCGGAAAGGGTGCTCGCCCTCCTCCGGGGGGCGGGGCTGCAAACGCCCGCCGGGCGAGCCTTTGGCGCGACCTCGCCGGGCGGGCGCGCGTCGTAGGGGCCTGGGCTTGAGCCGGCGGCCTCCATCCAAATGGTCGCAAGGCAAAAAAGGGGCTTGGAAAATCTCGATGTTCAGGCTAGGTTCTCCTAAAGCGGACGGAACACTCTCGGCCATCGGCGCTCTTAAAGAGGCGCGGGGCCGGTTGCAGACGGCAACAAGAGCGGACATCTCTGGCATCTCGATTGACGGGCGGCGTGCCTCTCGGGACGTTTCAGGAGACGCTCAACCGACCATCTATCTAGAGGTGCACAGGCGCCGGACGGTCCGGGCGCCGGAGATGAACTTAGCGTTGCAGCGAAACGGCTCGAAGCCAGTTGGCGGCCTCGCGCAGCGCGCCCCCGGGTAACCGGCTCGAGGGGCGATCGACCCTACGTCCGGACGTGAACAACAAAACAAAAAAGACTTGAGCAGGGAACAGCAGCGCGGCAGTTGCCGCTTATCAGGGTAAGAACAAGCCTATGAGGCAAGGACAGCAGAATCGCCGGGGCCGCGGCCGTGGTGGCCGTAAGCCCCAAAATCCATTGGCACGGAATTTCGAATCGAACGGGCCCGACGTGAAGATCCGCGGGACCGCGGCGCATATCGCCGAGAAATACATGTCGCTCGCGCGCGATGCGCTCTCCTCGGGCGATCTGGTCGCGCGCGGAGAGCTATCTCCAGCACGCCGAGCACTATAACCGCATCATCATGGCGGCCCAGTCGCAGCTCGGTCCGCAGCATGGCGGCCATCCGGGCGAAGGCGCCAATGGCGGCGGCGGGTTCCGGCCGCGCTGGAACGCCGACGGCTCCGATTCGCTCGACGAGGGCGGGGAGATGGACGGCCCCGATGCGATGTCGGGCGTGAACGAGGTGCTCTCCCGTGGCCGGCGCGAGCAGCAGGGCCATCGGGGGCGCCAATGGCAGCGAGGGCGGCGCCCGCGATTCCAACGGCTCCGACCCGGCCGACCCGCAGGCGGCGGATGAGAATGCTCCCGACCCGGTGAGCTGATCGCGCATTTCCCTACTCGTCATGCCCGGACTTGATCCGGGCATCCATGCCGTTAGTCTCGGCGGGTTGAAGCGCCAGTGGAATGGATTGCCGGGTCAAGCCCGGCAATGACGAGGTCTGCGTCGGCGCATCAGCGAGCCAAATCCCTTTTTGCGCGGCCAAGCCCCGCGCTATATCCTCCGTTAAGGAGGCCGGGCCTATGGAATAGGCTCGCGCCTCCGCGCCGCTTGCCGGCCGTCATTCCGCCCGCCGCATCCTAGAGTGCGGCGCTCGAGGGGAGCATCATGGATTTCGAGAAATTCTCCGATCGCCTCAAAGGCTTCGTGCAGTCGGCACAGACGCTTGCCTTGCGCGAAGGCAATCCGCAGATCACGCCCGAGCATTTGCTGAAGGTGCTGCTCGACGATCCCGAAGGCTTGGCGAGCGGGCTGATCGCCAAGGCCGGGGGCCGGCCGAAAGAGGCGCTGGAGCGGACCGAAGCCGCGCTCGCCAAATTGCCCAAAGTGAGCGGGCGGCGGCGCTTCGCAGCCGCATATGGCGCCGGCGCTCGGGCGCGTGCTCGACCAGGCCGAGCAGATCGCGACCAAGGCCGGCGACAGCTTCGTCACCGTGGAGCGGGTGCTGCAGGCGCTCGCCATGACCAAGGAGGGGGAGTCGGCGCGCATCCTCGCCGATGCGGCGTCACGCCGCAAAGCCTCAACGCCGCCATCAACGATTTGCGCAAGGGCCGCACCGCCGATTCGGCGTCCGCCGAGCAGGCCTATGACGCGCTCAAGCGCTATACGCGCGATTTCACCGAGGCCGCGGCCAAGGGCCAGCTCGATCCCGTGATCGGCCGCGACGAGGAGATCAGGCGCACGATCCAGGTGCTGTCGCGGCGGACCAAGAACAATCCCGTGCTGATCGGCGAGCCCGGCGTCGGCAAGACGGCCATCGTCGAGGGGTTGGCCTACCGCATCGTCAAGGGCGACGTGCCGGAGAGCCTCAAGGACAAGAAGGTGCTCGCGCTCGACATGGGCGCGCTGATCGCCGGCGCCAAATATCGCGGCGAGTTCGAGGAGCGGCTCAAGGCCGTGCTGTCGGAGATCCAGGCGGCCGGCGGCCAGGTCATCCTGTTCATCGACGAGATGCATACGCTGGTGGGCGCGGGCAAGGCGGAAGGCGCCATGGACGCGTCGAACCTGCTCAAGCCGGCGCTCGCGCGCGGCGAGCTGCATTGCGTCGGCGCCACCACGCTCGACGAATATCGCAAGAATGTGGAGAAGGACGCGGCACTCGCGCGGCGCTTTCAGCCCATCTACGTGTCGGAGCCCAATGTCGAGGACACGATCTCCATTTTGCGCGGGCTGAAGGAGAAATACGAGCTGCATCACGGCGTGCGCATTTCCGACGCGGCGCTGGTCGCCGCCGCAATGCTGTCCAACCGCTACATCACCGACCGCTTCCTGCCCGACAAGGCGATCGACCTCGTCGACGAGGCGGCCTCGCGGCTGCGCATGCAGGTCGATTCCAAGCCCGAGGCGCTGGACGAGCTCGACCGGCGCATCATGCAGCTCAAGATCGAGCGCGAGGCGCTGAAGAAGGAGACCGACAAGGCGTCGAAGGACCGGCTGCAGAAGCTGGAGAAGGAGCTGGTCAATCTCGAGGAGCAGGCGAATACGCTCGCCCAGCGCTGGAGCCAGGAGAAGGAGAAGCTCGCCGGCGCGCAGAAGATCAAGGAGCAGCTCGAGCAGTCCCGCCTCGAGCTCGAACAGGCGCAACGCAAAGGCGATCTCGCCAAGGCCGGCGAGCTCGCCTATGGCGTCATCCCCGAGCTCGAAGCCAAGCTCCAAGACGTCGAGGCGAGCGAAGGCGCCATGGCGCAGGAGGTGGTGACGCCCGACCTCATCGCCCAGATCGTGTCGCGCTGGACCGGCATCCCGGTGGACAAGATGCTGGAAGGCGAGCGCGAGAAGCTGTTGCAGATGGAGACGCAGATCATCAAGCGGGTGGTGGGCCAGGACGAGGCGGTGCATGCGGTTTCGACCGCGGTGCGCCGCTCGCGCGCCGGCCTGCAGGACCCCAACCGGCCGATCGGCTCGTTCATGTTTCTCGGGCCCCACCGGCGTCGGCAAGACCGAGCTCTCCCGCGCGCTCGCCGAATTCCTGTTCGACGACGAGCACGCCATGATCCGCATCGACATGAGCGAATATATGGAGAAGCACTCCGTGGCGCGGCTGATCGGCGCGCCTCCCGGCTATGTCGGCTATGAAGAGGGCGGCGCGCTCACCGAGGCCGTGCGCCGGCGGCCCTACCAGGTGATCCTGTTCGACGAGATCGAGAAGGCGCATCCGGACGTGTTCAACGTGCTGTTGCAGGTGCTCGACGACGGCCGCCTCACCGACGGCCAGGGCCGCACCGTCGATTTCCGCAACACGCTCATCATCATGACCTCCAATCTCGGCGCCGAATATCTCGTCAGCCAGGCCGAGGGCGAGGATATCAGACGCCGTGCGCGAGCAGGTGATGGCGGATGGTGCGCGCGCATTTCCGGCCCGAATTCCTCAACCGCGTGGACGAGATCATCCTGTTCCACCGGCTGAAGCGCGAGCAGATGACGCGCATCGTCGATATCCAGATGGAGCGGCTGGCCAAGCTGCTCGAGGACCGCAAGATCAAGCTCGAGCTCGACGACAAGGCGAAGGAGTGGCTGGGCGCAGAAGGGCTACGACCCGGCCTATGGCGCGCGGCCGCTCAAGCGCGCGATCCAGAAATATGTGCAAGACCCGCTCGCCGAGATGATCCTCGAAGGCAAGGTCCATGACGGCGAGATGGTGAAGGTCACGGCCAACAAGGACGGCCTCGTCATCAACGGCCAGGCCGTGAAGATGGCGGCTTAGCGTTTTGCGGCGAAGGTTATCGGCGGCTTCACCAGATTGCTGGGTTGTCTCCACCTCCAGGAGCCCGGGCGGTATCCTGACCTGCAACCTCGCAAGGAGGCTTCTCATGCGTAAATCGATGGTGTTCGCCTTGGGGCTCGTCGCCTTTGCCTTGATTCCGCATCACGCCCAAGCAGACGTGAGGCTGACCAAACAGCAGGTCCAGACGGTTTGCAACGGCAGGACCTCCTGCGTGAAGGATTGCGGCTTGAACGGCGAGCATATCTGCGGCTTCAAATGCACCGGATCGAAATGCTCCGGCTCTTGCATGACCTGCGGCGTCAAGGCCCGAGCCCTGTTTCCGAATCTCTATGCCAATCGCGTGACGCGACGGGCCGTGCGCGGCGCGCAATAGCGCGGGGCTAAGCGCAAGATCGCGGTCGGCTCGACGATCACGCGAAGGACGTGGTCGGCACCAAGGGCTACGACCCGGCTTATGGCGCGCGGCCGCTCAAGCGCGCGATCCAGAAATATGTGCAAGACCCGCTCGCCGAGATGATCCTCGAAGGCAAGATCCATGACGGCGAGACGGTGAAGGTCACGGCCAACAAGGACGGCCTCGTCATCAACGGCCAGGCCGTGAAACATGGCGGCTTAGTTCATCCCTCCCCTTGATGGGGAGGGGGCGCGCAGTCTTGCGCGCGCCGAGGTGGGGTGAAGGCCGCGCCCCCACCCCGACGCCGCCTTCGCCACGAGTGGCTTCGGCGTCGTCGGACCTCCCCACGAGGGGGAGGTATGAATTCGGGTTTCTCGTCATCGCCGGGCTTGACCCGGCGATCTATTCCACTGGCCTCACCGCGGAGGCGGAACGGCATGGATGCCCGGATCAAGTCCGGGCATGACGAAAAAAGGAAGGAGAGGAAGGAGAAAGGAAGAAAGGAGAAGGGAAGGGGAGAGAAACTATTGCGCGGTGGCGACGCGGGCGGTCACCGGATCGAGCTGCATCAGGGCCTCGACGCGCTTGCGCTCTTTCTGGAACTCGGCGAGCTCGCGGCCCTGGAGCTGCAACCCGCGCGGGACCTGAATGGTCATGGGGTTGACGAATTTCGCGTTGACCAGGATCTCGAAATGGCAATGCGGGCCGGTGGAGAGGCCGCTCGAGCCGACATAGCCGATGATTTGGCCTTGCTTCACGGCCACGCCCGGCTCGACGCCGTCGGCGTAACGGGAGAGATGGCCGTAGGCGGTGGCGAAGCCGTTGGGATGGCGGATGCGGATGTAATTGCCGTAGCCGCCTTGGCGCCCGACCTGTTCCACGGTGCCGTCGCCGGCGGCGAGGATCGGGGTGCCGATCGGGGCCGCCCAGTCGACGCCGGTATGCATGCGGATGATGCCGAGCAGGGGATGCAGGCGCTGGCCGAAGCCCGAGGTGTAGCGGCCGCCCTTGACCGGATTGCGCATGAGGAACTTCTTCGCGCTGTTGCCGTGGTCGTCATAATAGTCGACCAGGCCGTCGGGGGTGCGGAAGCGGTAGAAGCTGCGGGTGTGCCCGTCGACGCTCATCGAGGTGAAGAGCAGCTCGCCGGTCGCGTCGTGATCTTCCTGGCCGTCGGGGACGTCGAAGAAGGCCTCGAAGGTGTCGCCGGCGGAGGCCTTCTGCTTGAAGTCCACGTCGTAGGAATGGACGCGGAGCAGCTTGAGGATCATGTCGGGGGCGATGTGCTGGCTGAGCGCCGCGTGGTAGAAGCTCGTATAGAGGGTCGCGCGTTGCGGCGTGCCGTTCTTGGGCTCGCCGGGCGTGCCGGGGTCGGCGGTGGTGGCGACATAGTCGCCGTGATTGTTGCGCGTGACCGTGGCGATATGCGTGTCGCCCGGCCCGAAGATGCTCACGCGCAGCGGCTCCATCTGGCCGGTGTCGCTCGGGGCCGGCACCAGGATGAGGCGGACCTGCTCGCCCTGTTTCAGGTCTTGCGCGTCGAAGACGGGCTGCATGGCATCGATGACGGCCTTGGCCTGGACCGTCTCGCCGGTGAGCTTGGTGATGATGCCGGCGAGGGTGTCGCCGCGGCCGACATTGACCGTCTTCGTCTCGCTGCCGTCGGGGAGCTCGTCGGCCGTGTCGTCGCCGGTATCCTCGTCGGGCTCGGCGACGTTCTTTTGGATCACGGTGAGGTTGGGGGCGAGGCTCGGATCGGTCTCGGGGTGGTAGGCGACTTGCTGCACGGTCGGTTGATCGGCGTCGTCGCCGGCCGCGCCGGTCAGCGGGACGGCCGCGTAGGACAAGTTCTCCGCGGCTTCGGCGACGAGCTGGTCGACCTCGTCCGGCTTGAGCTCGACGCCATCTTCCTGCGGCAGCACGCCGCCCACGAGGTCCTCGACATGGAGGTCGACGGCCTGCGGCGCCGATTCGGGCGAGCCGTCATCGGCGCCGATCGGCGTCTGATCGGAATAGAGCTTGAAGGGATTGAAGGGAGGGAGGTCGGCGGCGTCGTCGGGTTGGGCGGTGGCAAGTCCGGCGACGATATGTACGTAAGGCTTGATGGTGATGTATTCGCGCGAGCCGTGGCGTTGCACCACCGTGTCGTGGATGACGTCGCGGGTGGCGAAGCCGGCCGCGGTGACTTGGATGCGGTCCTCTTTCTGGCCGGAGGCGTTCTGCCCGTCATGGGCGCGCGTGGCGCTGCGCACCGGCTGGAGCGCGGCGAGACTGGCGCGCCGGATCGAGCTCATCATGCCCGAGCCGTCGCCCATGTTCAGCGAGGCGTAGATGGCGATGCCGATGAGACCGACGCCGACCATGCCGGC
>CAWBUT010000014.1:205000-386556 GCA_963792045.1 uncultured Alphaproteobacteria bacterium
GACCTGCACGAATGGCGTAACGACTTCCCCACTGTCTCCAACGCAGAACTCAGTGAAATTGAATTCCCCGTGAAGATGCGGGGTTCCTGCGGTTAGACGGAAAGACCCCGTGAACCTTTACTATAGCTTTGCACTGGTATTCGTGATGGCATGTGTAGGATAGGTGGGAGACTTTGAGCCGGGGGCGCCAGTTCCCGGGGAGTCAACGTTGAAATACCACCCTTGCGATTATGGATATCTAACCGCGGCCCGTCATCCGGGTCCGGGACAGTGCATGGTGGGTAGTTTGACTGGGGCGGTCGCCTCCCAAAAAGTAACGGAGGCGCGCGAAGGTGGGCTCAAGCTGGTCGGAAATCAGCTGTCGAGTGCAAAGGCATAAGCCTGCCTGACTGCGAGACTGACAAGTCGAGCAGAGACGAAAGTCGGCCTTAGTGATCCGGTGGTCCCGCGTGGAAGGGCCATCGCTCAACGGATAAAAGGTACTCCGGGGATAACAGGCTGATGATGCCCAAGAGTCCATATCGACGGCATCGTTTGGCACCTCGATGTCGGCTCATCACATCCTGGGGCTGGAGCAGGTCCCAAGGGTTCGGCTGTTCGCCGATTAAAGTGGTACGTGAGCTGGGTTTAGAACGTCGTGAGACAGTTCGGTCCCTATCTGCCGCAGGTGTAGGAGAATTGAGAGGATCTGTCCCTAGTACGAGAGGACCGGGATGGACGCACCTCTAGTGGACCTGTTGTCGCGCCAGCGGCATAGCAGGGTAGCCAAGTGCGGAAGGGATAACCGCTGAAAGCATCTAAGCGGGAAACCCACCTCGAAACTAGTTCTCCCTTGAGAGCCGTGGAAGACCACCACGTTGATAGGCTGGGTGTGGAAGTGCAGCAATGCACGAAGCTAACCAGTACTAATCGCTCGATTGGCTTGATTGCTCTCATTGTCAGTGCCTATCCAGGCACTAAGACCAGATTTGCTTCACCGCCCTTTGCTGGCCTGGTGGTCATGGCGGAGCGCCCACACCCGATCCCATCCCGAACTCGGCCGTGAAAGGCTCCAGCGCCGATGGTACTGCGTCTTAAGACGCGGGAGAGTAGGTCATCGCCAGGCTTGCCAAGGGCGGACCCAGGAGCAAGGGCCCACCAGAGCCCTCATCGAGATTTCCCCTCTTTCACGATCGTTGGTTTCAACAAAGCCGCCGCCGGTTCATTCCGCGGCGGCTTTTTTGCGTCTTGAAGCGCTACCGATCCATTGCGGCCGGCGGCTCAGGCTCGGCGCCGTCGAGAAGCGAGCCGTGGAAGCGCGTCGCCGAAAACCAAGGCGCCGATGAGCGCGAGATCGTCGAAGACGGTTGAGTCAGCCGGCGCGGCGATGCTCGGCGCGGCTTGGGTGGCAGGAGCAATCTTGTTCATGTCGATCTCCCGGTCGTGGTGCCGTTCCTCGGCGAAGGATGCGACACTTCTGAGCCAGGTGAGTTGAACCGCCCTTGAAGCTGCCGTTCAGCTCGCGTTTATCCTCCGGCCAGAGGAAGGACATGACCAAGCGCAGCGCCGGCATCTTGATGTATCGGGGCGCGGGGCCCGCGCTCGAGCTCCTGCTCGTGCATCCCGGCGGGCCGTTCTGGGCGAAGAAGGATCAGGGCGCCTGGTCGATCCCCAAGGGCGAATATAGCGAGGACGAAGAGCCGCTCGCTTGCGCCATGCGCGAATTCGCAGAGGAGCTCGGCAGTCCGCTCCCGCAAGGCGCCTATCTCGAGCTCGGCGCGCTCGTGCAGCCGAGCCGCAAAATGGTCGTGGCTTATGCGGTCGAGGGCGAGTTCGACCCTGCGCGGCCTCAGATCAAATCATTTCGAGATGGAATGGCCGCCCAGAAGCGGGCGCCGGCAATCCTTCCCCGAGATCGACCGCGCCCAATGGTTCGGCGTGGCCGAGGCGCGGGTGAAAATCCAGCCGGGGCAGGCGCCCTTCATCGACCGGCTGGTTGCAAAAATGGCCCCTGACCGAGGGTTGCTTGCGCTTTTCATCAGCCCCCGCTCCGGGCTACCATGGCGCGCGGCGTTGGTCGGGGATCCCCCGCATCCATCTTTGTGACACCAATTCATGGCCTATAGGGCCGCGAAGAATGAGGAAAGCCGGCGCCTGCATGACGCTTGACGGGTCAAAGAAGAACGGAGCCGGCTTCCGGCTTACGCCGCGGCGGCACTCCTTCTCGGCCGCCGGTTTCGTGCTCGCGTTCGCGGACGCGGCCCGCGCCGATCCCCTCAATCCCTTTCGCACCTTCACCGACAGCGGAGTGGTGAGTCCGGAAGAGCGCGCCCGCCGCGACCAGGTTCGCACCGAGCTCTACGATCGCTACAGCCCCGACTATCAAATGTCGGTGCCGTTCGTGAGCGAGGCGAGCATCACCGCCTTGCAACAGGCAATCGAGCGCTACCAGAGAATTGTGCAGGCCGGCGGCTGGCCCACGGTCGGGGACAAGGTCACGCTCCGGCCCGGCGACACGGGCGCCGAGATCGCCACGATCCGGCAGCATCTGATGATCGAGGGCGATCTGCCGGACAATTCGGGCCGCAGCCCGACCTTCGACGACGAGTTCTTGGCGGGGCTCGCGCGCTTCCAGGTGCGCAACGGGTTGCGTGTCTCGGGCTTCGTCAATTCGCGCACGCTCGCCGCGCTCAACGTGTCGGCATCGGAGCGGCTGCAGCAGCTCAAGACCAATCTTGCCCGCGTCCAGGGGCTCATGAAGATCAACAAGGCGCCGCGTTACGTGCTCGTCAACGTGCCGGCCTTCATCGCGCAGGGCGTGGAGAAGGGAAGCCTTGCGATCTCCAGCAACGTGATCACGGGTAAGCCGGCCCGTCCGACGCCCGCCGTGTCGGCGAGCATCGTCGAGGTCAATTTCTTCCCGACCTGGAGCGTGCCCGAAATCGTCGCCCAGCAGGATCTCATCCCGAAGATCCGCAAGGACCCGAGCTATTTCAGCGAAGAGCATTTCACCGTCAGGCCGGACTGGAAGGCGGAGCCGCTCAATCCCGCGACGGTGGATTGGAACTCGCCTCAGGTGGTGAGCTACAAGTTCCGCCAGGAGCCGGGGACGTTCAACGCGCTCGGCGTCGTGCGCATCAACATGCCCAACAAGTACAGCGTCTACATGCATGACACGCCGCTCAAGCAGCTGTTCAGCCAATCGGTGCGCGCGTTCTCATCGGGCTGCGTGCGCGTGGAGAAAGTGCTCGACCTCGTCGCTTGGCTGCTCGGCGACCAGAAGGGCTGGGACCTCGCGCGCGTTCAGGCGCAGGTGGATCGCGGCGAGCGGCTCGACGTCAAGCTGAGCAAACCCGTGCCGGTGCATTTCGTCTATCTCACTGCGTTTGCCACCCGAGAGCGGCATGGTCGAGTTCAGGCAGGACATCTATGGCCGCGACGCGCCCGGGGCGGATCGAGGCGACGATCCGCAGAACGCGGTGGTGGCGCAGCAGCGCAGTGCCGTCACGCCGTAAACGCGGGGCATGACCGGAACGGGGCGCCGTAACGGGTCATAACGTCGCGAGACACTTCTTCGCGCGCGCGACATCACGGCGCAAGACAGCCCAACCGGCGCGGCCTACACAATAGGCCATGATTCGTCCAAGCCCCGTGCGACGCGCCGAGCTTGTCCGGGCTGCCCGGCAGGAAGCGTGCCCGTTCGGCCTGAGCCGGCTGCGTCTGGTCGAGATCGGCGTCGCGCTCCTGCTCACGCTGGCGGCCTTGATTTTCGTCGGGCTCACCGTGTGGGCGGCGGAGCAATTCGCCATGAAGGTGAGCGACGCGTGGGCGCGCCCCACCGTGGGGCAGAGCAAGATCACCGCGGCTTACATGACCATCGCCAATGACGGCGATGTCGACGACGTCTTGCGCAGCGCGCGATCGCCGAAGGTGAAGTCGGTGGAAGTGCATCAGACCACCATGACGGCGGACGGCGTGATGCAGATGCGCAAGGCCGAGGAGGGCTTGCCGATCCCGGCCGGCGGCTCGCTCGTGCTCGCGCCGGGCGGCGCGCATTTGATGCTGATCGGCCTCGAAGAGGCGCTGCAGGCGGGCGACGAGGTGATGCTGACGCTCGAATTCGCCAAGGCCGCGCCGCTCGAAGTGTCCGTCCCGGTCGCCACCGAGCCTCCGGGCGCGGACAAGGACTAGAACTCCGCCTACCTTGCCTTCTTGATCCGGATCGTCGTCGCGCGAGGCGCGGAAGCGTTGCGGCAGTGCTTTTGCCGCATGACGCCGCGTCCAGTCGGAGGCGGCAGCGCCGAGGCGTGCGGCATTGGTGCTGAGCCATCGCGCTCCCGCCACCGTCCGCGCATGCCATTCGGCCTCGTCGCCAAGCCTCGGCAGGATGGCGAAGACGAGCCAATGCAGCAGCGCCACCACCAATCCCATGAACACGCCGGCAAAGACGATGTCGCTCAGGAAATGGCCGCCTTCGCCCATGCGGATGAAGCCGATGAGGCCGCCGGCGAGTAAGGCGGCGCCCATCAATAGCGCGCGCCGCCGCCGCGCCAGCAGGGCGATGGCGAAGCCGAGGGCGAAGGCCGCGGAGGCCTCGCCGCTGACGAAGGAGCAATTGCGCTGGCAGGTGCCGGTGCGCTCGAGCACCGGCGTGAATTGGTCGGGTCCACCGAACTCGACGATATGCATCGGGCGCGGGCGCGCCCAATGGTCCTTCAGCACGACATTGGCGAGAAGGCCGGGCCCGAGCGCGAGCACGGCGGCGAGGAAGATCCATTGCGGCAGGCCGAGCCCGAACAGATGCCGCCGCGTGGCGAGGGCAAAGACGATGCCCGCCGCCGCGGCCAGGCTCGCCGCCCAGGTCAGGAGCGTAAACAGGGTGCGGAGCTCGTCGGCGACGTCGGAGCCGTTGAGCCAAAATTGACGCGGGCCGAGGTTGAGCAGCCGGCTCACGCCGAGATCGAGGCTCGGCCAGCCCACGAAGACGATCGCGGCGAGCACGCCGGTTATTGCCGCGGCCGCGGCAAGCGTGAGCCGGGCGCGGGCGTCGGTCGCCGCGCTCTCCTCGCGTCGTGGATCGATCATCGTCATCATGGCTTCGGGCCCGCCAAGAGATAGAAGCTCGCCGCGCGCACGGGCGCGACCTGAGGCAGATTTTGCTCACCGACCAAGGTCGCGGTGGCGAAGCGGCGGGTGATCGCCTCGGGCCGCTGCCGCAGCGTCGCATAGAGCAGAGGCTCCGGCGTGGCCGACGTAAAGGGCCGTGTCATCTCGAAATGATCGAGCGGCACGGGTCCGCGCCGCCACACCACGATCGGCAGCGGCACGTCGCGCAGATAATAGAGGAGCTCCGTCATGGTTTCGCGGTCGTCGGTGAGGATCGCCTTCGCCCCTTGCGCCTCGGCGAGCCTCTGCGTGGCGGCGGCGAACTCGCGCCAGCCGAGCACGCGGATGAGCGGATTCCACTCGCGGCTCTCCGAGCCGTGCGAAAGCGGGGGCAAAGACGGGAGCGAGCGCGATGACGAGAGCCGCGCCAAGATGCAGCGCAAGCGAGATGCGGAAGAGGCGCGGATAGGCGCGGAGCAAGATTGCCGTCACGAGGATGGTGGCGGCCGGGTACGCCACCGCCGCCCAATTGGCGAAGGCGCGGGAGAAGAGCGCCTGCGCCGTGATGAGGACCAGCACCGGCAGCGAGAAGGCGAGCAGTCTGCGCTCGGGCTCCGCACAATCGCCGCGGACGCAGCGCCAGACGATGACGAGAAGCGCGCCGAACAAAATGGGTCCGAAGGTGCCGAACTGGGCGCCGAGGAATTCGAGCGCCGCGCCCAAATGGACCGGCGCTCCCCGCCAGCCGGCATTGGCGGCGGTGTGCGAGAAAGTGGCAAAGCCATGGGTGGCGTTCCAGGCGAGGTTGGGCGCGACGATGGCGAGCGCGAGCGCGCAAGCGGCGAGGCCGCGCCCTTGGCCCAGGGCCGCGCGCGCGTCCTTGTCGCGCCACGCATCGATGGCCGCGCAGAGGAGAAAATAGATGGCGGCGTATTTGGCGAGCAGGCCCACGCCGATGGCCGCGCCGACAAGGATCGCATCGGCCATGCGGCGGGTTTGGACGAGCCTGATCCAAGCGAACAGAGCGAGCGTCCAGCAGGCGAGCAACGGCACGTCGGTGGAGATCAGGCCCTGAGGAGAACGAGACGCCGGGCAGGGTGGCGAAGACGATGGCCGACCAGAAGCCGATGCGCTCGTCGAAAAGCGCGCGCCCCGCGAGATAGACGAAATAGGAGGTCGCCGCGTAGAGGATGGGGGAGGGCGCGCGCACGCACCATTCGCTGTCGCCGCATATCGCGGTGGCGCCGCGGATGATCCAGGCGATGAGGGGAGGCTTGGAGAAATAGCCAAAGGCGAGCTCGCGCGACCAGGCCCAATATTGCGCCTCGTCGAAAAAGAGGTCGGTCTTGGCGAACCTCAAGGCGAGCAGGCGCAGCAGGAGCAGCGCGCCGAGCGCGATCAATAGCCAGAGCCGGTAAGGGGCTTCGGCGGCCGGGTGGAGGCCGGTCCTTGGGGCGGCCGTTTTGGTCTTGGCAATGGGCACGGGCGTGCAGGGCTCGGATAGGTGTTTTGCGCCCGTTTACAGTGTTGTGCGGTGCGGTGAAAGCTTGATACTCATGCGCCCTGCCGGGAGGCGCCTTTTGCCGCCCTTTCAAGAGTTTGGCCATGCGTATCTCCGTCGTCATACCGGCCTATAACGAGGCGGGAAATATCGGCCGGCTGGTCGAGGAGACCTATGCGGTGGTGCCCGCGCCCGCAGCTGCATGAGGTGATCGTCGTCGACGATGCGAGCGACGACGGGACGAGGACGGAGGTCAGGGCTCTGCTCAACACCCATCCTTCCTTGCGCTATCTCCGCCATGGGCGGCGGGCCGGGCAAAGTGCGGCGCTGCGCACCGGCGTCCTCGCCGCCACGGGGCCGGTGATCGCGACCATGGACGGCGACGGGCAGAACGACCCCAACGACATCATGCGCCTCTTCATCAAGCTCGGCACCGAGGGCAAGGAGCCCGCCATGGTCGCGGGGCTCAGGGAGGGCCGCAAGGCCAAGGGCTCGCGCAAATTGGCGTCGCGTCTTGCCAATTGGATCCGCGACAAGGTGCTTGCCGACGGCTGCCCGGACACGGGCTGCGGGCTCAAGCTTTACCGGCGCGAGGCCTATGTCGCGCTGCCCTATTTCGCCACCATGCACCGCTACCTGCCCGCCCTGTTCCTCACCTATGGTCACGAAATCGCCTATGAGCCGGTGAACGATCGGCCGCGGCTCCGGGGCGCGTCGAAATACACCAATTTCGGGCGGGCCCTCATCGGGCTATATGACCTTGTCGGCGTGAGCTGGCTGCGCCGGCGGACGTTGATCCCGCCGGTCGCGGAGGAGGGAAGCGGGACCCAGGAGGCGGGCCGGAGCGAAGGGCGAAAGGCACGCAGCGCCCGCACCGGCCAGGTCAAAGAGGTAGAGCGAAATGAACGTGGCTAGCCTTGAGCATTGGTGGGTCATCACCCCCACCACCGATCTCATCTGGATCACCATCGGCTTCATGGCGCAGTTCATGTTCTCGATGCGCTTCGTGGTGCAGTGGCTCGCATCGGAGAAAGCGCGCGCCAGCATCGTGCCGGAGACCTTCTGGTATTTCAGCGTGTTCGGCGGCGCGTTGCTGCTCGCTTATGCCATCTACCGAATGGACCCGGTGTTCATCGTCGGCCAGGCGGCGGGCCTCGTGATCTATGTGCGCAACATCTATTTCATCTGGCTCGGCAAGCGGGCGCCGAGTTCCGGCCAATGTCGTGTGACGAGCGTTGCTGGCGGCGATGAGCTTGCGCCTTGAGGATCTCAATCTCGCCGAGCAGGTGGCACTTGCGCTGTCGCTCGTCCTCATCGGCTTCCTGCTCATCGATCCCTTCATGGTCGAGCGGGCGAAGGTGCTGCCGCCCGAGGCGCGCAATGTCTTTCGGGCCTTCACCAATGTCGGCAGGTCGAACTGGATGCTGATCCCGACGGGCGCCGCGGTGGCGCTCGCGCTCGTTCTGCGCCGCACGCATCAGAGCTTGCGCAGCGCCGCCGCCCACGGCCTGATCGCGAGCACGATCGGCTTCGTCTTCGTCAGCGTGGGCGGCGCCGGGCTCATCACCAATCTCACCAAGAACATCATCGGGCGCGCGCGCCCGACGCTGTTCGCCACGGAGGGGCCGTTCTCCTTCAAGCTGTTTGCCTTTACGCCCGACCACGCCTCCTTCCCCTCGGGTCACGCCACCAACATCTTCGCGCTCGCCACGGTGATCGTCATTCTGTGGCCGCGCGCGCGCGTGCTCGTCTACACCGTCGCGGCTTGGGTCGCGGCGAGCCGGGTGCTGATCGGCGTGCATTATTTCACCGACGCCGTGGCGGGCGCGGTCATCGGCACGGTCTTTCCCTATTGGGTGCGCGACCGCTTCGCCGCGCGCCGGTGGCTGTTCGAACAGACGCCCGAGGGGGGCTATCGCTTGCGGGGGGTGCGCACGCAGCGCTGGCTCGGCTGGCCCGAGGCGCTGGCGGGGAAGCCCGAGGATGCCGAGACCAGGTGGTTCACAAACCCCCGTTTAGTGCCTATATAGACGGCAGTGGCGCGGGCAACATGCTTAAGGGCTTGCTCGCGCTTCACATCTTCCTCGAACCTGCTATAGGTTCCCGCCTTCGAGCGGACCGGCTTGGCGCGGCTTGCGGCGTGGCGGTTCGGTCGGAAACGTTGACTTGGCGCGGGGTGGAGCAGTCCGGTAGCTCGTCAGGCTCATAACCTGAAGGTCACAGGTTCAAATCCTGTCCCCGCAACCAACGTCAGACTTGCAACGAGGCCTGCGCCGAAGCAGGCCTTTTTGTTTCGTCGCATTTTCGCTACGCGGTTGAACTTGCGTCCCTATCGGCCGAAACTGCGGCACAACGCCGATTCGCGCCGCGGCAAACAGCATCATGACGAGGCTTGCGTCAGGCCTTGCAGCAGAGCGGCACGATCACCATTAAGAACTGAGGCAACGGTCGTCGGCATGTCACAGCATTCCGGTCTGATTGCGGGGCTTCAGGCCGCGTTCATTGGGGAATAAGCTTCATGATTTCGCGCTTTAAGCTCCGGCATCTTCCCGCTCTTGTCATCCTTGCCGCGCTCATCCAGGTCGCGGCAAGCAGTCAACTCTTCGCCGATCCGGGGAGCCCGTTCTCGACGCTGCTCGGCTCGTGGGGCGGGAGCGGCGAGTATCAGCTCAACGACGGAACGCGGGAGCGCGTCAGCTGCAACGCCTACTATACCGGCGGCGGATCGCAGCTCGGCATGGTGATCCGCTGCACGAGCCAGGGCGCCAAGGCGATCGAGATCCGCAGCAAGCTCTCGAGCAGCGGCGGCCGCATCAGCGGCAGCTGGGAAGAGCGCACCTATAACGCCGAAGGCACCGCGTCGGGCAGCGCCACCGGCGACAGGATCAATCTGCAGATCAGCGGCCCGGTGTCGGGCAGCATGCAGCGTCTCCTACACGGCCTCGCGCCAGAGCGTGTCGATCTCGACGCAAGGCATGGCGCTCAGGAGCGTCAACATCACGCTCGGGCGCAGCTGACGCGCCGCTCTCGGCGTGGCGCGGCCGCGCGGCCGGCCTCTGCGCAGTTAACCAAGGCGGGGCCCTTGCCTTTACCGCCCAGCGCTGGCAACACCCCATGGCCTCATCTGACGCCAAAAGGAGCCTTGCGCGATGACCGCGACATTGCTTGAGGGCAAGCTCGAGGGCGAGCGCCTTGCGCTCGCCGCCGGCGGATCCTGGACCGCTCCCCATGCGAGCGAATTGGAAGAGCTCGCCGCCCGCTTCGCCACCGAGGCGGCCGGCGCCAGCAGCGTTTCCATCGACATGGGCGGGGTGCGCGAATTCGACACATTCGGCGCCTGGATGCTCGAGCGCTTGAAGCGCGATTGGGCCGCGGCCGGGCGCCCGGCCTCGATCACCGGCCTGCCGGAGCACGATCGCGGCCTGCTCTCCGCCATGGACCGGGTGAATCTCGAAGCGCCGCAAGCGGCGCCCAAGCCGAACCGAATCGTCGCGGCGCTCGCCAGCGTCGGCCGGGCGCGTGGTGGGCGTCGGTCAGGACCTCACGAGCTTTGCCGACATGTTGGGCGCCATCGGCGTCGCCGCCGCGCGCGTCATCCGCCATCCGCGCGATTTCCGGTTCACTTCCGCCGTGCATCAGCTCGACCGCGTCGGCTGGCAGGCGGTGCCCATCATCCTGCTCATCACCTTCCTCATCGGCGGCATCATCGAGCAGCAGGGCATCTTCCATTTCCGCAAATTCGGCGCCGAGCTCTACGCCGTGGATCTCGTCGGCATTCTCGTGTTGCGCGAGATCGGCGTGCTCATCGTCGCCATCATGGTCGCCGGCCGCTCGGGCAGCTCGTATACCGCCGAGCTCGGCTCGATGATGATGCGCGAGGAGATCGACGCGCTGAAGACCATGGGTTTCGATCCGGTCGAGGTGCTCATCCTGCCGCGCGTGCTCGTGCTCATCATCGCCTTGCCGGTGCTCACCTTCATCGGCTCGATGGCGGCGCTCTATGGCGGCGGTGTCGTCGCCTGGCTCTATGGCGGCATGAGCCCCGACATCTTCATCGCCCGGCTCACCGAGGCGATCTCGATCACCCATTTCAAGGTCGGCATGATCAAGGCGCCGTTCATGGGGCTCGTGATCGGCGTGGTGGCGTGCGCGGAGGGGCTGCAAGTCAAAGGCAGCGCCGAGTCGCTCGGGATTCAGACGACGGCGTCGGTGGTGAAGTCGATCTTCCTCGTCATCGTGCTCGACGGATTGTTCGCCATCTTCTTCGCCTCGATCGGGATGTGATCGGCCCATGCAGGAGAAACCGGTCATCTCCGTGCGCGACCTCGTGGTCGGCTTCGACGAGCAGATCGTGCTCGACCACCTCTCCCTCGACACCTATCCGGGGGAGATCTTGGGCGTGGTCGGCGCTTCGGGCAGCGGCAAATCGGTGCTGTTGCGCACCATCATCGGCCTCCTGCCGAAGCGCGAAGGCACGATCGAGGTGCTCGGGCTCGATCTCGACCGCGCCGACGACAAGGAGCGCCGGGCGCTGGAGCGCCGCTGGGGCGTGCTGTTCCAGCAGGGCGCGCTATTCTCCTCGCTCACCGTGCGGCAGAACGTGCAGTTCCCCATGCGCGAGAATTCTAGAGCTGTCGCCGCGGCTGCTCGACGAGATGGCGCTCGCCAAGCTCGCAATGGTGGGGCTGACGCGCGCCGACGCCGATAAATTCCCGGCCGAGCTGTCGGGCGGCATGACCAAGCGCGCGGCGCTCGCGCGCGCGCTCGCGCTCGATCCCGAGATCGTGTTTCTCGACGAGCCCACCTCCGGGCTCGATCCGATCGCGGCGGGGGATTTCGACGCGCTGATCAAGACGCTGCAGCGGACGCTCGGCTTGACCGTGTTCATGGTGACCCACGACCTCGAAAGTCTGTATACCGCCTGCGACCGGGTGGCCGCGCTCGCCGACGGCAAGGTGGTGGCGGTCGGGCCGATTGCGACCATGCTCGAATGCGAGCATCCCTGGGTCAGGACCTATTTCCAAGGCAAACGCGGCGCGCTGCTCGCCGAGCGGCGCGTGAGCGCTTGAAACAAGAGGCGATGGACGAATGGAAACACGAGCCCGTTACGCGCTGATCGGAGTGTTCATGCTCGCCGTGATCGCGGCGAGCTTCGCCTTCGTCTATTGGCTCGAGAATGCCGGCGGCTTCGGCGTGCGCGAGACCTATCGCATCCGCTTTCAGAGCGTGGTGTCGGGGCTGCTCGTCGGCTCCACCGTCCTGTTCAACGGCATCAAGGTCGGCGAGGTCACCGACCTTGCGCTCGATCCGGCCGATCCCGGGCGCGTCACGGCGACGATCGCGGTGGACCGCGGCACGCCGGTGCGCGCCGACACCCAGGTCAGCGTCGAGGCGCAGGGGCTGACCGGGGGCGCGGCGGTCGTATTGAAAGGCGGCAGCGCCGACGCGCCCGCGCTTACTTCCGCCGACGGCGAGGCGCCGCTCCTCATCGCGCCGCCCAATGCCGGCCAGGATTGGAGCGAGCTCGCGCGCCAGGTGCTGCGCCGCCTCGATGACATCCTGTCCGACAATGCCGAGCCGGTGAAGAGCGTGATCGGCAATATCGATACTTTCGCCAAGGCGCTCGCGCGCAACTCCGACCGCGTCGACGGGATTCTCGCCGGGCTCGAACGCATGACCGGAGGTGCGGCGGGGAAACCGGTGGTGCCGATCTACGATCTTGCCGCGCCCAAGGACTTCCCCGCGCTCGCCGCGGCACCGCATTGGCAGCTCGTGATTCCGGAGCCGACCACGCTGCTCGCCTTCAATACGGATAAGATCGCGATCGCGCCGGCGAGCGGAGAGACGACGCCGCTCGCGGACGCGCAATGGGCCGACAATCTGCCGATCCTGTTCCAGGAAAAGGTCGTGCAGGGCTTCGAGAATGCGGGCTATGCCGGCGCGGTCAGCCGGCCGCGCGACGGCTTTACCGCCGACTACCAGCTCCTCCTCGACATCAGGCGCTTCGTCATCGCCACGGCGTCGGCGCCGGAGGCCCAGATCGTCTATGTGGCCAAGGTGCTCGGGCCCGACGGCAAGATCGTCGCGGCGCGGAACTTCGAGGCAAGCGCGCCCGCCACGGCGGTCGATCCTGCCGCGGCGGTCGCGGCACTCAACGAGGCGTTCGGCAAGAGCGTCACCGAGCTCGTGCAATGGACCGCCGCTGCGGTCGGCAAGGCGGCTGCCGCGGCGCCGAAGCCGGCGCCGTCGAGCGATGCCTCGCCCAAGGCGCCGCCGCCCTCCGACCTTTAGGCAGGCTCCGTCTTCGCGCGCGGCTCGCTCGCGGCGCCGCCCGCGCCATGTGACAGATTCATGACTGATTTGGCGCAAGATCGGCGCCATCCGTCCATGCTAGAGACGGGATCGAGCTGACCGGTCGCCAATGAAATCGCGTATCGTCGAAGAGCTAGGTCAATCCGAAATCCTGCTCCCTGGACTCGTGGCGGCGGGGTTGCGCGCCAATGACCGCGCCAAGGTGCGCTTGAGCGCGCTCCAGGCGGCCCTGCAACATGCCCGCGATCCGGGCGCGGCGCCGACCGATCTTGCCGCCGAATGCCGCAGCGCCGGCATCGACGCCGTCGCGATCAAATCCTTCGTCGCCGGCGCCCGGCCGGGCGGGAACGGTCTCGTCGAAGCGCCGGGTCTCGCCAAGCTCGGGCAGGCGCTGCTCGCCGATGTGGAGGCGATGATCGAGGCCGTCGCTGCCGCCGACGCCAGCAAGGGCAAAGCGGCGGAGGATCGGCTCGCCGCCATCAAGACGACTCTCGGCCTCGGCAAGCCCGCGATCGGCGAAGCGGAGATCGCCGAAGTCACGGCGGTGTCGAGCGGCGAGCATGACAGCCTCCATCGCTTCATCATGGACCTGCACAAGGAGCTGAACCGGCTCGCGGCGCGATGCGCCGAGGAGATCGTCGGCGGCGCCCACACCCATGGGCTCGACGCGAGCGACAAGCCGGCGGTCGCGGCCTTCATGCGCGGTCTCAACCGCACGCGGGAGCTCAAATTCGATCACCCGGGACTCGACACTATCGCCATCCGATCGGGCGCGCGCCTCATCATCCAGAACGACATCGGCACGACGGACGCGCATGTGCTGCTGGTGAGCGTCGAAGGCTTGAGCGTGACCATCACGCATACCGATGTGCACGAGCCGCGCGCGAAATTCTTCGTCGGCTTGTTCGACGCCTTTCCGGTGCGCTGGAGCGGGCTGCATCAGGAGAAGGCGGAGGGGCTTGCCGGCGGCGAGGCCTTCTATCTCGTCAATGGCCGTTACGAGGCGGAGAGCGAAGCGCGCCGGGATTCCTTCCTGGCGGCAATCGGCGCGGCGCTCGTCTTCCTCATCGACTGGAACAAGGCGCGCAAGGCCTTGCGCCGGCTCACCAGCAATGCCGATGCGGTGCATGTGCTCGATTGGGCCGCGCGGCATGAGATCGGTCATCGCGGCTTTCTCGAGCTTGGCGGCGCCGATCTCGTGGCGGCGGCCGTGCGCCACGCGACGCCGGCGCGGATCGGCTTCGGCGAGGAGCTCGGGCGCGTGCTCGGGCGCGAGGCAACTGTCGATTTCCTGGAGACGGCGCTCAAGCTGGCGACCGACGCCATGCGCAAGGGCCGCTCGGCCCGCGCCGTGCGTGAGGCGCTCGAAGCCGACCTCGTCACCCGCATCGAGCGCACGGAAAGCGCGCTGCTCACCACCATCGTCCGGCAGATGGGCCTTGCCCGCGATATCGCCGCGGGCATTGCCGCGACGCTCGCCGAGCCGCGTCCGGAGCGGGCGTGGGTGAAAGAGGCAGCCGCCCGCGCCCAGCACATCGAGAAAAAGGCCGATGCCATCGCCGTGGAAGCACGGGGCGCGATCGCGCGCAGCCAGGGCAGCGTCACCGTCGCGCGGCTCGTGGACAAGGCCGAGGACGCGATCGACGAGCTAGAGCAGGCGGCCTTTTATGCTTCGCTCGTGCCGGCAAAGCTTGCGCCGGACGTGCTCGAACCTTTGCATGCGTCTTTGCGACGCCGCGGTGGCCGGCGCGGAAGCGGCGGCGCGCGGGCTCGAGGCGGCAGGCGCCATCGCCGACGGCGATCCGTGGACAGCGCCGAAGCGCTTGCCGCCACCGATCGTCTGGCCGACCTCGAACATGAGGCCGACAGCGCCGAGCGCGCGGTGACCGCCACTCTGTTCCAGGGGAACGGCGATGTGGGCTCCGCGCTGTCGGTGCTCGAGCTTGCGCGCGCCTTGGAGCGGGCGACCGACCGGCTGTCGGCCTTGGGGCATTTGCTGCGCGATCACGTCATGGCCGATCTGTCGGGCTGAAGGAGGCGGACAGCCATGGAGATCGTCCGCATCGCCGCTGGAACGTCGCAGCTCGCCACGCCCGAGGAGATCGGCGCCAAGGCCGCGATCCTCGCCCGCGTTGCGGCGGCAGGCGTGCCCGTGCCGCCGGCCTTCGTGCTGCCGATCAGCCTCGGCGCGGCGATGGACGCGGGGATCGCGCCGCCCTGCACGCCGTCCGCCAAGGCTTGGCGGAGGGCCTGTCCTTCCTCGAGGAGGCGACGGGGCGATCCTTCGGCGACCGCCGCGCGCCGCTCCTCGTCTCGGTGCGGTCGGGCGCGGCGCGGTCGATGCCGGGCATGCTCGACAGCCTGCTCGATGTGGGCTGCACGCATGCGGCGACGCGCGGGCTGATCAGGATGACGGGCAATCCGCGCTTTGCCTGGGACTGCCGGCGCCGCCTGCTCGAAGGCTGGGCCGAGATCGTCCTTGGCCTCGATCCCGCGCCGTTCAACGCCAAACGCGAGGCGCTGATCGCCGAGGAGGGCGCGCGCACCGATCGCGACCTCGACAGCGAGGCGCTCGAACGCCTGGCCTTGGCCTATGAAGGCCTGATCGCGGGCGCCGACGAGGAGATGGCCGACGATCCGATGCAGCAGCTTGCCGCCGCCGCCGCCGCCGTCTACCGCTCCTGGATGAGCGACCGGGCCCGCACCTATCGCCGCCTGCAGGGCCTCGAACATCTTAAGGGCACGGCCGTCATGGTGCAGGCCATGGTGTTCGGCAATAGGGGGCCGTCCTCCGGCGCGGGCGTCGCCTTCTCGCGCGACCCCTCCACGGGGCTGCCCGAGCCGCAGATCGATGTGCTGTTCGAGGCGCAAGGCGAAGACGTCGTGTCGGGACGGCGCACGCCGATGACGGAGAAGGAGCTCGCCCGATCGGCGCCGGCAGCGGCGCAAGAGTTGCGCCGGCATCTCGCGGCGCTCGAGCGGCAATTTCAGGACGTGCAGGACATCGAATTCACCATCGAGGACGGCCGCTTATGGATCTTGCAGAGCCGCTCCGCCAAACGCACGCCCCGCGCCGCACTCCGCATTGCCGTGGATCTCGTGCATGAGGGCCTCTTGACCGAGGAAGAGGGCCTCGCCCAGCTTCAGGGGCTCGACCTCGAAGCCCTGGCGATCACCCATTTCGCCGACAGCGCCACGCCGGTCGTGCGGGGCATCGCGGCCGCGGGCGGGGTGGGCGTGGGGCTTGCCGCCTTCGATTCCGCCGCGGCCGAACGGATCGCGGCCGGGGGGGACCCCGTCATTCTCATCCGCCCGGACATCGATACCGCCGACGTCAAGGGCTTGGCGGCGGCGGTCGGAATGGTAACGGCGTCGGGCGGGCGCACGGCCCATGCCTCGTTGATCGCGCGACAATTGGGCAAGGCTTGCGTGGTAGGCTGTGCCGGTCTCGTGGTGGATGCCAAGGCGCGGCGCGCCCGGATCGAGGAGCGGACCCTCAATGAGGGAGACTGGGTTTCGGTGGATGGCGATCGTGGCGAGGTATTCATTGGGCAGCGCGAGATCGTGACCGAGCGGCCGGAGGCGGAACTGGCCGAGGCGGCACGCTGGCGCGCCAAGGGAGCCGGGATGCGGGAGCGGGGCGGATTGGCTTTGGTCGAGTAGCGAATAAGAGTCCGAGTACGGCCATGAAGGACGCCGGTCAGAACGCGGCCCGGGAGTATGAACTCAAATTCGAGCTCGATGCCGCCGACGCCCGCAAGATCGAGACGCATCCTCTCCTTGCCGAAAGCGTTGCCGAAACGCGCAGGCTGAGCTCGGTCTATTTCGACACTCCCGATTTTGTCTTGCGCAAGGCGGGCGTGGCTTTGCGCGTGCGCGATACGGGCCGCGGTTATGTGCAGACCATCAAGGTCGCGGGGCCGCAGCTGTTCGACCGGCTCGAATGGGAGCATCCCGTGCCAGGCTTCGACCCCGATCTTGCCGCGGCGGCGGCGACCGGTCTTGCGCCTTTCCGCGAGCCTCAAATCGGCAAGCGCTTGCGGGCCGGCTTCAGGACCACCATCGAGCGGACCGGTTTTTCACGTCGCTCGAAAACGGCAGCGAGATCGAGGTCGCGCTCGATCGCGGCGAGGTCGAGGCGGGCATGCTGCGCGCGCCGATCCTCGAATTGGAGCTCGAGCTGAAGCAAGGAGAGCCGGCCGAGCTGTTTTTTCTCGCCCGGGAGCTCGCCGACTTCGTGCCGCTCCGGCTCGACGTCAAGACCAAGGCGGAACGAGGCTACGCGCTGCTCGATCCGGAGTGGGGGATGGTGGAGAAGGCGGCGCCGTGTGAGCCTCGACCCCGGCATGACGTCCGGGGAGGCTTTCCGCATCATCGCGCAAAACTGCCTGCGCCAGATCATCGCCAATGAGGGCGCCATCGGCGCGGGCAACGCCGAGGCGCTGCACCAGACGCGCGTCGGCTTGCGGCGCATGCGCGCGGCGATCCGCGCCTTCCGGGACATGGCGCCCGGGCCCGAGCAGGAGAGGGTCAAGACCGCGCTGAAATGGATCACCAAGGCCCTTGGTCCGGCGCGGGATCTCGACGTGTTCGCCGCCGACGTATTGCAGCCGCTCCGCGCGGCCAAGGGAAACGATGCGAGCTTCGCCGACGCCCAGCGCGCGTTCATGGAGCGGCGGGCCCAGGCTTACGAGGCCGCCACGGGAAGCGTGCGCTCCGACCGCTTCCGTGCTGCGCTGCTCGACATGGCGGAATGGATTCAAGTGGGGTCGTGGACCGTCGATGCCGGGCTCCGCGAGCTGCGCGAGCGGCCGGTCAGGGAGCATGCGGAGGAACTCCTGGCCCGCTTGCGCAAGAAGATCCGCAAGCAAGACAAGCCGCTCAAGGAGATGAGCGCGGCCGGGCGGCACAAACTCCGCATCCGGGCGAAGACTTTGCGCTACACAATCGAGTTCTTCGCGAGCCTGTTTACGGAGAAGGAGAATCAGCGCCGCCGGGAGGCCGCCCTCAGGGCGCTGAAGGACGTGCAGGATGCGCTCGGCGCGCTCAACGATCTCGATGCCCGCAAGGCGCTCGCCGCCGACGGCCATGATTTGAGCGATGAGGCCGCCCGCCTCTTGACCTTCGACGACCGCCAGGTGGAGGTGCTGCTCGAAAAGGCGCAAGCGGCGCGCGCCGCCTTTGCGGAGGTGAAATCCTTCTGGAAATAGGCGCCGTTTTTGCTCATTTTGCGCTTCGAAAGGGAGGATTTGCGATGAATCTCGAGGAGCTGAACAGGGTGGCGCGGGCCATGGTTGCGCCCGGCCGAGGCATTCTTGCCGCGGACGAGTCGGCCGGCACGGTCAAGAAGCGCTTCGACGCGATCGGCGTCGAATCGACGGAAGCGAACCGGCGGGACTATCGGGAGCTTCTGTTCCGGTCGCCGGGCATGGGCAACATCTCCGGCGTCATCCTGTTCGACGAGACCATCCGCCAGGCCGCCAAGGACGGCACCCCGCTCGTGAAGATCATCGAGCAGGCGGGCGCGCTGCCCGGCATCAAGGTCGACAAGGGCATCAAGCCGCTGCCCTTTTGCCCCGGGGAGGTGGTGACCGAGGGGCTCGACGGCTTGCGCGAGCGGCTCATCGAGTATCGCGGGCTCGGGGCCAAGTTTTGCAAATGGCGGGCGGTGATCGAGATCGGGGCCGGGATTCCGAGCTATGCGTGCGTGAACGCCAATGCCCATGCGCTCGCCCGCTACGCCGCGCTGTGCCAGGACGAGGACCTCGTGCCCATCGTCGAGCCCGAGGTGCTGATGGACGGCGACCACGACGTGGATCGCTGCATGGCGGTGACCGAATTCGTGCTGAAGCACGTCTATGAGCAGCTCTACCACGCCCGCGTGAAGCTCGAAGGCACGGTGCTCAAACCCAACATGGTGGTGGCGGGGAAGAAATGCGCCCGCCAGCCCTCCGTCGAGGAGGTGGCCGAGAAGACGCTCCGCGTGCTCAAGGAATGCGTGCCGGCGGCCGTGCCCGGCATCGCCTTCCTGTCGGGGGGGCAGGCGGACCTCGACGCCACGGCGCGCCTCAATGCCATGCACCAGATGGGGCCGCTCCCCTGGCCGCTCACCTTCTCCTTCAGCCGCGCGCTGCAGGCCGCGCCGCAGAAGACCTGGGCCGGGAAGCCGGAGAATGTACCGGCGGCGCAGGCCGCCTTCACCCATCGCGCGCAGATGAACGGGCTCGCCGCCAAGGGCCAGTGGAAACCCGAGCTCGAGCGCCAGGCGGCCTGATTCGGGTCTCTCGCGTCACGCCCGGGGACGCCGGGATCAAGGCAGGCTCGCGAGCATGGCTTGGCGCAATTGGCCGAGCAGGAACGGCTTCTGCAGGATCGGACGGTGGCGATAGGGCGGGGCGAGCCCGTCCGCCCCATAACCGGTGGCGAAGATGAAGGGAATGCCGCGGCGGGCAAGGGCGTCGGCGACCGGATAGACGAGCTCGCCGGCCACATTCAGGTCGAGCACGGCGGCATCGAGCCTGAAGCCGTCGAGAAGGTCGAGCGCTTGGTGCACCCGCGCCGCGGGCCCGATGACGGCACAGCCGAGGTCGGTCAGCATGTCCTCGAGCTGGAGCGCGACAAGGGCCTCATCCTCCACCACGAGGACGCGCAAACCCTTGAGATTGCTCGTTTCTGCCGTCCCTGGCGTCCCGGTCATGGTCGCTCCGCTCCGCCAAGGCGCCGCGAATCGGGGCCTTAGGGCCGAAGGACCCGTCCGGGCCGAAACTTGACCGCGAACCGCCAAAGGCTCGGGCGAGAGAGGGCGCATCCATGGCCGAGCTCCTTGGTATCCGGCCTTTTTGGCCGCTTCGGCCGGCGCCGGGGGCGGGGGCAAGACGGGTTCGGGCCATATTTGGCGAGCGGGAGGGAGGTCCGCAAGGCCAGGGGAAATCTGGCAAAAGAGAGGGGAGAGAAGGGCCGAATCCGCTGCCTCAGGAATGCGCGGAGACTGCGTAGAGACTAGGCAGAGATAGGTTAATGCGCGCGGCCGGCGTCGTCGGCGAGCCGCGTCGCGAGCCTCGCGCGAGGGCGCCGTCCGCCGGCGCCGCGCAAAATTCGCATAAGCCATTGAACTAGCAAGCTATTTTCGCCGTGAAAGCAGGTCGCCGGGAGGGCTGAAACCTCGTTGCGGAAATGTCACAAGCCGGCCAAAAACGTCCACGCCCGCTTCGTTAGCAATTTACCTTCCAAACGGAACGCGTATAAGCAGATTTAGAACTCTCTCTTTCGGGGGGAACCGTCCGTTAACGCGGGCTTCTGCCGAAGCGGGCCGAGAGGCGAGAACCGAGAGTTTGGATTAGGCAATTTATCAGGGAAGGTGGAGATGGACATGTTTGGGGGACTGACAAAAACATCCAGCCGCATCGCCATCGCAGCCGCGCTTGGCATGACGCTCGGCGGTTTCGCCATGAGCGCTCAACCCGCCAAGGCTGCGGATCTCGGGGGCGACTGCTGCGCGGATCTCGAGGAGCGGGTGGCCGAGCTTGAGGCGACGACCGTCCGCAAGGGCAACAAGAAGGTCTCGGTGACCTTGTCCGGTTGGGTCGTCAAGTTGGGGACCTGGTGGGACGACGGCCACGAGCAGAACTTCTACGTTGGTGACAAGGACACGACGCTGTCGAGCCACTTCACCATTTCCGGCCAGGCGACGATCGCTCCCGGCTGGTACGGCGGTTACAATCTGACCGTCGAGGTGCCGGGCAACTCGCGCGTCGGCGGGCTTTGCCGAGAACCAGTTCAACGACAACACCTGGAACTTCGGCAACGAGCATCACCACCAACACGCTCCTGTCCTATATGTGGATCAAGAGCGACAAATACGGCACGTTGAACTGGGGCCAGCTCTCGCAGGCGACGGACAACGTGGCGCTGCTGCCTGACCTGTCGGGCACCATCATCGAGTCGAACGCCGTGCTGTTCGACGGCGCCGGCATGTTCATCCGGCCGAAGGGCGCCAAGAACGCCAACGACCTGGCATCGGCGACGTTCACATGGGGCAACGTCGTGACCTGCCTGTCCGGCGGCGGCGGCGTGGGCGCGGACTGCGATGGCTATCCCTGAGAACGGCGTCCGGTACGACAGCCCGACCTTCGCCGGCTTCAGCGTGTCCGGCGGCTGGTATGAGGACGATGTGTGGGATGTCGCGGTCAAATACGCGGCCGATTGGAACAGCATCAAGGTGTCGGCGGCGGCTGGCTACACCGCAGATCACCGACGAAGGCTGCACGTGCGACACCGCTGGCTTCGGGCTGCGTTACTGGCGGCACGTGGCTGGCGGCGGCGGCGGCGTCCGTTCCAGGGCTACCCGAAGCGATGTGGATGTCGCCCAGGTCGGCGCCTCGGTCATGCACGTGCCCTCGGGCCTGTGGGTCTATGGCCTGTATCAGAACGAGCACAATGACGGCACGCCCTATCAGAGCGATCAACTTCAACACGAACAACATCGTCAGATCGCAGATGCCAACGACACCGATGTGTGGTTCATCAAGGCCGGTATCAAGCGGACCTGGACCCCGCTCGGCGCGACGGTGCTCTGGGGCGAGGGTGGCCAGTATCAGGACCAGTTCGGCGGGCTCTGCGGCTTGGCTCCGGTGAACTACCGGCTCGGCCACGGCTCAACAACCTCTGCATTGCCGGTCAACCCTCGGGTGCCTTCAATTCGAGCGGCTTCCCGATCAATAACGACGGTCACGATCACGAGCTCGACGGTGAACCGCTGGGGCTCGGCGTCGTGCAGGAGATCGACTCGGCCGCCATGCATGTGTCGCCCGCTGGCAGCATCTGGAGCTCGATGTCACCGCTGCCACAGGCGAGCTGCGACAACGGTGACGGCCTTTGGCCACAGGCAACCACACAATCCGGCCTATCGACGATCTGGACCTGTTCCAGGCCGGTGGCGTGATCTTCTTCTAAGCCACAAACCCGGAACTACACAAAATGGAAGCCGCCCTTCGGGGCGGCTTCTTTTTTGTGCGCGGGTGGCGGGCGGCCGCGCGCAAACAGGGCTCAATCCTTCGCCTGAGCCCGGTCATGACGAACAGATTAAATGCGGACGATCCCGCCGGAGCGAGGGTTGTAGAAGGGGGGTATCTGGGGCTATCTCTTGGGCCAGCGGCCATGCCTCCTTCGGGAAGGCGCTCCGGCCCTAGCTTGAGATATTCATGCAGAAAGAAGCCTCCAAGAACGGCTCGTCCCGCACCCCGGTCCTCACCGTAAAGGACCTGTCCTATTGGTATGGCTCGAAGCAGGCCCTGGACGATGTGAGCTTCGAGGTGTGGCCCGGCAAGGTGACGGCGCTGCTCGGCCCGAACGGCGCCGGCAAGACGACGCTGTTCTCCCTGATCACGCGCCTGTTCGATGCGCCGACCGGCCGCATCGAGATCGCCGGGCGCTCGGCTGCCGAATGGGGCTCGCGGGCGCTTGGGCCGCTGGGCGTGGTGTTCCAGCAGCCGACGCTCGACCTCGACCTCACGGTCAAGCAGAATTTGCGCTATTTCGCGGCGCTGCGCGGTCTCAAGCGCAAGGATGCCGACGAGCGCATGGCGCGCGCGCTCGACGCGCTCGACATGAAGGAGCGCATCGGCGAGCGGGTCCGCGCGCTCAATGGCGGGCACCGGCGCCGGGTCGAGATCGCGCGGGCGCTGTTGCATTCGCCGAAGCTCATGCTGCTCGACGAGCCGACCATCGGGCTCGACGACCCGACGCGCCGCGCCATCGTGCGCCATGTGCATGAGCTCGCGCGCACCGACAATATCGGCGTGCTGTGGGCCACCCATCTGTTCGACGAGATCGAGCCCGATGACGATCTGCTCGTCATCAACCGCGGCAAGATCGTGGCGCGCGGCGAGACCAAGGACGTGGTGGCCGAGACCGGCGCCAAGACGCTCGCCGGCGCCTTCAACCTTCTGATCGGCGGCGACACGGAAGAGGACGTCGCGGCATGAGCCTGATGCACTATGTCCGCGCCTTCAACGGCATCGTCTGGCGCGAGTTGCTGCGCTTCCTCAATCAGCGTGAGCGGTTTTTTGCGGCCCTGGTTAGGCCTCTGATCTGGCTGATTATTTTCGCCGCCGGGTTCCGCGCGGCGCTGGGCATCTCGATCATCCCGCCCTACCAGACCTACATCACCTACGACGTCTACATCACGCCGGGACTTGCTCGCGATGATCCAGCTGTTCAACGGCATGCAGAGCTCGCTGTCCATGGTGTATGACCGCGAGATGGGCTCGATGCGGGTGCTGCTCACCACGCCCTTGCCGCGCTGGTTCCTGCTCTTGTCGCGCCTGTTCGCCGGCGTCGCCGTCTCGCTGCTGCAGGTCTATACCTTCCTGCTCGTGGCCTATTTCTGCGGCGTGGAGCTGCCGCCTTGGGGCTATGTCGCGGCGATCCCGGCGCTCATTCTCGCCGGCATGATGTTCGGCGCGCTCGGCATGCTGCTCTCCTCCACCATCAAGCAGCTCGAGAATTTCGCCGGCGTGATGAATTTCGTCATCTTCCCGATGTTCTTCGCCTCCTCGGCGCTCTATCCGCTGTGGAAGATGAAGGAGGGGAGCATCTGGCTCTACTATATCTGCCTGTACAACCCCTTCACCTATGCGGTCGAGCTGATCCGCTTCGCCTTCTATCTCGAGATCAATTGGCAGGCGCTCGGCATCGTGCTCGGATGCCTCGTGGTGTTCCTCGGGCTGTCGGTGTGGTTCTACGACCCGTCCTTCGGCATCCAGCAGCGGAAGGTGGCGGGCGCCCCGGCCGCCGCTTGAGGCTTCCGCCTTTGCCGCGGGGCCTCTTCCCCGACGGGAAACAATCAGCCAATGGCGAAATTGGCGGGGTAACGCTGCAAGAGATCGGCGTAGATCTTCTCCACCGTGGCCGCGTCGCGCTTGTCTTGGGGGATGGTGATGGGCACGCTCGCAACGACGCGGGTGGGCCGCGGCGCCAAGAGGATGAGCCGGTCGGCGAGCAGGATTGCCTCGCGGGGGTTGTGGGTGACGAGAATGGCCGTGGTCGGCCGCTCCTGCCAGACCTCGAGCAGAAGACGGCGCAAGCGGTCGGCGGTGCGATCGTCGAGGGAGACGAAGGGCTCGTCCAGCAGCAAGAGGTCGGGCCGGTTGGCAAAGGCGCGGGCAAGCGCCACGCGGCGGGCGAGGCCCAGCGAAAGCTCCTGCGGATAGCGCGGCAGAATGTCGGTGATGCCGACCGCCGCGGCGAGGCGCTCGAGATCGGCCTCCGCATAGCCGGGCGGGGCGACGAGCTCGATATTCTGCCGCACCGTGCGCCAGGGCAAGAGCCGCGGCTCCTGGAACATGAGCCCGATCCGCGCATCCTCCGGGATGTCGATCTCGCCCGTGAAGCGGTCGTCGAGACGGGCGACGATGCGCAACAGCGTGGTCTTGCCGCAGCCGGACGGGCCCATCAGCACCGTCATGCTCTCGGGCTCGACATGGATGACGAGATCGCGGATGGCCGGGACCAACGTGCCGTCGGCCCCGACATGCGTCTTGTCCTCGATGCGAATTTCAAACCGGCTTATTGCGCCAGCGGGTCGTATGTCGTTCAACGGGCTGCACCAGCAAATATTCGATTGCGAGCATGACGGCGACAAAGGCGAGGGTATAGCCGAGGATTGCCGTCACATTGAAAAGCTGAAAATTGAGATGCAGCTCGAAGCCGACGCCGTTCGGCCGCCCGAGCAGCTCGACCACGAGCACGATCTTCCAGATCAGCGAAATGCCGGAGCGCGAGGCCGCGGCGAAATAGGGCTGGAGCTGCGGCAGGGTCACGTTTCTGAGCCTGGACCAGGGCGACAGCCGATAGGCGCGCGCCATCTCCTCGAGACCCGGATCGAGCGAACGGGCGCCCTCGCGCAAGGTGACGATGGTATTGGGAATCTTGTTCAAGGCCACGGCCCCGATCGCGGCGGCTTCATTCAGCCCGAACCAGACATAAGCGAGGATGATGACGACGAGGGCCGGCAGGTTGAGGAGCACGATCAGCCACGGGTCGAGCACCCGGTTGAGCGCCGGCGACTGGCCCATGGCCAGACCGACGACGCTGCCGATCGCCATGGCCAAGACGAAGGAGGCGAGCACGCGCCACAGGGTAATGCCGAGCTCGGCCAAGAGGTCGCCGTGCAGCGCCTCGTCGACAATGTAGCGCAGCACCACCACGGGTCCGGGCAGGAGCCGGCTCTGGGCGATCTCGGCGGCGACGTACCACACAAGCAGGAAGCCGAGCACGGAGAGGATCGAGACGAGCGGTCCGCGCAAGGAGCGCTGCGCCGTGAGCGGCTCGGAACGGGCGAAGCTGACGCTCAATTCTTGTCACCCTTCCAGAAGGTGCCGGGCGCAAGCTCGGTGCCGGGGCCGACCAGCTTCTCACCACCATATTCGCGCAAGAATTGATAGAGCACCTTGGCGTCGGCCTCGTTCTCGGCCGAGGAGCGCTCGGGAATGCCTTCCCGGTAGCGGCGGCGGAGCGCCTCGAACGTGGCCTGATCCTCGGCCTGCATCAATGGTTTAAGCTGCTCCCAGGCCGCGTCGGAGGTGGCCAGGATCTCGTCGGCCTTGGCGGCGGCGCGGAGGAAGCCCTCGACCGCGGCGGTGTGCTGCTTGGCCCAACCGTCGCTGAACACGTAGCCGACCATGGCGACCTCGCCCTTGGCGCCGAGCTCCTGGACGACGTCCTCGATGCCGAGCAGCTGCTTGAAGCCTTGCGCCTCGAGCCTTGCCGCATAGGGCCAGAAGTTGAGCACGGCGTCGATCGCGCCTTGCTTGGCGCGCTCGGAGAGAAGCGGCGGAGCGCCGAATTCCTGCGTGGTCTCGGTGCGGAGATCGAGATTGGCGGTGCGCAGCGCGTAAGCCACGACCAAGAGCCAGCTCTTGTCGAGCGGTCCGCCGGCGACGCCGATCTTCTTGCCCTTGAGATCGGACAGGGTCTTGATCGGCGAATTGGGCGGCACCATGATCGCGCCGAGCGCCGTGGTGAAGGGGGCGAAGGTGAAGTCGGCGCCGCCCGAGCGCTCGCGCGACACCCACAGCCAATCGGTGGCGATGATGTCGACCGAGCCGCCCTGCAGGCCCACGGTCGTCGCCAGCGTGCTCGCCAGCGGGACCACTTCGAGCTCGATGCCCTCGGCCTTGTCCAGGCCGTTCTTCTGGATGGTATCGAGCGCCCAGCTCACGGTGCCGAATTTGAGGACGCCGATCTTGAGCTTGTCGGCGGCATGGGCCGACGGGCCGAGGGCCGAGCCGGCAAGGGCGCAAATCACGAAAGCCAATAGACCTAGGCGCAACGGAGACTCCTTCCGCGTGGTTCGTGCTTCAGTCCTAAAATCTGGGGCTCGCCACGCATGAGCGCGAGCAGCATTGCTGCCGCGGGAAACGGCACAGGCTGCCAGGGCTTGCAACGAAACCCGGAGGCGGTATGGCGCGCAAGACCGAGAGTGGCGAGTGCATACTCTACTCATCCCGCCGCCTTAAGCAAGACGTCCCGCCCGGGCCTGCCAATTTTCCCTGCCACTTTGCCACGTCCCTGAAATCGCTCGGCAATCCTAAGGTTTTGCTCATTGCTTGACCGGGGCCTTGAGGCGGTAGCCGTGGCCCCGCACCGTCTCGAATAGGGGCTCGCGCCCGGTCGTGTCGATCTTGCGCCTGAGGCGGGCGATATAGACGTCGACGACATTGGTGAGGGGGTCCTCGCTATAGCCCCACACCTGATTGAGGATGCGGGTGCGCGAGAACACGCGGCCCGGGGCGCTCATCAAGAGCTCGAGGATGGCGAGCTCCTTGGCCGTGAGCTTGATCGTCTCGGTCCCGCGCCTCACCTCGAGCAACTCGCGGTCGAGAATGAGGTCGGCCACCTGCAACAGATGAGAGCTCGGCGCGAAACCATGCGAGCGCCGGTGCAGCGCCTCGATGCGCGCCAACAGCTCGTCGAAATCGAAGGGCTTGGCGAGATAATCGTCGGCGCCGAGCTTGAGGCCCTTGACCTTGTCCTCCGGCGTGTCCATGGCGGTCAGCATCAGGATCGGGGTGTGGTCGCCCTCCTGGCGCAGACGCTGGCAGACGTCGTAGCCATGCATGTCGGGCAGCATCAGATCGAGCACGATCACGTCGAACTCGCCGGTCTTGGCGAGATCGAGCCCCTCGGCGCCGGAGGGGGCGACGGTCACGCCGTGATTCTCGGCCCGGAGCCCGCGATCGATGAAATCGGCGACCCGCGCCTCGTCCTCGACCAAGAGCACGTTCATGACTCGCCTCCGGCGCCGGCGGCCGGAAAGGCGACGGTGACGGTCGTGCCTTCACCCAGGCGGCTTGCCATCTCGATCCTTCCCTTATGGGCCTCGACGATCGCCTTGGCGACGGGCAAGCCAAGACCGAGGCCCTCCTCATTGAGCTCCGCCGCGTGGCCGCCGCGGCGAAAGCGCTCGAAAATCCCCTCCATCTCCTCGGGCGCAATGCCGATGCCGCGATCGGAAATGTGCACGGCGACCTCGCCGTGCTCGCTTCCTATATCCACTTTCACCTCGCCTTTGGACGGCGAATAGCGCACGGCGTTATCGAGGAGAACCAGGAACAGCTGCCGGAGCCTGGTCGGGTCGCCGCGGACGAATTCGTGGCCGGCACCGTTGGAATAGCTGACATTGACGTTCTTGCCATGGGCGATGACCTTGGCGTCGCCGCAGACCTTCTCCAACAGAGTGCCGAGATCGATGTCCTGCAAATTCAGCTTGGCGGCGCCCGCTCCCTGGCGGGCGATGAACAGGAGATCGTTGACGAGCACCGACAGGTGCTTGGCCTGCTCGACGATGCGGGCGATGGAGCGCTTATATTCGGCGACGAGCTTGTTCTTGCCACGGAGCGCGATCTCGCCCTCGCCACGAATGATGGTGAGCGGGGTGCGGAGCTCGTGACTGATGTCGGCGAAGAAGCCGCGCCGCGTCTCGTCGATCTTGCGCAACGCCTTGTTCGCCTGGCGCAGCTCCTCGGTACGCTCGGCGACCACGGCTTCGAGATTGGCATGCGCGCTCTCGAGCGCCTTCTGGTGCGTCTGCAAATCGTCGGCCATGCGGTTGAAGCTTTGCCCAAGCTGGGCGAACTCGTCGCGTCCGGAAATGGCGATGCGATGGGACAGGTCGCCCTCGGCCAGAGCGCGGGTGCCGCGCGCAAGCTCGGCCAAGGGGGCGCGGAGCCGGTGCAGCAGGAGCATGATGAGCGCGAGCGTGGCGAGAATGGCGATGATCGCATGCACCTGGCTGATCTCTTCGAGCCGGCCCAAAAGTCGCGCGGCATCGGCATCGATCCGGTCCACCTCCGCGGTCTCGTCGGCCACGGCAACCTCGATCAGCTCGTTCAGCTTCTGATCGATGCCGCCTTTCAGCAATTCGATCAGCCTTTGCCAGGCGACGTCGGGGCGGCCGTGGCTGCGCAACTGCTCGACCTCGCCCAGCTGGTCCAGGGTGTGCTGATATTCGGCTTTGATGGCGTTGAGCCGGACGAGCTCCGCCGCCTCGTCCTTGCGCTCGGCCTCGCCCACCATGGCGATCTCGGTCTCGGTGAGCTGCTGGAGCTGGGAGAGGTCGGATTCGATCACCTTGTTGAGATAGGCGGCGCCCAGGGGCCGGTCGGAGATGCCGGTGAGGAGGGTGTCGGTCCAGGCCTTGAACAGCTGCTGGCTGTGGCGGGAAAGCTGCAATTGGCGCTCGAGCTCCTGATGGGCGATGCGCGAGCGGGCAAGGTGCTCGTGGGATTGCAACACGCCCCAATAGGCAAGACCCGCCGCCGAAAGCGACATGGTGAGCAAGAGTGCTGCGGTGATCAGGAGCTTGGTCCGGTAGCGCATCGCAAGTCTTAACGGGGCCTTGGCTCGCGGTATAGAAGGCCCAAAAGAAGGTTCCTTACCTGAAGGGGACAGTCTCCGGGGCTCGACGGCCCGGTACTCTATACCGTCATTCCTTGAGGCTTTGCGGTGTCCTCTAGCACACGTAATGGTTTTTTCATCTCCATGTCATGTGCCATTCATGTCCGTGTCAGGCCAGGATCATCGCGGCCCCTGATAGTGCGTGCATCAATGCATGAGTTTGCTTAAGCTCATGCGAATCAATCATCGCGGCAGGACTCTACTGGGGGGTTGGCTCTTGCGACACGATCCGATCGTCTTACGCAAATTCCAGCATTTAGCGCTGACGGCGGCCGTCACGGGCCTAGCCGCGGCGGGACTCAGCTTGGGAACGGTGAAACCGGCCTTGGCCGAGTTCCAGATCCAGGAATCGCAATGGGACGCGGGCGAGGTCGAGCTCGAATATCGCGGCGCCTATCACTGGGGTGTCCCGGCGGTGACGGAAGAGAACCCCAACGCCAACGATCTGCGTCAGAGCCATGACCTCGAAATGCAGATGGGCATCACCAATTGGGTGCTCCTCCAGGTCACCGGTACTCTCGATCAGCCGCTCGGCGAGAATGTGAACTTCAATACGGTCGAGATCGAGGGCGAGGTCTCGTTCATCCGGCGCGAAGGGGACGGGATCGGCCTGGCCTTCCAGGGCGGGTACGAACATCCGATCCAGCGCGGCAACCCCGAGGAAGGCGAGCCGAATGTATGGGGGTTTGGCCCTATCGTCGAACTGGCCAAGGGCCCTCTATTGCTGACCCTCAATCCGCTGTTCACGAGCCAGGCGGGCGAATTCGCCGAGGCCGAGGGCCTCGGTTTCGAATATGGCTGGCAGGGCAAATATTCGCTCAATTCGCATTGGGGTGTGGGTGTGGAGATGTTCGGCGAGGTCGAGGATCTCGCCAATGCCGGTTCGTTCAACAGCCAAAATCACAGCATTGGCCCAACGCTGTTCTACAGCTTTGGGGGTGAGGAGAATGGCAAGGGGGACGACGAGGCGAAAGCAAAAGGCGGCGATGACGACGAAAAAGCCGGCAAGGCGCCAGAGACCGAGTTTTCCATGAATGTCGGTTTCCAGTTCGGCTTGACCGATGCGGCATCCGACGGGGCGCTGAAATTTCAGGGATCGCTCCAGTTCTAGGCCGCGGCAGGGGCCGTTGCGCTGGGAGCGTCGCGACTTTTGGTCTTGACGTAGGGGACCTCACCCCGCCATCCCTCTCATCATGCTGATCAAAGTCCTTGGCTCGGCGGCGGGCGGTGGCCTGCCGCAATGGAATTGCAACGGCCGGAACTCGGCCGACGCGCGCAAGGGCGTGGCGGCGATCAAGCCACGCACGCAAGCCTCCGTCGCGGTCAGCGCCAATGGCAAAGATTTCGTCCTGCTCAACGCGTCCCCCGATCTGCGGCAGCAGATCAACGCGACGCCCGAGCTGCATCCGGCCGCCAACGGCGCCGCGCGCAACAGCCCGATCAAGGCCGTGGTGCTCTCCAATGGCGACGTCGATGCCATCGCCGGCCTGCTCACGCTGCGCGAAGGGCAGGCCTTCACCATCTATGGCAGCGAGCGCGTGCTCGGCGTGCTCGCCAGCAACAGCGTGTTCGACGTGCTCGATCATTCCCTCGTCAAGCGCATCGCCATGCCGCTTGGCCGGCCCTTCGCCGTGGAAGGTCCGTCGGGTCCGGTCGGGATCGAGGTCGAGGCCTTCCCGGTTCCGGGCAAGATCCCGCTCTATCTCGAGGATGCCCAGGCGGGTAAGGATTTCGGCACGCAGGAAGGCGACACGGTCGGGCTCAAAGCTGACGGAGACGGCCACGGGGCGCTATTTCTTCTACGTGCCGGGCTGCGCCCATCTCGATGAGGCTCTGCGCGCGCGGCTCGCCCACGCCCCGCTCGTCTTCTTCGACGGGACGCTCTACACCAATGACGAGATGATCAAGCAAGGCCTGTTGAACAAGACCGGCGAGCGCATGGGGCATATGAATATGTCGGGCGCCGGCGGCACGGTCGCGTCCTTTGCGGGGCTCGAGATTAAGCGTAAGATCTTCATCCACATCAATAATTCCAATCCCACCTTGCGCGAGGACAGTCCCGAGCGAAAGGCCGTGCAGGACGCAGGCTGGGAGGTCGCCTATGATGGGATGCAGGTGAGTCTCTAACTATGTGTGGCATCGCGGGCTTTCTCGACCTCGAGCGCCGCTCCGGGCGCCAAGAGCTCGAAGCGCTCGCCGGCGCCATGGCGGCGAAGCTCGCCCATCGCGGGCCCGATGCCCACGGCGTCTTCGCCGATGCCGAGGCCGGAATCGCCTTCGGCCATACACAGGCTTTCCATCATCGATCTGTCTCCCGCGGGCGCGCAGCCGATGCGCTCGGCGTGCGGGCGCGCGGTCATCACCTATAACGGCGAGATCTATAACGCCGCCGAGCTGCGGTCCGAGCTCGAGCGGGGAGGTCACCGCTTCCGCGGCCATTCCGACACCGAGGTTCTGGTCGAGGCCTGCGCCGCCTGGGGCGTCGAGGCCACAATCAAGCGCCTCATCGGCATGTTCGCCTTCGCGCTGTGGGATGCGCGCGAGCGGCGCTTGAGCCTCGTGCGCGACCGGCTCGGCATCAAGCCGCTCTATTTCGGACGGCAGGACGGCCGGGTCGTGTTCGCTTCCGAGCTCAAGGCCTTCGAGGTGTTGCCGGGCTGGGCGCCCGAGCTCAATCGCGACGCGCTCGCGGCCTATCTCCGCCTCGCTTATGTGCCGACGCCGCATTCCATCTATCGCGGCATCCACAAGCTCGAGCCCGGCCATGTGGCAAGCGTGGACGCCGAAGGCGCGGTGCGGAGCTCGGCGTTTTGGAGCTTGGCCGGCGCGGCCGAGGCCGGGCATGCCGCGCCGCTCGAGCTCGGGGACAAGGAGGCGGTCGACGCGCTCGAAAATCTGCTCGGCGATGCGGTCGGACGCCGTCTCGTCTCCGACGTGCCGCTCGGCGCGTTCCTCTCCGGCGGCATCGACTCCTCGACGGTCGCCGCCATGATGCGGGCCAAGAGCAACGCCTCCGTCCGCACCTATTCGATCGGCTTTGCGCAAGAAGGCTTCGACGAGGCGCCGCATGCGCGCGCCGTGGCGGCGGCGCTCGGCACCGAGCATACCGAGCTCTATGTGAGCGCGGCGGAGGCGCTTGCGGTCATCCCGGACCTGCCGGAGATCTATGACGAGCCCTTCGCCGATTCCTCGCAGGTGCCGACCTATCTCTTGTCGAAGCTCACGCGCGAGCACGTCACCGTGGCGCTCTCGGGCGATGGGGGCGATGAGCTGTTCGCGGGCTACACAAGGCATCGCTTCGCGCGCGCTTTGGGCCGCGTGCCCGCGGGGTTAGGGCGCGTGCTCGGCTGCGGCTTGGGGGCCGCGGGGCCGGCGCTGTGGGACCGGCTGTTCCGCCTCGTTCCGGCGCGCAAGCGCCCGGGGCTCGCCGCCGACAAGATGCAGAAAGTGGCGCGCATGCTGGGCGCGGGCGCCGAGGGGGGCTATCGGAGCCTCGTAAGCGCTTGGGAGGCGCCGGAGACGATCGTGCCCGGCGCGACCGAGCCCAAGGGCGCCATCTTCGATCCGGCCGTCGCGCGGGCGCTGCCCGACGCGCTCGACCGCATGCAATATCTCGATACGCTGACCTATCTTCCCGACGACATCCTCACCAAGGTCGATCGCGCCAGCATGGCGGTCGCGCTCGAAGTGCGCGTGCCGATCCTCGATCATCGCGTGGTCGAGTTCTCCTGGCGGCTGCCGGCGCGCTTCAAGCTGCGCCGCGGGCAAAGCAAGTGGCTGTTGCGGCAGGTGCTCGACCGGCATGTGCCGAGGCGGCTGGTCACGCGGCCGAAGGCGGGCTTCGCCATGCCGATCGGGAGCTGGCTTCGAGGTCCGTTGCGCGATTGGGCCGAGGATCTGTTGTCGGAGCGGCGCCTTGGCGAAGGCGGCTTGCTGAACCCAGCGCCGATCCGCGCCCGCTGGCGCGAGCATCTCGATGGGCGCCGCAATTGGCAGGCCGCGCTGTGGACGGTCTTGATGTTCCAGGCCTGGCGCGCCCCGCGCGGAATTTAAGCGCTAGCTCAGGCGCCCGGCCTTGAGTTCCCCGAAGGGCACGACGTTGTCGGAGCGGGCCTCCGGCGCGGACGTACGACCGGCCGCGGCGCCCCAGGCGGATTCGATCCGTTCGGCAAAGGAACGCGAGCGCTCGCGGAACAGACGGGCGGCGCGGGTCTTGGCCTCGCGCCGCAGGGCCTTGTGGCGCTTGCGGCAGCGCTTCAGAAACGCGGCCGTGTCGTCGGAGTTGCCGAACACCATGGTCGGCGTCGAAACGAGCCGGCGCAGAAGCGCGATGTCGTGGTCGTCGCCCAAGACTTGCGACAGCGTGCGGGCGGTATCGGCGCGCCCGGGCAGCTCGGAGGCGGCGCAGGGCGAAAGCAGCTGCATCTGCCGCCAATGGCGCTGCACGTCCTTGCGCCATTCATGAAAATCGTCGTCATTGCCGGAGGCAAAGGCGAGCTCATAGGACCGCCGCGTGGCCCGGTAGCAATGTTTGAGGCCCTTGGCGAGGGGGGTGAAATCGTCCGGATGAATGGCGAGGCCGGCAAGCGCGGGCTTGAGCTCGCGCAAGCCCCGCATGGCATCGGCGGCGGCGCTCGATTCGAGGTTCCGTTCGGCCACCTCGCGGCGCTTCTCGAGCCAGAGGCGGAGCGAGCGCAAGGGGCTCGAGCCGGCATAGGCCTCCTCGTCGGGTTCGAGCTTGCGGACGGCGTCGAGCAGGGCATTGGCGTCGCGGGCGGGCGCGAGCCCGCGGGCGATGGCCGCCAAGCGCTCGGTCAAATTGGCGAAGACGGGCTCAGGCACGCCGGGGCGCACCAAAAATAGAAGAGAGCGCAGCCTTTTCAATCCCTTACGGGCGCTGTGGACGCCGCTGTGGCGGTCGGGAGGCGAAGCGAGCGCGGTATGGGCAAGATCGAGTTCGGCGAGAGCGACGCGGCGCACTGCCTCACTCACCGGAATGGCCGGATCAAGACTGTAACTCATAAAGCCCCCTGGCCTCGCGAACCCCGGGATGATTCCGAGCCAACGGTCTGCGGTCAAGGCCGAATCTGCGGCGTCAGCCTTGTGGACAGTCTGTGGATAAGTCGCGTCGCGCCGCGGTCGCGGCCAGCCATTCCCGCGCGCGGGCCTCGGGATTGAGATTTGTGACAATGTCGGTGACGACGGCGATCGAATCCGCACCGGCGGCGAACACCGGAGCCGCGCGTTCGAGCGTGATCCCGCCGATGGCGACGAGGGGACAGGCGATCTTCGCGCGCCATTCGGCGATTGCGCCCAGGCCTTGCGGCGCCCAGGGCATCGCCTTCAGCTTCGTTTCGTAGATGGGACCGAGCGCCACGTAATCGGGCTCGGCGCGAAGCGCCGTTGCCAGCTCCTCGGGGCTGTGCGTGCTCACGCCGAGCTTCAGGCCTGCGCGCTTGATGGCGGCAAGATCGGCGCTGGCGAGGTCGTCCTGGCCAAGATGGACGAAACCGGCGCCGGCGCGGATGGCCTCCTCCCAATAATCGTTGACGACCAGCTCGCAACCTTGCGCGCGGCAGAGCGCGAGCGCCTCGGCGATCTCGCTTGCGATGCGCTTCGCGCCCGCGTCTTTGAGGCGAAGCTGGATCAGCCGCACGCCTTGGCCGAGGAGCCGCGCCAGCCAGGCCGTGTCGGGAACGATGGGATAGAAGGGATCGAGCCTGATCAAGGCTGTTCAGCGCTCGGACGCTTAGGACGCGTGGTCGATCTTGAAGAAGGGCGTGCCGGCGACGGGCGTCGAGGGGGTCGCCATGTCGGACGGCTCGATCAGGCCCGCCTCGAAGGCAAGCCTGCCCGCTTCGACCGCGCGGGCGAAGGCCTCCGCCATCTTCACCGGATCGCCCGCCTTGGCGATCGCCGTGTTCAGCAGCACGCCGTCAAGCCCGAGCTCCATGACCTCCGCCGCATGGGAGGGCGCGCCGAGGCCTGCATCGACGATCAGCGTCACGCCGGGGAAATAAGCGCGCAGCGTCTTGAGGCCCGGCCTGTTGATCAGCCCACGCGCCGAGCCGATGGGCGCGGCCCAGGGCATCAGCACATTGCAGCCGGCGGCCACGAGCTTCTCGGCGGCGCTCAGATCCTCGGTCGTGTAGGGCAGCACCTCGAAGCCCTCGGCGATGAGGATGGTGGCCGCCTCGACGAGGCCGAACAAATCGGGCTGGAGGGTGTCGTCATTGGCGATGACTTCGAGCTTCACCCAAGACGTGCCGAACAGCTCGCGCCCCATCTTGGCCGTCGCCACCGCCTCCTTCGCCGTGCGGCAGCCCGCGGTGTTGGGCAGCACGCGGCAGCCGAGCTCCTCGATCAGCCCCCAAAAGCCCTGGCCCGTGCGGGCGCGGGCGGATTCGCGCCGGAGCGACACGGTGACGATCTCGGCGCGCGCGGCGGTCACCGCCTGCTTGAGAATTTCGGGGGAGGGGTAGCGCGCGGTGCCCAGCAGCAGCCGGGAGGAAAAGCGGGCGCCATAGAGGTCGAGCATCAGCCGCCCTGTCTCGGCGCCACGATCTCGATGGCGTCGGCCGGGGCGAGCTTGGTCGCGGCGCGCTCGCTTGCCGGCGACGAAGCTGCCATTGAGGGCGGTGGCGATCTTGGCGTCCGCAAAGCCGAGCTTCGCGCACAGCTCGTCCAAATTGCGCGCGTCGGTCACGACCGGCTCACCGTTGAGAAGGATGTGCAACGAATACCTCCGGGTCTTGCGCGCCCGTCGCGAGAAAGGCGGCGACGAGCTCGGCCATCACCGGGGCGAGCAAAAAGCCGTGCCGGTAGAGGCCGTTGACATAGATATAGCGCGGGCGAACGATAATCCTAGGACGATTATCCGGAAAGGCGGGGCGGGCCGCGGCGCCAAAGTCCAGAATTTCCGCCTCGCCGAAAGCGGGGTCGAGCGCATAGGCGGCATTCAGCAGCTCGAGCGCCGAGCGCAAGGTGATGGGTCCCGCCTCCTCGCTCTCGATGAGGGTGGCGCCGATCATATAGCGGCCCTCGCCCCAGGGGACGGCGTAGAGCGGAAAGCGCGGGTGCAGGAGCCGCACCGGCCGGGTCGAGCGCCACCTCGCGGCTGCGCACCACGATCCGCTCGCCGCGGACGCCGCGCAAAGTGGGCAGGTCCTCGCGCGCGCCGAGCCCGCGGCAATCGACGACGATGTCGGCATCCTTCGGCATGGCCGCCTCGGCGAGACGCAAATTGACGCCCGCGCCGAGCGCCTGGTCGAGCAGATAGGCAAGGGCCGCTGCGGGGGCGACATGGGCCTCGTCTGGATAATAGAGGCCGCTCGCAAACCGCGTGGCGAGGTCGGGCTCGAGCGCGGCAAGCTCCTCGGCGCCGACCCGGGTGAACCCTTTCGTCATGCGGGCGAAGCGGTCGAGCAAAGCGCGGTCGCGCGGCAGCGCCACGACGAGGCTGCCATTGTTGACGGTGCCGGGATAGGTCTTGCGCCAAAGCGCGATGCTGCGGAGCCCGAGCTCGCGGATCACGGGTTCGGCGCTTTCCTCCTCGCAACGCGGCGCGAGCATGGCGCCTGCATAGGGGCTACAGGCGCCGGTGAAGGGCGTCGAGGATTGCTCGTACAGCGTGACGGGGTGGCCGGCGCGGGCGAGGGTCAGCGCCTGCCACAGCCCGACGATCCCTGCGCCGCGGACGGCGATCGATGGCTTGCTGCCGGTCATGGAGCGAGCTCGTGGTTCAATCGCCGAGCGCCACGCCTTCGCGGCGGGGGTCGGCGCCGCCTTCGAGGCCGTCGGGGCTTACGGCGATGATGTGCATGCCGCTGGTGAGCGGGAGACGCTCGACCGCATGGCCGAGAGCCTGCATCGAATTGGCGAGCCCGTCCCAGGCCGCGCCCGGCTCGAGCAGGAAGGATTCGCCCGTGCTGCCGAAATTGACGAGCGCGCTCGCCGCTTGCGGGTCGAGGTGCCAATCGATGAGGGCGAGCAGCGCCTTGACGTTGAACAGGATGATGGCGGAGCCGCCGGGCGAGCCGAGCAGATAGGCGAGCCGCCGCCCGGCCGCGAAGACCATGGTCGGGTCCATGCTGCTGCGCGGCCGCTTTCCCGGCCCGACGGCGTTGGCCACCGGGCGCCCTTCGGCGTCGGTCGGGAGGAAGGAGAAGTCGGTGAGCTCGTTGTTGAGCAGGAAGCCGCGCACCATCAGCCGCGAACCGAAGGATTGCTCGATGGTGGTGGTCATGGCGACCGCGTTGCCGTCGTCGTCGACGATCGAGATGTGGCTCGTGCCGTGGCTCTCGGTTGTCGCGTCGCGGCCGAAGGAGCCTTGGCGGGTGTTGGGCGGGGTGCCGGGGGCGACCTTCGGAAGCGCGTGCTCGGTATCGATCAAAGCGCGGCGCTGAGCGAGATAGCCCGGGTCGAGCAGGCCCTGCACCGGAACGTTCACGAAATCGCTGTCGGCGAGATAGCGGTCGCGGTCGGCGTAGGCGAGGCGCTCGGCCTCGGCGATCAGATGCGTGGGCGTGGGGCCAAGCGGCGTCTGGCCGAGATCGAAGGGCGCGAGCAGCCCGAGCACTTGCGCCACGGTGCTGCCGCCGGAGGAGGGGGGGCCAACGCCGCAGACCTCATAGGCGCGGTAGGCGATGCAGATTGGCTCGCGCTCGATGGCGCGATAGGCGGCGAGATCGGATCTCGGCGAGCTTGCCCGGCCCGCGCGGATCGCTCTCCACGGCGATGGCAATGTCGCGGGCGACGTCGCCTTTATAGAAGGCGTCCGGTCCGCCATGGGCGATCAGCTCGAAAGTGTCGGCAAGCGCGGGGTTGGTGAGCGTGTCGCCGGCCGCCGGGGGATGGCCTTCGGCGTCGTAGAAATAGGCGCGGGCTTGCGGGGCGAAGGTTTCGGGCGATGCCTCGGCGAGCAGCTTGGCCAGGCGCGGCGAGACGGGAAAGCCTTGGCGCGCGAGCTTGATCGCGGGCTGGAACAGCTGGGCCCAGGGGAGCTTGCCATATTTCTCGTGCGCCAGCGCGAGCGCGGCCAGCACGCCCGGCGTGCCGATCGAGCGGCCGCTCTCCATGGCCTGCTCGCGCGGCATCGGCTTGCCGTCGGCGTCGAGAAACAGATCGGGCGTATCGGCGGCGGGCGCGGTCTCGCGGCCGTCGATGCTCTTCAGCGTCTTGGTCTTCGCGTCCCAGACGAGGAGGAAGGCGCCGCCGCCCAGCCCCGAGGATTGCGGCTCGACGAGATTGAGCACCATTTGCGTGGCGATGGCGGCGTCGACCGCGCTCCCGCCCGCGCGCAAGATGTCGAGACCGGCCGCGGCGGCGAGCGGATGGGCCGCCACCACCATGTGCCTCGTCGCCTTGACGAGCGGTTTCGGCGTGAAACCGGTCGCGCCTTCCGGCTGCTGGAAGGCGTGCAGCGCCGCCGGCGCGACGAACAGCGCGCAGGCGAGGAGCGCCGCGAGCATGGCGGCGGCCGGCAGGAAATATGAGCGGTGGCGCATCATGGGCGCGCAGCATAGCCCTTTTGCGCTAGCTGGCCACTGAAGATGGCTGATCGCGGCTAATGGAAGTCGCGCGATTTGGGGATGATGCGCATCGAGCGCGGGTGGCGCCGCGGATGCCAGCGCGGATGGGGGCGCTCGCGGGTTTTGCGTTCCCGCGCATCCTCGCCGCCCGGATGCTTGACGTGATCGGCATTGGCGACCGGCAGGCTCAAAGCTTCGGCATCCTGGTCAAGCAGCGTGAGCCAGTCGCTGCGGTCCTCGAGCCGCTCGGCCACCACATGGATGATGTCCTCATGGCGCTGCACGCGGCCATGCACCACGACGAGGCGCGCGCCCATCACCACTTTCCGCTCCCGCTCCAGCACATTGGGCCAGATCACCGAATTGGCGACGCCGGTCTCGTCCTCGATGGTCATGAACACCACCCCTTGCGCCGAGCCCGGGCGCTGGCGCACGAGCACGATTCCGGCGACGCCGATGCGCGCGCCGTCGCGCAGCGATTTGAGGTCGGCGCAAGAAAGGTAGCGTGCTTCCGTGCAGCGGCGGCGCAGGAAATGCATGGGATGGGCTTTGAGCGACAGGCGCAAGCTGCGGTAGTCGTTCACCACATGCTCGGAGAGCGGCATGATGGGCAGCACCACTTCCGGCTCGGCGCCCGTCTCGGCGGCGCGGGCGTGATCGAACAGCGGCAGCGGCACTTCCTTCGGCAGCGCGCGCACCTCCCATAGCGCCTGGCGGCGGTCGAGCCCGAGGGAGCGATAGGCGTCGGCCGCGGCGAGGCGCTCGAGCGCCGCGCGGCCGATCCCGCTTCGCCGCCACAGATCGCGCACGTCGCGGAAGGACTCCTCTCGCCCCTGTGTCATGCCCGCGAAGCGGGCATCCGAGCTGGCTTCGTTATCGAGACCGTCGGGGTTACTGGATCGCCCGGTCAAGCCGGGCAATGACAAGCTTGAGAAGGAGGCGCGAAGAGATGCGGGTCGAGCTCGGCGGGGAGCCCGTCGCGCCGGGAGACGAGCGTCTTCACGTCGTCCTCGCGCAACCCGTCGATCTGGCGCAGCCCCAAACGCAGCGCGAAGGCACCCGGCGCTCCTTTTGCCGGCTCGAGCGTGCAGTCCCACAGGCTGTGATTGATGTCCGCCTCGCGCGCCTCCACGCCATGCTCGCGGGCGCAACGCACGATCTGCGCCGGGGCGTAGAAGCCCATGGGCTGGGCATTGAGCAGCGCCGCGGCGAAGGCCGCGGGGTAATGGCATTTGAGCCAGGCCGAGACATAGACGAGATGGGCGAAGCTCGCGGCGTGGCTCTCGGGGAAGCCATATTCGCCGAAGCCCTTGATCTGGTTGAAGCAGCGCTCGGCAAATTCTTGCGGGTAGCCGCGCGTCACCATGCGGGAGACCATCTTCTCGTGCAGGCGCTCGATGGTGCCGCGGCGGCGGAAGGTGGCCATGGCGCGGCGAAGCTCGTTTGCCTCAGGCCCGGAGAATTTCGCCGCCACCATGGCCAGGCGCATGGCCTGCTCCTGGAACAGCGGCACGCCCATGGTCTTGCCGAGCACCTGGCGCAGCTCGTCGGCCGGTCCGTGGTCGGGATGGGGCGAGGGGAAGTCGATCGGCTCGACGCCGGAGCGGCGGCGCAAATAAGGGTGCACCATGTCGCCCTGGATGGGGCCGGGGCGGACGATGGCGACCTCGATGACGAGGTCGTAGAATTTGCGCGGGCGGAGCCGCGGCAGCATGTTCATCTGCGCCCGGCTCTCCACCTGGAACACGCCGATCGAATCCGCCCGGCACAGCATGTCGTAGACTTGAGGATCGTCGCGCGGCACGGTGCCGAGGCGAAAGCGCGCGGCCGTAATGCGCCTCGATCAGGGCGAAGGCCTTGCGGATGCAAGTGAGCATGCCGAGGCCGAGCACATCCACCTTGAGCAGGCCGAGCGCGTCGAGATCGTCCTTGTCCCATTCGATGAAGGTGCGGTCCTCCATGGCGGCGTTGCCGATGGGGACGACTTCCGACAAGGGCCCGCGCGTCAGCACGAAGCCGCCCACATGCTGGGAGAGATGGCGGGGGAAGCCGATCAGCTCTTGCGTCAGCTCGAGCGTGCGCGCGAGCAGGGGGTCGGAGGGATCGAGCCCGGCCTGGCGGACATAGTCCTCAGGGAGACTCGCATTGCTCAGGCCCCAGATGGTGGTGGCGAGCGCCGCGACCGTGTCCTCGGAAAGCCCGAGCGCCTTGCCCACCTCGCGCACCGCCGAGCGGCCGCGATAGGAGATCACCGTGGCGGCGAGCCCGGCACGGTCGCGGCCGTAGCGCGCATAGATATATTGGATCACCTCCTCGCGCCGCTCATGCTCGAAATCGACGTCGATGTCGGGCGGCTCCTTGCGCTCGGGCGAGACGAAGCGCTCGAACAGGAGGTCGATCTCGGTCGGGTCCACATTGGTGATGGCGAGGCAGTAGCAGACGGCGGAATTGGCGGCGGAGCCGCGCCCCTGGCAGAGGATGTTTCGCGCGCGCGCGAAATGCACGATGTCGTGCACGGTGAGGAAATAGGGCGCGTAATTGAGCTCGGCGATGAGCGCGAGCTCGCGGGTGAGCGTGTCCGCGACCTTGGCCGGGATGCCCCGGGGATAGCGCCATTGGGCGCCTTCCCAAGTGAGATCCTCAAGATGGGAGTGCGGGCTCTTGCCTTCCGGCACCGGCTCGTCGGGATATTCGTATTTCAGCTCGTCGAGGGAGAAGGTGCAGGCGGCCGCGATCTCGAGCGTGCGGGCGAGCGCGTCCGTCGTGGCCCGCGAAGAGCCGCGCCAATTCCTGGGCCGGCTTCAGGTGCCGCTCGGCATTGGCTTCGAGGCGGAAGCCCGCTTCTGGAAGCGTGCATTTTTCCCGAATGCAGGTGAGCACGTCCTGCAAGGGGCGGCGGTGGGGCGCGTGGTAGAGCACGGCACCGGTGGCGACCAGCGGCGTGCCCGCGCGCTGCCCGAGCTCGGCGAGGGCTTGGATGCGGGCGCGGTCGTCGCCGCGATAGGAATGCCGCGCGGCGAGATAGAGAGGGGTCGCGGGCAGCGCCTGCTTGATGCGCCGGAGTTGGGGTTCGCTGTCGATGTCATGCCCGCGCAGGCGGGCATCCAGTAACCCCTGAACTGCATTATCGAGGGACAAGGGAGTACTGGATCGCCGGGTCAAGCCCGGCGATGACATGGGAAAGTTGTCGGGGCAGGGCGATGAAGATGAGGCCCTCGGCGTGGGCGGCCACGTCGGCGAGGTGGAGCGTGCATGCTCCCTTCTCGGCGCGGCGCTGGCCCTGCGTGAGCAGGCGGCAGAGCCGGCCATAGGCCGCGCGGTCGTGCGGATAGGCGAGCAGGCTCGGCGCGTCCTTGAGGTCGAGGCGCGCGCCGACAAGGAATTTGATCCCCACCTCCTTGGCGGCGAGATGGGCGCGCACCACCCCGGCCAGGCTGTTGCGATCGGTGACGGCGATCGCCTCGAGGCCGAGCGCCTTTGCCGTCGCCACCAGCTCCTCGGGGTGCGAGCCGCCGCGCAGGAAGGAGAAATTGGTGGTGACATCGAGTTCGGCGTAGCCGGGGGCGGGGGCCGTCATGCGAAGACCCCATGCAGGTACCAGCGGGGAAGGTCGCCCGCGCTCTCCCGGTAGAGGCCTTCGCGGAACACCCAGTAGCGGCGGCCGTCCTCGTCCTCGATGCGGTAATAGTCGCGGGGTCGGGCTTGCGTTTCGTGCCACCATTCGGGCGCGATGCGCTCGGGCCCTTCCGCCTTCACCACGCGGCGGCTCACGCGCCGCCAGACGAAGCGCGCGGGCGGGCCTTCCGGAATCTCGGCGACCACGTCGAGGGGCTCCGGATCGGAAAGGAGCAGCGGCGGCCGCGGCGGTTTAATGGGCGAAGCGCCCCAGGAGGAGGCGCCGGCAAAGGCCGAGCGGGTGGTTTGCGCGCGCTCCGGAACATGGCTTTGCGCAGGAATGAGGCGGCGCACCGCGTGCGGGCGCAAGCGATTGGCGAGACGGTCGATCAGCGTCGCGGCGCCTTCTTTTCTGTGCGGCTCGACCAGCGTGGTCTGGGCGAGCGGGAGCGGCTCGACGAATTGGGCCGCAAGCCGCATCAGGTCGATGCCGAAGCCCGCGTCCAGGTTGGCGACCTTGTCCTGCAAGAGCAGGAGCAGGTGCCGCGGATCGCGGGTGGGCGCGCTGAAGCCGGCCTCGATCTCGATGGCGGAGCCGTCGCTGCGGTGAATTGTGAGGCGCACGCGCTTGGCGCCCGCGTGCTTGCGCATAAGCGTGTCGCACAGCGTGGCGGCGAGATGGTCGAGGCTCGCGGCCACGCCCTCCGCCGTGATGAGCGGCTCGGGGAAGGCAAGCTTGCGCGACATGACAGGGCGCGGGGAGAAGGGGCGGGCTTGGCTCCTCTTTGGCGCCGAGCGCCTGATCGAGGCGGAGCAGCACCGTCTCGGCGGCGTCCTTGGCATGGAAGCGTTGCTGCAAGCTCGCGCGCGGCAAATCGTAGAGCTGGCCGATGCGCTTCAAGCCCAGCCGCTTGAGCAGGCTTACGACGGGAGGGGCGAGGCGCAAGGCCTCGACGGGGAGGGCGGCGAGCGCCGCTTTCGTCTGGTCCGGAGGGACGATGGTGCGGGGCGCGCGGGCGAAACGGGCGAGCGCGTGCGCCGCGCCCAAAGTGGGGGCAAGCGCAAGGCGGGCAGTGAAGCTTAAGCCGGCAAGCCGCGCCGCGAGGTCGGCGAGGAGCGCGTCCTCGCCGCCGAAGAGATGGGGAATGCCGGTGATGTCGAGCCAGAGCCCGTCCAGGCCATCCACATTGCGGTGGGGGCTATAGCGGCCGGCCCAGCGGGCAAGGGCCATGAGCGCGCGGGCGTCCTTGGCGGGATCGGCGGGCGCGGTGAGGAGGGAGGGTGAGATGGCGCGCGCGTCGGCGAGCGCTTGGCCTGCGAAGAGACCCTCGCTTTCGCTCCGCGCATTGATGGCGGTGAGCAGGAGGCCGCGCTCGGCGTGGCCGACCAGCGCGAAGGGCCGGTCATCCGGCACGGATGCGTCCGGTGCGGACTTATCCGGTGCGGACTTGTCCCGCTTCAGCCGCTCCAGCGGCAAAAGCGGCAGCCACACGGAAATCATACGACGCATCACTCCACTCCACGGTCCAACTTTCCCCGGGCGCCGCGCCCCGACAGCGCTCGAGCGTGAGGTGCCAACGCGGCGCGCCGGGCGCCGCCGCATCGAAGCGCGCCGGCGCGCTTGCCATGGCTGCGACGCGCCAGCGGGTGAGCGCTCCCGGCAAGCCCGCGCCGTGATGGCCGGAGAGGAGCAGGCAGGGCGTGCGCGAGGCCTTGGCGGCGAGGCCGAGACGGCGGGCGATCAAGGGCGCCCGCACCTCGATCTGGGCGAGAGCGGCGATCAATGCCCGGCTCTTCAATCCTTCTTCCAGGGCCCAGGCGGCGTCGGCGCATTGCGGGCCTCGACCAGGAGAAAGAGGGCCGGGTCGAGACCGAGGCCCATGAGGCCGGGACCGTAGGGGCGTCCCCATTCGCGCGCGGCTTCTGCCGTCAGGCACCACAGCACGAGCCCGGGGGTCTGCTCGCTGCGCGCGAGACCCGCGCCGATGGCGGCGAGCGCGAAGGCGAGCGCCGCCGGACCATCGCGGTAGGTGGCGGCTTTGAGCTCGTGCAGGCCGCTTTGCCCGAGCGTGCCGAGGGGAGAGTCCCGTTTGCCCCTTCTCAAGCCCGGCGATGACAAGAAAGCAGGGGAAAAAGGGAAGCAGGCGGGGCGGGGCGTGCCCGGTGCGGGGGGAATGGCCAGGGACACGGGAGCCCTTTCGAGCGCGCGGATGCGGGCGCGCAATCGCTCGATCGGGTCTTTGGCCCCGCCTGCTCTTTCAACGCCAGGAGACGGAACGAACTCACCTTCTGCGCCGCCTGGACCATCGTTACGCAACGCGACTTACTCCACACTCGTTCTTGTTTTGTTCTAGACCTGAGTTGGCACTGAGTTTAAGGCGAGGGGGATTTGGCCGGATGCGCCCTGCGTGGCGTTTGGAATCCGGTAACCAACACGCGCCATCATGGCCCCCACATAGCGACGGGGATTGTCCATGCGTATCGTCAGCTTCGCCCGCGGCACCGCCGCCGCGGCCGCCATGCTTCTTGCCGCGCTGCCGGGTCAGGCTTCCGCCGGCTTCTTCGATCTCTTCTCGTCCACGCCCACTGAGGACTTCGGCCGGGCGCGAGCTCGTGGTGTTCACGCCCAAGGTCGATCCCGGCACGATCGTGGTGAGCTTCGGCGACCGCCACCTCTATTATGTGCTGCCCAACAACCGCGCGATCCGCTACCCGATCGGCGCGCCCATGGGCGAGGCGCGCTGGTCCGGCGTCACCGTGGTGAGCGAGAAGCGCGTCAACCCGGTGTGGACGCCGACCCCCGACATGCGGCGCGAGAACCCGACGCTGCCGGCTTACGTTCCGGGCGGCCACCCCCTCAATCCGCTCGGGGTCCGCGCCATGTATCTCGGCAACAGCACCTATCGCATCCACGGCACCGATGCGCCGTGGACGGTGGGACAAGAGGTCTCACATGGCTGCGTGCGCATGTACAATTCGGACGTGGTCGATCTCTACGAGCGCGTGCGCGTCGGCACCCGCGTGATCGTCACCTGGCAGAGCTTCTCTTGAAGCGCGAAAAACGCGGGCGCAACGGGCAGATGCGGCCCTGCGCAAGGCCTGCAAGCCTCTTCCGGCCTTTACTCCCCGTTTACCTGAATAGGTCCGACTTTATCGGATCGGTTTAACGCGAGTTTAAGACGCAGCCCTTAGGTTGGCGCTTGTCCGGCCCTTCCGGTCACTAGGGTGGTGCGGGAAACCGGTCAAAGTCTGTTCATTGGGAGAGTCAAACATGAAGAGCTTGTTTGCGCGTTTTGCGAAAGACGAGTCCGGTGCCACGGCCATCGAGTATGCGCTCATCGCCGCCGGCATTGCCGTCGTCATCATCACTGCGGTGAATCTTGTCGGCACGAATTTGAGTGCCATGTTCACGGGTATTGCCGGGAAGCTCACCCCGCCCACCTAAGATTCTCGCGCTGCACTTCCGACGGGCCGGGCCTTGCGTAACAGCGGTGCCCGGCCTTTTTCTTTGCCTGGGGACGATCATGCGCCTCGGTTGCTCGAGGCGCACGCGCGGCATTGTGCCGCCTTTCCGCCCCTCCAGCGAGCCCCCAATCCTCCATAATTGAGGCCTAACAAGACCTCTGTTTCTAGGGGAGCTTCGAGCCTTGCCGCCGCGTGCAACCAAGTGCTTGCGGGGCGTTGCCGCCATGATCGTGGCCGCGACTTGCGTGCGGCCTTGCGTCGCGAGAGAGTGCCGCTCATCCCCATGTCTGGGCCGCGGTGCGGACGGAGATCGTCTTCGGTCCGGACCATCCGATCACCGGCATCCGTCACGCGTGGACCTTCGATGAGATGTATACTGCCATGGCGGTGCAGGGGCTCGACACCAATGGCGACGGCGTCTACTCCCGCGAGGAGCTGAAGCCGCTCGCCGAGGTCAACGTCAAATCGCTGAAGGAGTTCGACTACTTCACCTTCGTGCATCTGGACAATTCCGACGACAATCTTCCGCTCAAGGAGCCGATGGACTATTGGCTCGATTATGATCAAGAGCGTGCTCACCCTCCATTTCACCCTGCCGCTGGCGCAGCCGCTCGACCCGAAGGGAAAGGAAGTCGATGTGGACGTGTACGATCCCACTTTTTTCGTCGCTTTCGGTTTTGCCAAGGAGAACCCGGTGAAGGTTGCGGGAACCCCGGGCCCGGGCTGCGGGGCCACGATCAAACAGCCGGATCCCGATAGCGAGGAAGATGCCAAGGCGCTGAGCGAGGCCTTCTTCAGCCAGCTCGGGCCGAACTCCAATTTCGGCGCCCAATTCGCGCAGACGGCGGTCATCAAATGCACGACGAAATGAGGTCAGCCATGCGAGGGACCATCAGAGCCGCGCTCTTCGCTAGTCTTGCGCTGGTGATCGGCGTGTGTTGCGCCGAGGCCCAATCCTCTCCTCCCACAGCCTTCGGGCCGTCACCGGCTGCGTCGCCAAGCGCGCCGTCCCCCTTCGCTGCCTCACCCGGCGCGCCTGCTTCGGGCGCCGCAAGCAGCACCGCTATACGCGCCGGGATTCGTCGGCGCCTTTTTCAGCTGGGTGGTCGATACGCAGCAAGCCATGCAGCGAGAGCTCACCGGCGGCGTCAAGCGGCTCAAGACCGACAATCTCTTCGCCGCCGCAGCCGGTCTTGCTGGCTTGAGCTTCCTTTATGGCGTGGTGCATGCCCTCGGCCCCGGCCACGGCAAGACGATCATTTCATCGTATGTCGTGGCCAATGAGGAGACGGTCCGGCGCGGCGTGACGATCTCGTTCATCGCCGCCGCGTTGCAGGCAACGACCGCAGTGGTGCTCATCGGCATCCTCGCCATCGCGCTGAACATGAGCGGGATCACCATCAAGGCATGGTCGCTGCAGCTCGAGAGCGCGAGTTACGCCTTGATCGCGCTGGTCGGTCTATGGCTCCTCACGAATCAGCTGCGCGCCATCTGGCGCCGCCGGCGCGCCGCTCAGCAAACAAGGCTCGCCTCCGCACAGGGACACGACCATCACGATCATCACGGCCATGATCACGATCATGGCCATGCGCACGCTCACGCGCATCACGCATCCACGATGACGGCCACGACCATCACCACGCGGAGGGCGAGGCTTGCAGCCATGTGGTCGATCCTCAGGCGCTCGCCGGGCCGGTGTCGTGGCACAAGATCATGGCGGTGGTGTTCTCGGTCGGCATCCGGCCGTGCTCCGGCGCGATCCTCGTGCTCGTCTTCGCGCTCACGCAAGGGCTGTTCTGGGCGGGCGTGGCGGCGACCTTCGCCATGGCGTTCGGCACGGCCCTCACCGTCGCCGCACTGGCCACGGCGGCGCTCGGGTCGCGCGAGCTCGCGCTTAAGCTCGGCGGCAGGAGCGGGGCGTGGGCCAATGGGGTGTGGACCTTATGCGCCCTCGGCGGCTCGACCCTCATCCTCCTGTTCGGCGCGATCCTGTTCGCGGCCTCGCTCGGGCCGGCGCGGCCGTTCTAGCGGCAGCTTCTGAGGCATCGGTTTTCGCCGGCCGCGCGTTTGGGCAAGACGGCCATAGCGGGCGCTCCTGCGCGCAGGGCGCCCATGCTCGGCTTGCGGCTCATGCTAGAATAATGTTTCTTTTTGCCGCATGAGATTGCCGCCCAGGAGTAAGGCATCCTAAATCTGCAGATGGCGGAGGCGGATGTTCGGCCTCCTTGCGAGCGATGGGAGACAAAAATGGCCCTGCAACTTGGCGATATCGCCCCGGATTTCGAAGCCGACACCACCGAAGGGCATATCCACTTCCATGACTGGCTCGGCAATTCGTGGGGCGTGCTCTTTTCCCACCCCAAGGACTTCACGCCGGTTTGCACCACCGAGCTCGGCGCGGCGGCGAAGTTGAAGCCCGAATTCGACAAGCGCGGGGTCAAGGTCATCGGCCTCAGCGTCGATCCGCTCGACGCCCATCGCGTGTGGTCGAAGGACATCGAGGAGACGCAAGGGTTCGCTCCCAACTTTCCGATGATCGCCGACCCCGACCGCAAGATCGCCGACCTTTACGGCATGATCCACCCCAATGCGAGCGACACGGCGACGGTGCGCTCGGTCTTCATCATCGGGCCGGACAAGAAGATCAAGCTCTCGCTCACCTATCCGGCGAGCACGGGGCGCAATTTCGATGAGATCCTGCGGGTGATCGATTCGCTGCAGCTCACCGCCAAGCATCAGGTGGCGACACCGGTGAACTGGAAGGCCGGCGAGGACGTCATCATCGTCCCCTCGGTCTCCGACGACGAGGCACGCAAGAAATATCCGGGTGGCTGGAAGGCGCAAAAACCCTATTTGCGCATCGTGCCGCAGCCCAAGGGCTAGGCCGATTCCTGTCCGCGCTTCGCGCGGCCTGTCAGGCTTGTAACGGAAGCCTTAACAAAACATCGAGAATCGCTTGGCCATGCCGGGGGCATTCGTGCTAGGAAAGGCTGTATACGGACTATATCCGTTTCATGACTGCACCGGGTGAGGGGGTGCTCGTCGAGCTACCCCGCCCGAGCAGCTATCGTTGGCAGGGGGCGATGTGTGATCAAGGCGGCTCGGACCCCTCAGGGGCCGGGGAGGATCTCCGCGAAATTGCCCGACGCCTCGCCGATCAGCTCGCGCCCATGGTTAAGCTCGCGCGGGCAAAGGGATTCGACTTCCTCGCTTATCTTCTCGGCATGGCGCTAAAAGAGTTGCGGCGGCTCTCGCAGGAATAGCGCGGGCTGCGCGTTTTGCCTGAGCGTCCGTCGCGAAGAGGCCAGCATGCCGTTGCCGCAGACCCCCGCGCTGACCACCGATTGCGTCATCTTCGATCCTGCGGGCCGGGTGCTGCTCGTGCGCCGCAAGAACGAGCCTTTTGCCGGCGGCTATGCGCTGCCCGGCGGCTTCGTCGAGATCGGCGAGACGGTGGAGGCCGCCTGCCGGCGCGAGGTGCGCGAGGAGGCAGGCGTCGAGCTCGGCGATCTTACGCTGGTCGGCGTCTATTCCGATCCCAAGCGCGATCCGCGCGGTCACACCGTCAGTATTGCCTATGCCACCCTTCTGCCCGACGCCGCCGTTCCGCGCGCAGGGTCGGATGCGGCGAGCGCCGAATGGGTAAAGGAGTGGCGCACCCTCCCGCTTGCCTTCGATCATGCGCGCATCGTCGCCGACGCGGAAGCGACGCTCAAGCGGCCTCGTCGAGATTAGGCGTGCCGCGGCGGAAGGCCCGCGGGCGAGGCGCCGAACCAGCGGCGGGCGGCGCGGCTGAAGGCGCTCAGCTCCGAATAGCCGACGCGGGCAGCAATGTCGGTGAGCTTGAGCGAGCTTTCGAAGAGATAGCGCTGGGCGAGGCAGCGACGGGTGTCGTCGAGCAGGCGTGCGAAGGTGGTGCCTTCCGCCTTGAGACGGCGATTGAAGCGCGTTCGCCGACAGGCCTGCCTCCGCGGCGACGGCGTGGGGGCTCGTGGCGCCGCGTTCCAGACAGCGGGTGATCGCTTCGCGCATGTCCTGGAGCGGATGGTGGGCGGCGGCGCATTGCCTCTCGATCTGCTCCTCGCAAAAGCGCGTGACGAGCTTGAACAGCTCGGCATCGGCGCCGGGAATCGGCAGCGCCAACGTGGCGCTGGTGAGGGAAAAGCTGTTGGCCTTCTGGTTGAAGGCGATGCGAGGCCCGAGCCGCCGCTCATATTCGGCGAGGTCCGCGGGCTGGCGATGGGTGAGACCCACGGCCATCGGGCGCCAGGAATTGCCCACGGCGCATTGGACGCGCCACACGAAGCGCATCAGCACGAAGTCGGAGAGCTGCGTCACATTCGGCATGGTCACCGCATAGGACCACTCGACGCGGCCCACGCCCGCACTTTCCACGAAGTCGAAATGGTTGGTGGTCAGCACGCGGTGATAGTGCACGAAGGATTTGAGCGCGGTGCGGAGGTCCGGCGCATTGGCCATCACATAGCCGAGCGGATTGGGGGTGAGACGGCCGGCCGCCCCATATTTGAGGCCGAAGCAGGGATCGCCCGTGGCGCGCGCGGCAAGGGCAAGGGCGAGCGCAAACCGGTCGAGCGAAACCCAGGCAAAGCCGTCGGTGCCGATGTCATCGGGAAGACCGGCCTGGCGCAAGATCCCGGTCCGGTCGCGGCCATAGAGCTTGAGCGCCTCGCCCAATCCAGTGAAGACGAAGGCCCGGATACGCTGCTCGCTGACGGAGACGTTCATGGGATTACGCGCGCCACAGTCCCGATCGTATTCTCAATCCCCGTCCCTCGCCTCCCTGCATCAAAAAATTGCGCGCGCGCTCAAGCGCGTCTCTGGGGCGAGGTCAAATAGCCAAGGGCCAATGTCAAATACCCCTGGCAGTTTACATGAGAGAATAATCCCGGTCTTGAGCTGATTCCAAGATGAGTGGACCGCATGAATAACGATGACAGGGCAGGGCGCCTGGTGCGGGACCGGGGACAGGACGGTTTCGAGCAGGCGCTGGAAACATTGATCGCCCTTGCCGAGCGCGAGGGACGTGATTTTCTTGCCTACCTCTTGGCCATGGCGCTGGTGCATGTGCGCGAGGAGGGCGAGGAGGACAGAGGGAGGGCCAGTCTCGGCCATTAACGCCATGCCCCAAGCCTAGGCTAGGCGGCGGCGGGCGGATGCACTATCTAGGCACTCCAAGGATCGGAGTGCTGTGCGGATGAATGAGAGGCCAGGCGTCCGCCGCCCGGCGCCCAAAGCTGCGGCGGCACCAGCGCCCAAGCCGTCCGCGACGGCCGGGCGGAACGGCAAGATCGGCGTGCTCCTCGTCAATCTCGGCACGCCCGACGGCACCTCCTATTGGCCGATGCGGCGCTATCTCAAGGAGTTTCTCTCCGACCCCCGCGTGATCGAGACCAACCGCGTGCTGTGGTGGCTCATTCTCAATGGCATCGTGCTCACCATCAGGCCTTCGCGCAGCGGGCAGAAATATCGCTCGATCTGGAACGAGGACCTGAACGAGTCCCCCTTGCGCACCATCACGCGGTCGCAAAGCGCCAAGGTCGCCGATGCATTGGCCGCCCATGCCGGGATCGTCGTCGATTGGGCGATGCGCTACGGCAATCCGAGCATCGCCTCGCGCGTGGAGGCGCTTGCGGCACAAGGGTGCGACCGGCTGCTCGTCTTCCCGCTCTATCCGCAATATTCCGCGGCGTCGACGGCGACGGTCAACGACAAGGTGTTCGACGCGCTGAAGAGTTTGCGCGCTCAGCCGGCGCTGCGCACCGTTCCACCCTATCCGGAAGATCCGGTCTATATCGAGGCGCTCGCGGATTCGATCCGCTCCCATCTCGCCGGTCTCGATTGGAAGCCGGAATTGATCCTCGCCTCCTTCCACGGCGTGCCCAAGGCCTATGTCGACAAGGGCGATCCTTATGCGCGTCAATGCGCGGCGACGAGTGCGCTGCTCGCCGAGGCGCTGAAGCCCGACGGGCTTCGAGCTGCGCATGACCTTCCAATCGCGCTTCGGCCGGGCGGAATGGCTCAAGCCCTACACCGACGAGACCGTGGAAGCGCTCGCGCGGGATGGCGTGAAGCGGTTGGCCATCGTCACGCCGGGCTTCGTCACCGATTGCCTGGAGACGCTGGAAGAGATCGCGGTCGAGAATGGCGCGATCTTTCACGAGCATGGCGGCGAGAAATTCACCGCCATCCCCTGCCTCAATGACAGCGAGCGGGGCATCGCCGTGCTCGTGCATGTGATCGAGCGCGAGCTTGAGGGCTGGGTGTAACGCCGAGCGGGACAATGCGCTGCGCTGCCGTTCTCGTTCTGTGCTGGTTGTTTGGGTTCGCTCCTGCGTTTGCCGCGGAGGCCGGCGCCGCGGCGCAAGCCGATGGGGCGGCTAGTCTATGTCACGGTCGCCGGCGCGCCCGGGGACGGGGAGGAGGCGCTTGCCGCCGCGCTCACCCGGCGTCTCGTGGCGGCCGGTCTCGAACCGGCAAGCGCGTTTCAAGCCAATGTCTACGAGATCCAGGGCAGCGTGCGCGTCGCGCCGGCGCCCGCCGGCAAGGAAAGCATCCGCATCGTCTGGGTCGTTCTTAGCCCCGACGGCACGCAGCTCGGCGTCGTGAAGCAGTCGAACGAGGTGCGCAAGGGCTCGCTCGACCGAAGATGGGGCGGCGCCGCCGACGCGGCGGCGAGCGACGCGGCCCCGCAAATCGTCGGGCTGATTCCCGAAAGACAAGGATAAGAGCCCTTAAATTCACTCCTCGCCGCACCCATCTATTGGCTGCCAAAGAGGAAGGCTGGCCTATTAGCGACTGACGCCTCTGGGAGGGGTGCCAATGCTCGGCTTCAATGTCTTCGTCATTTTTCTGCTCGTCCTGTTCGTCGCCGTGGTTGCCGCGGGCGTCAAGGTCGTGCCCCAAGGCTACAACTTATACGGTGGAGCGCTTCGGCCGCTATACGCGCACGCTGCGCCCCGGTCTTACCCTGATCATCCCCTTCATCGACCGCATCGGCCGCAAGCTCAACGTGATGGAGCAGGTGGTCGAGGTGCCGAGCCAAGAAGTCATCACCAAGGACAACGCCATGGTGAAGGTGGACGGCATCGCCTTCTTCCAGGTGCTCGACGCGGCCCAGGCGAGCTACGAGGTGACGCATCTCGAATCGGCGATCCTCAACCTCACCATGACCAATATCCGCACGGTGATGGGCTCCATGGATCTGGACGAGCTCCTGTCGCAGCGCGACGAGATCAATCACCGGCTGCTCAAGGTGGTGGACGACGCCACCCATAATTGGGGCGTCAAGGTCACCCGCATCGAGATCAAGGACATCGAGCCGCCGCGCGACCTCGTCGATTCCATGGCGCGGCAGATGAAGGCCGAGCGCGACAAGCGCGCCGCCATCCTCGTCGCCGAAGGCGAGCGGCAGGCGGCGATCCTCACCGCCGAGGGCGCGAAGCAAGCACAAATTCTCGCGGCGGAGGGCCGGCGTGAGGCCGCCTATCGCGATGCCGAAGCGCGCGAGCGCTCGGCGGAAGCGGAAGCCAAGGCCACGCAGGTGGTGAGCGAGGCGATCGAGAAAGGCAGCGTGCAGGCGATCAACTATTTCGTCGCCAACAATTATGTCGGCGCGCTGAAGGCGCTGGCCGAGGCCAAGAACCAGAAGGTGCTGATCTTGCCGATCGAGGCCACCTCGGTGATCGGCGCGATTGCCGGCGTGGCCGAGATCGCGCGCGAGGCGTTCGGCGATTCCGGCGGCAATTCCGCCGCGCCGCCCAAGCCGGCGGGCGGTGGCGCGCCGCGCGTCCGCGCCGGCGGCTCGGTGCCCTCGGTTTAAGGAGGCCACGCCATGAATGGTCTGCTCGGACTTGGTGCCTGGAACTGGATGATCCTCGCCGCGCTCCTGTTCGTGCTCGAGCTGTTGGCGCCCGGCATCTTCTTCATGTGGTTCGGCCTTGCCGCCGTCGCTCACCGGTCTGCTGGCCTTCAGCTTCGACATCGGCTGGCAGTGGCAGCTCATTTGGTTCTGCCTTCTGTCCTTGGCGGCGGTGCTGGTGGCGCTGAAATATCTGCGCAAGCATCCGCTCGAGAGCGAACGGCCGCTTCTCAATGAGCGGGCGCTACAGCATATCGGCCACACCTTCCCCCTGGTCGATCCCATCCATAACGGGCGCGGCAGCGTGCATATCGGCGACACCATCTGGCGGGTGGAGGGGCCGGACCTGCCCAAGGGCGCCCGGGTCAAGGTGCTTGGCGCCGACGGCACCGTGCTCAAGGTGGCGCCTGCCGGCGCCTCCGAGGCGGCTTAGGCGCCGCTGCCTCAGACTTCCAATTCCTGGATCGAGCTGACCTGCGAGGGGATTTGCGCCGTCGCATCCTTGAGCGACCAAAGGGCCGTGGCCTCCCGGCTATGACCTTGCCGCTGACACTGACCTCGGTGAAGCCTGCGTCCCGCAGCCGCTGGGCAATCATCTCATTGGTGGCGAATTGCTCCGCCCAATTCAAGGCAATGGTGGCGCGATAGTGCTTGCCCTGGTGCACCGTGTAGGTGGACATGGCGGCTGCCCTCTACAACTAGAGGGTATATCGTACACATACACGTAAACAAGGAAGCCGCTCAGGCTAGCCCGACCGATCGAACCAGGCCGCGACCGCCTCGCGGCCGCGCGCATCGAGCAGGAGATGCAGCTTGGTGCGGCGGAGCAGGAAGTCTTCCGCACTCATGGCGTCCTCGATGGCGACCGCATGGGCAAGCTCGGCCCGCGTCACGCCGGGCGCGATCATCTCGGCGAGCGCCGGGTCGCGCGCGACCTGGTCGTACAGCGTCTCGATCTCGTCGCCATAGGTGAAGGCCCAGCGGCGGCATACGGCATCGGGGAGCGCGGCCGGGCCTTCGCCGGCGCGGGCGATGAGCGCTTCGCGGGTGAGCGTGCCGCCATGGAGCGGCACGTCCTTGGTCCAGGGCGGACCGGTGCGGGCGCCGAGCGCCTCAAGCGCCGCCAGCACCTCCTCGGCCAGGACGCGGTGGGTGGTGAGCTTGCCGCCATAGAGGGTGACCATGCCGCCCGTGCCGTTGGCGATTTGCGCGAGCGCCGGGCTGCGGCTCACGCTTTGCGGCCGAACCTCCTTGTCGTCGGCAAGCGCGCGCACGCCCGACCAGGTGAACACGATGTCGGCCGCGGTCGCGGGTCCCGCCGGGCGCGCGAAGCTGCGGTTATAGGCCGCGAGCAGATAGGCCTCTTCCTCCGCCGAGCAGGATGCGGCGCCCGGATCGCCCGCATGGGGGACGTCGGTGGTGCCGACGATGAGGAAGCGCCCGTCGAGCCAGGGCAGCACGAAGATCACGCGGCCGTCGGGGTCTTGCAGCGTATAGGCATCGGCCTCGGCCGGCTCAGGCATTCGCAGCACGATGTGGCTGCCGCGCACGAGGCGCAAGGCGCGCGACGGCGGATGCAGTCGCGTGAGGCCATCCACCTCCGCCACAAAGGGCCCGCTCGCATTCACCACGAAGCGGGCCTCGATGCGCCGCTTCAGCCCGCGCTCGTCGAGCTCGACGCCATAGCCATTCTCTAAGGCCGCGATGGCGGTGACGGCGCGCCGGTTCTTGATGTCGGCGCCGCGGGCGCGCGCGTCGAGCAGCACGGCGAGGGTGAGCCGCGCATCGTCGGCCTGGCAATCGTGATAATGGAGGATTGACGTCAGCTCCTCGCGGCGCAGGCGGGGGAGCGCTGCGATCTCGTGACGCATCGAGCCTTCCGCTCGCGGGCAGGCCGTCGCCGATGGAGAGCAGATCGTAGAGCGCAAGCCCGGCATGCACCATGAGGGCGGGGCGCTTCTGCCAGCGGTAGAGCGGCAGCAGAAAGCGCAGCGGCGCGACGAGATGGGGCGCGGTCTTGAGCAGCTCGGCGCGCTCGACGAGGGATTCGCGAACGAGGTGGAGCTCAAGCCGCTCGAGATAGCGCAAGCCGCCATGGATCAGCTTGGACGAGGCCGAGGAGGTGGCCCCCGCATAGTCGCCCTTCTCGGCGAGCATGACTTTCAGCCCGCGGCCCGCGGCGTCGCGGGCGACGGCCGCGCCATGGATGCCGCCGCCAATGACGAGAAGATCGAAGCTTTGCGTGGCCACGTCGGCGGTCGTTAGGCGACCCCGGCGCGGAGGAGATCGTGGATATGGAGGATGCCCACGGGGCGGCCGTCCTCGACGACGAACAGGGCCGTGATCTTCGAGGCGTTGATCAGCTCGAGCGCGGCGCTGGCGAGCAGATCGGGCGACACGGTCTTGGGATCGGCCGTCATGATGTCGCCGGCGCGTTGGGCGAGCAGGGCGTCACCCATGTGACGGCGCAAATCGCCGTCGGTGACGATGCCGGCGAGGCGGCCATTGCCGTCGAGCACGCCGAGACAGCCAAAGGCCTTCTCGGTCATGACCACGATGGCCTCGGCCATCATGGCGTCGGCGCCGGCAAGCGGCAGGCGGTCGCCCCGATGCATCAAATCGCCCACGAATTTCAGCCTGCGCGCCGAGCTGGCCGCCGGGATGCAAGAGTTTGAAGTCGCGCGCGGTGAAGCCCTTGCTTTCCAGGAGCGCGATGGCGAGGCAGTCGCCAAGCGCAAGCTGCATGACGGTGCTGGTGGTGGGGGCGAGCCCGTTGGGACAGGCTTCCTTCGTTTGCGGCAGCGCCAGCACCACTTCGGCGGCGCCGGCCAGCGTGCTTTCGGCGTTGGAGGTCACCGCGATGAGCGGCACGGCGAAGCGGCGCGAATAAGAGACGATATTGCCGAGCTCGACGGTCTCGCCCGACCAGGAGAAGGCCAGGATCACGTCCTGGCCGGTGATCATGCCGAGGTCGCCATGGCTCGCCTCGCTCGGATGCACGAAATAGGCGGGCGTGCCGGTGGAGGATAAAGTGGCCGCGACCTTGAGCCCGATATGGCCGCTCTTGCCCATGCCGGTGACGATGACCCGGCCGCGGCAGCCGCGGATGGCGGCGACGGCAAGGGCGAAGCTTGCGGCGAGCTCGCCCCGAAGCGCCGCCTCCAGCGCGCTCAAACCCTCGGTTTCGAGCTGCACCGTGCGGGTGGCCGACGCCACGGCCGCGCTCGCGTCGCGTTCCAGGAAACGATCCTGCCTCAGGCCGACCGGCATGAACGTGCTCCCCCTAAGTCTGACCGAAAGTGGTTTTAGCACAAAAAGGGCGCCCGGAAGGCCGCCAGTTTGCGCCGTTTCGGAACAGGGCTAAACGCCCCGTTAACTCTGTTGCCCCTAGGCTTGGCGGGTCAACGGTCCGGGTAGGGGCGGGCTCCCGCTTGATTTGCGGGCGCTCGCGTCCACACGCGTCTCGAGGCCGATCGGGGTCCCGTCTTTGCCGCGTCACTCTCTCACAAGCGCAAGCGGGAGCGCTCTCGCTCTAGCCTTGCTCATGGCCGCGAGCGTTCCCGCTTGGGCGCAAGATGCCGGCACGCAGCCGCTCCGCGGCAGCATCGCGCCGGAGGAGGCCGCCGACGGCGTGGGACAGGGGACCGCGCCCACGACACCGGCGCTGGGCGCCCAGGCCACACAAGCGACGCGCGCCGGGCCCAAGCCCCCCGCGGGGGGCCCGGAAGGGCCGCCGCTCGGCGGGCTCGGCGACGAGCCGGCGGGAACGAGGCCCGCGCAGCCGCTCGGCGGCATGGGCGATGAGCCCCCCACCAATCCGCGCGAGGCCCCCGAGGAACCGGTCGTACCCGAGGAGAGCTTCGCGGAGGAGGAAGGGCTCACGCTGCCGGTGACGGAGGAAATCTTGCCGCGGCAGATCCACAGCGCGCTCAACCCCGAGCCGCACGATCTCGATCCCTATCTGCCGATCGGCATCAGGATCGGCAGCTTCCTGCTGTTCCCGGAGGCCGAGGTGGGCACGATCCTCACCAACAACGTGCTCGACACCCTCACCGACACCCATGGCGACGTCGCCGCGGAGGTCGCGCCCAAAATGCGACTCGAATCCAATTGGGCTCGCCATTCCTTCACCGCCGAGGTCAATGCGGACCAGGCCTGGTACCGGAACTATCCGATCGAAAACGAGAGCAATTATCAGGGCGTGCTGCGCGGGCGCATCGACGTGACCGCGCAGACGCATCTGCGCGGCGAGGCCGAGATCTCGCAAACCCAAGAGGGGCCGAGCTCGATCAACCTCACCGACATTTCCGGCGCGCAGAACACCACCCTGCAGGAGCAGCATGTCACCGCCTCGGCGGATCACACCTTCAACCGGCTCACGCTCAAGCTCACCGGCACGCTCGCCGATTACAATTACGACGAAATCACCGATCCGACGCTTGTCGGCCCCGTGCCTTTCGTGGACATCAGAGATTACAGCGAGGCGGTCGGCACCTTGCGCAGCACCTATGAATTCCAATCGGCCTGGGCGGGCTTCGTCGAGACCTCAATGAATGAGCGGGATTACAAGGCGCCGCTCAACGAGGCCGGCTTCCAGCGCGGCTCCTCCGGATACGCGGTGCAGGGCGGCGTCAATCTACGGCTCGCCGGCACGCTGTTCGGCGAGATCAGCGCAGGCTATGGCCATCAGGATCCGATCGATGACCATTTCCAGCCGATCTCCGGTCCCTTGCTCAATGGCGATTTGATCTGGCTGCCGACGCCGCTCACCAAGCTCGAGTTCCTCGCCCGGTCGGAGATCGACGAGACCACGCTCGTCGATTCGCTCGGCGCCATCGACCGCTTCTACGAATTGTCGCTGCAGCACGCTTTCTGGCGCTATCTCGTGCTCGGCATCTACGGCTCCTACGAGGTCGCCGACTTTGTCGGCGATCCCGAGATCGACCGGCGCACCAAGGGCGGCGCCACGGCCGAGTATTATTTCAACCCGGTCTTGTCGGTCTATGGGCGCTACGAGCATACGGTGTTCACGAGCACGCCGGACGAGACGAGCAATTTCGTGGAGGACGAGGTGCGGCTCGGGCTGAAGCTCAGGCGGTGAGAGTGGCGTGAGCCCCGCGCTTAGCCCGCGACCGCGCGCGCGGCGGCAGCAACGCCGGAGGTGATGTCGCTATAGCGCTCGATCGGGCTCGGATAGCCGATGAGATAGCCTTGGATCTCGGTGCAGCCCTCGCCCATCAGGAACATGCGCTCGCCTTCGGTCTCCACGCCCTCGGCCAGCACCGGCATATTGAGCGCTTGGCCGAGACTGAGCACGGCCCGCACGATCTCGGCGGACTTGCCGTTGGCATCGACGCCGGAGACGAAGGTCCGGTCGATCTTGATCTTGTCGAAGGGGAACGATTGCAGCGAGGACAGGGACGCGTAACCGATGCCGAAATCGTCCATGGCGATCTTGACCCCGAGCAGCTTCAAGCGCCGCAGCGTGTAGAGCGCCCGCGGCGGATCGCTGATGAGCACGCCTTCGGTGATCTCAAGCTCCAACCGGCTGGGGTTGAGACCGGTTTCCAAGAGGATCGAATGCACGAGAGACGCCAAATCGCCGTAGCGGAACTGCACGGGAGAAAGGTTGACGCCGACCTGCAACGGTGAGGCCCAGGAGGCGGCCTCGCGGCAAGCCTGGCGCAGCACCCATTCGCCGATCTCGCCGATCATCCCGTTCTGCTCGGCCAGAGCAATGAAGGTCTCCGGCGGCACCAGCCCATGCTTGGGATGCTGCCAGCGCAGCAGCGCCTCGAAGCCGAACACTTCGCCGTCGATCTTGGCTTGGGGCTGATAGTCGAGGAACAGCTCGCCATGGGCGATCGCGAACCGCAGATCGTGCTGTAGCGCGTAGCGCTCGCGCAACCGCTGGTCCATCTCGGGATCGAAAAAGCGCACCATATGGCGGCCTTCGTCCTTGGCGCGATAGAGCGCAGCGTCGGCATTGGCGATCAAGGCGATGGCGTCGCGCCCGTCACTGGGGTAGAGCGCCGCGCCAATGCTGAGGCCGATGGGAATGAGCTGCCCCCTGATCTGGAAGTCCTCCGCCATCGATTCGAGCAGGCAATTGGCCAGCGCCGCGGCAGCCTGCGGTTGTTCGCCTGCCGCCGAGATGATGACGAATTCATCGCCTCCGACGCGGGCGACGAAGGCATCGCCCGTGGCGGCTTCCAGCCGCCGTGCGATGGCGCACAAGAGCTCATCGCCGATCACGTGGCCGAAGATGTCGTTGGCCTCCTTGAAATCGTCGAGGTCAACGCTGAGGACGGCGAAACTCGTGCCTTCGGCCTCGGCACGCGCCAGCGTCTCGGCAAGGCGGGTGGCGAGCGCCGTGCGGTTCGGCAGATCGGTCAGCGCGTCGTGATGGGCGAGATGGGCGATCTGCGCATGCCGCGCCATGAGCTCGGCGCGGGCGGTGCGCATCTTCTCGCGTGCCTCGTCGAGACTGACTGCCGCCTCTCGCACCTCCTCTTGCAGGACATTGAAGCTTTCGGCCATCTCGCCGAGCTCGTCACGAGAATTAGACTTCACCGGTATGATGTTGACCGAGGCATGCGCCGCGTCGAGGTTGCCGCGGCCCAGAGCGGCCATTGCGCCGGTAAATTCGCGCAGCGTTCCGGAGGTCAGCCGCTTGGCGGCCTTGCTCACCTCCGTCGCCGAGTAGGTGATCATGCCGGGCAGCACGAGGCCCACGCTGATGGTCAGCAAGGCGACGACGACGAAGATATCCGCGAGCATCGCGACCAGCTCATGGTGCCCCTCCGCGATGGTGTGGACCGCCACGAGATAGGCAATACCGTCCAAGATGAGCACGAGCACCATGGCGCCGGTGAGCTTGACGTGGAGCGTCTGGGCGATGGCGGGGAGGCCGGCCGCGCGCCGATCCTCGATGACGCGCCAGGCGTAGAGAGCCGCTCCCGAATAGGCGAGCGCCAGGCCGAACACGACCGTCGGCAGGCCGAATTGCTCGAATCCGAGAATGGCCGACAGCAGCCAGATCGCGGCCGCGCCCAGGCCGAGCATGATCGTGCCGCGCGGGGCCCGGTAGGGACGCCTCGCGTCGGGCAAATCGCGGCGCAGCAGCCAGGCGGCGATGTTCGGCATGCAGATGCCGATGAGATAGGTGAAATTGGCGGCGGCGATCATCCACACCGGGTCGCCGATGACGAGGAAGACGATCGCCGAGCCCGCGGTGAGCGCGGTGGCGGCCCAGGGGCAGTCGGTCGCCTTGATGCGCAGCGACAAGAAGCGGGGCAGGAGCCCGTCATCGGCGAGTTGCGACAGCGTGCGGGCGGCGCCGGCCAAGGGCTGCAACGTTCCGTGGAACATATTGAACATGACGAACCAGATGGCCGCGGCCTTGCCGAGGCTGCCGAACACCGGCGCGAAGGTGGGGCCGAGCACGATGGCGAGGTCCTGGCCGAGCGGCTCGGGACCCAGCACGCCGAGCCACACCAGCGGGAGAACGATGAAATAGACCCCGGCCATGGCGGCCGAGGCGAGCATGGCACGGGGGACGTTGCGGTTGGGATCGACCGTCTCGCCGACATGGCAGGCGGCGGCCTCGAAGGCCGGAGCGGCGAAGCCGATCAGATAGAGTCCGGCCATCACCGCCGTCAGATCGCCGAACCAGCCCTCGAAGGGCGTCGTCAAATGAAAGTCGAAGGATTGCGTCCAATCGACCGCGCCGGTCAGGATGGGGGCGAGCGACGAGACGAAGGCGAGCGAGGCGGAGGCCGCGGCAACGGGAATGGCAAGCCGCGCGACCCATTTGATTCCGCACATGTTCACGAAACTGAACAGGCAGACGATGGTGATGGCGACGGCCTCGACCGGCAGCCCGGGCACGTACCATTGCTGGATCGCCGAGGCCGAGAGGAGCGCGGTCAGTCCGCAGGTCGGCACCCAGCCCCACCAATAGCAGGTCCCGGTGAGGGCCGAGAGGACGGGGTTGTAAGGCCGGAAGGCTTCCGCGCAGGCGGCGGAAATGCCACCCACCCGGTTCGGCCACATCATGACGAGCTCGGTCCAGGCAGGCGCGGCGGCCCAGCCGAGCAGGACGCCGGCGATGAGCAGCGGAACGGCGGCGCTGCCTTGCCCGATGATGGCTCCCTGGCCGACGAACAGCGCCGTGATCAGGAAGATCATCTGATTGCTGCCGCCCATGGCGAGCGCCGTCGTGCCGATCCAGCCGAGCACGCGTGGATGCGGCGGCGTGGGCGCGATGTCGGGGACGTGCGAGTTCATGGGTACCTTGCAGCTCAGAGCCGCAAAAAGCGTCGGGCACCTCGACGATTCGGGAAAAAGGTTGCTATGGCGTCAACCTAGCAACTGAGGCAGTCAGAGGGCCGATAATGCAGCTCTGTGCGGCGGTGCGACGCCACCCAGACTGCGCGTTCGATCCATACAATTTTTGTTGAGTTGAAGGAGTAACGAACGGAGATCAGACGAGCTTCTTGATCTCGGCGGCCAAGGCTGCGCTGAGATCGGGACGATCGAGCGCATAGGCGACATTGGCGGTGAGGAAGCCGAGCTTGGAGCCGCAATCGAAGCTCCGGCCCTCATATTTCAGCGCGTGGAACGGTTGCTCGCGCATTAGCTTCAGCATGGCGTCGGTGAGCTGGACCTCGCCGCCCGCGCCCGCCTCCTGCTCCGCGAGGATGGCGAAGATCTCGGGCTGGAGAATGTAGCGGCCGAGAATGGTGAGGTCGGATGGCGCGGTGCCCGGCTTCGGTTTCTCCACCATGCCGTCGATGGGAAAGACGCGCCCGTCGCCTTGGCCCACGCTGACCACGCCGTAATTCTTGAGCTCCTCCGGCGCGACCTGCTCGACGGCGAGGATATTGCCGCCGTGCCGCTCGTAGACATCGAGCATCTGACCGAGGCAGGTCTTGCCTTCGGTCTTGACCAGCACGTCGGGAAGCAGAAGCGCGAAGGGCTCGTGACCCACGAGCTCGCGCGCGCACCAGACGGCGTGGCCGAGGCCGAGCGGCTCCTGCTGGCGGGTGAAGCTCGTCTGTCCCGGGCCGGGAAGATCGCGCTCGAGCGCGGCGAGCTCGGCCGTCTTGCCGCGGGCGGCGAGCGTCTGCTCGAGCTCGATCTGCTTGTCGAAATGGTCCTCGATCACCTCTTTGTTGCGGCCGGTGACGAAGATGAAGTGCTCGATGCCGGCGGCGCGCGCCTCGTCCACCACGTGCTGGATCAACGGCCGGTCCACGACCGTCAGCATCTCCTTCGGCATTGCTTTGGTGGCGGGCAGGAAGCGGGTGCCAAGCCCCGCGACCGGGAACACCGCCTTGCGGACAGGAGCGGTCATGAAAGTCCTCGTTAACCGTGACGGAGCGCGAGCGGCGGCGAGATGCGGGGCCGGAGTTAGAAGTCCCTCAACCTGTTTCCGATAACAAGCGCGGAATTGCAACAGCCGCACATGCGCAAGGTTGATCCATGAGCGTCCTGGTCACGGGCGGCGCCGGCTATATCGGCAGCCATATGGTTCTCGAGCTGCTCGACGCGGGCGAGGACGTGATCGTGCTGGACAATCTCTCCACCGGGTTCCAATGGGCGGTGCCGGAGGGCGTGCCGCTCATCATCGGCGATGTCGGCGACCAGGCGCTGGTGCGGCGGCTGCTCAAGCGCAACCCCATCGACGCCATCATCCATTTCGCGGGCTCGATCGTCGTGCCGGATTCGGTCGCCGATCCGCTCGGCTATTACCTCAACAACACCTGCAAATCGCGCGCGCTCATCGCCGCGGCGGTGGAAGAGAAGGTCCCGCATTTCATCTTCTCCTCGACCGCGGCGGTCTACGGCATGCCGGAGCAAAATCCCGTGGCCGAGGATGCGCGGCTCGAGCCCATCTCGCCTTACGGCAGCTCGAAGCTGATGACGGAGACCATGCTGCGCGACACCGCGCATGCGCATCCCTTACGCTACGTGGCGCTGCGCTATTTCAATGTCGCCGGCGCCGATCCCGAGCGCCGCAGCGGGCAGTCGACGCCGCGCGCCACCCATCTCATCAAGGTGGCGGCGCAGACGGCGCTCGGCGAGCGCTCGCATCTCGACGTGTTCGGCACCGATTATCCGACGCCCGACGGCACGTGCATCCGCGACTACATCCATGTGAGCGACCTCACCCGCGCCCATCTTGCCGCGCTCGAATATCTGCGCGCCGGGGGCGAGAGCCAGGTGCTGAATTGCGGCTATGGGCGGGGCTTCTCGGTGCTCGACGTCGTCAATGCGGTCAAGTCCGCCGCCAACAAGGACTTTCCCGTGCGCATGGGCCCGCGCCGGCCGGGCGATCCGGCCGCGCTCGTGGCTTCGGCCGACCGCATCGGCGCGGTGCTCGACTGGAAGCCGCGCCTCGACGACCTCGACACCATCGTCGAGCATGCGCTCGCCTGGGAGCGGCGCCTGATCGAAAACCGCCAGCTCGCCGCCTCTTAAGTCCCCTGGCGCCGGCCTGTGGCGGCGCGTTTTTGCCTTTTCAGCGCCGCATCCGCTCCCCACAATCGCGCCTCGGTCGACGAATCGTAGCCCGATGAGGATGGCGCATGGCGCGCGCGCGCGGCAAAGCATGTGATGGTGATGGCGGGCGCGCTGCTCGCGCTGCTGGCCGGCGCGCCGGCATCGCGCGCCGCGGACGACATTGCCGCGTACAAGCGGGCCGTGGAGGCGCGCTTTGCCCAATGGCTCGAGGCGCTTGTGGCCGGACGCTGAGGCCGCCGGCGTGTCGCGGGCGGTGTTCGATGCCAATCTCAAGGGGCTCAAGCTCAACTGGTCCTTGCCGCATCTCGTGCTGCCCGATCCCGCCGCCCCCGGCGGTCCGCCTCTGCCGGCGGCCTTGAAAGAGGCGACGACGCCGGCGCACCAGCCCGAATTCGACGCGCCGGAAGGCTATTTCAAGGACGCCGCGCTCGCCGCGCTCGCCGCGCAGGGCCGGGCCAAGATGGCCGAGTGGGGCCCGACGCTCGCCGAAATTCAGAAGCGCTATGGCGTGCCGGCGAGCGTGGTCGTGGCGATCTGGGGGCGGGAGACGGGCTTCGGCAAGATCGACGCGCCGTATGACGCGCTGCAGGCCATCGCCACGCAAGGCTTCATGGGATGGCGGCCGGAGGAGTTCCGCAAGCAGATGATCGTGGCGCTCAAGATTTTGGGCGACGGACACGCGACGCGCGCGCAGATGAAGAGCTCATGGGCCGGCGCCATGGGCTACACCCAGTTCATGCCGTCCGATTTCGAGAACTACGCCGTCGATGGCGACGGCGACGGCAAGCGCGACATCTGGGGCTCGATCGCCGATTCGCTCGCCTCGACGGGGAACTCGCTGCACACGCAAGGGTGGGACGGCGCCAAGCCTTGGGGCTACGAGGTGCGTCTGCCCAAGGATTTCGACTGCACGCTGCAAGGCCCCGACCAGGCGCGCGCGGTGGCGGAGTGGGTGAAGCTCGGCGTGGTGCGCCTGAACCCGGATGGAAGCGACGGCGGCTTTGCGCCAGACGAGATTGGCCGATCCCGCTTTTCTCGTGCTGCCCGCGGGCCTCAAAGGACCCGCTTTTCTCGCCACCAACAATTTCGCCGTGCTGAAGCTCTATAACAACTCCGACGTCTACGCGATTTTCGTCGGCCACGTCGCCGACATGATGGCGGCCAAGGTGCCGGCGAAATTCGTGAGCCCGTGGCAGAAGGTCGAGCGCTTCACCCGCGACCGCATGCTCCGCTTCCAGCAAGTGCTGGTGGCGCAAGGCTATGACGTGGGCAAGGTGGACGGGCTCGCCGGCTTCAAGACGCGCCAGGCCATCGGGCTCACCGAGAAGAAGCTCAAGCTTCCGCTCACCTGCTATCCGAGTAGCGCCGTGATCGATACCGTGTTGAAGGAAGCGAACGCCGCCGCGCAATAAGGCCGGGCGCCTAGGTTTTGCCCAGTCGGCTTGCTAGATTCCGCGCCATGCGAATCATGCGGGCGCTCAACACTTTGACTTTGCTTGCGCTTCTGGCGGGCTTGCCGGCCTTTGGCCTGCCGGACCGCGCCGCCGCGGCGCAAAGCTTCGCCCAATGGGTTCGAGAGCTTCTGGCCGACGGCGAGGGCCGCCGGCATCACGCGGGCGACCTATGACCGGGCCTTCGCCGGTCTCACGCCGGACCCCGAAGTGATCGAGCAGGCCAACTACCAGCCGGAATATGTGAAGCCGATCGGCGAATATATCGACCGGGCGGTCTCCGACAAGCGCATCGAAGCCGGCAAGCAGAAGCTCGAAGAGAACAAGGCGCTGCTCGACGCCATCGAGAAGCGCTACGGCGTCGACCGGCATATCCTCATCGCCATTTGGGGCGTGGAGTTCGAATTACGGCACGCAGCCCGGCGACAAGAACGTCATCCGCTCGCTGGCGACGCTGGCCTATTCCGGGACCAAAGCGAAGTTCGCCCGCCAGCAGCTGATCGTCGCCTTGAAGATCCTGCAGCGCGGCGACGTCAGCCTCGAGCAAATGAACGGCTCATGGGCCGGGGCCATGGGGCACACCCAATTCATCCCCACGACGTACAATTCATTTGCCGTCGACTATGACGGGGACGGCAAGCGCGACATCTGGAACGACGTGCCGGATTCGCTCGCCTCGACGGCGAGCTATCTCAAGGTTTCGGGTTGGCGCCCGGGCGAGAGCTGGGGCTATGAGGTCGAGGTTCCCAAGGGTATCAACGTCGCGCGCATCAGCGAGAACACGGTCAAGTCGCTCGGCGATTGGCAGAAGCTTGGCTTCGTGCGCGTCGGCGGCGCGGCCTATCCGCGGGCGTCCGACAAGGCCACGCTGTTTGCCCCGGCCGGGGCCAACGGGCCCGTCTTCCTCGTGCTCAACAATTTCCGCTCGATCCTCCACTACAACACGGCCAAGTCCTATGCCCTTGCCGTGGGCCATCTCGCCGACCGTTTAGGGGGCGGGGCGCCGTTCGTGCATCCTTGGCCGACCGACGAGACCCATCTCGCGCTCGATCAGCGCATCGAGCTGCAGCAGCGGCTGGCGGCCAAGGGTTTGCTCACCGGCGATGCCGATGGGGTGATCGGGCCGGCGACGCTGGAGGCGGTCAGAGCCTATCAGCGGGCCAACAAACTCCCGGTGGACGGGTTCCCAAGTATGACAATTTTGCTGCTTTTGCGAAAAGAGGGGTAGGCCTTATAGTTGTGGCCGTGATCGACGTCCTCGCCACATCGATACAGGGATCAGCCCTTCAGCAACCTAGATCGGGCATGAAGAATGAAAGGAGGCTTGGCGTTTCGGCCGCACACGACTAGCAGCGTCCCACAGCGGGACGCATGGGGAGGACCAGCAGGGGTCCGGGAGATTATGTCTCGTAGCGCGTCTTATCTTCCTCGGCATTTGCCCGCGCCATGCGCGCGGCTCGCGGCGTTCGCCGCCGCTCTTTTCCTTTCGCTCTTGCTCGCCGGTCTCGGGCCGCGGCCCGCGAGCGCGCAGAGCGCCAACGAATTCCAGCGCAGCTACATCAATCCCTTCCCGAGCGGCGACCGTTACCGCGTCGTGGTGCTCGGCGACTCCTTGGGCGACGGATTGTGGTCCGGCCTCTATCGCACCTTCGAGGAGGACACCAACCTCGAGATCGTGAAGCGCTCGAAAGTCTCCACCGGTTTCGTGCGCACCGACTATTACGACTGGAACAGCGCGCTCGGCGACATCCTCAAGAGCGAGACCTACCAGATCGCGGTGGTGATGTTCGGAGCCAACGACGACCAGGCCATCCGCGAGGGCAAGGAGTGGGTCAAGCCCGGCACCGACCGCTGGAACGAGCTCTATGGCGCGCGGGTCGAGGCTTTCATCAAGAAGCTGCGGGCGGCCAACATCGCGGTCTATTGGGTCGGCCTGCCGGTGATGCGCAGCCCCGACCAGGCCACCGACGCCGAAGCCATGAACGAGATCTTCCGCGAGAAGGCCTTCATCAACGGCGCCAAGTTCATCGATACGTGGAGCGGATTTACCGACGAGGCGGGGCGCTACAGCGCCTATGGACCGGACATGTCGGGCCAGGTCAGGCGGCTCAGAGCCGATGACGGCATTCACTTCACCATGCGCGGCTATCTCAAGCTCGCCCATTTCGTGGAGAAGGAGATCCGCCGCGATTTGAGCCTCGCCAAGCTCGAGCGCAATATCCCGCTCGCCGGCACCGAGGACGAGCAGGCGAAGGTGACGGGCCATCTCGTGGCTCCCGCCAAGGCGCCGAACGCGCCTCAGGCCGGACCCGATCAGCCGCAAGCGGCGGCGGCGCCCGAGGTCGGCCCCAACGGCGAGCCGGTCGCGCCGCAAATGCAGCAGAGCACGGTCGGCGAGGTCAATGTCGTCCGTCCGGTGATTTCCGACACGACGCTGCAGGCGGCGCAGTCGCTGACCCCGCAAGGGGCCGCGTCCTCCATGCCGGAAAGCGAAATGATCACGAGCGATCTGAGCGATGGCTTGACCGCGCTTGCTTCGATTTCGGCCGTGAACGATTTGTCGGTGACCTCGTCGAAACCGAGGCTGCCGCTTACGCAACGGCCATATTACAAAGTTCTCATCAAGGGTGAGCAGCTCAAGCCCAAGGCGGGCAGAGCCGACGATTTCGCTTGGCCGAACGGCTGAAGCAATAAGGGCGCGCTAGTAGCGGGGTAAGCGCTCATGATGCGGGGCAAGAGCTCGCGCTCGAAGGCCGGTGCGCGCGCGGATCGCGGGCGCTTATGGCGCGTGGGGGCCGGGTTGGCTGCCGTCACGCTCGTGGCGGGTTTAGCGCTCATCGAGTTCGGACCCCCCAGCTCGCCGCCGCTCCCGGTCGCGCCGCCCACCGCCGATACGCAAGTCCCGGAGGATACCGCTGCGGTGCCCGAGGATGGCACCGCGGAGGACAGCGCGGCCCTTGCCGCGCTGGCGGCCGAGAGCGATGCGACCGGCGATCAGGTCGTGCGCGAGACGAAAAGCGCGCGCATCACGCCGCCGGCAAGCAAGCTCGGGGCGCTGTACGAGGCCTTGTTCAAGCTCGAAAGCGCGAGCGGGTCCGCGCCCGTCACCATCCTGCATCTCGGCGACAGCCACATCGCCTCGGACCGGATCACGGGCGAGGTGCGCCGCCTGCTGCAAGCCCGCTTCGGGGATGGCGGCCGCGGGCTGATGATGCCGGGCTTTCCCTTTCCCTATTACAAGGCGCCGGGGTTCAATTTCGAGAAGACCGGCAAATGGACCGCCGCCAACAGCCTCACCGAGGATGGCGTGTACGGCATCACCGGCGTGAGCCTCACGGGCTCGGGCGCCGACGCGTCTCTGACGCTCACCAGCACGGCCGCGCCCTTCACCGACCCCGAAATTTCGCTGTTGGCCGCTCCCGGCGGGGGTCACGCGGTGATCAGCGCCGCGGACCGGAGCGAGGAGGTGGCGACCGGCGCCGATGCCCGCTCGGTGTTGCGGGTGAAGTTGCCGGTGAAGGCCGCATCGGTCGAGGTGAAACTCAAGGGCGACGGGCCGGTGACCGTGCTTGGGCTTGCCGCGGGTTCCGGCGAGGCGGGGGTCCGCTACGTCAATCTCGGCATCCCGTCCGCTTCGGCGCTGACGACGCGGAGATTTCGACCGCGCGCTTGCCGCCGACGACATCGCCCATCTCGCGCCCAAGCTCGTGGTTCTGGGCTACGGCACCAATGAGGGGTTCATCGACGGACTCGATCTCGACGCCTACGAGAAGGAATATGTCCACCTCCTCCAGCTCGTGAAGGCGGCCGCGCCCGACGCGGCACTGCTCATCCTCGGGCCTTTGGACGGGACGCGGCTGCCGAGCTTCGTGAAGGGGGAGGCGCGGGCCCAAGCCCCGTGCCGTCCGCTCGAGCGCCAAGGAGCAAGCCAATTACGAGGCGCTGCTTGCCAAGGACGATGCAAGCCTCGGCCGCTGGCACGAGCCGCCCAAGCTCGAGGCGGTCCGGTCGCTCCTGCAACGCCTCGCCGGGCGCTACCACGCGACTTATTGGGATTTGTCGGCGGTCATGGGGGGGCCGTGCAGCATCGACCGTTGGGCGAAGGCGGAGCCGCGGCTGGCGCTGCCCGACCATGTGCATTTGAGCGATGAGGGTTCGCGGCTCGTCGGCCAGGCCATCTATGACGCGCTGATCAAGGGCTATGACCGCTACCGTCAGCAATCGGCTCTCATGGGCGGCGCCCGCATCGCCGCGCGCGGCATGGCCGGCGAGGACGAGCCCGCGCCCGATCCCATCGTGGCGCGACCGTAAGGCCCGAGGCGCGCACCATGCTCTTCCCCACTTTGAGCTTCGGCATCTTCTTTCTCCTCGTCTTCGCGGTCGCCTGGGAGCTGCGCGCTTGGCCCGAGACGCGCAAGGCCTTCCTGGTCGCGGTCAGCTACGGCTTCTATGCGTGCTGGGATTGGCGCTTCACGGCGCTGCTCGCGACGAGCTCGCTCATCAACTATGCGGCGGGTCGTCTGCTCGCCATCACCGTCAGCGACCGCGGGCGCCGCGAGCTCGTCGCCGTCGCCATCGCGCTCAATCTCGGCATTCTCGCCTTCTTCAAATATTACGGCTTCTTCCTGGAGTCGTTGTCCGATCTCCTCACCCGCATCGGTTTTGCGCGCGACCTGCCGTTCCTGGAGATCATCCTGCCCGTCGGCATCTCCTTCTTCACCTTCCACGGCATCTCCTATGTGGTCGACGTCTATCGCGGCAAAATTCCGGCCGAGGAATCGCCGCTCGACGTGTTCCTCTACATCTCCTTCTTCCCCCAGCTCGTGGCGGGGCCGATCGTGCGCGCGTCCGACTTCCTGCCGCAGCTCAAGACCGAGCCGCGGCTCGACCGCTCGATGGTGGCGAAGGGGATCGTGCTGATCCTCATCGGCCTGTTCAAGAAGATGGTGATCGCCAATTATCTCGCGAACGAGCTCGTGGACGGGGTGTTCTTCGACCCCACCGCCTTTTCCGGGCCGGACCTCTTGCTCGGCCTCTATGGCTATGCGGTGCAGATCTATTGCGATTTCTCCGGCTATAGCGACATCGCCATCGGCGTCGCCGGCCTGCTCGGCTACCATTTCAAGCCGAATTTCGCCCAGCCCTATCGCTCGGCCTCGTTGCGCGAGTTCTGGCGGCGCTGGCACATCTCGCTGTCGAGCTGGCTGCGCGACTATCTCTACAAGCCGCTCGGCGGCAGCCATCACGGCACGGCCAAGACCTATCGCAACCTCGCCATCACCATGCTGCTCGGCGGCCTGTGGCACGGGGCGGCGTGGACCTTCATCATCTGGGGCGCGATCCATGGCACGGCGCTCGCCATCGAGCGCATGCTGCTCGCCTTCAAGCCGCAGCCGGCGCCGGCATTCGCCGTGGTCGGCTACGGCCACGGCACCATGGGACGCGTGCTCGTGGCGGGCGCGGCCGGCGGGCAGGCATTCGGCAAGGCGCTTGCGGTGTTCGTCACCTTCAACATCGTCTGCTTCGCCTGGATCTTCTTCCGCGCCGAGTCGCTCGATATCGCGTTCGACTATCTCCGGGGCCTTGCCGACTGGTCGGGGCCGATCGTGCGGGCGACGCCTTTCCTGTTCGCGCTCGTGACCGCGTCGCTCGCGGCGCATTTCGTGTCGGAGGATTTGGTCGAGCGGATCAGCGCGCGGCTCGAGAATGCCGGTGCGCTGAGGCTCGGCGCCGTGCTTGGCTTCGGTATCTTGTTGATCTTTGCGGTGGCGCCGGCAGGAGTGGCGCCGTTCATCTACTTCCAGTTCTGAGCGTTGCGTCGTCGTCGTTGCGTCGTTGCGTAAGCGTAGAGAGTTCGATGTCGTTTGCGTTGGAGTTTCGTAAGAAGCATTTCATCGGCGTTGGCCCGGCGAAAGCCGCCAACAATCGGCCGAAGCGGCCGGCTGCTGCGCGCGAGGTCAACGACGCCGCTGCCGAAACGCGGGTCAGCCGAGCGACCATGCTCGTGGCTCTGGTGATCGCGGCGGCGATCCTCGCGATCTTCAATTCCGAGGGCTTGCGGCTCTATGCCGGCGATCTTGCCGAAGAGAGCCTCGGGCGTCCGCTCCTCACCGCCTCGGAAGCGTGGGACGGCGCCATGGAGCGCATCGGCGCCAAGCGCGTGGGGGAGGGGGTGCGCACGCTCGTGGCCGGCTTGCGCGAGGCGCGCTGGACCGATCTCGCCAGCGCCGTCGGGCTTGCGCGTGCGGGGGTAGCGAGTGTCGCGGGTGCAGGGGAGACCGCTCCGGGAGCGGGGCGCCCGATATTACCGGCGCCCTGCCGCGACCGCCGAGGCACGTGCTCGACGACGGGGCCGAGAGTGCGCGCGTCCGCTTCGACCGCTCGGCCACCGGCGCGCGCTGAGGAGCCTCAGGACCCGCTCAGCGCGGCAGGTCGGTCTTGCCCATGAGGAATTTGTCGATGGCGTGCGCCGCCTGGCGCCCCTCGCGGATCGCCCACACCACCAGCGATTGCCCGCGGCGCATGTCGCCGGCGGCGAACACCTTGGCGCGCGAGGTGCGGTAGTCGAGATCGCTCGCCTTGACGTTGCCGCGTTGGTCGAGGTCGAGGCCAAGCTCCTTGAGCATGCCTTCCTTCACCGGATGCACGAAGCCCATGGCGAGCAGCACGAGGTCGGCGGGGATGGTGAACTCGGTGCCGGGCATGGGCTTCAACTGACCGTCGAGGCGAATGCATTCGAGCCCGGTGAGGGTGCCGTCCTCGCCCAGAAAGCGCTGCGTCGCCACGCTGAAATCGCGTTGCGCGCCTTCCGCCTGGCTCGACGAGGTGCGCAGCTTGAGCGGCCAATGCGGCCAGGTCAGCGCCTTGTTCTCCTTGTCCGGCGGTTGGGGGAGGATCTCGAGCTGCGTCACCGACACGGCCCCCTGACGGAAGGCGGTGCCGATGCAGTCGGAGCCCGTGTCGCCGCCGCCGATCACCACCACCTGCTTGCCCTCGGCGAGAATGGGCTCGACGTCGCCCAAGGGCTCGCCGGAGACGCGGCGGTTCTGTTGCGGCAGATAGCTCATGGCGAAATGCACGCCGCGCAGCGCGCGTCCGTCGACCGTGAGGTCGCGCGGGTGCTCGGCGCCGCCGCTGAGCAGGATCGCGTCATGATCGCGCTCGAGCCGTGAGGCGCGAATGTCGCGGCCGACATGGACGTTGCAATGGAAGGTCACGCCTTCGGCCCGCATCTGCTCGACGCGCCGCTCGATGAGGTATTTCTCCATCTTGAAATCGGGGATGCCGTAGCGGAGCAGGCCGCCCGGTTGGGCATTCTTCTCATAGACATGCACGTCGTGGCCGGCGCGGGCGAGCTGCTGCGCGGCGGCGAGGCCCGCGGGCCCCGAGCCGACAATGGCCACGCGCTTGCCGGTCTTGACCTCCGGCGGCCGCGGCCGGACCCAGCCCTGCTCGAAGGCCTTGTCGGCGATGGTGCATTCGATCGCCTTGATGGTGACCGGCTCGTCGATGATGTTGAGGGTGCAGGCGGCCTCGCAGGGCGCGGGGCAGATGCGGCCCGTCACCTCGGGGAAATTGTTGGTGGAGTGCAGGTTCTCCGCCGCCACCTCCCAATCGGAACGGTAGACGAGGTCGTTCCAATCGGGGATCTGGTTGTTCACCGGGCAGCCGGTGTGACAATAGGGGATGCCGCAATCCATGCAGCGGGCGGCCTGGCGGGTGATCTCGCCTTCGCTCACGGGCAGAACGAATTCGTGGAAATGGCGGACGCGGTCCGCCACCGGCTCGTAGCTCCGGTCCTGGCGGTCGATCTCGAGAAAGCCCGTGATCTTGCCCATGTCGCTTCCGCTCGCTTCACCTTGGCCGCCGCAATAGGGCCGCCAGCTCTCACTCAGGTTTCGCTACCAATCCCCCCGCGTCAAGCTCTGTCGCGGAGCGCGCTCCGGCTGAAAGTTGCCGCCAAGGCGGCAACCTAGCTCGCCTCGCTTAAGATTATTTGCCGTTGGCGCGCAGCCCGATCTCGATCTCGGCGAGCCCCGTCCTATCCAGCACCTGCTGGCGCGCCATCTCCTCCAGCGCGCGGCGGTACTCGACCGGCATCACCTTGACGAATTTGGGCAGATAGGTCGCCCAATCGTCGAGGATCGCGCGCGCCCGCGCCGAGCCCGTATAGTGCAAATGGTTCTCGATCAGCTGGTGCAGGCGCTCCTCGTCGAAGCGCGTCATGTCGGTGACGTCGACCAGGCCGTGGCTTTCGAGATCGCCCGACTGATGGCCCCGCCGCTCCATGACGCTGTTCTCGCTCGGCACGGGCTCGAGATCCACCATGGCGAGATTGCAGCGGCGCTCGAAATCGCCCGCCTCGTCGAGCACATAGGCGATGCCGCCCGACATGCCGGCGGCGAAATTGCGGCCCGTGGGGCCGATCACCACCACCACGCCGCCCGTCATATATTCGCAGCCATGGTCGCCGGTGCCCTCGACCACGGCGATGGCGCCGGAATTGCGCACGGCGAAGCGCTCGCCGGCAACGCCGCGGAAATAGCACTCGCCGGCGATGGCGCCGTACAGCACCGTGTTGCCGACGATGATCGACTGCTCGGGCACGATGCCGGAATTGGCGGGCGGGCGGACGATGATGCGGCCGCCGGACAGGCCCTTGCCGACATAGTCGTTGCCTTCGCCTTCGAGGTCCAAGGTCACGCCATGGGCAAGCCAGGCGCCGAAGCTCTGGCCGGCGGAGCCGTGGAAGCTCACCCAGATGGTGTCCTCGGGCAGGCCGACATGGCCGTGGGCGCGGGCGATCTCACCGGACAGCATGGCGCCGGTGGCGCGATCGGCATTGCGGATCGGCAGGTCGAGCTTGACCGGCTTCTTCTCCGCGATCGCCTGACGGCACAGCTCGATGAGCTTCACGTCGAGCACCTTCTCGAGCTGGTGATCCTGCCGCTCGGAATTGTAGATGGCGACGTTGGCCGGCATCTCGGGCTTGTGGAAGATGCGGCTGAAATCGAGCCCCTTCGCCTTCCAATGGTCGATGGCCTGGCTCTTATCGAGCCATTCGGTATGGCCGATCATCTCGGCGAAGGTGCGGAAGCCGAGCGCGGCCATATATTCGCGCACCTCCTCCGCCACGAAGAAGAAATAATTGATGACGTGCTCGGGCTTGCCCTGGAAGCGCGCGCGCAACACCGGGTCTTGGGTGGCGACGCCCACGGGGCAGGTGTTCAGATGGCATTTGCGCATCATAGATGCAGCCCGCGGCGATCAAGGGCGCGGTGGCGAAGCCGAACTCGTCGGCGCCGAGCATGGCGCCCACCACCACGTCGCGCCCGGTGCGGACGCCGCCATCGACCTGGACGGCGATGCGGCCGCGCAACCGATTGAGCACGAGCGTCTGCTGCGTCTCGGCGAGCCCGATCTCCCAGGGGCTGCCCGCATGCTTGATCGAGGTCAGCGGCGAGGCGCCGGTGCCGCCCTCGAAGCCGGCGATGGTGACGTGGTCGGCCATGGCCTTGGCCACGCCCGCGGCCACGGTGCCGACGCCCACCTCGGAGACGAGCTTGACCGAGACGTCGCCGCGCGGGTTGACGTTCTTCAGGTCGAAGATCAGCTGCTTCAGATCCTCGATGGAATAGATGTCGTGATGCGGCGGCGGCGAGATCAGCCCCACGCCGGGCGTCGAGTGGCGCACCTTGGCGATGATGGCATCGACCTTGTGGCCCGGGAGCTGGCCGCCCTCGCCGGGCTTGGCCCCTTGCGCCATCTTGATCTGCATCATGTCGGCGTTGATGAGATATTCGGTGGTCACGCCGAAGCGGCCCGACGCCACCTGCTTGATCTTGGAGCGCATGGAGTCGCCGTTGGGCAGCGGCTTGTAGCGGTCGGATTCCTCGCCGCCTTCGCCCGTGTTCGACTTGCCGCCGATGCGGTTCATGGCGATGGCAAGCGTGGTGTGCGCCTCGCGGCTGATGGAGCCGAAGGACATGGCCCCGGTGGCGAAGCGCTTGACGATCTCCTTGGCCGGCTCGACGTTGGCGATGGGTATGGGCTTCCTGCCCATCTCCTCGGCCGTCTTGATGCGGAACATGCCGCGCAGCGTCAAAAGCTGCTCGGTCTGCTCGTTGATCGCTTTCGCGAAGGAGCGGTACTTCTCCGGCAGCTCGCCGCGCACCGCGTGTTGTAGATCGGCGACCACGCCCGGGCGCCACATATGCGCCTCGCCGCGCACGCGAAAGGCATATTCGCCGCCGACTTCGAGCGCCTCGCGCAGCACCGGCGCATCGGAGAAGGCGAGCCGGTGGCGCTCCACGGTCTCGCGCGCGATCTCCTCGAGCCCCACGCCTTCCACTTGCGTGTTGGTGCCGGTGAAATATTTGGCGATGAAGTCGGATTTGAGCCCGACGGCGTCGAAGATCTGCGCGCCGCAATAGGATTGATAGGTGGAGATGCCCATCTTCGACATCACCTTGAGCAGGCCCTTGTCGGTCGCCTTGATGTAACGCTTGACCGCTTCCTCGGCCGTCAGCTCCTCGTCGAGCTCGGGCAGCATGGCCTCGATGGTCTCGAAGGCGAGGTAGGGGTTGATCGCTTCGGCGCCGTAGCCGGCGAGGGTCGCGAATTGATGCACCTCATGGGCCTCGCCGGTCTCCACCACGAGGCCGACCGACGTGCGCAAGCCGCGGCGGATCAGATGATGATGCACGGCGCTGGTGGCGAGCAGCGAGGGAATGGGGATGCGGTCCGGCCCGGTCGCCCGGTCGGAAAGGATGATGATGGTGTCGCCGGCGCGAACCGCGGCTTCCGCCCGGTTGCACAGTCTCTCGAGCGCCGGGCTTAAGCCCGCGGCGCCATGGTCGGCGCCATAGGTGATGTCGAGGCTGACGGTGCTGAACGGATTGTCGGCGACGTCGCCGATCGAGCGGATGCGCTCCAGATTCTCGTTGCTCAAAATCGGATGGGCCGCCTCGAGGCGCTTCTGCTTGGAGGTGCCTTCGAGGTCGAGGATGTTCGGCCGCGGCCCGATGAAGGTGACGAGCGACATCACCAGCTCCTCGCGGATCGGGTCGATGGGCGGGTTGGTCACTTGGGCGAAGTTCTGCTTGAAATAAGTGTGCAGCAGCTTCGGCTTGCTCGACAGCACGGAGACCGGCGTGTCGTTGCCCATGGAGCCGACCGCCTCCTGGCCCGTTTGGGCCATGGGCTCCATGAGGAATTTGATGCTCTCTTGCGAATAGCCGAAGGCCTGCTGGCGGTCGAGCAGGCTCACATTGGTGCGCGGCGGCCGCGGCCGGCGTGCCGGGCAGCTCATGCACGCGAATCTGGGTGCGGTCGAGCCATTGCTGATAGGGATGGGCGCACGCGAGCTCGGCCTTGATCTCCTCGTCGGAGACGATGCATCCCTTCTCCAGATCGATGAGCAGCATCTTGCCCGGCTGGAGCCGCCATTTCTGCACGATGCGCTCCTCGGGAACGGGGAGCACGCCCGTCTCCGACGCCATGACGACGAGGCCCTCGTCGGTGACGAAATAGCGCGCGGGCCTTAAGCCGTTGCGGTCGAGCGTGGCGCCGATCTGGCGGCCGTCGGTAAAGGCCATGGCGGCCGGGCCGTCCCACGGTTCCATCAGGCAGGCGTGGTATTCGTAGAAGGCGCGGCGCTTGGCATCCATCAGCGGATTGCCGGCCCAGGCCTCGGGGATCAGCATCATCGCCGCATGCGCGAGGGAGTAGCCGCCCTGCACCAGGAATTCGAGCGCGTTGTCGAAGCAGGCGGTGTCCGACTGGCCTTCATAGGAGATCGGCCAGAGCTTGGAGATGTCCTTGCCGAAGAGCGGCGAGGACACGCTCGCTTGGCGCGCCGCCATCCAGTTCAAATTGCCGCGCAGCGTGTTGATCTCGCCGTTATGCGCGACCATGCGGTAGGGGTGGGACAGCTTCCACGACGGGAAGGTGTTGGTCGAGAAGCGCTGATGCACGAGCGCGAGCGCCGAGGCGAATTTCGGATGATGCAGGTCGGGGTAATAGGCGCCGAGCTGGTAGGCCAGGAACATGCCCTTATAGACGAGCGTGCGGCAGGAGAGCGACACGGTGTAGAAGCCGATGTCGTGGCCGCCGGTCTCGCCATTGATGGTGCTCGAGATCATCTTGCGCAGGACGTAGAGCTTGCGCTCGAAATCCGCCTCGTCGGCGATGTCGGGGCCGCGGCCGATGAACACCTGCCGATGCACGGGCTCGGTGGCGATGACGGTGTCGGACAGACAGGAATTGTCGGTCGGCACGTCGCGCCAACCCAAGAGCTTGAGCCCCTCGGCGTCGACCACGCGCTGCACCACCTGCTCGCAATAGATGCGCTGGGCGGCGTTGCGCGGCATGAACAGATTGCCGACGGCGTAATGGCCGGGCTCGGGCAGCGCGATGCCGACGGCCGCGCAGGCGACCTTGAGGAAGTCATGCGGGATTTGCACCAGGATGCCGGCGCCGTCGCCGGCGAGCGGGTCGGCGCCCGCGGCGCCGCGATGGGTCAGATTGACGAGGATCTTGAGGCCGTCCTCGACGATGCGGTGGCTCGCGCGGCCCTTCAGATCGGCGACGAAGCCGACGCCACAGGCATCGTGCTCGTTCTTCGGATCATAGAGTCCTTGCGCTGGCGGCGGGCTCTGCCACACCGCGTCTTCCACTCGCGAACCTTGCCTCCTTACTGTCATCACGCATCAAGCTCGAGTTTTCCGCATCCCTCGTGGCGGTGCGGATCCTCAGATACAGGGGCTCTTGTCCCTCACCTCGAAAACACCCGCCGGATTGGCTCTGAGCGAGCACAACGCACCGGAGCGGCGGACAGCCTCAGCAGCGCTTGCGCCAGCCCCGAAACAGGGCTGAGGCTTGAGCCACAAAGGTCAGTAACCCTGTCCTATTCGCCCTGAAAATGACAGATTTCCGGCCCGGGCACAAGCCGGATTCGCGGCCCTTCGGCCCGTCCGCCGGAGTGTAGTCACAGCGGCCTCAACAGGGTGTGACTTGCCCCGACGCCGGACCTTATGCTGCTCTTGCCTGCCGGCTGATCCTTGCTTTTGCCCTTCCCATCCCAAACCAGGAGCTTTCCCATGGACGATAAGACGATCACCAGCCTTGCGGTTGGATGCGCCTTTGCCGCGGCGCTCGGGCTCGCCCTTGTGAGCGAGAAGGCCGCGGCCGCCGATGACCAGGAAAAATGCTTCGGCGTGGCCAAAGCGGGCGAGAATGACTGCAAGGCGGGCGCCGGCACCACCTGCGCCGGGACCTCGAAGGTGGATTATCAGGGCAATTCCTGGAAGCTCGTGCCCAAGGGCACCTGCACCACCATGGAACTTCCCGACGGGCGCAAGGGCAGCCCGGAGCCGCTCGACTCGCGACGTGCCTCCGGCTTGAGGCCGGGTGCCGTCGCCATGCTGCGTCCGGCCGCCGCTCGGTCAAAGGGCCCGATCCCGCCCCGCGCGGGCGTCGGGCTGAAGCCCGAGCACATTCGCGACATTCTCGAAGGCGAGCCCGATATCGGCTGGTTCGAGGTGCATGCCGAGAACTATATGGGCGAGGGCGGGCGCGCCCCACCGCACCCTCGAAGCGGTGCGCGCGCTCTATCCGCTCTCGCTGCATGGGGTCGGCCTCTCGGTGGGCGGCGCGGGGCCGCTCGACCGCGAGCATCTCAAACGCCTGAAGCACCTCATCGAGCGCTACGAGCCCGCGCTCTTCTCCGAGCATCTCGCCTGGTCGAGCCATGAGGGCGTCTATCTCAACGACCTCTTGCCGCTGCCCTATACCGCCGCGACCTTGGCCCGCGTCGCCGATCATATCGACGAGGTGCAGGAGACGCTCGGCATGCGGATGCTGCTCGAGAACCCGTCGACCTATGTGGCCTTCGCCGAGACGGAGATGAGCGAGATCGCCTTCTTGGGCGAGGTCGTGCGGCGAACCGGCTGCGGCCTCCTGCTCGACGTGAACAACGTGTTCGTCCAAGCCACCAATCATGGCTTCGAGGCGGAGCCTATATCGATGCGTTTCCGGTCGAGCATGTGGGCGAGATGCATCTTGGCGGCCATGCGCCGGGATTCCGACGCCGACGGCGCGGAGCTTCTGATCGACGACCATGGGCGGCCGGTCGCCGATCCGGTCTGGTCGCTCTATGCCCGGGCGCTCGCCCGCGCCGGCGCCAAGCCCACCCTCATCGAATGGGATAATGACGTGCCGGACTGGCCAACGCTGTTCGCCGAGGCCGAACGCGCCGACGCCATCATGGCCGCAAGACGCAGCAACGATGCGGTCCACTCCAGAGCTTGAGCGGGCCTTCGCCCGCGCGCTGCTCGATGTGGGCGCGCAAGTTCCCGCCGGCGTGGCGGGGAAGACGGAGCCCTGCCGGGCGCGCCGCTTCGGCGTCTACCGCAACAATGTCTATGCGAGCCTGATCGATGTGCTTGCCGGGCGGTTCCCGGTGGTGGCGCGGCTCGTGGGCGAGGAGTTCTTCCGCGCCATGGCGCGGGCGTTCGTCGAGCAGGCACCGCCGCGCTCGCCCGTGCTGCTCTATTACGGCGAGGGCTTCCCGGATTTCGTCGCGGGTTTCGAGGCCGCGCGGAGCGTGCCCTATCTCGCCGACATGGCGGCACTCGAATGGGCGCGCCACGCGGCCTATCACGCCGCCGATGCCACGCCCTTGCCGCTCGCCGAACTCGCCGCGGCCACCGAGCGGGCAGGGGAGGCGGTGTTTGTGCTGCATCCCTCGCTGCGGCTCGTGCGCTCTCTTTATCCGGTGGTGACGATCTTCGAGCTGCATGGCGACGACGGCGATCCTCAGCCGACATGCTTGATGGCGGCGGCGAGGACGCGCTCGTGCTGCGGCCCTATTTCGAGGTCGAGCTGCGCCGGTTACCCAAGGGCGGTGTCGCCTTCATCCAAGCGCTGAAGGATGGGGCCAGTCTGCTCCAGGCGAGCGAGGCAGCGGTGGCGCGGACGCCCGCATTCGATCTGGCGAGCACCCTCGCCGCGCTCATGGGAAGCGGCGCGATCGTCGGCATGGGCAAGAGCAACGGGGCGCCAATGCAAGAAGGGCGCCCTCGGCCCGAGAGCGCCCTTCCCAATAATTAGCCGTGCGCGATCGAGCGCGTTACGCGGCCTTGGAGTCGATGACCCTGGGCTTCTCACCCGAGGTCGCGATCGGAATGGTGCGCGGCTTCATGGCCTCGGGCAGCTCGCGCACGAGATCGACATGCAGCAAGCCGTTCTCCAGGCCCGCGCCCTTCACCACCACATGATCGGCGAGCTGAAATCTGCGCTCGAAACTGCGGGCGGCGATGCCGCGATGAAGGAAGGTCGCGTCCTCCTTCTCGGTTTTCTTCTCGCCGCGAATGGTGAGCGTGTTCTCCTTCGCCTCGATATTCAGATCGTCGGCGCCGAAGCCCGCGACAGCCATGCTGATGCGGTACTCGTTCTCGCCGACGAGCTCGATATTGTAGGGCGGGTAGCTCGGCACGTCGTCGAGCGTGCCGAGGGTGTCGAGCAGCGAGCCGAGACGGTCGAAGCCGACGGTGGTGCGATAAAGCGGGGTCAGATCGAAGTGTCGCATGACACATCCTCCTTGAAGCGATGTTGCAATGCGCCCGCTCCGTGGCGGAGCCGGGCAGGGAATGCGCAATCCTTGAGGCCTTGCGCGCCTGCGATATGGGAATTGCGCCAGCACCGGTCAAGATCGCGTAAGTGACGGAAATAGCGCCATAAACTTGGGCGTGGTGGCGCCGCAAAAAAGGCCGCCATCGGAGCTCGCGTCGCTCGCGCGCGGCATTTTGCCGAGCGAAGCCGCTGGCGGGAGGGGCGCCCGCTGCTATAAAAGCGCAGGCACAGCGCCGCTCGTGGCGCCAATTTTTCGCGGCGGTTCCATGGATCTCATCGCCACTCCCAAGAATCCCATTCCGCTCGGCGTCTCGGCCGGGTTCATCAAGGGCAGGCGGCGCGCCAAGCTGCGCTTCGCCCGCTGGCCCAGCGCTTTACGCGAGCGGCGCGGCACCGTGTGCATCTTCCCGGGGCGCAGCGAGTTCATCGAGAAATATTTCGAGGTGGTGGGCGAGCTCCGCCGCCGCGGCTTCGCCGTGGCGGTGCTCGATTGGCGCGGGCAGGGAGGCTCGAGCCGGCTCGCGGGAAACTCGCTCAAGGGCCATGTGCGCAGCTTTGCCGATTACCAGGACGACCTTCTGCGCTTCATGACCGAGGTGGTGCTGCCGGATTGTCCGCCGCCTTATTTCGCGCTCGCCCATTCCATGGCGGCGGCGGTGCTGTTCAAATCGGCGACGCTGCGCGGCTGCTGGTTCTCGCGCATGGTCATGACCGCGCCGATGCTCAAGATCGTCGAGCTGCCCATGGCGCCGGGAGCGGTGTCGGCGCTGACGTGGGCCTCGACGCTGGCGGGCTTTGGCGGGGCTTCCGTGCCGGGGGGCATGAAGTCCTATCTCGCCGGTCAAGACTTCGAGGACAATCCGCTCACCTCCGACCGCGAGCGCTTCTTGCGCAATCAGTCGGTGCTTGCCGCCGCGCCGCAGCTGGCGGTCGGGCCGCCCACCGTGGGCTGGCTCAGGGCCGCGCTCGGCGCCATGGCGGATATCAACAGCGACAGCTTCCCCGGGCGCTTGCGCGTGCCGGTGCTGATGCTCGCGGCGAGCGATGATCGCCTCGTTTCGAGCCTGGCCATCGAGGAGCTCGCCACGCGGCTCAAGGTCGGCGCCCAGCTCGTGCTGCGCGGGTCGCGCCACGAGATCCTGCAAGAGCGGGACGCGATCCGGCAGCAATTCTGGGCGGCGTTCGACGCCTTCATTCCCGGCGCGGTGTTGAGCAAAACGGGCTAGCCCGTCAGCGCAGCAACCGCCTGCGCATGCAGGCGCCGGTCGCCGGCGGCAAGGATGCGGCCGCCGCTCGCGCGCATCGCCGCCGTCCCAGGTGGTGACGATGCCGCCCGCGCGCTCGATGATGGGCATGAGGGGCAGGATGTCGAAAGGCTTGAGCCCAGCTTCGACCACGAGGTCGATCTGGCCTGCCGCGAGCAGGCAATAATTGTAGCAATCGCCGCCGAAGCGCCTCAGCCGCACGCGTCCGCTCAGCGCCGCGAAACCCCGCCGCTCCTCCTCGGTGGTGAACAGGTCGGGGCTGGTCGAGGCGAGAAATGCCTCGCTCAAAGTGGGGCAGGGCCGGGTGCGGAGGCGCCGCTCGCTTCCGTCGTGCCGGAGAAAGGCCTCGTTGGCGCCGGTGTAGAAGCGCTCGCCGGTGAAGGGCTGGTGCATCAGGCCGAGCAGCGGGCGGCCGTGGGCCAGGAGCCCGATCAGCGTGCCCCATAGCGGCTGGCCCATGACGAAGGCCCGGGTCCCGTCGATGGGGTCGAGGACCCAGCAATAAGGCGCGTCGGCGCGTTCCGGACCCCAGCTCCTCGCCGATGATGCCATGGTCGGGATAGGCCTTGGCCAGCATGGCGCGCATGGCGGCCTCGGCCGTCCGGTCGGCCTCGGTGACGGGGTCGAGCGCGCTGCCTCCTTTGTGGTCAACGCGGAGGTCTGTCCGGAAATGCGGCAATATGACCGCGCTCGCCTGGTCGGCGAGGCTATGAGCCATAGCGAGGAAGGCCTCGAAATCGGGGAGAGCGGGCGCGGCCATGGCCTCGGGGGATGGGGGCATTTTTCTTCTAAATCAACGGTTCGGCGGGCTTTGCCGGCATCCGCGTCGCGGGACAGGGCTGGTTTTCCACAGGTCTCGTGACACTATTGCATCAGCTGCGCCGAAATTGCCGCAGCCTAACCCTCGGAACTTGCATTTTGTGCGGCGCAATGACATATTGTTGCAACGCGGCATGACACTCCTGTCGTGCCGCTGCCCTCCTTGGGCGTTTCCTCCCTAGACTTGGGCCGTTCGGATCCATTCGGACGGCCCTTTTTTTATGCGTTATCGGCTTGGACGGCTATTCGGCGGCAGCCCTCGGCATTTTGAGCGTGGCCACGCAGGCCGCCAGCGCCGCCGAGACCTGCTCGAGGTCGCGCCTCAGCCGCTCAAACCCCGCCGATTTCTCGAAGCTCGTCTCATCCATATAGAGCGCGCGGTTGACCTCGACCTGCAGCGCGTGACGGCTCAGTTGCGGGCGCCCGTAATGCTCGGTGATGTAGCCGCCGGCGTAAGGCTTGTTGAGGGCGACGGCATAGCCCATGGCCTTGAGCTGCCCGCCCACGAGCCGCGTCAGCTCGCCATGGCATGAGGCGCCGTAGCGGTCGCCGAGCACGAAATCGGGGCGGCCGCCCCCATGGTCGGCCATGGGGTTGGACGGCATCGAGTGGCAGTCGATGAGCACGGCCAGCCCGAAAGCCGCTTCCGCCTCGGCGATCAGCGCCCGCAAAGTGGCGTGATAGGGCGTGTAGAGGCGATTGATGCGCTCGAGCGCCGCCCCCACGGTCAGGGGCGCGCGGTAGATCTCGTCGGATTCCGAGACGATGCGGGCGATGGTGCCGAGCCCTCCCACCACGCGCACCGATTGGGTATTGGCGTAGTGGGGCAGGCCGTCGCTGAACAGCGCCGGATCGAGCTCATAGGGCTCGCGGTTGACGTCGAGATAAGCGCGCGGGAAATGGGCATAGAGCAGGGGGGCGCCCATATCGGTCACGAAGCCGAACAGCTCCTCCACATAGGCGTCCTCGGAGCGCCGCAGCGTCAGCGAATCGAGCCGCGAGGCCGCGAGGAAGGCCCTTGGGTAGACCCGGCCGCTATGGGGCGAGTTGAAAACGAGGGGCACCTTCAACGACGCGGGGCGGGCCACCTCGAAGGGTGGCGAAAGTTCGGTTTCGATCGCCTCCGCCTCGCTAGGGCTCATGCAGAGTCCTGCCGTCGCTGATCGGCCGGGAACCGGCCTGGGCGCTAAAGAATCGCCTGTAAACTCTGCCAATGAGAGTTGATCCTGTCTAGGCGTCTTCTGCTTGTGTCTCATCCAAATAGACGTAATGATCGGGGGTTCAAGACGATGGGCGGAAACGCCGCTCCAGGACCAAGGCAATTGGTCGTTTACCAAGTTAGTGTATCGCGAAGAGTTCGCGAGCTTACGCGTGGGGGACGAGGGATGGCGGCGAATGATCCAAGAGCGCGCAATTTGCAGCGTATTCTCCTCGCCGAGGACGACGAGGACATGCGCCGCTTCCTGGTCAAGGCGCTGGCCAAGGCCGGCTACGACGTGGTGTCGTTCGGCAACGGGCTCGAGGCCTATGAGCGGCTGAAGGAAGAGCCCTTCACGCTGCTCCTCACCGATATCGTCATGCCGGAGATGGACGGCATCGAGCTTGCGCGCAAGGCAAGCGAGCTCGATCCGGATCTGAAGATCATGTTCATCACGGGCTTTGCCGCGGTGGCGCTCAACCCCGACAGCCACGCGCCGAAAGACGCCAAGATCCTGTCCAAGCCCTTCCATCTGCGCGACCTCGTCGACGAGGTGGAGCGGATGCTCGCCGCCTGAGCCGCGAGCCAGACGCCCGGTTGCCTAGACCCGGCGCGACCCGATATAGAGGGTCCTCGAAGGAAGCGGGCGGTTAGCTCAGCGGTAGAGCACTGTGTTGACATCGCAGGGGTCACTGGTTCGATCCCAGTACCGCCCACCATTCCTCGCCCCTCGGCAGCTCCGAAAATGACAATTGGGCGAACGCGCAACGCGCCCGCGCTTGGAGGCGCCAGGTCCGTTGACAGGGGCTGCCGCCCTTTCTATGGTCCGCCCGGCCTCTGGGGTTGCGCCCCGGCCGAAATCCCTTCCAACGCCGATGGATGCTTGCCATGAAGATCAAGAATTCGCTGAGGTCCTTGCGCAAGCGGCATCGCAACAACCGCGTCGTGCGGCGGCGGGGACGTCTCTACGTCATCAACAAGACCAACCGCCGCTATAAAGCGCGGCAGGGCTAGGGCTCTGGCGGCCATGGAGCGGGTGATCGACGCGCGGGGGGTGAGACTTGCCGGCGCGGCGCTCCTGATCCTCGCGTTCACGGGCTTGGCCGCGACCGTCCCTGCCGGACGGGCCGCCGCGCAAGAGGAACCGCCGCCCCCGCCCGGACCTGCAGAGGTCAATCCCGCACAGCCTGAGCCGCCGTCGAGCAACGAAGACGCCAAGACCGGGCGCGAGCCCGGAGCAGGGGTCGCTTCCCCTCAAGGCAACTCGCCGGCGGATCTCTCGCTTGAGGATCTGCATCTCGAGCAGCCCGGCCAGCGGGCCAAAGTGCTCGAGCAGCTTTACGACGAGCTCGGCCGGGCGAAGGATGCCACGGAGGCGGCACCGGTCGCCGAAGTCATCGAGCAGGTGTGGAACTCCTCGGGCAGCCCCACGATCGACCTCCTGATGTCGCGGGCCCGAACCTTCATCAGCGATTCCGATCTCGATCTCGCGGCGCAGGTGCTCGACGACGTGGTCGAGCTCGCGCCGGAGGACGCCGAAGGCTGGCATCAGCGCGCCATGGTGCACTTCCTGCAACAGGACTACGTCCAGGCGACATCCGATTTGAAGCGGGCGCTGCTCCTCGATCCGCAGCACTACAAGGCGCTGTACGGCCTCGGCAACGTGTTGATCGAGCTTGGCGACAAGAAGGGCGCGCTCGAAGCCTTCCGCAAGGCGCTCAAGGTCAATCCCTTCCTCGACAGCGCGCGGCAAAGAGTGGACGAGCTCAAGCGCGAGGTCGAGGGCCAGGACATTTAGCCCGCACGCTTCCCGGTGCATTTGCGAAGATTGCGGCCGCGGGCTTGAGGCGCGCGAGTCCTAGAGCTCCTCGCGGCCCTCATCGCCGACATAGGCGACGCGCAGCATGTTGGTGGCGCCGGGCGTGCCCGAGCGGCACGCCGGCCGAGATGATCACCCGCTGCCCCGGCGTGGCGAAGCCCTCCTCATAGGCGATGCGGCAGGCCTTGGCGACCATGTCGTCGAGGTCCTTCGGATCGTCCGTCAGCACGCAATGGAGCCCCCACACCACCGAGAGCTTGCGCGCGGTGGCGGGAACCGGGGTCAGCGCCAGGATGGGCTGCTCCGGGCGCTCGCGGGCGGCGCGCAGGCTGGTCGCGCCCGAGGCGGTGTAGCAGATGATGGCCGCAAGATTGAGCGTCGCGGCGATGGTGCGCGCCGCGGCCGAGATGGCGTCGGCGCCGGTCGCCTCGGCCTGAATGCGCTGGGCGTGAATGATGGGCTCGTAGAGCGGGTCGCGCTCCACCTCCATGGCGACGCGGTCCATGGTCGCGACCGCCTCGACGGGGTATTTGCCGACCGCGGATTCGGCCGAGAGCATCACCGCGTCGGCGCCTTCGAACACGGCGGTGGCCACGTCGGACACCTCGGCGCGGGTCGGCACCGGCGAGAGGATCATCGATTCCAGCATCTGGGTGGCGACGACCACGGGCTTGCCGGCATTGCGGGCGGCGCGGGTGATCTGCTTCTGCAGCCCCGGCACCTTCTCCACCGGCATCTCCACGCCGAGATCGCCGCGCGCCACCATGATGCCGTCGGCGAGCTCGATGATGTCCTTGAGTTGCGTCAGCGCCGCCGGCTTCTCGATCTTGGCCATGATCGCCGACTGGCCGCGCGCGAGCTTGCGGGCTTCGGCGATGTCGTCGGCGCGCTGCACGAAGGAGAGCGCGATCCACGCCACGCCGAGCGAGACGGCCTGCTCGAGATCGGCGCGGTCCTTCTCGGTCATGGCGCCCAAGGGCAGCACCGTATCGGGGAGGCTGATGCCCTTGCGGCTCGACAGCCTGCCGCCCGTCAGCACCTCGGCGTCGATGCGCACGTCGCTCGCCTCGACGACGCGCAAGCGGAACTTGCCATCGTCGAGAAGCAGCGTGTGACCGGGCTCGACCGCCTCGAAGATTTCCGGATGGGGCAGATGCACGCGGCCCAAGCCCCCGACCGATTCGCGCCGGGTGAAGCTCAAGCACGTCGCCCTCGGTGAGACGGATCGAGCCCGAGTCGAAATTGCCGATGCGCAGCTTGGGACCCTGCAGATCGATGAGGATGCCGATCGGGCGCGAGAACTCGCGCTCGAGCTTGCGCACGATGGCGTGCGCCTCGCGCAGGCCCTCGGGCTCCGCATGACTCATGTTGATGCGGAACACGTCGGCGCCCGCCTCGAACATGGCGCGCATCACATCTTCATTGGTGGAGACAGGACCGAGCGTGGCGACGATCTTGACCCGGCGATTGCGCCTCATTGACTCTTCGCTTCACCCTCGGGATCGGTGAGGCGCACGGTCCAGTCGCGCTCCTCGCCGGTATCGACTTCAAAAAATCCGGTCCGCTTATAGCCGCGCTTCACGCATTCCTTGGCGTCGCGGATGGTGAAGGCCTTGTCGTCGGTGCACATATATAAGCTGCCGGCCCATTCGCCGCCGCGGTCGTAATCGATGGCGTGGATATAGTAGTAGCGGGCGATGAGCACTCCCTTAAGGAGGGTCTCGCAAGTGTGCGAGGCCACGTTCCACCAGCCCTCGGTCGCCCAGCCCTCGACGTCCTTATAGCCGATGGCGACCCCGACCCGGCTCGCCGTGGTGTTGCAGAGCTTGAGATCGGCGCGCGCGGGCGTAGCGCCAAGCGCCATGCCTGCCGCTGCGATCCCAAACAGCGCAGCGGCCAGCGGCTTGAATGCCCCGGACCGGACTAGGCGGGAAGGAAGCATCAGTGTTTCAAGACCAATTAGGGTTAAGAAATCCGGAAGATAGCACCGAATTGGTTGCCATTGTCTGAGCAAGAGGCCGATTATAGGGCCATTCGCGGGGCACCAAAACCGGGGCGAAGATCGTGAGTAAATGCGTCGCAACCTTGGCCTTGGGTCAGCTTTTTTGTTGCGGCCGATCAAGAGCCCAGGCAAGGCAATAGGGCCACCAAGACGCCAAAGCAAGACCATAGGCCGTCTCGGGAGTCCCGGCTCGACACCTTGCGACAAGACGCCTCCGAAGCCCAATCCTATCGCCGCATCGACGGGGACCTCAAACTCGGTCTCCTCATCCTGTGCGATCACGCCGAGAACAGCGTGCCGCCGCCTTACGGCACGCTCGGGCTCGATGCCGAGACGCTCGGCCGGCATATCGCCTACGATATCGGGATCGCCGGGGTGGCGGAGCGGCTCGCGCATGCGCTCGGGGCGCCCGCGCTGCATGACGCGCTTCTCCCGGCTTCTGATCGATCCCAATCGCGGGCTCGACGATCCGACCCTGATCATGCAGCTCTCCGACGGCATCGTGATCCCGGGCAATGCCGTGCTCGATGCGGGTGAGCGCGAGACCCGCATCGCGCGCTTCTACGCGCCCTATCACCGCGCCATCGAGGACGCCATCGAGGCGGCCATCGCCGCGGGCAAGCCGCCGATCCTGCTCTCGCTGCACAGCTTCACCCAGGCGTGGAAAAGCGTGCCGCGGCCCTGGCACGCCGCCGTGCTGTGGGACAAGGACGATCGACTCGCCGTCCGGTCTGCTTGCGGGCTTGGGTGCGCTCCCCGGAATCACCGTCGGCGACAACGTCCCCTATACCGGCAAGCTCAAGGGCGACACGCTTTACCGTCATGGGACCAAGCGCGGGCTGGCACATGCGCTGGTCGAGCTGCGCCAGGATCTGATCCTCGACGAGAAGGGGCAGGCCGAATGGGCGGACCGGCTCGCTCACGTGCTGCGCGGCATGCTGGCATCGCCCAAGCTTGCGCGCCGGCTCAGCGCGATCGAGCATTACGGCTCGCATTGTGATTGCTCGCTCCCCCAGACGAGCCAAGCGACGAATCAGGGGGAACGCCCCTTGGCCGAGCGAACCCAGATGGAACTCGCGCCAGCGCGGCCAAAGCGCGCGAGCAAGGGCTGAGGCCGCCCGAGGCGCCGCTTCCCGTGCGCGCGAAGCCCTTTGGATAAGCTGGATAAAGTCGTGCTGGCGGCTTGCGGCGGCCCAGAACCCGCACCTAAGCTCGGCCCAGTTCACCGCAATCGATTCGAGGTCGCCCGTGCTTCAGACATCAGCGAAAGACCAGCTCCGTGCCATCGTCGCCCGCATCGAGCGGCTCGAAGAGGAGAAGGCGGCACTCGCCACCGATTTGCGCGAGGTTTATGCCGAGGCGAAAGGCAACGGCTTCGACACCAAGGCGCTGAAGGCGGTGATCCGCATCCGCAAGCAGGACGAGAACAAGCGCAAGGAGGAGGAGGCCGTGCTCGTCACCTACCTGCATGCGCTGGGCATGGCGATCGAGGCCGAGGCGGCTTAGGCGAGAGCGCGTTAGCGCCGGGAAGCGTCTAGCGCGTGCTCTGGGCGAGCCTGGTCGGCGCGGGCGTTTCGGCCTCGGCGTAGATGCTTCTCACGGCGTGACCCGAGAAGCGCTGGAGGACGGCCAGCCCCTGATAGCCCGAGCTTGGCCGGAAGGTGAGCGCCACCGGGCTCGTCATATCGTCGAACAGATAATCCGTGCTGTTCTGCTCGGGATGGGTGAGGGGGGCGACGGTGCGGCTATAGGTGACCGAGCTGTCGGTCATCAGGCTCGCGACCTCGAAGGGAACGTAGCTCAGCTCGTCGGGGTGATCGTCATCCACTTCCGGCGCGCCGACCACCTCGGCGCTCTCATAAAGCGGGAAGCGGCTGCCATCGAGCTTGGGCGGCGCGGGCGGCGCCGTGAGGCCGCCGCCGGCACTGGCAAACACGAAATGCTTCTTGGCCGGTTGCGGCTGGCTTGCCGGCTCATCCTGGGGCGCAAGCGCCATGGGCGGGTGGGCCGCGGCCGGCGTATAGGAGGCAAGGATCGGCGCGGGCGCCGGCACCGGCGCCGCTGCTGCGGCGGGGCCGCGGGCTCCGCTACCGGCGCGGCGGAGGCGATCATCGTGTTGTGCTGCACGAGGCCCTTGGCGAGCGCCAGCTGATAGTCACGCGGCGTGATGGGTTTGCCGTCCTGCGGCAGATATTGCGTGTGGCCGCGCGGGAAGAGGGCGGCAAGCTCGAGCCGCGGCAGGCGCGGCCACATGCGCACGCGGCCGGTGTCGACATGGACGAAGGGGACGCCGGAGGTCGGGTAGTAGCCGACGCCGCCCCATTCCTGCACCAGCGCCGAGTTGCGCAAGGTCTTCACCGTGACGTCGGGGAAGGTGATGTCGGCGGCCTTGCCGAGAATGTGCTGGCTGTGCCTCGCCTGTCCGCCGCCGTGGCGGCGCAGCGTTTCATTGGTCGCGGCCGAGCGGTAGCCGCAAATGAGATGCACGGGCTCCTTGGAGCCGAGCTGCTGATGCAGAATCCAAATATGGTCGATGAGCTCGGGATCCATGTCCCGCTCTTGGTCGCGGCGCCAGTCGCGCATGAAATGGTCGAGCTGCTTCAGCGCGTCAGGGTCGTAGTGCCCGTCGCGCTTATAGGTGACGGTGATCGTTTCCTTGGTGTGGATGTTGAACATCGCGAGGGTGCGGGTGTCACCCAAAGCGACGGCGCGATGGATGGTGGCGGACCACGCGCCTGCGGCGGCGATGGCGATAGCCAGGCTCGTGCCAAGCACGGCGCGGCGCGCGAAAGTCCCCCGAGGCTGCATCCGCGCTTGTTCGCCTTTCCCTCTTGGCCGGCGTGCCCCGCCGGCGCAACCGGTCCTTAAGCCCCGGTCAGGCCAAAGGCACCGTTACTGGGCAGTTTTCCTTACCCCCAGTTAAGGAACAGTTTGCGGAGAAAGCGGGTGAAAAAAAGGCGAAGTGGTTAACGCCGGCCCGACTATCCCCCGGGCAGCGTTAACCAATTTCCTTGGATTCCGCGGGCTAGAGCCGCAGCGCGGCCGCCATGCGGGAGTCGTGGCCGTAGATATCGCCAAAGGTCGAGAGCGACCCGTTCGCATTCACCCAGGCGGTGAAATAGGTGATGTAGACGGGGATCTTGTGCTCCAGCGCCACATGCTGGTCAGCCCCGCCCTGGATCGCCGCGGCGACGCGGCCCGCGGTCCAGCCCTGATCATGTTTCAGCAGGATCGTGGCGAGCTGGTCGGGATTCTGCACGCGCATGCAGCCATGACTTTCGGCGCGCACGTCCTTGGCGAACAGGAACTTCTGCGTCGTGTCGTGCATGTAGATGTCGTGCTTGTTGGGGAACACGAATTTGACGTTGCCGAGCACGTTGTCCGGTCCGGGCGGCTGATAAATGTTGAGCGTGCGGATATCGACGCGGCCCCAATCGATGCTCGCGGGATCGACCTCCCGCCCGCCGATATTGATGCGCAAATTGTGACTGTCGAACACCCGCGTGTTCCAGCCGCCGCCGAAGAACCAAGCGCCCTCGTCGCGGAGGTAAGGCCGGATCTCCTCGGTCTTGATGGAGTTCGGCACGTACCAATAGGGATTGAACACGATCTCCTGCATGTCCTGGCTGAAGATCGCCGTCGGCTTGTCGGGCTTGCCGGCAACCACGCGCGTCGTATGGATGACCTTGCCGTCCTCCACGACCCGCAGCATGAACTCGGGCACGTTGACGTTCACGTAGTATGACCCGAGGTCGTGGGGCAGCCAGCGCCAGCGCTCCATGTTGAGCAGGATCAGGCGGATCTTGGCCGGGCTCGCCGTCTCGTGGTGCGACTGGTTCAGGAGGCGGCGGGTTCCGGGGCCCACTATCCCGTCGGGGGTGGCGCCATTGGCCTGCTGGAACGCCTTGACCGCCGCATCGACCGTATCGTCGAACAGGTTTTCGTTGACGGTGGCGACATCGTCGGAGGCCGAGGCGGTTTCGGAGGATGTAACTTCGAGCCGCTGCCTCAGCAGCGCGACTTGCGGATCCTCCATGCCCTTCTTGAGCACGGGGCCGTCAGGAATCTGGACGATCTTCTTCGCATCGTCCTTGCCGCCCCTGAGCTCGATCAGCATATGGCGCAGGGCTTCGAATTGCGGCTGATCCGGCTGGAAGCTGCGCAGATAGGCGGCAGGCTCGGAGCGGATCGCAATCGATTCCAGCACTTCCATCGGCTCGGGGAGAGCGAGCGTGGGATCGAGGTTCTCCGTCAGGCGCGAAGGGTCGATGCGGCCGCCGCGCGCGTCGCGCGCATAGCCGACCACGGCGAAGCTGATCTTCACCTCGGCATCGGCAAGCCAGCTCGTGGCCGAGGCGCCGTGGGGATCGAAGCTGTCGGGCTTGGGAAGCTCGTAATCTGCCGGGCGCAGACCGTATTCGTCGGCCCTGGCGATCTCCTGCATCACGGCCTTGGCGCGCTCGTTCAGGCCGTTGGCGTCGACCCAGAGCAGCTTCTGATCGGGCACCGAGTAATATTCGACCAGGGCCCCTTGCTCGCTCTTGCGGGCCTCGGACGTGTTGGTGAATTTGGCCGAGAGGCGCTCCTGGACCGCGATGCGGATGGCCTCGGTCGGGGAGATGAGGGCCGCGGGCGCATCCGGCTCGGCCGCAACCGCCGGCAGGCTCGCCGCCGCAAGGAACATGGCTAACGCGATACGGTAAAATGGCCTCATTGGTCTGCTCCTTCAGCCGAACGCAGCACGATTCGGCGGGGCGAGAACCCTAACGTGGCGTCGTGGCCTTTACCATACAAGCACGCGACTTAAAGTTCCCCGACCCGCCGTTTTTTATGCGTTGTGGCTTTCTTGCCAAGCCACGCTGCCGCTTGGCTAATTTGCCCGCGCCTCGAGCCCGATCTCACGCATTTTGCGGTAGAGAGTCGAGCGGCCGATGCCGAGTCTTTTGGCGATCTCCGTCATCCTGCCGCGGTAGCGTCCGAAGGCGAGCCGGATCATGTCCGCCTCGACCGCTTCGAGCGAGCGGATGTCGCCCGTTTCGCTGAGCGCCGGGATGCCGACCGCGTCGCGGCCATTGCCCGAAGGAACGTGGATGGTGGCGGGGGTCTGCTCGGATTGGCCGAGCATCACCGGTCCGTCGATATGGGGGACCAGATTCTTGGGCGCGGGCGCCGGCGGCACCGTTACGCAATAGCCTTCCACATGGGCCGCGATCTGCGGGAACTCGTTCACCCCGAGCGTGAGGCCATCGGCCAGGACCACGGCGCGGAACACGGCGTTCTCGAGCTGGCGGATGTTGCCGGGCCAGGTGTAGCGCTCGAGCATGGAGAGCGCGTCCTCCTCGATGCCGTCGATGCGCTTGCCCTCCTCGGCGGCGAAGCGGGCGATGAAATGGCGCACGAGCTCGGGCACGTCCTCCAGCCGCTCGCGCAGAGGCGGCACCCAAATGGGGAACACATTCAGCCGGTAATAGAGGTCCTCGCGGAAGCGGCCGTCGCGGACGAGGTTGATCAGGTTTTGATTGGTGGCCGAGATGAGGCGGATGTCGACGCTCACGGTGCGCTTGGCGCCCACGGCCTCGATCTCGCCGTCTTGCAGGGCGCGGAGCAGCTTCACCTGGGCGTCGAGCGGCAGCTCGCCGATCTCGTCGAGGAACAGCGTGCCGCCGTCGGCCTCGACAAAGCGGCCGGCCCGTTTCTCGGTGGCGCCGGTGAAGGAGCCCTTCTCATGGCCGAACAGGATGCTCTCGACCAGGTTCTCGGGGATGGCGCCGCAATTGACGGTGACGAAGGGCTTGCCGGCGCGGGGGCTCTCGCCCTGGATGGCGCGGGCGATCAGCTCCTTGCCCACGCCGCTCTCGCCCTCGATCAGGACGGGGATGGTCGAGCTTGCCGCCCGGCGGCCGAGCTCGATGACGCGGGTCATGGCCTCGGAGCCGGCGATCAGGTCGCGGAAGCCGAGCTCGCCTTTGGCCGCGGCCTTCATGCGGTTCAGCTCGCCCGCCAGCGCCTCGATCTTGAGCGCGTTCTTGATGGAGACTTCGAGCCGCTCCGGGCTCACCGGCTTGACCACGAAGTCGACGGCGCCGGCGCGCATGGCGGCGATGGCCGCGTCGATCGAGCCATGGGCCGTCTGCACGATGGCCGGGGGCTTCTTGGGCAAAGAGCGCATGGCCGCAAGCACCGCCAATCCGTCGGTGCCGGGCATGACGAGGTCGAGCAGGAGCAGGCAGATATCGCCCGCCCCGTCGGCCTTCAGCTCGGCCAGCGCCCGCTCACCGCTCTCGGCGGTGGAGACGGCATAACCAAACCGTTTGATGGTCTCTTCGAGAATACGACGCTGAGCTGGGTCGTCATCGACGACCAGGACCCGTTTAGTCATGACGCAGGACTCGCTACCGTTACTTGGACGCTGGAGCAGGTTGCCATTCGGCCTGAACATGGTCGGCGGCCCCCTCTCCTGTGCCAAAACTGTGCAGTGGAACGGTAAATATCCCCTTTATTACGGTTCGATTTTGGCGAAGGCGACATGCGCGGGCAGGGCGAATCACCCTAATGAGCCTGAGAATTGGCTCTTGCGGCGCCCGAGCGCGCTTCCCACACTAGGCCCGACCCCTCGAACAAGCGGAAATCATGAGGATGCCACAGAGACTGACCTATTGGCCGGAGCGTCCGGCTTACGCCGCAGCCGCCCAGGCCAAGGGCAAGGCGAAGCGCGCCGCCGCCAAGTCCAAGCCCAAGGCCAAGCTCGGCCCCGTGCCCGAATGGAACCTCGCCGATCTCTATAGCGGGCCCGAGGCGCCGGAGCTCCTAGCCGATCTCGCCACGTCGGAGCGGGCGGCGGACGCCATCCATGAGCGCTATGCGGGCAAGCTTACGGCGCTCCTGCGGGGCGGCAAGGGAGGGGCCGAGCTCGCCGAGGCGGTGCGCGAGTTCGAAGCGCTGAACGATCTGCTCGGGCGCCTCATCTCCTATGCGAGCCTGCTCTACGCGGCGGACACCTCCGACCCCGCGCGGCAGAAATTCTTCGGCGACATGCAGGAGAAGATCACCACCATCTCTTCGAAGCTGCTGTTCTTTCCGCTCGAGCTCAACCGCATCGACGATGCCGTGCTCGAGACGGCCATGGCCAATTCCGAGCTCCGCCATTACCGGCCGTGGCTCGAGGATCTGCGCAAGGAGAAGCCCTATCAGCTCGACGACAAGCTCGAGCAGCTGTTCCACGAAAAGGCGGTGAGCGGCAGGGGCGCGTGGAACCGGCTGTTCAGCGAGACCATGACCTCGCTCCGATTCAAGGTGGGCGGCCAGATGCTGAGTCTCGAGCCCACGCTCAACCGCCTGCTCGATCCCAAGGAGAAGGTGCGGCGCGAGGCCGCCGAGGCGCTCGCCCGCGTGTTCAAGGACAATTCCCGCCTGTTCACGCTGATCACCAACACGCTCGCCAAGGACAAGGAGATCGCCGACCGCTGGCGCGGCTTCATCGACGTCGCGGATTCGCGGCATCTCGCCAACCGCGTCGAGAAGGAGGTGGTGGACGCGCTCGTCGCCGCCGTGCGCGAGGCCTATCCGCGCATCTCGCACCGCTATTACGCGTTGAAGGCGAAATGGCTCGGCAAGAAGCGGCTCGCCCATTGGGACCGCAACGCGCCCTTGCCGGAGGAGCCGAGCCAAGTCATTCCCTGGGACGCGGCGAAGACGACGGTGCTCAAGGCCTATGGCGATTTCTCGCCGCGCATGGCGGGGATCGCCGGGGAATTCTTCGCCCGGCGCTGGATCGACGCGCCGGTGCGCGAGGGGAAGTCGCCCGGCGCCTTCTCCCATCCCACCGTGCCGAGCGCGCATCCCTACATTCTGCTGAACTATCAGGGGAAGCCGCGCGACGTGATGACCTTGGCGCATGAGCTCGGGCACGGCGTGCATCAGGTGCTCGCCAATTGCCAGGGGCCGCTGATGGCGCCGACGCCGCTCACGCTCGCCGAGACGGCAAGCGTGTTCGGCGAGATGCTGACCTTCCGCGCGTTATTGGAAAGCGCGCCGACGCGACGGGAGCGCCGGGCGATGCTGGCGGCCAAGGCCGAGGACATGATCAATACGGTCGTGCGCCAGATCGCCTTCTACAATTTCGAGCGCCACGTGCATAATGAGCGGCGCGCGGGCGAGCTGACCACCGAGCGGCTCGGCGAGATCTGGATGGAGGTTCAGCGCGAGGCGCTCGGGCCGGCCATCGAGCTGAAGCCGGGCTACGAGACCTATTGGTCCTATATCCCGCACTTCATCCACTCGCCCTTCTACGTCTATGCCTATGCCTTCGGCGATTGCCTGGTGAACTCGCTCTACGCCGTGTACGAGAAGGCCGAGCCCGGCTTTGCCGAGCGCTATCTCGATATGCTCGCCGCGGGCGGCACCAAGCACCATAAAGAGCTGCTGAAGCCGTTCGGGCTCGATGCCTCGGAGCCGCATTTCTGGTCCATGGGGCTCAAGGTCATCGAAAATCTGATCGACGAGCTGGAGGCCATGGATGCCGGACGCTGAAGGCTGGACACCCACGCCGGGCGAGGGACTGGTCGCCATCGTCTGGTACGTGCCGATCCTCGTATGGGTGGCGGCGCTGTTGTTCGCCGCGATCGCCATCGCGCGCGCGCCACGGCCGCTCTCCATCGCCGTCATCATCGACAAGCTTCTGCGCTATCTCTTCTTCTTCCCGCTCGGGGTGCAGGGCCTGTGGGCATTCTCGGCCACGTCATCTTCGCCGGAGGAAGTCCGCTGCCGCGATCGGCTGGGCGCCGAGCCCGTTCCAAAGTGAAGTGGGCGTCGCCAATCTCGGGCTCGGGATCGCGTCCTTCTATGCGGCCTTCGCGGGCTATGGAGCGCGCGCGGCCGCGGCCACCGCCGCCGCCTGTTTTCTCGTGGGCGCGGGGATCGTCCACATCCAGGACATCGTGGAGGAGGGGAATCTCGCGCCGGGCAATGCCGGGCCGATCCTGATCACCGACTTCCTCACGCCGATCGTGATCTTGGTGCTGCTGCTCATCCAGCCGAGCGGGCGGCCCACGACGGCGCCGAGCCTCGCGGCCGAGTTGGCGCGGGCGCGCAAGGATCTGCAGAAGTCGCTCCAGGGCAACGGCAAGCGCTAGGCGCGCCGCCGCGATGCGTCCCGAGGTCCCCTGGCAATCTCGCGGGCAAGCCCTACTTTCGTAACACGCCCAGGAATCCGTCCATGAGTTCCGACAAAGAACGCAACCGCCTGACCGCCCGCATCCAGCGCTATGGACGCGTGGGCGCCAATGTCGGGGGCGTGGCCGCGCGTATCGCCGGGCGCCATTTCCTCGGGCTCGACCCCGAGCGCGACAAGGATGCCGCCTCGCTCGCCGCCGCGCTCGGCGGACTCAAGGGTCCCATCATGAAGGTGGCGCAGCTGCTCGCCACCATCCCCGAGGCGCTGCCGGCCGAATATGCCGCCGAGCTCGGCCAACTGCAGAGCCAGGCGCCGCCCATGGGCTGGCCCTTCGTGCGCCGGCGCATGGCGGCGGAGCTTGGCCCCGACTGGGAGGCGAAATTTGCGAGCTTCGCGCATGAGGCGGCGGCGTCGGCCTCGCTCGGGCAGGTGCATAAGGCCCGCGGCCATGACGGATGCGAGCTTGCCGTCAAGCTGCAATATCCGGACATGCAGTCCGCCGTGGAGGCCGACCTCGCCCAGCTCGGCGTGCTGTTCTCCATCCATGCGCGCATGCGCCCGGCGATCGAGACCTCGGCGATGCGGGAGGAGATCGCCGCGCGGCTGCGCGAGGAGCTCGACTACGAGCTCGAAGCCAAGCATATGCGGCTCTACGGCCTGATCTTCCGCGACGATCCCTTGATCCGCGTGCCGGAGGTGCTGCCGGAGCTTTCCACCAAGCGCCTCCTCACCATGACCTGGCTCGAAGGGAAGCGCCTGCTCGACTACACGCGCCATCCGCTCGAGGAGCGCAACAGAATCGCGCGCGCCATGTTTCGCGCCTGGTGGTACCCGTTCAGCCATTACGGCGTCATCCATGGCGATCCGCATCTCGGCAATTACACCGTGTTCGAGGACGAGAAGGGCGCGGCCGCCGGCATCAATCTGCTCGACTATGGCTGCATGCGCACCTTCGCGCCGAAATTCGTCCAAGGGGTGGTGGACCTCTATCGCGGGCTATTGACCCAAGACCGGGCGCTCATGGTGCATGCCTATGAGACGTGGGGCTTTGCCGGACTGTCCAACGAGCTGGTCGATATTCTGAACATCTGGGCCAATTTCATCTACGGGCCGATGCTCGAGGACCGCGTCCGCACCATCGCCGCGGGCGTGAGCCCCGGCATGTATGGGCGGCGCGAGGCCTTCAAGGTGCATCAGGGGTTGCGCGACAAGGGGCCGGTCAAGGTGCCGCGGGAATTCGTGTTCATGGACCGCGCGGCGATCGGGCTCGGCGGCGTGTTCCTTCATCTCGACGCCGAGCTCAATTTCCACCGTCTGTTCGAGGATACGATCGCGGGCGCCGATCTCGCCGATGTGGCGGGGCGGCAGCGCGAGGCCTTCGGCGCCGCCGGCGTGCCGCTGCCCGAAGCCGCAGCCTAAGCAATTTGGCGGCGATGCTTGTTGGCATACATGCGCTGATCCGCCGTCCTTAAGAGCGCGGCAGCCGTATCGCCGTCCTCCGGCCAGAGGGCAACGCCGAAGCTCGCGCTCATGCTTGGAGTCGGCTCGTCCGCGCAGCTTTGCTCGTTCATGCACTCTTCGAATTGGTTTTGCAGGCGCCGCGCGGAGACATCGTCGGGCGCGCGGGTCAGGACCACGCCGAACTCATCCCCGCCGATGCGAGCGACTAGGCCTTGCTGGTCATAGACTTGGGTCAGGCATTTGGCGGTCGATCTGATGGCGCAGTCGCCGACGGCATGCCCGTAGCGGTCGTTGATCACCTTCAAATTGTTCATGTCCACAAGCAAGAGGCCCACCCGCCCGTTGCGGTCCTTGGCGGAGGCCAGCGCGAAGTCCAATTGCGCGTCGAAGAACGCTCGGTTCGGCAGCTTCGTCAGCGGATCGCGTTGCAGGGCGCTCACATCGACATGCATGGCCATCGCATGACGCATGTCGCCCCGATAGATCGGAGAAATGATCACTTGGTACCAATGATACCGGTCGTGAAACGGACAGGAGTAGGTGGTGATGAACAGGTCCGAAGTCTCCATCCAGGACCTGTCGCAATCCCGTAGCCACTTCGCTCCGCTTCGCGGCAACCGCGGTCGGCTGCGGCGCGGCATTCGTCGAGATAATTCCACGGCCGCGTCAGGTCCAAGCCGCCCTCCTCGGCCGTGTCGTTCCACTTCTTGTTGGCATACTCGATGTCGCCCGAGGAAGCGATCACTGCGACCTCGGTGGCGAAGGCATTGGTCAGGTCGATGTTCGCGAGCATGGCGGCTCTCAATTGATGCCACTGCTCTTAGCCGAGAAGGGTTGAGAGTTCTTTCATGCTGGGCGCTTTTTTTGGCGCCATTCGCGGCTAAGGCCGGAGAATTTGCGACTCCTAAGGAGCGCTGCCGCGCAAATTGGCGTCGAAGAAGCGCAGCGCCGCGGCCCCGATGGTTGCGTGAATCGCGCCGCGGTCGACGCCCGGCGCATCGATGCAGGCCTCGGGGAATTCGTCGCGGCCTTCCTCGTTGCACTCATTGACGAAGATCTCGTGGTCGACCGGGCCGGGGATGACATGAAGCTCCGCGTGGGGGATGTACTTCGCGGCGAACTCGGCATTCTCCTTGGGCGGGGTTTGCGTGTCGCGCGCGCCGACCGCGATATAGGTGGGAAGCTCGAGCTCGCGCAGTCCGGCCTCGTCCATGCCGAAGGCCTTGATGATGCCGGGCGCCATGGCGAAGACCGCCTTGATCCGCGCATCGTGGACGGAAAGGGCAGGGCCCGCATCGAGCGGCAACTCGTCGCGCAAATGCTGCGGCACCATTTGATTGTTGCGCCAGCCGCGCTGGAAGGCGAGGTATCGGTCGGGATTGACCTTGGCGCCGCCGATCCAGAGCGACGTGAAGCCTCCTTGCGAATGGCCGGCGACACCGATGCGGTCGGCGTCGATGTGCTTGCCCCAGACGGGGTCGTTCAGCAGGAAAGAAATGTCCAGGCTCAAATCGACGGGCCGCTGCCAAAGCTTGTTGGCAAGGTAGGCGATCGTCGCGTCATAGGTGTTGGCGCGGTAGTGATAGGGCCCGGCGACGATATAGCCATGCGCGGCGAGCGCTTGCGCGAACCACGCATATTGGAGCGGGTTGCTGCCGCGCCCGTGCGAAAACATCACCAAGGGGTGCTTCTCGCCGTCCAAGGCCGGCTCGGCGTCCTTGTAGAGCTTGAGGTTCGTAAAATACGGCATCGTGAATTGGGCCGCCGCCTTGTCCGGGATCGCCGCGGGGTAGAACAGGGCGAGGGCCAGATGGCGGCCGTCGGCGGCGACATAGTCGATTTGCCGGACCCCGACAGGGTGAGGGGCGCTCGGTTTGGCGCCCTCGGCGCCTGACGCGCTGAAATGGATCGCCGGCAACAGGCCGAGCAACAAGGCAATAGCGACAGCGGCTCGGCTCAAGCGCAACCCTCCCGTCATGGACGGCAAAGGCTATTGGATTGTCTGGGCAGGGTCGAGTAGAGGCCCAAGAAAGTGCCAGGGTCTGATTGCCGCCGGGGCGCCCTTTGTGCTATTTCGCGCCCCTGAACAGTTCAAGATCAAAGGGGAGTGGAATGAAGATCGATCCGTCCGAGGGCCATCCGTCGATGGACTATTCCGAGCATCAGCGGACCTATAGTCTCTTCCTCAAGGGTACGATTTTTCTGCTCGTGGGCGTCATCGCGATCATGGCGTTCTTGGCCATTTTCGTCGTTTGATCCAGCTTCCTGCCTGACGGCGGCATCATGCCGCCTTCTCCCCACATCACGCGTCTTGGGCGCGGCGCCCCGGTCGTTAGCTGAGTCTGCGGAGCCATCATGATCACGATTGGCGTGCCCGCCGAGGGTGAGGACGAGCCGCGGATCGGCTTGAGCCCCGAGACGGCGAAGAAACTCGTCAAGCTCGGCGCCAAGATCAAGCTGCGGTCGGGTGCAGGCTTGCGCTCGCATTTCTCCGATGCCGATTACAGCGCCGCGGGCGCCGAAATCGTCGGCTCCGATGCCGACGCGGTGAGCGGCGCCGATCTCGTGCTCACGGTGCGGCGGCCATCGCCGGCGCTCGCCAAATCCATGCCCAAGGGCGCGGTGCTGATCGGCATGCTCGATCCTTATTCCGACGCCGACGGCCTGGCGGCGCTCGCCAAAACGGGCGCCGCGCTGTTTGCCATGGAGCTGATGCCGCGCATCAGCCGCGCCCAGAGCATGGACGTGCTGTCGAGCCAGGCGAACCTTGCCGGCTACAAGGCGGTGATCGACGCCGCCGCGCTGTTCGAGCGCGCGCTGCCGATGATGATGACGGCGGCGGGCACCGTTCCCGCCGCGCGGGTGTTCGTCATGGGCGTGGGCGTCGCCGGACTCCAGGCCATCGCCACGGCGCGGCGGCTCGGCGCCATCGTGACGGCGACCGATGTGCGCCCGGCGGTCAAGGAGCAGGTCGCCTCGCTCGGCGCCAAGTTCATCGCCGTGGAGGACGAGGAGTTCAAGCAGGCCGAGACGGCGGCGGGCTATGCCAAGGAGATGTCCGACGCCTATAAGCAGAAGCAGGCGGCGCTCGTGGCCGAGCATGTGAAGAACCAGGACATCGTCATCACCACGGCGCTGATCCCGGGCCGGCCGGCGCCGCGGCTCATCTCCACGGCCATGATCGAGAGCATGCGGCCGGGCTCCATCATCGTCGATTTGGCGGTGGAGCGCGGCGGCAATGCCGAGCTCGCCAGGCCGGGCGAGATCGTGGAGCACAAGGGCGTGCGCATCATGGGCAAGCTCAATCTTCCCGGCGCGGTTCCGGTGAATGCGTCGAGCCTCTATGCGCGCAACCTGCTCGCCTTCATCGAGCCCATGATCGACAAAGAGAAGACGGCCTTGGCCATCAATTGGGACGACGAGATCGTCAAGGGCACCGTTGTCGCCCGCGACGGCGCCATCGTGAACAAGGCGATCGCGGATCAGGCTCGGCGGCGCGGCGAATGCGGAGGCGAAGCCGGCCAAAGCCGGCGCCGCGAAAGGCAGCGCGAAGACTAACGGCAACGGCAAGCGCCCCGAAGGGAGGCACGTCATGATGAGGGCATGCGTTAGGCTCGCGCTTGGCGTTATCGCCGCGGCGATGCTGGCGGAGTTGATCCTGGCCGGCAGCGCGTTGGCGCAAGACGCTCAAGCCGCCGCTCCCGAAGGCGGGCACGATTTCGTCGCGCGCTTCTCCGTCTTCGTGCTCGCGATCTTCATCGGCTATTACGTGGTGTGGAGCGTGACGCCGGCCCTGCACACGCCGCTGATGTCGGTGACGAATGCGATCTCCTCGGTGATCGTGGTCGGCGCGCTCCTTGCCGTCTCGGTGGAGGCGGCCAACGCGGCGGCCTCCGGCGGTTGGACGGCGAAGCTGCTCGGCTTCGCCGCGCTCATCATGGCCTCGGTCAACATCTTCGGCGGCTTCCTCGTGACCCAGCGCATGCTCGGCATGTATCAGAAGAAAAAGAAGTGACGGCGGGATAGACCATGAGCTCCGATCTCGTCGCGCTGCTCTATCTCGCCGCTGGCGTCCTGTTCGTGCTGGCGCTGCGCGGCCTGTCCTCGCCCGGAAACCTCGCGCCGGGGCAATTATCTCGGCATGACCGGCATGGCGATCGCCGTGCTCACCACGCTCGCGGTGGCGCGGCCCGAGGCGCCGCTGACCTGGGCCATGATCTTGGGCGGCGTCGCCATCGGCGGCGGCATCGGCGCCGTCACCGCCCGCCGCATTCCCATGACGGCGATGCCGGAGCTCGTGGCGGCGTTCCACTCGCTCGTGGGTCTCGCCGCCGTGCTCGTGGCGGCGGCGGCCTTCTACGCGCCCGAGGCCTTCGGCATCGGCGTGCCGGGCGCCATCCACACGTCGAGCCTCATCGAGATGTCGCTCGGCGTCGCCATCGGCGCCATCACCTTCACCGGCTCGATCATCGCCTTCTTGAAGCTGTCGGCGCGCATGTCGGGCAAGCCGATCATCCTGCATGGCCGGCATGTCCTCAATATCGGGCTCGCGCTCGCGCTCGTCGCCTGCGTGGTGATGTTCTGCCAGCCAGCAGACGGAGGTTTATTTCTGGGTGATCGCCGGGCTGTCGCTTCTGCTCGGCGTGCTCATCATCATTCCCATCGGCGGCGCCGACATGCCGGTCGTCGTGTCGATGCTCAACTCCTATTCGGGGTGGGCCGCGGCCGGCATCGGCTTCACCCTCGGCAATACGGCGCTGATCATCACCGGCGCGCTGGTCGGCTCATCGGGCGCGATCCTCTCCTACATCATGTGCAAGGGCATGAACCGCTCCTTCATCAGCGTGATCTTGGGCGGGTTCGGCGGCGAGGTCGCGGGGCCCGGCCGCACGGCGCCGAGCAGAAGCCGGTGAAGCTCGGCTCGGCCGAGGACGCGGCGTTCCTGATGAAGAATGCGAGCAAGGTGATCATCGTGCCGGGCTACGGCATGGCGGTGGCGCAGGCGCAGCACGCGTTGCGCGAGATGGCCGACAAGCTGAAGGCGGCGGGCGTGGAGGTGAAATACGCCATCCATCCGGTGGCGGGGCGCATGCCGGGCCATATGAACGTGCTGCTCGCCGAAGCCAACGTCCCCTATGACGAGGTGTTCGAGCTCGAGGACATCAACAACGAGTTCGCGCAGGCCGACGTGGCCTATGTGATCGGCGCCAACGACGTGACCAATCCGGCGGCCGAGGACGATCCCTCCTCGCCCATCTACGGCATGCCGGTGCTGCAGGTGTGGAAGGCGGGCACGGTGCTGTTCAACAAGCGCTCGCTCGCGTCCGGCTATGCCGGCATCGACAACCCGCTGTTCTACCGCGACAACACCATGATGGTGCTCGGCGACGCCAAGAAGATGACCGAGGAAATCGCCAAGGCGTTGTAGCACGTTCAGGCCCATAAACAGCGGTTCCAGCAGCAATCGGTGGCCGTCATTATTCGGCCCGCTTGCGTCTCGTTCTGACCGCATCGCCGCCTTGCTCTTGCCTTTGGAATGGGCGAAGCCCATCTACGCCTCGCTTTGCGCCATAGGCCATAGGCCATGGCATGAGCCGTGCAAGCACATTCCCCACCACCTGCTAACTGTCTTAGGGAGAAGGGAATCTTCGCTGCGCGCCGCGTGTTAATGCGAGTTTAGCGGACCGGCTCGCGAAACTGAACGCATCGTTCAAGTGCCGTTCAGCAAAGATAGGCTAACTCAGTTTCGACTTTCGCTCGCTGGATTGGAAAGGTATTGGTAATCCTATGGTCGATCTTCTGCTTTCGCTTGTCGCAGCCTATGGCGTGATTTGTTTTTGCGCCTTCCTGCTTCACAGATACTTCGTCTACATGCCGGACTCCAAGCGCGTGGCCCCGGCCGAAACGGGACTCACCGGCGTCCAGGAGATCACCATCCGGTCGCGCGGCGGCGTCAACCTCATTGCCTGGTATGCGCAGGCTAAGGGCAACAAGCCCACGCTCCTCTATTTCACCGGCAATGCCGGCTCGGCGGCGACGCGCGCGCAGAAGATCGCGCGCATCCAGGCATCGGGCTACGGCGTGTTCATGCTCAATTATCGCCGCTATGGCGGCTCGGGCGGCTGGCCGACCGAGAAGAACAACATCGCCGACGCGGTCGCGGCCTATGACCGGCTGCTCAGCCTAGGGGTCGCCCGCGAGGACATCGTCGCCTATGGCGAGTCGCTCGGCACGGCCGTGGCCACGCAACTGTCGCTGGAGCGGCCGGTGCGGGCGCTCGTGCTCGAGGCGCCGTTCACCTCGGTGGTGGATGTGGGCATGCTGTCCTGGGGCTTCCTGCCGCTCCGCTACCTCATGGTCGACCAGTACCGCACCATCGATCATATCGCGGAGGTGCGCACCCCGCTCCTCGTCGTGCATGGCGCGCGCGACCGCGTCATTCCCGTGGGTCAGGCCCGTCATCTCTATACCAAGGCGCGCGGCCCGAAGCGGCTCCTCATCCTGCCCCGTGGCGACCACAACGATCTGTTCGATCGCGGCGCATGGGAGGAGATCGAAGCTCATCTCGGGCAGCTCGAAGGAACGCGCATCCCGGCGTTCGCCGAGACGCGGCTTGCGGTGCGCCATCCGCGTCATCGGGACGTGCCGGTGCAAGCCGCACTCGAAGGCTAGGGCAAGACGTCCATCCGCATTCAATCGTCATGGCCGGGCAGAGTCCCGGCCATGCACGAGGACGGTCCTTCCTCGACGCTTGACAGCTCTAAGACAGAGTTCTTGGGAAAATGCGCCGCCTAGCGGCCGCCACGCCGCCGCCGCGTGGAACGCGGGGCTTGGGCGCGGCAATCAGGCCTTCGCGCTGCGCCTTCTTGCGGGCGAGCTTGCGGGCGCGGCGGATGGCCTCGGCCTTCTCGCGGGCGCGCTTCTCCGACGGCTTCTCGTAATAATTGCGGAGCTTCATCTCGCGGAAAATGCCCTCGCGCTGCATCTTCTTCTTCAGGGCCCGTAAGGCCTGATCGACATTGTTATCGCGAACGACGACTTGCACCGCGGATCACTCTCCAAATGGCCGTGGAATGAAGGAAGCTCGTGGGACCAAATCCCACTCGGACCGGAACCGGCCGGTCCCGCATCTGGGCTTGCTCTAACAGAAGGGCCCCAACTTGTCCAGAGAGCGCGGGCAGGCGTCAGCTCTTCGGGGTGAGGCGGGTGAAATGGCCCATCTTGCGGCCGGGGCGCGCGTCCGCTCTTGCCGTAAAGATGCAAGGCGACGCCCTCGTCGCCCGCGAGCTCTCGCCAGCGCTCCACGTCGTCGCCGATCAGATTGGTCATCAGCGCGTCGCTGTGGCGGCTCGTTTCGCCGAGCGGCCAGCCGCAAATCGCCCGCACATGGTTCTCGAACTGGCTGACGAGGCAGGCGTCGAGCGTCCAGTGGCCGGAATTGTGCACCCGCGGGGCGATCTCGTTGACGAGCAGGGACGGGGTGCCGCTCTCGCAGTGGAACATCTCGACCGCGAGCACGCCGACATGGCCGAGCGCCGCGGCGATCTTGCCGGCGATGGCGCGGGCCTCGAAGGCGACGCTTGCCGGAATGGGCGCCGGCACCCGGCTCGTCGCCAGGATGCCGTGCTCATGCACGTTCTCGACGATGTCGTAGAATTGCATGGTCCCGTCGCGCCCGCGCACCACGAGCACCGACAGCTCGCGGGAGAAGGCGACGAGGCCTTCGGCGATGGCCGGGGCGCCTTGCAGCTCCGCGAGTGCCGCGCCTGCCTCTCCCTTGCTGCGCAGCAGCACCTGCCCCTTGCCGTCATAGCCGAGGCGCCGCGTCTTCAACAGCGCCGGGAGCTTCACCTGCGCGAGCGCGCGCTCAAGTTCGGCGGCCGATCCGGCGGGAGCGAAGGGGGCGACGGGGATGCCGAGATCGCGCAAGAACGACTTCTCGGTGAGACGGTCCTGCGCCACGGCGAAGGCGTTGGGCGGCGGATAGACCGGGGCGCAGCGCGGGCAGCGGCCTCGAGCGTCGCCGCCGGCACGTTCTCGAACTCGCAGGTGACGACGTCGACGCAGCCCGCGAAATTCTCGATCGCCGCCAGCGTCGGCAAAGTCACCGAGCGTGCGAACGGCCGCCACGTCGAAGGCGGGCGCGTCCGCCTCGTCGGCAAAGATATGAGTCTTCAGCCCGAGCCGCGCGGCGGCCATGGCCAGCATGCGGCCGAGCTGACCGCCGCCCATGATGCCGATGGTGGATCCTGGCGGAAGCGCGTCAGGCATGATCCTCGGGCGCCTCGGCGACGGCAGCGGTCTGGCTCGCCCGCCATGCCGCGACGCGGGCCGCGAGCCGGGCATCGCCGAGCGCCAAGATCTGGGCCGCGAGCAGGGCGGCATTGGTGGCGCCCGCCTCGCCGATGGCGAGCGTTCCCACCGGCACGCCGGCCGGCATCTGGGCGATGGACAGCAGGCTGTCGAGACCTTTGAGCGCGCGGCTCTCGATGGGCACGCCGAGCACAGGCAGCTCGGTCATGGAGGCGGTCATGCCGGGAAGATGGGCGGCACCGCCGGCGCCGGCGATGATCACCTTCAAGCCCCGCTCGCGCGCGCTTTGGGCGTAGTCGTAAAGGCGCTTGGGGGTGCGATGGGCGGAGATGACGCGGCTCTCGTAAGGGACGCGCAGCGCGTCGAGGACTTGGGCGGCGGCCTTCAGCGTCGGCCAGTCCGAGCGGCTGCCCATGATGATGCCGACGCTGGGCTTAGGCTCGCTCATCTCATGCTCTTGGGGAGAGGCGGGGAGGCCTCTCGCGAAAGCGCGCGATTATAGGGAGGTGCCGACGCTTGGCAAGGCGGAAGCCCTCGGCTTTTCAAGCGTCAGGCGATGATGTCGGGCAGGAGCTGGTCCTCGATGCGGGCGATTTCGTCCTTGAGGTAGAGCTTCTTCTTCTTCAGGCGCTTGAGCTGCAAGGGATCGGCGCGGCCAGAGAGCTCGAGCGCGTTGATGGCGCTGTCGAGATCGCGGTGCTCTTGCTTGAGCTTGGCCAACGTCGCCCGGAGCTCGCGAATATCCTCGCTCTCCATGGGACGTCCCTGTTCCTCGCTGCCTCCCGGGACAGGGCGGAGTATCGCGGCGAATATGGCCACGCGCAAGGTCCCGCCGGATACGCGTCCCCAGTCTGGCTGCGGCAATAGGGGTAACGAAAAGTGAGCGATTATGCCCAGCGGGCGGATTAGACAAAGCGTCGCCGATTTGTCACTATGGATGGCCCGAGACCAACGACTATGGAGGTCCGATATGGCGCTTGACGCACACCTCGTGGAGCTTTCTGAGAGGCATCGTGCATTGGACCGCAAGATCGAGGAGGAGCTGGCCCGGCCAACGGCCGACGACCTCAAGATCGCGGAGTTGAAACGTCAGAAATTGCGGTTGAAGGATCAAATGGAGCGGCTCAAACACGAGACGAGCCATTAGCGCTTGGAGCGCTTGCGTGTTTTGAACAGGGGCTTTCCCGGCCTCGAGTTCGGAGAGTTTCAGCAAGGCCGTGAGGCAGGTGTTTTTGAGCCGCCGCGCGGCCTTGGCGCATCTGGCGACGAGTTGGCGCAGGTGTCGTTCTTGACCCAAGTCAACGCCGGGTAGGATGAATGAGGCTTCGCTGGTGGCGATAGCGCGGAGGGTTCGGGAAATAGCGGTGCGGGGCAATCACAATTCGGCATGGCTGCTGGCGGCGCTCGCGGCGGCACTTCTCGCCGTCCTCGCGCTGCTCTTCGTCGCGGTGCGGCCCGCGGCGTCGGCCGAGAAGGGCCTCGTCGACAAGGGCGAGGTCTTGGTCAAGGAGAACTGCTCGCGCTGCCACGCCATCGGCAAGGAAGGGGACAGCCCCCACCCGCAAGCGCCGCCGTTCCGTTATCTATCGCGCAATTATCCGGTCGAGGACCTCGCCGAATCGCTCGCCGAGGGCATCGTCTCGGGCCATCCGGACATGCCCATCTTCGTGTTCGGCCCCCACGACGTCGAAGCCATCATCGAATATTTGCAGTCGATCCAGGCGCAATAGGGGCCGGCAGCGGCGTCACCTTCCGTAACCAGCGTTTGACGACGTTTGGCGATTCTCATTCCGGCGACATCCGAAATCCAGTAGAGCAGATCGAGGGAACGGATCGCTGCGGCGACCGTTATGGCACTGAGACGGTGGGCACATGCGGAGAGCGCATGCCCAAAGTCTTGCCCTGGTTGTTGTTCGCCGGCATCGGCCGTCGTGGCCCTTTATGCCGCCAATCCCCTCATCTTCTCGCAAGACGCCAATCCCGCCGCCGAATGTGTGGCGCGGAAGCCGCGGCCCCTGGCCGACGCAGCCAAGACCGTGCCGCCGACAGAATGCATTCCGGTCGGCCAGGAGAGATCGACGCTCTTGCCGGCGCCTCCCGTCACCGGGCCGCGCGCAATTGGCCGAATTGGCCGCAACTCCGGATCAAGCCGACACCTCAAGGGCCCATGGGACCGATGCCGTTGCGGCTCCGCCCGCGGCCGTTCCGGTTGAGCTTCCTGCCGCCGGCAGCCCACAGCCTTCGGCGGTGTCGCACGACAGCGCCCATTACGACTGGGCGGAGATCAGCCGCGCGGGCGCCTATGTGCATGCGGGCCCCTCGGTCGAGGCCGCGATCACCTCCATCTACCCGGTCGGCAAGCAGCTCCGCATTCTCAGCTACACGAATGGTTGGGTGCAGCTGCAGGACGCGGAAGGTGGGCCGGGCGGCTGGGTCTACGAGAAATACGTCGCCTCGATCAGCGGCCCCAACGCGCAGCGGCAGACGGTTGCCGAAGCCGAAGCTGGGCCGGCCGCCTCCCCGGTCACTCGCCAGCCGCCGCTCCGCGCCCGGGTTCCGCTGCAAAAGTCGGATGTTGCGCCGCCTGATGCGGCCTCCGGTCCGACGCCGCGCTGGGCGCTCGGCTATGGCGAGTCGGGGCGGCAGGCGAGTGTGGAAACGCGCAGCGACCGGCCAGCGCAAGCGCGCCCGCACAATCCAAACCTGGCAGACCTCTATCTGCGCCGTTTCTACCGCGGCTATTGAGGGAAAGCCCCGTCTAACGGGGCAGTCCGGGCGCGCGGACGCCCATGGTCTTGCCATTTTGACGTGCGAATTAACTCCTGGTTCGGGCTTTCCTGGTTAACTAACCGTAAGGGCCCTTCGTCCGTTCGCCTCGCCCCCCGCGGCGGAACTGGAGAATTCGCATGCAAAACAAGCTGTTATTGTCGCTGTGGATCGCGGGTGGGCTGCTCTATGCGGGCGGCACCATCTTCCTCGCCAATACCCTTTTGGGCGCCGGCACCCGCAGCGTCGAAATCGCGGCGGACAAGGTGACGACGACGCCTCAGCCGATGCAGGTGGCCCAATGCGACCCGGCGTCTTCTGCCGCCGATCCGGCTAAGCCCGCGCAAGATCAGGAAAAATCCGCTGCCAGCTCGGCCGAGCCCAAGGCCGCTTCGGCGCCGGAGCCGGTAAAGACGGCGGCGTTGCCGGCCGGCAGTGCGGACGAGGCGGACCACGCCGCGGACGGCGACTCAGTGCCGCAGCTCCCGACTGCCGACGCGGCCCCGCAGCAGACGCCGCAAGATGCCGCGTCCCCCGACGACGCTGACCAATCCGAGGCAGCCGCCCCGGGCGGGACTCCCGACCAAGCCCAAGGCGTGTGGATCGTGGCGGCCACGGCCGATGTGCATAACCAGCCTTCGGCTCAGGCGCCGTCGATCTATTCCTTGCCCGCCGGCCGGCAGGTGCGCGTGCTTGCGCGCGACAATGGCTGGGCGCAAGTGCAAGACGTGGCGAGCGGCGGCACGGGCTGGGTCGATGCGCAAATGCTGGCGCCGGTCGGACGCGGCTATGGCAACGGCAATGGCGACGGTTATGACGACGCCAATGCCGAGGACCCGTATGGCCAAGAGGATTGGCGCTGGCGGCGGCGTCACCGCCCGGGCTTCTTCGGCGATTTCGTGCGCCGGGCGCTCGGCGGCTGGTAGGTCGCGACCGTCGCCTGCACGGGCGGTTAGATCCCGACTAGGCTAGAGGTAGTCTCGCCTCCGGGCGGCGCTCGTCGCGCTCAAGGGCCGGGTCATCGCCGTGGCCCGCATCGTGCCCGTTGCCGTCATGCCCGTTACCCAGATGGCCATTGCCGTGATGGCCGTTGGCGTGGTGCCCGTTGAGGTGCTTGCCCGCCACGCGCAGCTCGCGCTCGACCGCGACGCGCGCGGCCTCGTTCTGGGTGTAGAGGCCCATATGCGCGGCGTCCTCGTCGGCCACCGGCGTCAGCGCGGCATCCATATAGAGCTTCGCCTCCGGGTCGGCCTCGATCTTGGCGACGATGCGCTGCAGATGGCGCCAGCGCCGCACGAGCTTGATCGCCTTGCGCGCGGTCTCCCCGACATAGTTGGCGTAGAAGGAAAGGCGCGGCGCGAGCGGGAAGCCCGGGCGCCGGTCCTGGCGATATTTGACGCGGAAGATGCCCCATTGCAGCGGGTGCAGCTCCTCGATCAGGACCGCGCTGGAAAACCACATCAGCACGGGCAATGAGCGAACGAATGTTGATGCCGGTGGCGGCGGCGCGCCGCATGACCGTCTCCAGATGCGCGTCGGTGTAGAACATGTCCCAGGCCGAGCGATAGGCGGCTTGCCATTCGTCGCGCGTCATCTTGGCGTGGCCGGTGACCACGTGCTCCAGCTCGTATTTGTTCATGTCCGGGTCCATCCAGACATTCTTCTCGAACAGCACCTTGTGATCCTCGGAGCCGGGCAGCGGCGTCAGCACGAAAAACTCCAGCGCATCGAGCGGCAGCTCTTGCTTGATGATGTCGAGGTCGTGGGCGATCGAGGCCGGCGTGTCGTTGGGAAAGCCGAGGATGTAGCCGGCGAAGGTCATGATGCCCACGCGCTTCCATTCGAGCAGCATCTTGCGATATTCGGTGATCTTGTTCTGGCGCTTCTTGGCCGCGATCAGATTGGCCGGGTTGATGTTCTCGAGCCCGATGAACACGCGGGTGACGCCGGCGCGGCGGGATTTCTCGATGAAGTTCGGGATCTTGTGGCACAGCGTGTCGACCTGGATCATGAAGCGGACGTCCATGCCGTCCTCTTCGCGCAGCTTGATGATGCGGTCGTAGATCGCTTCCCAATCCTTGTTGCGGGCGAAATTGTCGTCGGTGATGAAGAAGCGCTTCACCCCTTGCGCCCAGTTCATGCGCAGGATCTGCTCGACGCTGTCGGGCGAGCGGTAGCGCGACTTGCGTCCCTGCACGTTGATGATGGTGCAGAAGGAGCATTGGAAGGGACAGCCGCGGCCGGCGTCGAAGCTCGTCACATTGCCGACGGTGCGGGTGACGAAATCGCGCGGCAGGAAAGGCGGCGAGGGGACGTCGCCGATATCCGGCAAATGCTTCATGTGGTCGTAGAGGGGCGCGAGCGTGCCCTTGGCGGCATGGTCGAGCACCTCGTCGAGCCCATCCTCCGCCTCGCCGGCGAAGATGGAGATGCCGAGCTCCTGCGCGATTTTGATGTCGGCTTGCGTCTCGTTCAGCATGGCGAGACAGCCGGACACGTGAAAGCCGCCGATCATCACCTGTACGCCCGCGGCCAGCAGCGGGCGGGCAATGTCGAGCGCGCGGGGGAACTCGTTCGATTGCACGCCGACCAGCCCGACCAGTCCGATCCCGCCATGGCGGGCGATGCGCCTGGCGATCGCTTGCGGCCGCACCCTGGTATTGGTCTCGTCGATGGCCAGCACGTCGATGGGGAGGTCGGGGCCGAGCACGTCCCGCGCGGCGGCGCCCAGCGCCAGGCTATAGACGGCGGCGAGCGAGTTCGACGGCATGGTCGAGCGGAGCCATTGCACGACATAGCCGTCGGCATCGTAATGCGACGGCTTGATGAGGATGAGCTGAAAGCGCCGACCTGTTGCCCTGCTCAACATGCGTCGGCTCCCGATGAACGGTGCGGACGGTCCGGGGTCAGGGCAGACGGCCTAAGGCCTGGGCCCGCTCGCTATGCCGGCGAGCCCGCGTCAGATACCTCGATGGTCGAAAAACCCCCGAAACGTCGCTCTTTTTGCTGCCCCACGCGCCCCTCCGACGCGGCGGCAGCTCTTGCCTCGAACTGAACCACACTCTGGGAGGGGCGTCCAACGAATAGGCAGGGGCCCGAATGGGCCTGTGGGCAAATTTCAGCCCGCGCCGGACTGGCCCATCGCCTCTTGGCTGCGCTCGAAAGCGGCGATGTCCTTGGCGAGAAAGTAATTGAGCATGGTGCGGACCACGGCGATCACGGCCAGCTTGCCGACGTCGCTCCAGGTGGGGGCGATGGCCGTGCGCACGATGTCGGCGGCGAGGGCAAATTCCAGCGCGAGCAGGATCCAGGTGGCGAAACGGAGCCAAATCTGGCGGCCGCGGATCGTCGTCGGCTCGCGGTTCCAAATCGCGCCGAGGAGGAGGATGAGCGCTTGCGCCGAGCCGATAGCCACCACCAGCACGGCGCCGGCCTGAATGGCCAAGGCCACGAACTCGGCGATGGTCTTGAATTGGTCTTCCAAGGCCATGGCTGATTCTCCCCCGGGCCAAAGTTTGGCGTGAAGGGTGCGCCCGGTGCAAGCCGAAAGCGGCTCCCGCCGGAGGTCGTTACTGCGGCGGAGGACTCAGTGGGTCCGGACCGAAGCGATTGGGCCCCGCAGTGCCCTTGAGGAAGCCGAGCTGGAGCAGGAACCAAAGGACGGCGGGAAGAGAGACCAGGAGGAGCATGCCGAGGATCGCATCCACCGTCGGGTTCGATCCCAACAGCGCCCCGAGCGCCACGGCGAGGAAGGGACTGAACGCTGCGATCCACCAAGCGCTGTAGTTGCGGTCATGCAGGCGCTTGCCGCCGATCGCCGTCAGCGACCATGCCGCCAGGCCGATGATGAGGAGGTGAAAGGGCTTCAGCGTTGGGCTCGCTTCGAGCTGGTTGTAGTCCCGGCCGGACAAATACGCGCCGGCATAGATGGGCAGGATGTCGAAAAGGATGGCGAGCAGGAAGGTGGCGCCCATCAAACCCCAGAAACGTCCGCGCCCGATCCGGCCGTCGATGCCGAAGAAAACGTGCCGCCGGCGAAAAGGGAGCAGCAAGAGCCGGATCAGCTGGAGGGGAAGGACGATGAGAATGCCGACGGGAGACAACAGGACGCCGCGGATCGCGCTTCGTGGCGAGCGCGCCTCGGTCGAGCTTTTGCGGCCATTTGAATGTGAATCGGCTCGGGCACGGGGCCGAAGCGGTTGTCGCCTGCGCTGCCCGGGAGGAAGCCCGGCCTCGGCGATCAGCCAGAGCGTGACGGGAAGGCGTAATCGCCGCCGCGCGCGCGCACAGGGCAAGCACGAATTCCTGTGCCGGCCATCGCCACACAACAAGGCCCGCGCCGAGGAGGAGAGCGGGGCGCGAGCAGCCACCAGGCGGTGTGGTCGCGATCATGCAGCCGTTTGGCATGACGGCGGCGAGGCCCCAGAGCGCAACTCCCACGATTGCCAGCACGAACGGGTCCCAGAGGAGCGCTTCGATCTCCTCGACCTTCCCGCTCAGAACCGTGTCGATATCGAAAGGATCGATAAGTGCGAAACACCCGGCGGCGATGAGCGGGAGCATGGCCATCGCGAACCAATAGGCCTTGCGGCCGATTCGCCCCGCGAACCCGAAGAAAAGGTTGTCCTTGCCCAAGGCCCCCCTCTCGCTCAAAGCTCGCCGGTCAGAAACTGGGCGCGGCCCTCCCCGAAGGACCAGTCCTCGTCGCCATTCTCGACGATGGTGACCATCACGTCGGCGGGCGCGATGCCACATTCGCGCTCGAGCTCCTCGCAGAGCAGCCGATAGAAGGCTTCCTTCTGCTTCTTCTTGCGCTTGCGGCTGACGACTTGCACGACGACGAGCTTGTCGCTTCGCTCAAGCCCGAGCCCGGTATCCTCGATGATCATGTGCGAGCGCGGATGCTCCTGCACGATCTGATAGCGGTCGCGGATGGGCACGCCGAAGGCGGCGATCACGGCCCGGTGCGCGGCGTGGAGCAGGGTCTTGATCTCCGCCTCGCTCCTGCCTTCGATCATATCGATCCGGATGAGCGGCATGGCCTCACGCCTCCTTCGCCATCTCGCGCAGCTTGAATTTCTGGATCTTGCCGGTGGAGGTCTTGGGCAGCTCGGTGAACACCACGCGGCTCGGGCATTTGAAGCGGGCGAGCTTCCCCTTGCACCAGGCGATGATCTCCTCAGCGGTCACCGACGCGCCGGGCCGCGTCTCGATGAAGGCGCAAGGCGTCTCGCCCCATTTCGTGTCCGCCACGCCGACGACCGCGGCGGCGGCGACGGCCGGGTGCTTGTAGAGCACGTCCTCGACCTCGATCGAGGAGATGTTCTCGCCGCCGGAGATGATGATGTCCTTGGAGCGGTCCTTGAGCTGGATGTAGCCGTCCTCGTGCATGACGCCGAGATCGCCGGAATGGAACCAGCCGCCGGCGAAGGCCTCGTCGGTCGCCTTCCGGTTTTTCAGATAGCCCTTCATGACGATATTGCCGCGGAACATGACCTCGCCCAGCGTCTCGCCGTCGGGGGGCACCTTTTCCATGGTCTCGGGGTCCATCACGGTCAGGTCCTCGAGCGCGTGGTAGCGCACGCCCTGGCGGATGCGCTTGCCGAGCCGCGCCTCGGCCGGCAGCTCGTCCCAAGCGGCGTGCCATTCGTTGAGCGTGGCCGGGCCATAGGTCTCGGTGAGGCCGTAAAGATGGGTGAGCTCGAAGCCCGCTTCGTCCATGCGCGCGAGCACGGCGGCGGGGGGCGGGGCGGCGGCGTGGTTGAAGGCGACGCGGTGCTCGAAGCCGCGCCGGTCCTCCTCGCCCGCATTGAGGAGGCAGGCCATGACGAAGGGCGCGCCGGAAAGATGCGTCACTTTATGGTCGGCGATCGCGTCGTAGATGGCCTTGGCGCGCACCAGCCGCAGACAGACATGGGTGCCGGAGACGAGCGAGATCGACCAGGGGAAGCACCAGCCATTGCAATGGAACATGGGCAGCGTCCACAGATAGACCGGGTGCTGGCCCATGCCGGTGGCGAGCGTGTTGGCGTAGCACATGAGATGCGCGCCGCGGTGATGGTAGACCACGCCCTTGGGGTTGCCGGTGGTGCCGCTCGTATAATTGAGCGAGATCGCGTTCCACTCATCGGCGGGCATCGCCCAGGCATAGTCGGGATCGCCGGAGGCGACGAAGTCCTCATAGTCGAGGCTGCCCAGGCGCTCGCCGTCCACGCCGCATATGGGGTCGCGATAATCGATCACCGCCGGCTTCACCCGGGCCAAAGCGAGCGCCGCCTTGATCGTGGGCGCGAATTCCGTATCGGTGATGAGCACGCTCGTGTCGGCGTGGTCGAGCATGAAGGCGATGGCCGCGGCATCGAGGCGGGTGTTGATGGTGTGGAGCACGGCGCCCGTCATGGGCACGCCGTAATGGGCCTCGAGCATGGCGGGGGTGTTGGCGAGCATCACCGACACGGTGTCGCCCACGCCGATGCGGCGGGAGGCGAGCGCCCCGGCAAGCCGGCGGCAGCGGGCATAGAACTCGGCGTAGGTGTAACGCTGCTTGCCGTGAATGACGGCCAGATGGTCGGGATGGACGGATGCGGCGCGGGCGAGGAAGACGAGCGGGGTCAGCGGCTGAAAGTTGGCCTGGTTCTTATCGAGGCCGGTGTCGTAAGGGTTGGCCATCACTCGGGACTTGGGCGCGTTTCCTTGTCGCACCCTAGCGAAGCTCACGCCCTCCGATCAATTGCCATCGCGCGCGTGGGGCGGGCAAAAAGGCAGGCGGGGCCCGAGAACCCCACTCCAAAGGGTCTCGGGCCCCCAAGCTCCTCCAACCCACGCCGGCATCCGAGACGACAACGCCCGCATGCGGCAGCCGACGATCGGCCCGGAATCCCGAAGATCAGCGTTGCGAATAATAGGCAAGCGTCGCGGCGAACACGAGAAACACGACGATCACCATGGCGAGAAAGACGATTTCGCCCGTTGTCATGATTGCACCTCGGCGTCGATTAGAGGTGCAAGCATCGATGGCGCGGTTCGGGGCCGCTTTGATTTAGGTCAAAGCGAGGGCGCGCGCGCCGACGGCGGGCTAGCTGCCGGAGGGCTGCTTCAAATCTTTCAGCTTGGCGAAGACGGAGTCGACATCGGGCACGTCCTCCTCCTCTTCGTGGTCCGCCGCCATGGCCGCGCGCGCCTCTTGGGCAAGGGCGGTGGCAAGCGGCGCCTCGGGGAGAGGCGCAGGCTCAAGTTCGGGCGGGGCAACGGTGGCGATGCTCTCCTCGGTCGGCAGCAGCGTGCCCGCGCGGGCGGGCTCGGAGGCACCCGCCTCCTTCCGCTCGCGCTCCAGCCGGGACGCGGCCTTCTTGACCTCGGCGTCGAGATCGATCTGCGAGCACAGGCTGAGCGCCACCGGATCCTGGGCCAGGAGGTTGCCCGAATTCCAATGGGTGCGCTCGCGGATGGCGATGATCGTGGGCTTGGTCGTGCCGACCAGGCGCATGATTTGCGAATCCTTGAGCTCGGGATGATTTTTCAAGAGCCAAAGGATGGCATTCGGCCGGTCCTGGCGGCGCGATACCGGGGTGTAGCGGGGCCCGCGCTTCGTCTTCACCTCGGGCACCTCGACCTTGGGCTCGGCGAGCTTCAGGCGGTAGGATGAATCAAGCTCCGCTTTCTGCATCTCCTCGCGGGTGAGCTGGCCGCTCGCGATCGGGTCCATGCCCTTGATGCCATGGGCCACATCGCCATCGGCGATGCCCTTCACCTCGAGCACGTGCAGGCCGCAAAACTCGGCAATCTGCTCGAAGGTGAGCGAGGTGTTGTCGACCAGCCAAACGGCGGTCGCTTTGGGCATCAACGGGGTTCGATCCATGGTCCTAAAAACCTCAAGAAGGTAACGGGGAGCCCTCGCTCCCTTCCGGCGAGAGCCAATTCGTCAACATGAAGGGGAATGGCCTCTATATAGGCCGTGAGGCTTCCCTAGGCAAATGCTTCCGGGCGCTCCATTGTCATTGCCGGGCTTGACCCGGCAATCCATGCCGCTAGCGCTCCAATGCGCCGAAGCGTAACGGCGTGGATGCCCGGATCAAGTCCGGGCATGACGGAAGTGTTTACTCCACCACGAGCACGATCTTGCCGATGTGGTCGGGGCTATCGATGCGGCGGTGGGCGGCGGCCGCGTCCTTCAGGGGGAAGGTCGAGTCGATCACCGGCTTGAATTTCCCTGCCGCGATCAGCGGCCAGATGTGCTCCTCGATGCCGCGCGCCATGCGCGCCTTGGCTTCGAGGCCTTGCGCACGGAGCGTGGAGCCCGTGAGCGTGAGACGCCGCAGCATGAGCCGCATCAGATTGATGTCGACCTGGGAGCCTTCGAGGAAGGCGATCTGCACGATGGTGCCGTCCTCGGCGGCGGCGCGGAGATTGCGCTCGATATAGGGGCCGCCCACCATGTCGAGAATGACGTTGGCGCCCCGGCCGCCGGTCGCCTCGCGCACCGCCTCGACGAAATCTTCCTCACGGTAATTGACGGCGCGGTCGGCGCCGAGCTTGCGGCAGGCTTCGACCTTGGCCGCGCTTCCTACCGTGGCAATCACATGGGCGCCGAACAGTTTCGCCATCTGGATCGCGGTGGTGCCGATGCCGCTCGTCCCGCCATGGACGAGCAGCCATTGGCCGGGCTTGAGTCCGCCGCGCTCGAAAACGTTGTGCCACACGGTAAACACGGTCTCAGGCAGGGCGGCGGCCTCGGTGAATGAGAGCCCGGGCGGCTTGGGCAGGGTGGTTCCTTCCGGTGCCACGCAGAACTCGGCATAGCCGCCGCCATTGGCGAGCGCCACGACCTCGTCGCCCGGCTTGAAGCGGGTGGCGCCCGGCCCGAGCGCGGCCACGAGTGCCGGCCACTTCGAGCCCGAGCAGGTCGGAGGCGCCCTTGGGTGCGGGGTAGAGGCCCTGGCGCTGGAGCACGTCGGGCCGGTTGACGCCGGCGGCTTTGACCGCGATCAGCACTTCGCCCTTTCCCGGCTCGGGCACCGGCCGCGTGGCGGGAACGAGCACCTCCGGTCCCCCGGTCCCCTGCATCTCGATCACCGTCATGGTCTTGGGCAGCATCATTCTCTCCCGGCCGCATGAGGGTCCGGATTGAGCGTGTCTGCGATGCCGGGTCAAGCCCGGCCATGACCTTGGCGTGCGCGTGATGCTAGAATGCGGCGCATGGACCTCAGCGAGCTTGAGCCGCGCAAGCCGAAGAAACATGAGATCGGCGGCGATCTCTCCACGCTCTCCATCGGCGAGCTCAAGGAGCTGATCGCGACGCTTCAGGCCGAGATCGCCCGCGTCGAGGAGACCATGGCCGCCAAGCAGTCCTCCAAGAGCGCGGCCGACGCCGCCTTCAAGCGCTAGGGCGCGCGGCGCGAACGGTTCCTTTAGGTAAATGCCTGCTTAGTCTTAACCCGATGTTAGGACTTCCCCGCTAGGCTCACGTCTATCCAGTCCTCTGGATCTGAGTGGCTTTCCACTCTGTTTGACGCCTCCCTGTTAACTTCCTGAGCCGCCTTTGGGCGGCTCTTTTTTTGCCCAATTCCGCGGCTTAACCTTGTTACGGCAAGCGGGCTGACGGAAGCCGCGCTTAGCATACTATGCCCGCGGGCACGGCACGGCGTAGACGGGAGTTGCCGATGGCGGGGAAATCAAAGAGCGGAAACCGTGAGGGAGTCACGGTCTCCTTCGGCGCGAAATTCGCGCAATCGGAACAATTTCGCACCGTTTTCCGCGAGGGCATGGCGCTGGTCGAGGCGGCGGCCGCCTATCTCGACGGGGAGGGGCGCAAAGAGGCGCGCCGGCTCAAGCCGCCCCATTCGCTGGCTTACGCCACGGAAAGCATGCGGCTCACCACGCGGCTGATGCAGCTCGCCTCCTGGCTGCTCATTCGCCGCGCGGTGAGCGAAGGCGAGCTCACGGCCGAGCAGGCGGCCGAGGAGCAGCGCAAGATCAAGCTTCCGGTCGTGGGCAGTGGCGAGCAGCCGAGCAAGGAATGGGGCGCGCTGCCCGGACGGCTCAAAGAGCTGATCGAGCAGAGCATCAAGCTGCAGGACCGGGTGGTCCGGCTCGACCATATGCTGGGATCGAAGCAGCTGCCGCCGAGCGGAGGGAGCGAGCACCCCCTCAAGCTGCAGCTCTCGCGGCTCAAGGCCGCCTTCGGCTCCGACGCCGATTAGACGCCTATTTGAGGAAGCCTTCGTATTTCCGCTTGAAGCGGGTGAGCCGGCCGCCGCGGTCGGTAAGGTGCTGGCCGCCGCCGGTCCAGGCCGGATGGGTCTTGGGGTCGATGTCGAGCTTCAGCGTCTCCCCTTCGGCCCCATAGGTCGAATAGGTGACGAATTCGGTGCCGTCGGTCATCACCACTTTGATGCGGTGATAGTCGGGATGGATGTCCTTCTTCATGCGAAATGCCCTGTAGGTCTTGAAAATCAACGATGGTTCTGGCCTCGCCTATAACGGAAGTTGAGCGGCCACACAAGGCTGCGCCGGAAGGGCGCGGGTCTTACCCTTGCGCCGGCCGCGCGCCCTGACGCATTCTCCCGGCCTAATCGCTTCGGACCCCTTTTTGCTTGTGACAGTCAAGCCCAACGGCCAGGACCGGCAACCGCCGGGCCCCACGCTTCGCTCCCCCGACACGGAAGGGGAGCGGCGGGCACGGCTGCGACCCCTGCTCGCGCTCACGCCCTTCCTCGCCCGCTACAAAGCCATGATGGCGGCCGCGCTGCTCGCGCTGCTCGTCTCCGCCGCCGCCACCTTGGCGGTCCCGCTCGCCGTCCGCCGCATGATCGATCTCGGCTTCACCGGGATCGAGCCCGATCTGGTCGACAAATATTTCGCCACCCTGGTCGGCATCGGCCTCATCCTCGCGCTGGCGAGCGCCGCCCGCTTCTATTCGGTCAATTGGCTCGGCGAGCGCGTGGTGGCCGATATCCGCACCGATGTGTTCAAGCATCTCACCGGTCTCAGCCCCGCCTTCTACGAGGCCGCCCATTCCGGCGAGGTGATGTCGCGGCTCACCGCCGACACCACCCAGATCAAGGCGGCGGCGAGCACGGTGATCAGCCAGGCTTTGCGCAACGCCGTTCTGCTCGTGGGCGCCGTGGCGATGATGATCGTGACGAGCCCGCGGCTGTCGCTGCTCGTGCTCATCGCCATCCCCATCATCGTGCTGCCGCTCGTGGGCTATGGGCGGGCGGTACGCGCGCGCTCACGCGCCGCGCAAGACGAGCTCGCCCATGCCTCGGCCTATGCGAGCGAAGCCTTGAGCCAGGTGCGCACGTTGCAGGCCTTCACCCATGAGGGGGCCGCGGCGGCGCGCTTCCGCTCCGCGGTCGAGCGCTCCTTCGGCGCGGCGGTCGCGCGCAACCGCGCCCGCGCCGGACTGACCGCGCTCGCCATCTTCCTCGTCTTTGCAAGCGTGGTCGGCATCTTGTGGTACGGGGCCCAGGACGTGCTCTCCGGCACCATCACCGGGGGCCGGCTCGGGCAGTTCGTGCTCTACGCCGTGCTGGCGGCGGCGGCCATCGGCGAGCTCAGCGAAGTGTGGGGCGAGGTGAGCCAGACGGCGGGCGCCATGGAGCGCTTGAGCGAGCTGCTCGAAGTTCAGTCGCAGATCAAATCGCCGGCCCATCCGCGGCCCTTGCCGCGCCCGCCGCGGGGCGAGATCGATTTCGACGAGGTCTCGTTCCATTATCCGCTCCGGCCCAGCCTGAGCGCGCTCGACGGCGTCTCCTTCCATGTGACGCCGGGAGAGCGGGTGGCGCTCGTCGGGCCCTCGGGCGCGGGCAAGACCACGATCTTCTCGCTGCTGCTGCGTTTCTACGACGCGGATTCGGGGCAAGTGAAAATCGACGGCGTGCCGGTCAACGAGGCGGACCTCAACGCGCTCCGCTCCCGCTTTGCCATCGTGCCGCAAGACACGGCGCTGTTCGCCGACACCGTGGCCGCCAACATCGCCTATGGCGCCGATCATGCGACGAAGGCCGAGATCGAGGCCGCGGCGCGCGCGGCGTTCGCCCATGATTTCATCGCGGCGCTGCCGGAGGGCTACGCCACCATGCTCGGCGAGCGGGGCGTGACGCTCTCCGCCGGCCAGCGCCAGCGCATTGCCATCGCGCGCGCCGTATTGCGCAACGCGCCCATCCTCTTGCTCGACGAGGCGACGAGCGCGCTCGATTCGGAAAGCGAGACCCTGGTGCAGCGGGCGCTCGACAAGGTGATGGAGGGGCGCACCACGCTCGTCATCGCCCACCGGCTCGCCACCGTCACCCGGGCCGACCGCATCCTCGTGCTCGACCAGGGGCGGCTGGTGGGGGAGGGGACGCATCGCACGCTCATCGCCGAGGGGGGCGTTTATGCGCGGCTTGCCGAGCTGCAATTCGCGCCCGACGCGGCGGAGTAGACGGGCTCGCGGCGCGTCGAGCCGGACTAGAGCCCTCAATCTCCTCTGCTTTCAGTTCGCATCCCCGCCTGCGATATTCAGCTCCGGTTCAGCTTGAGCTTTCTAGTGTTCGGCGCGAAACTGAATGAAACTGCGGACGCCCCCCGAGGAGAGAGACATGACGCTTGCAGCACGCCCCTTCATCCTGGCCGCCGCCGCCCTCGTCTTTGGCTTTGCCGTGCAGATTTTGCCCGGCCAGGCCCAGGACCCGTCCGCCGGCCAATTGATCCAGTCGCTCCAGCCGAAGCTGAAATTCCGCTCCTTCGATCCGGGCCAGGGGGAGCGCGAGGCGAAGCAGCGTGAGGTCGTCACGCGCCTGCAAAACATCAAGACCCGCCAGATCACCGTCGAGGAGCGGAAGGAAATCGCCGAGGTCGTCAAGGACAACGATCTGCCGCAGGTCGACCTCGAAGTGTTCTTCGACTTCAATTCGTCGGCGATCACGCAAGAGGCCACGCCGCTGCTGCTCAAGCTCGGCGAGGCGCTGTCGAGCGACAAGCTCAAAGGGTCGGTGTTCATGGTCGCCGGCCACACCGACGCCAAGGGCAGCGACGCCTACAATCTCGAACTGTCCAACGCCCGCGCCCATGCGGTGCGCGACTTCCTGATCGAGAAGTTCCACATCGAGCCGAAGCAGCTCGTCGCGGTCGGTTTCGGCGAGGAGCAGCTCAAGAACAAGGACGATCCCTTCGCTGACGAGAACCGCCGCGTGCAGGTGGTGAATTTGCAGTCCGCCCCGGTCGCGGAGAAATAGACGCCGGCAATCAAGGCGACGCGATTGAGGGACGATGAAGCGTCTGCCCCTTCTCTTTATGCTCGTGATGGGGATGGTGATTGCCATCGCCGTCCTTGGGCCGCGTCTCACCAAGCAAGCATCCGACCCGGTGGTGCCGTCCGACCCGGATATTTCCGCGGCCACCGGCGATGACCTCAAACAGGCGCAAGAGCTGCTCGAGGCCGGCTCCTATGCGGAAGCGCTGGCGGCTGGCCAAGCGCGCGGTCGTGGCGGCGGAAGGCAGCCATGCGGGCGAGCCGCCGGAGGCGCTCGCGCTCTCCGCGCCCGAAATCGTCGAGCCGCTCCTCGTCGAGGGCCTGATCGAGGACAAGCTCGAGGACCAGGCGCGGGCCCGATCCATTCTCGAGCTCGCCATTGCCATTGCCAGAGCGCGGGCGCCGGAGGGTGGGGATCAGGCGACCGCCCAAGACGTGCCGGCGGAGCCTGCCGAGGAACCGGCGCCGGAGAGCGGTGGCGACGACCAGGCGACCGACAGCTCGCCTCCGGATCAAGACAGTGCGGAGCCACAAGATGCGGAGCCGGCGCCGGCCGCAGCCCGAAGACAGCGATCCACCGAGGCGGGCGATGAGCCGGCGGCGGAGACGCCGGCCGATCAATCGCCGGAGGCGCAAGCCGCAGCTGCGCGGCGGGATCGCGAGCTTCTGCTCGCCAAGGGCATGACCGTGCTCGCCAACCTCTATCTTTCCGGGGAGCAGCTCGACAAGGCCGAGGCGCTGTTGCACGAGGCCATCGGCCATCAGGAGCACGCTTTGTGGGTCGGCTACAAATTCAGTCCCGAGGCGGCGGAGACGCTCAACGCCCTCGCCAGCCTCTATTCGCAGCAGGGGCGCGAGGACGACGCGAACGTCTTGAGACAACGCGCGTCGTCGATGGATTTGAGAAATTCGTTCCTGCTCAAATTCGACGATCAGACGCGGGATTTCTTATCCACCTATTCGCTGCCGCCCGACCAGCTCGCCGCCCATATCGAGGAGAAGCTGGCCGAGGCGGAAGGCAAACTCGGCACGAGCCATCCCGATCTCCTGCCTTGGCTCAAGCGGCTCGGCGATGCGCAAGTGCAGCTGAAGCAGTTTGCCGAGGCGGAGGCGGTCGAGGGCCGTGCGCTCGCCATCGCCGAGAAGTCCTTCGGGCCCGAGCACGCGAAGCTCGTGGGAATTCTCCAGGACCTCGCGCATGTCTACGAAAAGGAAGATCGCTTCGCCGAGGCGGAGCCGCTCTATACCCGCGCGGTCGAGATCAGCGAGACGGCTTACGGGCCGGAGCACCCGAAGGTCGCCGAGGCGCTTGCCGAGTCCGGCGAGGCCTATCGGCGCCAGGGCCGCTTCATGGATGCGCTTGCTCAGTTTCGCCGCGCGGTGGCGCTGGTCGGGCCGCGCGTCGCCGAGAGCGCGGGTTCGGCATCGCATGCCGTGGGCGATGCCGCGCAACCGCAGGGCTATGCGGGCCGCGTGTCCTATATGGGGCTGATCGGCGCCGATCTCGCCATGGCGGAGCAAGATCCGGCCAAGCGCGCGCCATTCGATGAGGAGGCGTTCGCCGCGGTGCAGGACATGTCGCAAACCTCGGCCGGCGCCGCGCTCGCGCAGATGTCCGCCCGCTTCGAAAGCGGCAATTCGGCGCTGGCCGCGGCGTTGCAGCAGCAGGACGGGCTTCTCGCCGACCGGCGCGAGCTCGAGCGGCAGCTCGTGGCCGCGCTCGGCAACGACAATTTCGCGCTCGGCTTCGAGGAGGACGAGAAGAAGGCCGCCGAGGAGAGCGAGGTGCGCCAACGCCTCGAGGCGAACAAAGCGAAGCTCGCCGAGGTGAAGCAAGCGCTGTCGCAGGACTTTCCCGACTATGTCGAGCTCGCGAGCCCGCGGCCCGTGACGATCGAGGAAACGCAAAAGCTGCTGCAACCCGACGAGGCGTTGCTCGTCTATCTCATCACCGGCCAGGGCAATTTCGTGTTCGCGCTGACCAAGGAGCAGATGGTCTGGAAGCCGCTCGACGTCGATGCGCTCAGGCTGGAGCAATACGTGTGGAGGCGCTGCGCAACGCCCTTGACCTGAGCAAGCTGCAGAGCGCGCAAGGCGCGCCGCAGCTGTTCGACGTGAACAAGGCGCACGAGCTTTACGCGGCGCTGCTCGGTCCGGTCGAGGAGACCATAAGCGGCAAGGAGCGCCTCATCGTCGTGCCGTCGGACGCGCTGACGAGCCTGCCCTTCCATCTGCTCGTGACGCGCGCGCCGGAGGCGCCGATCGAGAGCTTTGCCGATTACCGCAACGTGGCGTGGCTCGCGCGCGAGCGCGCCATCAGCGTGCTGCCTTCGGTCGCGGCGCTGCGCGCCTTGCGCGTGGTGGCCAAGACCGCGTCGGCGCCGAAGCCCTTCGTCGGCTACGGCAATCCCGTCTTCGGGCAGGAAAGCGCCGGCGTCGAGGTGGCGAGCGCCGAGCGCGGTTATGCCGCCTATTTCCGCGGGGCCAGTGTCGATATGGAGGCGCTGCGGCGCGGCCTGCCTGCGCTGCCCGAGACCGCGGGGGAGCTCAAGGCGGTCGCCAAGCGCCTCGGCGCGCCGGCAAGCGAGATCCATCTCGGCAAGACGGCGAGCGAGGCCGCGGTCAAACACGACAAGCTCGATCGCTACCGCATCGTCTATTTCGCGACCCACGGTCTCGTCGCGGGCGAAGTGCAAGGCCTGGCGGAGCCCGCGCTCGCGCTCAGCCTGCCCAAGGAGGCGAGCAGCGAGGATGACGGTCTCCTCACCGCGAGCGAGGTCGCCCAGCTCAAGCTCAACGCCGATTTCGTCGTGCTGTCGGCCTGCAACACCGCCGCCGGCGACCGGCCGGGCGCCGAGGCGCTGTCGGGTCTCGCGCGGGCCTTCTTCTATGCGGGCGCGCGGGCGCTGCTCGTGTCGCACTGGCCGGTCGAATTCGAAGGCGGCGGTCAGGCTGACCACCGGGACCTTCGACGCGCTCAAGGCCGATCCCGCGATCGGCCGCGCCGAGGCGCTGCGCCGCGCCATGGTCGCCATGATCGACGATGGAAGCGCCGACGAGAACGCCTATCCCGCCTTCTGGGCGCCGTTCATCGTAGTGGGGGAGGGCGGCCGCTAGCGCTCGGTGAGCTTCAGCTCGATGCGGCGGTTCTTGGCCAGCGCGGCATCGTCGGTGCCGGAATCGAGCGGCTGAAACTCGCCGAAGCCGGCGGCGACCAGCCGGTTCGCCGGCACGCCCTTGTCCATCAGATAGCGCACCACCGAGATCGCGCGCTCGGCCGACAATTCCCAGTTGGAGGGAAATTGCGGGGTGGCGATCGGGTGGATGTCGGTGTGGCCGTCCACGCGCATCACCCAGGCGATGTCGGAGGGGATCTTGGTCTCGAGCTGCTTCAGCGCGTCGGCCAATTTGTCGAGCTGCGGCGCGGCCTCGGGCTTCAGGTCGGCCGAGCCGGAATCGAACAGCACGTCGGAGGCGAACACGAAGCGGTCGCCGACCACCTGGAAGTCGGGGCGGTCGCCGAGCGCCTCTTTCAGCTTGCCGAAGAAATCGGAGCGGTAGCGGGCAAGCTCCTGCACCTTCTTCGCCAGCGCCACGTTCAGGCGTTGGCCGAGCTCGGCGATCTTGACTTGGCTCTCTTTGTCCTTGGCGTCGGAGGCATCGAGCGCTTCCTGCAGCGAGGCGAGCTGGAGCCGCAGCGCCGCGAGCTGCTGGTTCAGCATCTCGACCTTGGCGAGCGCATCGTTGGTGATCTGCTTCTGCTGATCGAGCTGGGTGCCGAGCTCGGTGGCGCGGCCTTCGGCGTTCTCGGTCTTGCCGCCTTGCTCGCCGACGAGGCCGGTCAGGCGCGCATTCTCCTTGTCCTTCTCGGCGAGCGTCGCTTGCAGCGCGGCAAGGCTGTCCTCCACCGACTGCTTCTTGGAGCGCTCGAGCGCCAACAGCTCGGTGAGCTGGGAGAGCTGACGGTTCAGGCGCGACAGCAGCGTATCCTTGCCGCTCGCCTGCTGGGTGACGAAATAGTTGGTGAGCATGAACATCGACATGAGGAAGGTCACCACCAGGAGCAGGGTGGAGAGCATGTCGACGAAGCCCGGCCAGTAATTGGCCGGGGCCGGCCGCCGTCTTGCCCGCGCGAGCGCCATGGCTATTTCCGCTCCTCGCGGGCGGGGAACTTCGCCTTGTCGGTGATCTGGCGCAGCACGGTGGCCAGCTCATGCTGCTGCTGGGCCTGCTCGTCGGCCCATTCGCGCACGACCTTCTGCTCGGCGCGCATCTGCTTGATCAGCTTCTCCACCCCTTGGGCGAGGTCCTTGACCGCGGCGCCCGAATTGTCGCCGATGAGGCGCGTCTCGATTTTCTCGGAGAGGTCGGCGAGGGAGCGCTGCATGTCGAGGAGGGCGAATTTGAGTTGCGGCGGGACGCCGACCGCGGCCGACCCTTCCGCCTGCTGCAGCTCGGTGATCCCCGACAGCCAATCCTCGAGCTCGTTATAGAAGCGGCTCTGGGCGTGGCCGGCCTGCAGATCGAGAAAGCCCAGGATCAGCGAGCCGGCAAGCCCGAACATGGAGCAGGAAAAGGCGGTGCCCATGCCCTTGAGCGGTCCCGCCAAGACCTTCCTTCAGTTGATCGAACAGCATCGTGCTTTCGCCCGCATTGGTGTCGAGCGCGCTGATGGTGTTGCCGACCGAGCCCACGGTCTGCAACAGGCCCCAGAAGGTCCCGAGCAGGCCGAGGAAGACGAGGAGGCCGACGAGATAGCGCGTCGTCTCGCGCGCCTCGTCGAGGCGGGAGGCGACGGAGTCGAGCAAGGAGCGCATCGAGCCGGTGGCGAGTTGCAGGTGCCCGGTGCGGTCGCGCAGCATGGTCGCCATGGGGGCGAGCAGCACCGGCGGCTGATCCTCAACCGCGAGACCCGGATCGGAGATGCGGAAATTGTTGACCCATTTGATCTCGGGGTAGAGGCGCAACACTTGGCGGAAGGCGTAGACGATGCCGACCAAGCAGCACGCCGATGATGAGCGCGTTGAGGCCGGGATTGGCCAGGAAGCTCTTCCTCAGCTGCTGCGTCTGGCCGTCGACGATGATGGCGAGCAGGATGGCGAGGATGAGGAACAGGCTCATGCGCCAGAGGAAGACCTGCGGGCTCGTCAGCTTCGCCTGATAGGTCGTTGCTGCTGGAGCCATGTCAGGTGCCGTTTTCTTGAGTTCGGGCCATCGCGGGGCAGAGATTAGCCGAATACTATGGCAGGCAAAACGGCAACCTCAGGGCGCAACATTACGAGCGTGTCATGGTTCCGGCGGCTCGCGGCGCCCCGCGCGCCTAGGATGCGGGCGTGGCGGCCGCCGCGACCGCGCTTTCGGCGCCGGCTGCTTTCAGCAACTTCAACAGCTTGCGGTGAACCGCCTCGTTGCCCGCGACCACGCTGCCCCGCTCCAGCATCCGCGTTCCGCCGTCCGCGTCCGACACGTAGCCGCCGGCCTCGCGCAAGATGACGATGCCCGCGGCGAGGTCCCAGGGGCGCAAGCCGCGCTCCCAGAAACCGTCGAGCCGGCCCGCGGCGGTCCAGGCGAGATCGAGCGCCGCGGCGCCCATGCGCCGCACGCCGGCGGAACTCTGCATCACGGCGGCGAGCTCGGCCAGGAAGAGCGGATGGTCCGGGCGCCCGCGATGAGGGATGCCGGTGCCGATGACGCAATCGGCAAGCTCGGTGCGCGCCGCCACCCTCAGGCGCCGGTCGTTGAGAAAGGCGCCCTTGCCTTTCTCGGCGGTGAAGGCCTCGTTGCTCACCGGATTATAGATGAGGCCGGCGACGAGCTCGCCGTCGCGCTCGAGCGCGATCGAGATGGCGAAGAGCGGGATGCCGTGCAGGAAGTTGGTGGTGCCGTCCAAGGGATCGACGATGAAGCGATGGGTGCGGTCGGCGCCCTTCCACCTCGCCGCGCTCCTCCATGCAGCAGCCCATAGCCCGGCCGCGCGCGGGTGAGCTCGGCATGCAGGATCTCTTCGGCGCGGGTGTCGGCGGCGCTGACGAAATTCGCCGGACCTTTGAGCGACACTTGCAGCTGCTCGACCTCGCCGAAGTCGCGGGCGAGGCTGCGGGCCGCTTTGCGGGCGGCGGCGAGCATCACGTTCATCAGCGCGGAGGCGGGCATGGCGGTATCTTTACGTCATTCCGGCGCGGGCCGGACTCCAGGAAAGCAAAAAACGCGAGGCCCGCACGATCTGGATACCGGCCTTGGCCGGCATGACGGCGCGCGCTTACTCGGCGCGCCTCACATAAGTGATCTCGTTGGTATCGACCACCACCCGTTCACCCGCGCCGATGAAGGGCGGCACCAGAATGCGCACGCCGTTTTCGAGCTTGGCCGGCTTGTAGGACGAGGCCGCGGTCTGGCCCTTCACCACGGGATCGGCCTCGACCACCTCGAGCGTCACCTGGTCGGGGAGGGTGACGCCGATCGGCGTGCCCTCATGGCTCTCCACCGTCACCTTCATGCCGTCTTGCAGGAAGGCCGCGCGCTCCTCAAGGAACTCGCGGCGGATGTTGATCTGGTCGTAGGTGTCCATATCCATGAACACGAGCATGTCGTCCTCGGGGTAGAGGAATTGATAGTCCTTCTGCTCGAGCCGCACGCGCTCGACCGACTCCGAGGAGCGGAAGCGCTCGTTGAGCTTGGTGCCGTCGATGGCGTTCTTCAGCTCCACTTGCGCATAGGCCGGCCCCTTGCCCGGCTTCACGTGTTGAGTCTTCACCGCGACCCAAAGGGCGCCCTTGTGCTCAATCACGTTACCGGGACGAATTTCGTTGCCGTTGATCTTCATGGAGCCGTCCGAAGGAAATTGACCGTGGGCGCCTTTAAGACGTGGGGCGCCGTCGCTTGTCAAGGGGAGCGGCCGGCTTCCCCGCTATTCCGGCAGGCGCCCGGTCTTCCACTCCTCGGCGGCCTTCTCGGCGGCGGCGCGCTGCTCCTTGGTGAGCTTGGCGAGCATGAGGTCGAGCGCGAAGTCGCTCACGCCTGCCTCGCGCGCGAGCAGGTGCCATTTGGCGGCCTCCACGGGATCGGCATCCACGGCGCGGCCCGCGGCGTAGAGATGAGCGAGCCGGTTCTGGGCCACGGGGTTGCCTTGCTCGGCGGAGAGGCGGAAGAATTTGGCGGCGCGGGTCTCATCGATGGCGACGCCCTCGCCCTTGAACAGCATCACGCCATAGTCGACTTGCGCCTCGGCGAGGCCCGCCTCGGCGGCACGTCCGGTCCATTCCGCCGCCTTCGCCTTGTCGGGCGGGAGACCGCGGCCCTGCTGGTAGAGGGCGCCCAGATCGTATTCGGCCGGCGCGTTGCCTTGCTCGGCTGCCTTCTGCATCCATTCCGCCGCCTTCTGGTCGTCGGCGGGGCGCCCCTTGCCGCCGAGATAGATGAGGGCAAGGTTATATTGCGCCGAGGAATTGCCGCTCACCGCCGCCTTCTCGAAGAGTTCGGCGGCGCGGGCGAGGTCTTGGGGGACCCCGCGCCCTTCGGCAAGCAGGGCGCCGAGGGAGAACTGAGCGTTAGGGTCGCCGAGATCGGCGGCCTTGCCATAGGCGTCGGCGGCCTTCTTCAAGTCCTGCGCGGTGCCGAGGCCTTCGGCATAGATCTGGCCGAGGAGAGTGTAGGCCTCCTTGGAGCCTTGCGCCGCCTCGGTCTCGGCAAGCTTGCGCGCCGTCACGTACTGGCCCTGGGAGAAGGCCACATAGGCCGCGCTTTCGGCGGCGCGCGCGGGGCCCGCGGCAAGCACGAGCATGAGCGCCGCAAGGCAGAGCGGAGGGAACGAGCGGCGCCCGCTCACGCCGCACTCCGTGCTTGGAGCGCCGTGGCAAAGGCGGCGAGACGCAGCGCCGCGTCGGGCGCCTGCCAGAGGCTTTCTGCGGGCGCGACGAAATCGGCGCCGAGCCCGGCAAGCAAGCGGACCTCATCCGGCGATTCGACGCCCATGGCGACGCAGGGCACGACAAAAATTTCCGCCCACCAGGCAATCAACTCGTCGCGGTCCTGCTTCGCTTGCTGGTTGTGCGCGTGGGGGGCAAAAGCCACGTAGTCGGCACCGAGTTCGGCGAGGACCATGGCGTCGATGGCGGTTCTGGCCGCAATCGGCGCCGATGATGCGCTCGGGCCCCAGCCGATCGCGGGCGGCGGCGTAAACGATCGGGTCGGCGGCGATGTGGACGCCGTCGGCCGCGATCCTCAGCGCCAGATCCACGTCCGTTTCCACAAGAAATGCAATGTCGTGCGCGCGGGCGAGGCCCAATAGTTGCTCTGCCCATTTCTCATCGAGATCGGTCGGGGCATCCGCGCTTTCACCAGAGGAAAGCAGCATGCATTGGATGAGAGTGCCAGCGTCCGCGAGCGCTTGCGCGAGGGAACCTTGCAGCGAGGCCAATGGTTGTGCCGGCAGCTTGAGGTAGAGTTGGCAATGAGACCGAGCAGGGGCCATGTCTCAAATCCGCTTTCCCGCCTTGCCCCGACGTTGACTGGGCGTTAATGGCGTCCGTCTCAAATCACATGGGTCGCAGAAGAGTCAAATCTTGTCCGCGAATGCGGGTTCGGCCTATGGAAGTGTCAAATCTTCCGTACCAAGAACGGGAGGAAGCGTTAGTATGTTGAACATCATAGGGGGCGTCACCACATTGTCATACACCGGACTGAGTGACGTGCGTGGAAGCCCCGAGTGCTCTAGTTGAGCGGGGCAGCGAGCGGCAAGGGGGATTAGGTCACAATGGCCGAATCTGACGCTCTCCAACAAGCGGCGGCGCGGCTCGGTGCAGCGGTAGACGCACTGGAAAATTTTCTCCTCCCTCTCTTCAGCGATGAGGACTCGGTCGCAAACCTCAAGCAGCATTTGCACCAGCTGAGGGATGAGAGGGACCGTCTGCTCATCGAGCTCGAGGCCGAGCGCAGCCGCGTCCAGCGCCTCGAGGCGGCCAATGAAGAAGTCTCCGGCCGGCTCGAAGCGGTGACGGGCAGGCTGCGCGGCATGGCCGCGACGGGATAGGGCGGCCGGGGGAGGATCCACCTTGGGACAAGTCAGCGTCACGCTCAACGGCCGCACCTACCGGCTGGAATGCGGGCCGGGCGAGGAAGCCCATCTCATCGCGCTTGCCGAATATCTCGGCTCGCATGTCGATACGATGAAACAGAAATTCGGCCAGGTCGGCGACGACCGGCTGATCCTCATGGCGTCGCTCATGGTCACCGACGAGCTGTGGGAGCTGCGGCGGCAAATGCAGGAGCTGAAGACGGCGATGACCGAGCTGCGCCGCGACAAATCGTCGGCGGACGAGACGGCAAAGTCGAAACGCGCCGATATCGCCGATGCGATCGGCGCGGCCGCCGAGCGCCTGGAAATGCTGAATGAGCGCTTCGCCAGAAGCGCCGCAGAACAGCCGGGCCCCCAGGGGCAGCGGCAAAATTCGCGTCCGAGCCCGCGGCGCTAGTATCGCTTTCACGCTGCAATCGCTATATTCGCCGGTTGGCGGGCTGCGAGGTGCGTTAGGAGCACATTCCCCGGGCCCTATAAGATCCTATGGGAGCTGACCCTGACGGGGACCCTGGTCTCCGACACTCGGCGCCCACCTACGCAAGTAGGGACACCAGGGATCACGCTCCGACGGCCATCGCGGCCTCGCTACTGTCGAGCATCCAGTCCGCCACCGAGCTAGCAGGATAGGCGCCCCAGGCGAGTCGGGGCGGATCGGCGGATAGAGCATGCGACTTCTGTTTTTGGGTGATGTCGTCGGGCGGTCCGGGCGAACGGCCATCGTCGAGGCGCTGCCCGGTCTGCGCGAGCGCTACGGCGCCGATTTCGTCGTGGTCAACGGCGAGAACGCCGCCGGCGGTTTCGGCATCACCGAAGCGATCCTGATCGAGCTGCTCGATGCCGGCGCCGACGTGGTGACCACGGGCAACCATGTCTGGGACCAGCGCGAGGCGCTCGTGTTCATCGAGCGCCACGACCGGCTGCTGCGGCCGATCAATTTTCCTGAAGGCACGCCGGGCAAGGGCGCCGGCCTGTTCAAGGCGAGGAACGGCGCCGAGGTGCTCGTGGTCAACGCCATGGGCAGGGTGTTCATGGCCGATCTCGATTGCCCGTTCCGCGCCGTGGAGCGCGAGCTTGAGGCATGCGGGCTGAAGCGGGGGGCCGACGCGATCGTGATCGACTTCCACGCCGAGGCCACCTCGGAGAAGGAGGCCATGGGCTTTTTCGTCGACGGGCGCGCGAGCGCGCTGATCGGCACGCATACCCATGTGCCGACCGCCGACGAGCAAATCCTCGACGGCGGCACGGCCTATATCAGCGACGTCGGCATGTGCGGCGATTACGATTCGGTGCTCGGCATGGGCAAGCAGGAGCCGCTCGCCCGCTTCCTCACCAAGATCCCGACCGGCCGGTTCCAGCCCTCGCATGGCGAGGCCACGCTCTCGGGCGTGGGCGTGGAGATCGACGACGCCACGGGGCTCGCCCGCGCCATTGCGCCCGTGCGGCTCGGCGGCAGGCTGTCGCAGACCGAGCCTAAATTCTGGCTGGCGTCAGAGCTCTCGGATCGGCCTTAGGCCGAGCGGAGCTTGTGGGAGCCGTTGAGACCGGCCGGCCGGTTATGGGCCAGGATGCGCTTGAGGCAGGCGATCGCATCGTCGAGATGGGCGAGCGCGCTCTCCGGGTCGGCGCTCTCGTCGAAGAGAGCGATGCGGGCCTTGGCCACATGGGCGGCCGCCTCGCTGCACAGCGCCGACAGCGTCGTGATCCGTTGTGCCGGCTCCGGCGCGGGCGCGATAAAAATTTTGGTCTTGCGCGGCATGGCTGCCCCCTTTGGCTTGCAGCGTGGCGGGTTCCCGAACCCGGCTCATAGCCCTCCTTTGTCGAGCCATTAGGGTTAAGGTTCCGCTAATGGGCGGGGAGGCTCCGGCGCGGAACTCTCGCCCGGCCTTTCTTTTCCGGGCTCGCGCTTCTATAAGTCCCGGCCTATCGCAGAGGGCCGCTAACCAACAGGGCGCGCATGGCAGGCCATTCGAAATTCAAGAACATCCAGTTCCGCAAGGGCGCCCAGGACAAGAAGCGCTCCAAGCTCTTCTCCAAGCTCGCCCGCGAGATCACCGCGGCGGCCAAGATGGGGCTGCCCGATCCCGCCATGAACGCGCGGCTGCGCGGCGCGGTGCAAGCGGCGCGCGTGCAGAACATGCCCAAGGACAATATCGAGCGCGCCATCAAGAAGAGCGAGGAGGCGGGCGGCGCCAATTACGAGGAGGTGCGCTACGAGGGCTTCGGCGCGGGCGGCGTCGGCGTCATCGTCGAGGCGCTCACCGATAATCGCAATCGCACCGCGAGCGAGGTGCGCTCGATCTTCACCAAATTCGGCGGCAATCTCGGCGAGACCGGCGCGGTCTCCTTCATGTTCGACCGCGTGGGCGCGATCGAGTTCGATGCCGCCAAGGGCAGCGCCGACGCCATGCTCGAAGCGGCGATCGAGGCCGGCGCCGACGACGTCGAATCGAGCGAGGAGGGGCACGTGCTTTATTGCGACCCCGATCTCCTGCATCAGGTGGTCAAGGCGCTCGAGGCGCGCTTCGGCGAGCCGCGCAGCGTCCGCATCCTGTGGCGGCCGAAAAGCGGCGTGCCCATCAACGAGGAGGCGGGGCAGAAGGTGCTGCGCATGCTGGATAGCCTCGAGGATTCCGACGACGTGCAGAATGTCTACGCCAATTTCGAGATTGCCGACGAGGTGCTCGAGCGTTTGAGCGCGTGAGGGCCGGTTGCCGTGAGACCGTCGCGCCGATCGAAGAATGCCGGTTATCGACATCTGCGCGAGCAGGCGGCGCTGCCCGGCCGCGGCGGTCTCGCCCGCATCGGGGCGGCGGTTCGCCACACGATCGGGGGCTTGCGCGAAGGGCTCAGCACGGAAGCGGCGATCAAGCAGGAGATCGCGGTCGCTCTCATCGCGCTTCCCTTGTCCTTCTTTGTCGCGACCAATCTGTGGGTCTGGGTCGCGCTCGTCGGCAGCCTGCTTCTCTTGTTGGCGACCGAATTCCTCAACACCGCCATCGAGCGGCTGTGCAATCACATCCAACCGAAGCAGCACGATGCCATCAAGGTGACGAAGGATCTCGCCTCGGCGGGTGTGTTCTTCGCCATCGCGCTCGTGGCGCTGATCTGGATCGCGGCCTTGCTCGTCCGCTTCGGGTTCTGACCGGGAGGGTAGGTCAAGGGGTGGAGGCGGCGCCGCGCCGCGCCGCCTCCCGCCGCCTAATGCCCCGAGGGCGAGGCATCTTCATTCGGACCGCCAGGAGCCCCGTCAGGTCTGGGCCCCATGCCGGAGTGCGGACCGAAGGGCGGTCGGTGCCAGCGATGGTGCGAGGCGAATCTCGCTTCGAGGTCCGCCACCTTGGTCAATTGCTCGGGCGTGAGCTTGCCGCGCAGCGTTTCGATCGCCTTGGTGAGGACTTCCGCACTCCGCCCGCGGGCGATTGCGTTATCGGCAAGGTGTTGAGCGAGTGCGAAGGGCTCGCGCTTCTGTTCTTCGGGCGGCGTGCCCTGGGCAGCCGCCGCTGCTCGATCCGGGCGCGAAGGCGGTTTCATCACGGCGAGCAGGGCATCGGTGAAATCGCGCCACGCGTCGAGCTGATTGGCGCGGATGCCGATCTCGGTCTCGACGGCGCCGAGCTTCATGGCGAGACGATCAGGACCTCCATGCGGAGGCCCCATGCGCGGCATGAAGCCTGAACGCATGGAGGGGCCTGTCGCATCGGTCTGGCGCTCCATCATGCCTGAATGCGGGTGCCGCATCGGCGAGCATGCGGTCGCTGCGCTTGGCCTGGTCGGTGTCCGTCATGGCCCACGCGCCATGTGCCGGCTGTTCACCCGGGGCCTCGCCCCATGCCGAGGTCAGCAGGGTCAGACTTGCCAGTCCGAGGGCCGCCATGACGAGGATCGGTCCAATTTTTGGAGAGGTATTCATGTTCGAGCGTCCTTAACTGTTGGCACTCTCCTCTCCTAAGGCGGTATCGTTGCCGGGGTTGGTCTTGGCGTGTCCGAATGTTGCGCGCGGGCGAGATTTGTTTCGCAACATTGCTGACCGCGCGCAATTGACGGCTTTCGTTACAAAAATGCGCTCGTTGTAGCCGCATTACGAGGCTAGAAGGGACGGGCAATTTGGAACGCACCGCACCGCTCCGATGACCTCGAACGCGCAGCGCATTCTCATCGTCGACGACGATCCCGAAATCCGCAAACTCTTGGCCCGCTATATCGAGAGCCAGGGCTTTCGCGTGCTGCTCGCCGCCAGTTGTCGCGAGTTGCGCGAGCGGCTGACAACGAACCAAGTCGACTTGGTCGTGCTCGACGTCATGTTGCCCGACGGCTCGGGGCTCGATCTGTGTCGTGACCTGCGCGCCGAGCGCTCGAATGTTCCGATCATTCTGCTGACGGCGCTGAAAGAGGATGTCGACCGCATCATCGGCCTTGAGATCGGGGCCGACGATTATTTGGGAAAGCCCTTCAACCCGCGCGAACTCATCGCCCGGGTGAAGGCGGTGCTGCGGCGTCGCGCCGAGATCATGCCGGTCGCGATCAAGGCCAAGCTCTACCGCTTCGAGGGGTTCACGGCAGACCTGCAAACGCGGCGGGTGACCGACCCTGCCGGCGGCGACATCGAGCTGACGGGCGCGGAGTTCGATCTCTTGAAGACATTCCTCGACCGGCCCGGCCGGGTGCTGTCGCGCGATCAGCTGCTCGACCTCACGCATGGTCGCGAGGGCGATGTTCTCGACCGCTCCATCGACGTCCTGGTCAGCCGACTGCGCCGCAAGCTTGGCGAGAGCGGCATGCCGCAACTGTTCAAGACGGTGCGCAATGGCGGGTATCAGTTGGCCGTGAGGGTCGACGTCCAGGAAGCGTTGCCATGAACACGTTGCGCGCCAAGATCGCCTTGCTTCTCGTCGTCGCAATCGTCTCGGTCGTGGGCCTCCTGACCTTCGTGATGCTCTCGCTGCTCGGGCCGCCGGACCCCGAGCATTCGATCGAGCCGGTGGTGCAGCAGGTGGAGACGTTGGTTCGGATCGCACAGCAGGGCAGCGAGCGCACTCACCTTTGTACCGCAACCTTCGCCCGGGCATGTCCACGAGATGACCACGCAAAGGCTGCGCACCATTCTCGCCGCGCGCGGCTCGGATCTCGCGGTCACCGTTTCGCGCAACGGGAGGGAGGCACCGCTGGTGGTATCGATACCGATCGACACGCGCGGCTGGCTGTTGATGCCCATTCCGAATTTGCCGCCGCAGGGCATCCCATGGCGGGGCCTTTTCAAATGGCTCGCGCTCATCACCTTCGGTGCCACGGCCATCGCCGTATTCGCAGCCAATCGGATGGTTCGGCCCCTCGTCGTCTTGGAAAACGCCGTGGCCTCGGTGGGGCCCGATGCCGTCTTGCCGGTGCTGCCGGAGCGGGGGCCGGCGGAGGTGCGGGCGACCGCCAAGGCGCTAAACTCCCTGTCCTTGCGGCTGAAGTCCGCCATGGAAAGCCGCATGCGGCTGGTCGCGGCCGCGGGGCATGATCTCCGCACGCCCATGACGCGCATGCGCCTCAGGGCCGAATTCGTCGAGAACGAAGAGGAGCGCGCTTTATGGCTCCGCGATCTCGACGAATTGGAACGCATCGCCGACAGCGCCATCTTGCTCGTGCGAGAGGAGTCGGGCAAAATCTCGCCGGAACTGATTCGGCTGGACGAGTTGGTCGGGAGCATCGGCGCCGAGCTCAGGGACCAGAATCTCGACGTGACGAACACCAGCGCTGAGCCCGTCACCGTGCGCGCGAGCCGGCTCAAGCTTAACCGGGCGCTCCGCAACCTCATGATCAATGCGGCCACCCATGGCGTGCGCGCGCGCGTCAAGGTCGATAATGGAGACGGGGCGACGGCGCGGATCATAATCGAGGACGACGGACCGGGAATTGCGCCCGATCTTATCGGTCAGGTGTTCGAGCCGTTCTTTCGCGCCGACCCGGCGCGGCGTCAGGACATTCCCGGCGCCGGTCTCGGCCTCACCATCGCGCGCGAGATCATTCAGCGGGCGGGAGGATCGATCAGCATCGCCAATCGGGCCGACGGCGGCTTGCGGCAAATCGTGGAGCTGCCGAAGACCGCCGAGTGGTCGATTTTGCCTTCCTTCCAACCCAATTAAAATGCGTAAAGTGCGGCGTAAGCTTCGCCTGATCAGCGTAAGCTGATGATCTTGCTCCATTACGAGCCAATCCTGCTCGAGCCGGCGGTTGAAGGAATTGAGAGATCAACCGGCCGTTGACAAAGGAGCGTGCGCTGCAAATCGGTCGAACCTTGTCGGTCGCTCGGGCCGACGGCATCGCAACTTTTGCCTGGCAGGAGGGCGGAGCCAAGCCTGCTGTTTTCCGTCGCGCTGTTCGCGGTCTTCGTGACGGTTTGGACGCTGTATGCGGTAATATCGGCCGCGCCCGCGGCGATCCACAACGACATGGCCGAGGCCTATGTCTGGGGGCGGGAGTTCCAGCTCGGCTATTTCCAGCATCCGCCCTTCTGGGCGTGGGTGGCAGGCCTCTGGTTCGAGGTGTTTCCCCGCGCCGATTGGGCGTTCGCATTGCTGGCGATGCTCAATGCCGGTTTGGGCCTCTATGGCTCATGGATGCTCATCGGGGATTTTGCCGGCGGCCACACGGCGGTTGGCGGCGACGGTGCTTCTGCTGCTCACGCCCTTCTATACTTTCCTCGCGTTCAAATATAACGCCAACTCGATCTTCCTCTCGCTGTGGCCGTGGACGATGCATTTCTTCGTCCGTTCGATCGACAGCCGTCGCCTGCCCGACGCAATTCTCTTCGGCCTGTTCATGGGCCTTGCTCTGCTGTCGAAATATTTCGCACTGATATTGGGAGCGACGTGCTTCGTCGCCGCGCTCGTTCACCCCGCACGGCGCGCCTACTTCACCTCGGCGGCGCCTTACGTGTCGTTTGCGATCGCTGCGCTTGCTGTTTGCACCCCATGTTTGGTGGCTGCTGCGGAGCGATGCTGCGACACCGGTGCAATATTTCATGACCAAGACGGGGTTGGGCACGAAGACAGCCCTTGCGGCTTGCGCAGAGCTGCTCGCCGGCGTGGTCGCGTTCCACTCGATCGTCATAACGCTGATCGCGTTCATCAAGGGAGCGCCACCGAGACCGTGGGCGGTTGCGCTCAAGGCGCGTTGGTCCGAGCCGAGATTCCGAGTCCTGACGGTTCTCGCCGTTCTGCCGCTCGCACTCACCCTCGTCGCGGGACTGCTGTTCAGTTTGCGGCCGTCCACCAACATGGTCATCGGCATCTTCAGCCTGATGCCGCTTCTGCTGATCGAGATCGCCGGCAGCAAGGGAGACGAGCGCCTCTATCGGGTCAGTCGCGTGCTCGTCGTGGTCATAACGCTCGCCGTGCTGGCGCTTTCACCCGCGATCGCCATGATCAAGATTTGGCTCGGCGACGACAACAACTATTTCGAACCGCGCAAGGAGTTGACGAGCGAGGTCACGAGGATCTGGCGCGATGCCACCGCTTCGCCGCTCGAATATGTTGCCGGTAGCCAGCGTTACGAGAACGCCATAGCGTTTTACAGCCCCGACCGACCGCATGTTTTTATCCATTTCGATGTCCATCAAGCGCCGTGGGTGACGGCGGAAGATCTCGACCGGGCGGGGCTCTTGGTCGTTTGCGCCAAGGACGATAAGCGGTGTCGCAAATCCGCCGCCAAGATCGCCACGCCTGAGGCCAGCCGGACCGAATTGACCCTCGCCCATTCCTTCTGGGGCTACACGGCCGCGCCCCAGCACTTCACCGTGACCGTCGTGCCGCCGCGGCGCTGACGCCTCACCGATGGAGCACGATCAGGGGGAAGGGGGGCGCTTGTGGAGCTTGCGGATGAGATAGAGCGGCCGCTGTTTGGTCTCCATGTAGATCCGTCCCACATACTCCCCGAGCAGGCCGATGCCGATGAGCTGCAGGCTGCCGAACGAATAGGACTGCCACCAATAGGGAGGCGTAACCGGGAACATCGATGCCGCGGATCAGGGTGCGCATCAGGATGTAGCCGGCATAGAGAAGGGTGAAAGCGGCGGTGGCGCCGCCGACATAAGCGCACAGGCGCAAAGGCGCTATGCTGAAGCTGGTCAAGCCCTCGAGCGCGAGGTTCAGAAGCGAAAGCCAGGAGAATTTCGTCGAGCCCGCGTTGCGTGGGTCTCTGCTGTAGTCGACCGTCGCGGTCTTGAAGCCTACCCAGGCAAACAGCCCCTTCATGAAGCGTTGCCGTTCCGGCAGCTGTTTGAGGGCTTCAACAACCGATTTGTCCACGAGGCGAAAGTCGCCGACATTCGCCGGTATCTGCACTTGCGACAGCCAATTGTGCAGGCGATAAAACAGCTTCGCCGTGCTCCTTTTCAGAGCCGTATCCGAGTCTCTGTCCTTGCGCCGGGCGAGCACGACGTCGGCACCCTTCTGCCACGCCGCGATGAGGGCCGGGATCAGCTCCGGAGGATCTTGCAAATCGGCATCCATCGGGATGACGGCGTCGCCTTGCGCCGCATCGAGGCCGGCGGTGAGCGCGGCCTCCTTGCCGAAATTGCGCGACAGCTCGATGACGCGGAAGCGCGGGTCGCGATCGACGAGTGAGATGAGTCGCGGCAGGGTATCGTCGCCACTGCCGTCATCGACGCAAATGATCTTCGAAGCGCATATCGCGGATCTCGGCCAACGCGCTGCTGAGTGCCGCGTAAAACGAGTCCACCGCCTCGGCTTCATTGTAGAAGGGCACGATGATCGAGACGAGCGCGCCCGGAGACGCCAAGGGGGCGCGAGCGGAGCTGGCCGAAGTCAAAGCGTGGGGTGGACTATCCTGCACGACTAACCAAACCTCCGATACGCGCAACGCAGCGGCGCCAGAAAACGAACCTGGCCACGCGTCCCCAACTCCTGAAAAGGGGGCTCTAGCGGACCTTATACCAACGTTCCCGCACTGGGGCAGCCAGGACCTCAAGGCAGGTCCCCGGCTCTCGAAATGCAAGGCCTCGGGACCTGGACAAAGGGCTTTCACGCGTCGATGCGGGGCCTTCCTCTGGGGCCAGTGTGGGGCGCCGGTGGAGCACTTTTGAGGCCGCTCGTGCTATCACAAAAGCATGAGGGGCCAAGCGATTCGCATCATTGGCATCGATCCGGGGCTCAGGTGCACCGGCTGGGGCATCATCGATACGGATGGGGTCAGGCTCGGTTTCGTCGCTTGCGGCTCGGTCGTCTCCGACGAGGCGGAGGCGCTTGGCGTGCGCCTGCGCCAGCTGTTCGACGGCTTGCAGGAGGTGCTGGCGCGGCTCGCGCCCGTGGAAGCCGCCATCGAGCAGACCTTCGTCAATCGCGACGCGGGCGCCACGCTGAAGCTCGGCCAGGCCCGCGGCATCGCGCTGCTCGCGCCGGCGCTGCTGAGGCTGCCGATCGCCGAATATGCGCCGAACGCGGTGAAGAAGACGGTGGTGGGGGCAGGGCACGCCGGCAAGGACCAGATCCGCGCCATGGTCGCGCACCTCCTGCCGCGCGCCGTGCCCGACAGCGCCGATGCGGCCGACGCGCTCGCCATCGCCATCACCCACGCCCATTCCCGCAGCTGGCGGCGGCTCGAGGCAATCCTCGCTCTGGAGAGAGATCGCGCCATGATCGGCAAGCTCACCGGCAAGCTCGACGCCGATCGGGACCGCTTCGGTCATCGTCGATGTGGGCGGCGTCGGCTATGAGGTGACGCTGCCCGCCCGCACGCTCGCCTCCCTGCCGCCCCTCGGCGAGACGGTGAGCCTTGCCATCGACACCCATCTTCGCGACGACGCCATCCGGCTGTACGGCTTTGCCAGCGAGCATGAGCGCGCTTGGTTCCGGGCGCTGCAGACGGTGCAGGGGGTGGGCGCCAAGGTGGCGCTCGCCGTGCTCGGCGCGCTCACGGCAAACGACCTCGCCAATGCGGTGGCGTTGCAGGACAAGGGGCAGGTGTCGCGCGCCCCGGGCGTCGGGCCCAAGGTCGCGGCCCGCATCGTCGCCGAGCTCAAGGACAAGATGCCGAGCCTCGCGCCCGCGCTTAGGTCCGGGGCGGCGCCGATCGCCGTGCTGCCCGAGGGGCTCGAGGCCAAGGACGCGGTTTCGGCGCTCACCAATCTCGGCTATGGCCATGGCGAAGCGGCGGCGGCGATCCAGGCGGCCATCGGCAAAGCGGGGGCGCGGGCCCGGGCCGAGGAGCTGATCCGCCTCGGGCTTAAGGAGCTCGCCCAATGAGTGAGCGGATGCTGGCGGCGGCGAAGCGCGACGACGATCAGGCGGACGTTTCGCTCCGGCCGCAAAGTCTTGAGCGAGTTCATCGGCCAAGCCAAAGTCTGTTCCAATCTCAAAATCTTCATCGAGGCGGCGCGCGGCCGCCGCGAGGCGCTCGACCACGTGCTGTTCGCCGGACCCCCGGGGCTCGGCAAGACGACGCTCGCCCAGATCGTGGCGCGCGAGCTCGGGGTCAATTTCCGCGCGACCTCCGGCCCCGTCATCGCGCGGGCCGGCGACCTCGCGGCATTGCTCACCAATCTCGAGGACCGCGACGTTCTCTTCATCGACGAAATCCACCGGCTCAACCCGGCGGTGGAGGAAATCCTCTATCCCGCCATGGAGGATTTTCAGCTCGACCTCATCATCGGCGAGGGACCGGCGGCGCGCTCGGTGCGCATCGATCTCGCCCGCTTCACGCTGATCGGGGCCACCACGCGCACGGGGCTGCTGACCACGCCGCTCCGCGAGCGCTTCGGCATTCCCATCCGGCTCGAATTCTACGAGGTTGCGGGAGCTCGAGGAGATCGTGCGGCGCGGCGCCCGGCTGCTCGGGCTGCCGCTCACCCCGGAAGGGGCGCATGAGATCGCCCGCCGGGCACGCGGCACGCCGCGGGTGGCGGGACGGCTGTTGCGCCGCGTGCGCGATTTCGCCTCCGTCGCGGGCGCGAGCGCCGTCGATGCCAAAATTGCCGACGGCGCGCTCGCGCAGCTCGAGGTGGATAGTCGCGGGCTCGACTCCCTCGACCATCGCTATCTGCGCTGCATCGCCGAGCATTACGGCGGCGGGCCGGTGGGGATCGAGACGCTCGCCGCGGCGCTGTCGGAGCCGCGCGACGCCATCGAGGAGATCATCGAGCCCTATCTCTTGCAGCAAGGCTTCATCGCGCGCACCCCGCGCGGGCGGCTGCTCACGGGGCAGGCCTTCGCCCATCTCGGCCTGCCGCAGCCGGCGCAATCCGCCGCCCAGTTCCCCTTGTTCAACGGCGGCGAAGGATGAGCGGAAGCAAAGCTTCGGGCGCGTGGCCGGATCTTGCCGGGCGGATCGAAGGGGACACCCACATCCTTCCCATCCGCGTCTATTTCGAGGACACCGACTTCACCGGCCTCGTCTATCACGCGAACTTCCTCAAATTCTGCGAGCGGGGCCGCTCCGACTTCATCCGGCTGCTCGGCATCGACCATCGGAGCCTCGCCAATCCCAAGGAAGGCGAGCCGGCGGTGTTCGTCGTGCGCCGCATCGAGATCGACTATCTCAAGCCCGCCCGCATCGACGAGGTGCTGGAGGTGGTGACCGCTTGTGCGGAGCTCGGCGGCGCCACCCTCGTGCTCGACCAGGAGGTGCGGCGGGGGGAGACGGTGCTGGCCCGCGCGCGGGTGAGCGTCGTGCTCGTGTCCAGCGCGGGCAAGCCGCAGCGCTTGGGCCACCTCGTTCGCGACGCGCTTCAACGGTTCGTTAACCAAGGGCGGTGAACGTAGGCTGAAGACCGCGAAATTCCGCGGGCGGCCGGCTCCTGCGTGCCTCGGGCGCGTGGGTTAACGAGCCCAAGTTTAGTCACATTCGCTCGGGTAAGGTCGACCGCGGGAAAAAGCGGCGCTCTCCTTCAAGTGTTGCGTCCGGCTTTCGCAGGCTTGCGGAGCCATGCTGCCGTCTCGCGCGAAGGGTCGCGACGAAGACGGCTCCTTCGAGCTGTTGCCACGGGGCCCACATGAATCCGCCTGTCGCCGTCGATCTGTCGATCTGGGAGCTTTTTCAAAACGCCCATATCGTCGTCAAGATCGTGATGCTCGGGCTGCTCGCCGCTTCGGTGTGGAGCTGGGCCATCATCCTCGAGAAATTCTTTCTCTTCGCGCGGACGAAGCGGGAGACCGACAAATTCGAGCAGGTGTTCTGGTCCGGCCAGTCGCTGGAGGAGCTCTATCAGGCGCTCGGCCAGCGGCGGAACACCGGCATGGCGGCGCTGTTCGTGGCGGCGATGCGCGAATGGAAGCGCTCGATCGAGCGCGGCGGCGACGAGCGCGTGAAACCGCTGCCGGGCGTTCAGCTCCGCGTCGAGAAGGTCATGGACGTCACCATCAGCCGCGAGGTGGAGCGGCTCGAGCGGCGCCTCACCTTCCTCGCCACCGTGGGCTCGACCGCGCCCTTCGTCGGTCTGTTCGGCACCGTGTGGGGCATCATGACGAGCTTCCAGGCCATCGCCGTGAGCAAGAACACGGCCTTGGCGGTGGTCGCGCCGGGCATCGCCGAGGCGTTGTTCGCCACCGCGCTCGGCCTGCTCGCGGCCATTCCGGCGGTCGTTTTCTATAACAAATTCAACAGCGATGTCTCGCGGCAGGCGGGGCGGCTCGAAGGCTTTGCCGATGAGTTCGCCGCCATCCTGTCGCGGCAGATCGACAAGACGACGGCGTAGGAGCGAAGAGCGATGGGTGCGGGCGTTCAGCAAAGCGGCGGCGGGTCGGGCAGGCGCGCGCGCCGCCGGCGCGCGGCCGATGAGCGAGATCAACGTCACGCCCATGGTCGACGTGATGCTCGTGCTGCTCATCATCTTCATGGTCACGGCGCCGCTGCTCACCGTGGGAGTCGATGTGGAGCATCAAGCCGAACTGCCGAAGGTCGAACTGCCAAAGACCGATGCCGGTCCGGTGGCGACACCTAAGGAGCCGCTCAACATCAGCGTCGACGCCGCAGGGAAAGTCTTCCTGCAAAGCTCCGAGATCAGCTTTGACGAACTTGTGCCCAAACTTACCGCTATTCGGGAAGCCGGAGGCGGAGACCGCGTGCTGGTGCGGGGCGACAATGCCACGCCGTACGGAAATGTTGCGAAGGTGCTGGCAAGGGTGAACCAGGCAGGTCTGCCGGTCATTCTTGAGACAGAGCCGGCGGACCGGCCCTAGGGGAAATTCGAGGCGAAGGGTCATGCGCAGAAGCGCCTTTATTTCGACCGCGCTGCATATAGCGATCCTCTTATGGGCGCTCGTTGCCTTCCCGAATGCCAAGATGGACGCGGCGGCGCCGGTGGAAATTCCCGTCGACCTTGCTTCGCCGGCCGAGTTCACCAAGCTCAAAGCGGGCATGGTGGACGCCAAGGACGACGCGCCGCTCGCGCCGAAGCCCGATACGCCGAAGCCTTCCGCGGTGACGGAGAAGGAACCGCCCAAGGAGCCCGATCAAGTCGCGGCCGTGCCGCCGCCGCCCGCGGCGGAAGAGAAGGTCGAGACGCCCAAGCCCGAGCCTCAAGCCCGACAAGAGCGAGGCCGCGCCCGCGCCCAAGCCGGAAAAAGCCGAAGAAAAGCCGGAGCCGAAGAAGGAAGAGCCGAAAAAGGCCGAAACGCCGCCGAAGCCGGCCAAAGAGGTGAAGGACGACAAGCCCAAGAAGCCGAAGCCCGCGCCGCAGGCCAAGAAGCACGATTTCAACACCGACCGCATCTCCGCCCTGCTCAACAAGATCCCCGATGCCGCGAAGGCGCCGCAGGCCAAGGACGCGCCCCAAGACACCCCGGACAAGCCCGTGCACGGGCAGTCGAACGGCACGCAAATGACCATGTCGGTCAATGAGATAGACGCGCTGCGGGCGCGCATCGCGCAATGCTGGAACCCGCCGCCGGGAGGATTGGGCGCCGACGACATCGTGGTGAAGATCAGGCTCAAGCTCAATGAGGACGGCACGCTGGTCGGCTATCCATCGGTCGCCAATAGCGGCGGCTCGTCCTTCTTCCAGGCCGCGGCGGATAGCGCCGTCCGCGCCGTCTACCAATGTCAGCCCTATACGCTGCCGGCCGACAAATATTCGGTGTGGCGCGACATGATCCTCAATTTCGACCCAAGACAGATGTACGGCAGCGGTTAGACCGCCAACCCCGTTCGAGGCCCATTTTTTGATCGCCATGCCCAAACTTGCCACCCCGCACCCAAAGCTTCGCCGGTCCTGCTGGCGCTGGCCCGCCATGGGTCTGCTCGCGCTGGTTGTTCTCGCCGGGGCGGCGGGACGAGCGGGCGCGGTCGTCGAGCTCAACATCACCCAGGGCAATATTCAGGCGCTGCCGATCGCGATCGCCGACTTTGCCAGCGACAGCTCGCTCGATCCGAAGACCGCACAGGAAATTTCCGACGTGGTGGCGAGCGATCTCAAATCGTCGGGGCTGTTCAGCCCGATCGATCCGGCGGCCTTCATCGAGAAGGGCCTCGACACGGAGCGGACGCCGCGATTCGAGGATTGGCGTGCTATCAACGCGCAAGCCCTCGTCGTCGGGCGCATCGGCAGCGACGGCGGACGGATCAAGGCCGAGTTTCGGCTGTGGGATCCCGTCGCCGGCAAGCAGCTCACCGGAGAGCAGTTCTTCACCCGGCCGCGCGAGGCCAGGCGCATCGGCCACCTGATCGCCGACGCCGTCTATGAGCGCATCACCGGAGAGAAGGGCTATTTCGACACCCGCGTCGTGTTCGTCGACGAATCGGGCCCCAAGGACAAGCGGGTGAAGCGGCTCGCCATCATGGACCAGGACGGCCACAACGTGCGGTTGCTGTCGTCGGGCGAGAATTTGGTGCTCACGCCGCGCTTCAGCCCCTCCACCCAGGAGATCACCTACATGTCCTTCGAGGGCGACACGCCCCGGGTCTATCTCCTCAACATCGAGACCGGGCAGAAGGAGATCGTGGGGACCTTCCCGGGCATGACCTTCGCGCCCCAATTCTCTCCCGACGGGCAGCGAATTGTCATGAGCCTCGAAGACAACGGAAATGCCGACATTTACGCCATGGACCTGCGCAGCCGGCGCACCACCCAGCTCACGCGGACGCAAGCCATCGATACCGCGCCCTGCTACTCGCCCGACGGGAAGCAGATCGTGTTCGAGTCGGACCGGGAGGGCTCGCAGCAGATCTATCGTGATGAACGCCGACGGCTCCGGTCAGCGCCGCATCAGCTCGGGCCAAGGCAGCTATTCCACCCCCGTCTGGTCGCCGCGCGGGGATCTCGTGGCCTTCACCAAGCTGGCGAACGGCCAATTCCTGATCGGGGTGATGAAGCCCGACGGCTCGGGCGAGCGCATCCTCACCGAGGGCTTCCACAATGAGGGGCCGACCTGGGCGCCCAATGGCCGGGTCCTGATGTTCTTCCGGGAATCGCCCGGTGCCGCGGGCGGCCCGCGCCTCTTCACCATCGATCTCACGGGCTATAATGAGCGCCAGGTGGCCACGCCCTCCTTCGGCTCCGATCCGGCCTGGTCGCCGCTCATCAACTAGCCTCGCGGCCAAGACCAAAATCGCCTATTCTTCAGGCCTCAAGTCCCAATCTGAGGCGCCCGGGCAACACTCGGGAAACTTCGCTTAGGTCTTCCTTAACCATACTTGATCAGGGTGTCTGATGCCGCTAGCTTGGGTGGCTGCTGGAGGTTGAGATTCGGCGTTGCATTTTGGCATCAATTGCCGAGAAAACAGTCGGGGGACAGTAGTCCGTTCTTGATCTGAAACCGCCGCACCGGTACATGCAAAGACGGCTACTGCCGTTTAACCAAAGGAGAGAAGACCATGCAGGGTTTGAAGGGCGTTATCATCGTCGCCACGATCGTGGCCGCCACCGTGGCTCTCGGTGGTTGCTTCCATCACGAGAAGGCCGTGACCCACGAGCCCTTGAAGCTCGGGTCAGCCGACGTCGTGGTCGAGCAGGTTGTTCGCGTCTAAAGACGCGGCATAGAGATTCTGCGGCGGAAGGGTGGCCTTCCGCCACTGATGGGACATGGATGCCGGGACGCCGAAGCAGATGCGGCGGCGTCCCAGGCATCCCTTCCATTTCTAGGGGGTCGACGGGCCCATCACGGCCTATGCCCTCTGGGGGTTGACGGGCGCATTACCGCCCCTCCCCACGAGCCTTGAAGAGGCCAAACTCGGCTGCCAGCCTGCATTTTCTGAGGCCATAGGGATTCGTTAAGGAATTGCCCCTAACGATTTCCTAAAATGCTGGCTAGCGGAGTAATCAGTTCATGCGGTTCAGTGGTGGGGTAAACCGCGCCTGCAAGCTCGCAGGCGTTCTTGCCGTCGCCTTAGTGCTTGCGGCCTGCTCGCGTCAGCTGCCGCCCAAGCAATATGGCCTCGGGGGCGAAGGGCCGGCGGAGCCTGGCACGTCTCAGGATTTTGCCGTCAATGTGGGCGACGTCGTCCATTTCACGGTCGACAGCTCGTCCTTGACGGGCGAGGCGCAGGGCATCCTGCGCAACCAGGCCCGATGGCTCAATCAATATCCGCAATATACCGTGACCATCGAGGGCCACGCGGATGAGCGCGGCACCCGGGAATACAACCTCGCGCTCGGCGCGAGGCGGGCGATCGCGGTGAAGGGCTTCCTTGCCCAGCAAGGGGTCAGCCGCCGCGCGGATACGGACCATCTCCTACGGCAAGGAGCGGCCGGTCGCCACGTGCGACGACATCTCCTGCTGGTCGCAGAACCGCCGGGCCCATACCGCGCTCAACAACCGGGCCGTCGCGCAATATTAGGCGCCGAGATCGGGCGGCCATCGATGGGTGCCGGGCGGATCGCTCACGCCTGACGTCGAGCGCCGGATCACAGTTTAGCCCCAAACGCCGCCGCAAATGGCGCGCGCCGGCTCTTTGCCATAGCAGGGCGCTTCGACGGCGCGAAATATCTTGCTATCCTGCCGGTCGCCCATCTTGCGGAAGGCATCCATCGTGAGCGCTCACAGCTTCCGACCGGCGCATGCTGTCGCGCCTCGTTCCTGGCTTGGCCGCGGGATTCTTCGCGGCCTGTCTCGGCTTTGTGCCGGCGGCCGCCCTTGCCCAGGATGAGGACGTGCCGCAAGAGCCAAGTCCCGCGGCTGCCGCGCCCGCGAAGGCCGCTCCTGGCGATGCCGGCGATGCGGTCGCCAAGCGTCTCGGCCGGCTCGAGCAGCAGATGAACGATTTGCAGGCGATGGTCGCCGCGCTCGAATCGCTCGTGAAAGCCAAACCCGAGGCGGCGCTCCCGCAAGAGAGCGCCCAAGGGCAGGGCGCGGGCGCGACAGGGCGATCTCGGCGCGCGCGTCGAGGCGCTCGAGACGCAGATCGGCGCGCTCACGAGCGGGCTCGAGCAATTGCAGGCCCGGCTGTCGGGTGGCGCGCAGCCCTTGCCGCCGCCGCCTCCCGATGGCGCGCGCCCCGGACGGCAAGGTGCCGCCTCGCCACCTTCCGACACCGCTTTGGCGGCCGCCGGAGGGGGCGGGGCTCCATCCTTTGAGAGCACCGTGTCGGCCGCCGGCGACGACGGAGCGCCGCCAGCCGAGGAGGCCGCGCAAGAGGGGGCGGGCGATGACCCTTTGCCGCCGCCCAATGCCGACCAATCTCCGGCGCCGGCCGACCAGCCGCAAAGCCTGGCCGCGCTGCCGGCGAGCGACGCCACCTCGCTCTATAACGAAGGCTATGGCTCTCTCCTGCGCCAGGATTACGGTGCCGCCGCGACGGCGTTTGCGAAGCTCGTCGCCGCCTATCCCGCCGATCCCCTGGCCGGTAAGGCGCAATATTGGCTGGGCGAGACCTATTACGTGCGCGGCCAGTACAAGAACGCGGCCGAGGCCTTTCTCAAAGGCTATAAGCAGTTCAAGGGCAGCGAGAAGGCCCCCGACAGCCTGTTGAAGCTCGGCATGGCGCTCGCGGCCCTCGGTCAGAAAAAGGAGGCCTGCTCGGCCTTCGGCGAGCTCGGCGCCAAATTTCCCGCCGCGCCCGATTATGTGCGCGACCAGGCCAAGGGCGAGCGCCGCAAGGCAGGCTGCTGAGATGGCCGTGCCCGTCTCACGCCGCCGAGGCCGAGGCGCTGCTCGCGCCGCTCGGCCGCCATGGGCATGTCGCGCTCGCCGTGTCGGGCGGACCCGACAGCCTTGCTCTGCTCATGCTTGCCGCGCGCTGGCGTTCGTCCCGGGGAGGCGTGCCGCGCCTGACCGTGCTCACCGTGGATCATGGTCTTCGGCCCGAATCGCAAGCGGAGGCCCGGGCTCGTGGCGCGTCTGGCGGAGAGCTTCGGGCTGCCGCACGCCATCCTCAATTGGGCGCATGACGGCATGCGGCGCGGCGGCGCTCTACAGGAAGCGGCGCGCGCGGCGCGCTACGGCCTCATGACGGATTATTGTCACCGTCATGACATTGGCGCGCTCGTCACCGCGCATCAGCTCGACGATCAGGCCGAGACCGTGCTGATGCGCCTTGCGCGCGGCAGCGGGCTCGACGGGCTTGCCGCCATCCCGGCGGAAAGTCGCTGGGCCGGCATGCCCGTGCTGCGTCCGCTGCTCGATGTCCCCAAGGCGCGGCTCGTCGCGACGCTCGAAGCCGAGGGCATTGCCTTTGCGGTGGATGCGAGCAACCACGATCCGCGTTTCGAGCGCGCGCGCTTGCGCGGATGCGGCGATGCGCTGGTTCGAGCTGGGACTTACGCCCGAGGCTCTGGCGCGCTCGGCGCGGCGGCTCACCCGCGCGCGGGTCGCGCTCGATGGCGCGGCCGAGGCCCATCTTGCCGCCCATAGCCGCATGGATGCGGCAGGCTTCTGCCGCTTGGACGCTGAAGCGCTCGCGGCCGCACCGGAAGAGATCGGCTTGCGGGCGCTCGCGCGCGTCATCGGCGCGGTCAGCGGCCGCGACATGCCGCCGCGCCTCGCCAAGCTCGAGACGCTGCTGGCGGCGCTGAAAGAGACGCCGGCGAAGACCCACACCATGGGCGGATGCCGTTTGCAGCCGCTCGGCCAAGATCTGGGCGTGTTCCGCGAAACGCGAAAGACGGGCCTGCCGGTGCTGCCGCTCTCCCCCGGGGAGCGGGCGCTATGGGACAATCGCTTCCGCGTCGCGCTCGGAGCGCTCGAGCCCGAGCCGGTTACCGTGCGGGCGCTTGGAGAGGCAGGATGGCGCGAGGCGCGTTCCAATTCGCCATGGCTTGCCGCGCTGCCGCGCTTCGCCGGCGCCACGCTGCCCGCCTGCTGGCGTGGCGATCGGCTGATGTTCGTGCCGGAACTTTCCGCACCCGGCGGAACCCGCGGCTTCGCCGCGAGCTTCGTCAATGGCGGGAAAAGCGTTGAGGAAGCATGCACCTCTTTCGGTTAGCTTTACTTGGAAAAGGAGTTGCAGGCCCCTATGTTAACGAGTCCTAATGTCAGTAAGGCTCCGCAAACTCGGTGCCGGGCGCCGGGAGCGTGGCGTCTGACCCGCGAGGGAGTGAGGGACCTCAGCCAGGATCGTTCATGAATTCGAATTTTCGCAATTTCGCCATCTGGGTGTTCATCGGCCTGCTGTTGGTCGCGCTGTTCAACCTGTTCCAGAGTCCGGGCGTTCATGTGCGGGGCAACGATATCAGCTTCTCGCAGCTCTTGAACGAGGTGGAAGCCGGCTCGATCCAGGACGTGACCATCGCCGGCAACCAGATCACCGGTCATTTCAATGACGGGCGCAACTTCCAGACCTATGCGCCGAACGATCCGGGTCTCGTCGACAAGCTGCATGCCAAGGGCGTGAAGATCTCGGCCAAGCCGTCGGAGGACGACGTGCCGTCGCTGCTCGGCGTGCTCGTGTCCTGGTTCCCCATGCTGCTGCTCATCGCGGTGTGGATCTTCTTCATGCGCCAGATGCAGTCGGGCGGCGGCCGCGCCATGGGCTTCGGCAAGTCGAAGGCGAAGCTGCTCACCGAGCGCCACGGCCGCGTCACCTTCGACGACGTGGCGGGCGTCGACGAGGCGAAGGAGGATCTGCAGGAGATCGTGGAGTTCCTGCGCGATCCGCAGAAGTTTCAGAAGCTCGGCGGGCGCATCCCGCGCGGCGCGCTGCTGGTCGGGCCTCCCGGCACCGGCAAGACGCTGCTCGCGCGCGCCATCGCCGGCGAAGCCAATGTGCCGTTCTTCACCATCTCCGGCTCCGACTTCGTCGAGATGTTCGTGGGCGTCGGCGCCTCGCGCGTGCGCGACATGTTCGATCAGGCGAAGAAGAACGCGCCCTGCATCATCTTCATCGACGAGATCGACGCCGTCGGCCGGCACCGCGGCGCGGGTCTCGGCGGCGGCAATGACGAGCGCGAGCAGACGCTGAATCAGCTGCTCGTCGAGATGGACGGCTTCGAGGCCAATGAAGGCATCATTCTGATCGCGGCGACCAACCGGCCCGACGTGCTCGACCCGGCGCTGCTGCGTCCCGGCCGCTTCGACCGCCAGGTCGTGGTGCCGCGTCCCGACATCATCGGGCGGGAGAAGATCCTGAAGGTGCATGTGCGCAAGGTGCCGCTCGCGCCCAATGTCGATCTGCGCGTGATCGCGCGCGGCACGCCCGGCTTCTCCGGCGCCGACCTCGCCAATCTCGTCAACGAGGCGGCATTGCTCGCCGCGCGGCGCTCCAAGCGTCTCGTCACCCAGGTCGAGTTCGAGGACGCCAAGGACAAGGTGATGATGGGCGCCGAGCGGCGCTCCATGGTCATGACCGAGGAGGAGAAGACGCTGACCGCCTATCACGAGGGCGGCCACGTGCTCGTCGCGCTGCATCAGCCGGCGTCCGACCCCATTCACAAGGCGACGATCATCCCGCGCGGCCGTGCGCTCGGCATGGTCATGCGGCTGCCGGAGCGCGATCAGCTTTCGCACACGCGCGCCAAGCTCAAGGCCGACATCACCGTGTCCATGGGTGGGCGCGTGGCGGAAGAGCTCGTGTTCGGTTATGACAAGGTCACCTCGGGCGCCTCGTCCGACATCAAGATGGCGACGATGCTCGCCCGCGCCATGGTCACCCAATACGGCATGTCCGACAAACTCGGGCCGCTCGCCTATGGCGATAACGAGGAGGAAGTGTTCCTCGGCCATTCGATCGCGCGGACGCAGAACCTGTCGGACGAGACGCAAACCATCGTCGATGAGGAAATCCACCGCCTGGTGGACGAGAGTCACGAGGAGGCGCGCAAGATCATCCAGGATAATCTCGACAATCTGCACGTGATCGCGCGCGGCTTGCTCGAATACGAGACGCTGTCGGGCGAGGAGATCAAGGATCTGCTGCGCGGCAAGCCTCCCGTGCGCGAGTTCGAGACCGAGGTCACGACCAGGCCGCCTTCGGCCTCCGCCGTGCCGACCGCGGGCCGCGGCAAGAAGGCGCCGCCCGAGCCCGATACCGGGGCCATGGAGCCGCAGCCCACGACCTGAGGGCTGCGCAGAGATTTACCCGATGCATGATGCCCGGCCTCGCGCCGGGCATTGGCTTTTTGACGGCCGCGATCACCACGGTGCCCGAAGCGTCGCCGAGGTGAGCGCTGCATGCTAAAGCGAGCGGCATGACGAGGCTCTATCTCAATCCGATCGGGCTCCTCTATGGCGCGCCGGCCAAGGCCGCGCTCGCGGAGGGGCTCGCGCTGCCGCTCGCGGGCGGACCGATCGCCTTCACCGCGGCGGAGCTGATCGAAGGCGTGCCCGGCCAAGCCAAGCGGCGGCTGTTCACCGCGCCTGCGCTTGCCCAATCGCGCGACGCCGACCTTGCCGCGCTCCTCGCTCGGGTCACCGCGCCGCGGCCGCCTTTCGCCGGGCTTGCGCTCGACCGCCCGCGCCTCATGGGCATCGTCAACGTCACGCCCGGACTTCTTTTCCGACGGCGGCCTCTACGACACGAAAGAGGGCGCCATTGCGCACGCCGCCGAGCTTGCCGCCGCCGGCGCCGACATCGTCGATATCGGCGGAGAGTCCACGCGGCCGGGCTCGGACGCGGTCGAGGAAGAGGACGAGCTTGCCCGTGTCCTCCCCGTCATCGAGGGGCTTTCCGGGCTCAAGGCGGTGATCTCGGTCGATACGCGCAAAGCTTCGGTGGCGCGGGCGGCGGCGGCAGCGGGGGCCAAGATCTTCAACGACGTCTCGGCGCTCACCTACGATCCCGGCAGCCTCGCCGCCGCGGCCGAGACGGGCCTGGCGATCGTGCTCATGCATGCCAAGGGCGAGCCCAAGACCATGCAGGACAATCCGGCCTATACGGATGTGGTGCTCGAAGTGTTCGATTATCTCTCCGGGCGCATCGAGGCGGCGGTCGCGGCCGGCGTGGACCGCTCCCGCATCGCGGCCGATCCCGGGCTCGGTTTCGGCAAGACGCTTGCCCACAATCTGGCGCTCCTCGCCCATACCGCTCTGTTCCACGGCCTCGGCGTGCCTCTCCTGATCGGCGCCTCGCGCAAGCGCTTCGTGGGCCTCGGCCAGGGCAAAGACCCGCGCGCCCGCGAGGCGGGCTCTTATGCCGCGGCCATTGCCGCGGCCGCCCAAGGCGCCCAAATGTTCCGGGTTCATGAGGTGGCCGGCACGGCCCAAGCGCTCGCCGTGTGGCGGGCCGGCGTCGATGGCGCCGAGCGCCGGTAAATATCTGATTCACCAAGCGGAATTGGTGTAACTTTTGCTTACAGTTTTTGAACGGACCTCTGCTAGGACGAGCGCATAATCCCATGAAAAGCCGGGACCGAACGCGGAACGCGGCAGGCGCCAGAGAGCGCCAAGGGGGGCTTCGGCAATGACGCGCAAATTGTTCGGCACGGATGGAATCCGTGGCAGCGCCAACACCTATCCGATGACGTCGGAGGTGGCGCTCAAAGTCGGCATGGCCGCCGGCAAGCTGTTCACCAACGGCTCCTACCGCCACCGGGTGGTGATCGGGAAGGATACGCGGCTGTCGGGCTATATGATCGAGTCCGCGCTCGTCTCGGGCTTCACCGCCGTGGGCATGGACGTGTTCCAGCTGGGGCCGATGCCGACTCCCGCCGTGGCCATGCTCACGCGCTCGCTCCGCGCCGATCTCGGGGTGATGATCTCGGCCTCGCACAATCCCTTCGCCGATAACGGCATCAAGCTGTTCGGGCCCGACGGCTACAAGCTCTCCGACGAGACGGAAGCCGAGATCGAGGCGCTGATGGCCGGCGACATGGCCGACCTGCTCGCGGAGCCCGAGAAAATCGGCCGGGCCACCCGCATCGACAGCGCGCGCGAGCGCTATATCGAGTTCGCCAAGCGCACGCTGCCCAAGAATCTCCGATTCGACGGCATTCGCGCGGTCATCGATTGCGCCAACGGCGCCGCCTACAAGGTGGCGCCGGAGGCTCTGTGGGAGCTCGGCGCCGACGTGGTCAAGCTCGGCGTCGATCCCAACGGTCTCAACATCAACCGCGATTGCGGCTCCACCTCGCCGGCCGACCTCACGCGCAAGGTCAATGAAGTGCGCGCCGATATCGGCATCGCGCTCGACGGCGACGCCGATCGCGTCGTCATCGTCGACGAGAAGGGGCACATCATCGACGGCGATCAGCTCATGGCGGTCATCGCCGAGAGCTGGCTGCAGCGGGGCCGGCTCGCCGGCGGCGGGATCGTCGCCACCGTCATGTCCAATCTCGGGCTCGAGCGCCACCTCGAAGGGCTCGGCCTCGGTTTGGCGCGCACGCCCGGTCGGCGACCGCTACGTGGTCGAGCATATGCGCCAGCACGGCTACAATGTCGGCGGCGAGCAGTCGGGCCATATCGTGCTGTCGGACTTCTCCACGACGGGCGACGGTCTGGTCACGGCGCTGCAGATCTTGGCGGTCGTCGCCCAGAGCGGCAAGCCGGTGAGCGAGATCTGCAGCTGCTTCGAGCCGCTGCCGCAAATCCTGAAGAATGTGCGCTACAAGAGCGGCCGCCAGCCGCTCGATAATGTCGCCGTGCGCCGAGCCATCGATGACGGCAAGTCCAAGCTCGGCCGATCCGGGCGCCTCGTGATCCGGCCGTCAGGCACCGAGCCCGTGATTCGCGTCATGGGTGAGGGCGACGACGAGAGGCTCGTGAATACCGTCGTCTCCGACATCGTGCACGCGCTCACCGACGCCGCGGCCTAAGCCCTTTCCGCCGCGCTCGGCGCGAGGGGCCCTTGGCGTCTTGCCGACCCGTCCCGCCTTGGGATCGTGGTTAGGGCTCCATTAACCACTCCCCTCTCATAGTCCCGAAATGGAACAGCCGTTCGCGCCGGCCCCGGCGAGGGTCTGGTCACCCCGGCTGCAGAAAAAAAGGGGACAGAGATGGGAAATTTTCGCTCGATCATCGCTGCTCTCGCTCTGGTGGTGAGCGGGACGGCAGGAGCCGCGGCCGCAGATCTGGGCCTTCCGCCGCCGCCGCCCGAGCCGCTTCCGGCGCCGGCCTGTTGCGGCGGACCATGGTACCTGAAGGGCTATCTCGGCATGGCCAACCCGCAGGTCGACAATATCTTCACCTCGGATTTTCGGACCAACGACTTCACGGTCTACCATCACGACATCAAGAGCTCGCCCTTGGCTGGCGTCGGCATCGGCTATGACACCGGTCATTATCTGCGCTTCGACTTCACCGGCGAATATCGGGGCTCGGCGACGTTCTTCGCCCAGGACAAATATCCCGGCAGCGATGGCTTCAACATTGTGGGCCCGCCTACGCCCCCGGTGCCTTCAACCCCGGCACCAACGAATACACGGCCGACATCAAGAGCTGGGTCGGATTGGCCAACGCCTATATCGACATCGGCACCTGGCACTGCATCACGCCCTATGTCGGCGGCGGCGTCGGCTTCGCCAACATCTCCGTGGTCGGTCTGAAGGACGTCAACGTGCCGAATAACGGTGTCGCCTTCGGAGCGGATCACACCCAGACCAATTTCGCCTGGGGCGTCTATGGGGGCTTTGCCTATGACGTGACGCCGAGCGTCACTCTCGATTTCTCTTACCGCTACACCAATCTCGGCGACGCCAGCAGCGGCCCGGTGAAGACCTATCAAGGGGACATCGCGTATAACAGCTTCCAGATCAACGACATCACCTCGCAGGATGTCATGCTCGGCATGCGCTGGAAATTCGGTTGCTGCGGTCCGGCCCCCATGCCGGTCTCGTTCAAATAACCCCTCAATAACACCACCCCATCTCGACCCGCCCGTCCTCGCGACGGGCGGTTTTTTTGCGCTTCGTGCTGCGGGGCCAGCGACCCCTTGACGCTTCGGGGTGCTGAACGTATGGGCAGCAATCCCCATCCCGGGGCCAGCGACTGACCTCGCCAGGAGGAGTGCCCGTTGAGCTCGCTGCCGAAGCCCGCCATCCGTCCGGCGGATCCGCGTTTTTCCTCGGGCCCATGCCGCAAGCATCCCGGCTGGTCGCTCGAGGCTTTGCGCGGCGCGTTGCTCGGCCGCAACCACCGCGGGCCCGAGACGCGGGCGAGGCTCGAGCACGCGCTCGCCAAGACGCGCGAGCTGCTCGAGCTGCCTGCCGACTACCGCGTGGCCATCGTGCCCGCTTCCGACACGGGCGCGGTGGAGATGGCGCTATGGTCGCTGCTCGGCGCCCGAGGCGTCGACGTGCTCGCCTGGGAGGCCTTCAGCCGCGACTGGGTCACCGACATCGTCGAGCAGCTCAAGCTCGACCGACGTGCGTGCCTTCACGGCGCCCTATGGCGAGCTGCCGGATCTCGGCCAGGTCGATTTCGACCGCGACGTGGTGTTCGCGTGGAACGGGACGACGTCGGGCGTGCGCGTGCCCGACGCCGATTGGATCAGAAGCGACCGCAAGGGGCTCACCATTTGCGACGCGACCTCGGCGGTGTTCGCGCAAAAGATCGATTGGTCGAAGCTCGATGCCGCGACCTATTCCTGGCAGAAGGTGCTGGGGGGCGAGGCGCAGCACGGCATGCTGATCCTCTCGCCCCGGGCGATCGAGCGGCTTCAGAGCTACACCCCGCCCTGGCCGCTGCCGAAGCTCTTCCGCCTGACGCGTGGCGGCAGGCTGATGGAGGAGCTGTTCCAGGGCTCGACCATCAACACGCCCTCGATGCTGTGCCTGGAGGATTATCTCGATGCGCTCGGTTTCGTGGAGCGCGTAGGCGGCCTCGCCGCCACCATCGCCCGCTCCGACGCCAACGCCAAGGTGATCGCCGATTGGGTCGAGCGCACGCCCTGGGTCGATTTCATGGCGCGGGTGCCCAACACGCGCTCCAACACATCGGTGTGTCTCAAGCTCGTGGACGCGCAGGTGCTGGCGCTGCCCGAGGATGTCAGAGCTGAATTTCCGCGGGCGATGGCGGCGCTGCTCGACGCCGAGAACGTGGCCAAGGACATCGCGTCCTATCGCGATGCGCCGCCGGGTTTGCGCATCTGGACCGGCGCCACGGTGGCAAAGAGCGATTTGGAGGCGCTGATGCCGTGGCTCGACTGGGCCTTCGCCGAAGTGAAGCTCGCGCTGCCCAAGGCGGCGTGAGGACCGCCTTAGCGTGTCGGCGGTCCTCACCCGAATGTGCGGAACCCGCTAGCCCTGGTGGCCGCGCGTCCCTTGCTCATGCATCGCGCCCCGCGACCCGGCGGCTGGAGCAGGGGTGCTGTGCTGACAGTCGGCAGCGCCCGGCTGCTCATAGCAGTGGGAGTAGTTGGCCGACGCCGTGACCGGCGTGAGCGTGGCCGCGCCGAGCGCTAGCGAAGCGGCGGCGAGACTCAAGGCGATAGTTCTCAGCATGGGGGTTCTCCTTAACTTCGATCGAGACCGTCACTTGCGTGTGGTGGTCCTCGAAAGGCGAACGCCCATGAGTTCTACTGGGTTGCGTGCGCGGAATGTCGCGGCACGTCGTGTCGCAACGAAACCGCCCGCAACGAGCCGTGAAGCAAGCCGCGGGCGGAATGTCGCAGGGGTCAATTTCTAGCGATCAGTCGAAGAGCGGCTCGGTACTATTCCGGCCACACATAGCCAACCACGCGCGACCGCGCATAGGTGCCGACGCCGACCTTGCGGGAGCCGGAGCGGCCGGCATGATTGCCGGAGACGAGCGTGATCGAGTTCCCGCTCACCTCCTTCACGATGCCGACGTGATGCGCCATGACGGCGAGCGCGCCGACTTGCGGACCGGAGAGCCGCCGCCCGGCCTGGAGGCAGGAGATGGCGGTGTTGCCGCCGCAGCCGCGTTTGCCGCTGCGCTGCAGCCATAGATTGACCGATTTGGCGCACCAGCGGCGGCTCCACCCCGTGGGGTTGGTGCCGAGGTCCTGCAGCGCATGATTGAGCCAGGGGGAGGTGGCGTAGTGCATGGCGCCGCCGAGCGATCCGGCAGCGCCGGGTCTCCGCTGGCGAGCGGGTCGGCGCCGGCGGGAAGGCTCGGCAGGCACAGCAGCGTCGCCAAAAGGATGGGTACCCTCATGTTTTTGCTCCTTTTTTTGTTTTCCGGGCGCCAGCTTGCGGGTAAATCGGGCCTCAGTGCGATGAACCGAGGCAGCAATGGGATCAATGGTGGCGGCGGCTGCGACCGATCATCCCAGGCCTTACGGGGGACGCCTTCACATTCAGCGCGGGTTCAGCTTGGTGGGTTCAAGGTTTCGCGCGATAGTTGTTGGTGTCTGGCGTGGCTTTCCAGGGAGGGAGCGATGCGCCGCGCGATCCTGTTTCTCTCTTTCGGCCTGCTGATTGCCACGACGCTTGCGGCCCATGCCGAGAAGCGCGTGGCGCTGGTCATCGGCAATGGCGCTTACGCCAACGCCACCCAGCTGCCCAATCCGAAGAACGACGCCGAGGACGTGGCCGCCGCGCTGAAGCGGGAAGGCTTCGAGACCATCGTCGGCATCGATCTCGATCAGGCCAAGATGCAGGATACCGCCATCGAATTCGCCCGCGCCGCGCGCGAGGCGGACGTGGCGCTATTCTATTACAGCGGCCACGCCATGCAGTTCGGCGGCGTCAACTATCTCATGCCGGTGGACGCCAAGCTCAGCGACGAGGCGGATTTGCGCCGCATGGCGCGGGTCGACGACATCCTCGCCGACCTGCAACAGGCCAGGAATTTGCGCATCCTCGTGCTCGATTCCTGCCGCGACAATCCCTTCGCCGAGCAGCTCAAGCGCTCCATCGGGCTGACGCGCGCCGCGAGCCTCCAACGCGGACTCGCACGCATCGACACGCCGCAAGGCATGATCGTCGCCTTCTCCACCCAGGCCCAGCAGACGGCCGAGGACGGCTCCGGCCGCAACAGCCCCTACACCGCGGCCTTCCTCAAACATATCGAGGAGCCCGGCGAGATCGGGCTTCTGTTCCGGCGCATCAGCACCGATGTCTATGAGGCGACCGAGCACAAGCAATTGCCCGAGCTCTCGCTGTCGATGATCGGCGAATATTATCTGCGCGGCGAGCCTGCGGCGCAGGTCGCGGTCGTTACGCCCCGCCGCCCGTGGCCTCACCCGCTCCCGTCCAGCCGACGGTCGCTATCGTCCCAAATCCGCAGGTGACACCCGAGCACAAACCCGGCGAGACGTTCAAGGACTGCGAGGACTGCCCCGAGATGGTGGTGGTGCCGGCAGGCGAATTCACGATGGGCTCCCCCTCTGACGAGAATGATCGCGAGCCTAATGAAGGTCCGCAGCACGAAGTCCGCATCGCGGCGCCCTTCGCCGTGGGCAAGTTCGAGGTGACCAAGGATCAGTTCGAAGCCTTTGTGAATGAAAGCGGCTACGATGCCGGATCAAAATGTGCGACCCTCGAGAACAACAAGTCGGCTGAGCGGGTCGGGCAGATCTTTCCGCAACACCGGCTTCAAGCAGACCGGTAGTGACCCGGTCGCTTGCGTCAATTGGTATGATGCCAAGGCGTATGCCACATGGCTCGCAAAGAAGACGGGAAAGGACTACCGGCTGCTATCGGAGGCCGAATGGGAGTATGCGGCAAGGGCAGGAAGTAAGTTGCGTCTTATCTCAGCGAAAAGCGAAAGCGATCTCTGCCACTATGCCAATGGCCCCGACCTCGCCGTCAAGAAGGTATTCAAGGACTGGACGGTGGACAAACTGTTCGGACGGCTACGTTTATACCGCTCCGGTAGGGAGCTTCGCTCCCAACGATTTTGGCCTTTATGACATGCAGGGCAATGTATGGGAGTGGGTGGAGGACTGCGTTCACGACGACTATAACGGAGCACCATCCGATGGTTCAGCCTGGACCTCAGGAGGCGATTGCTCGAAGCGCGAGGGTCGCGGTGCGTCCTGGAACAATCTTCCGAGAAACCTCCGCGCGGCCTTCCGGGGCAGCGCCGCCATCGACGACCGCGACGCCATCATCGGATTGCGGGTTGCCAGGACGCTTTAGCACCCAATCTTTTGGGACTATCGGGCCCTGTCGCGCAAAGGCTCGCCTCGAGGGAAACCACGCGCTATAAGCAAACACGGCCCCACGATCAGCGGGGCCGTTTGTGCGTCTCACCAAGGCTTTAAAGGACTTCGCCAGTGGCCAATGTCGTGGTCGTCGGCTCCCAATGGGGCGACGAGGGCAAGGGCAAGATCGTGGACTGGCTGTCGGAGCGCGCCGACATCGTGGTGCGCTTCCAGGGCGGCCACAATGCCGGACACACCCTCGTCGTGGACGGCACCACCTACAAGGTCTCGCTGCTGCCCTCGGGCGTCGTGCGCGGCAAGCTCTCGGTCATCGGCAATGGCGTCGTGGTCGATCCCTGGGCGCTCGCCGAGGAGATCGCCAAGCATCGAAGCGCAAGGCGTGCGCATCAGCCCCGAGACTTTGCGCATCGCCGAGAACGCGACCCTGATCCTGCCGCTGCACCGGGAGCTCGATGCTTTGCGCGAGGCAAATGCCGGGGCGGGGCGCATCGGCACCACCAAGCGCGGCATCGGGCCCGCTTACGAGGACAAAGTGGGCCGGCGCGCGATCCGCGTCTTGGACTTGCAGGATCTCACGAGCCTGAAGCCCAAGATCGAGCGCATCCTCGCGCACCACAATCCGCTGCGGCGCGGGCTGGGGCAGCCCGAGATCAGCGCCGATGCGCTGTGCAGCGAGCTCACGGCCATCGCGCCGACGGTGCTTCCTTACGTCGATACGGTGTGGGCGTTGCTCGATGCCGAGCGCCGCGCGGGAAAACGCATCCTGTTCGAAGGCGCCCAAGGGGTGCTGCTCGACATCGACCACGGCACCTATCCCTTCGTCACCTCGTCCAACACCGTGGCGGCGCAAGCCGCGACCGGATCGGGCCTCGGGCCGGGCGCCATCAATTATGTGCTCGGCATCACCAAGGCCTACACCACGCGGGTGGGGGAGGGGCCGTTTCCCACCGAGCTCAAGGATGAGACCGGGCGCCTGCTCGGCGAGCGCGGTCAGGAATTCGGCACCGTCACGGGGCGCGCGCGCCGCTGCGGCTGGTTCGATGCCTGCCTCGTGCGCCAGACGCGGAAAGTCGCGGGCATCGACGGCATCGCGCTCACCAAGCTCGACGTGCTCGACGGATTGCCGGAGCTCAAAATCTGCGTGGGCTACCGTCTCGACAACCGGCTCATCGACTATCTGCCGGCGGCGCAAGGGCAGCAGGCGCGCGTCGAGCCGGTCTACGAGACCATGGAGGGCTGGCAGGAATCGACGCGCGGCGCCCGCTCCTGGGCCGAGCTGCCGGCGCAATGCATCAAATATGTGCGGCGGCTGGAGGAGCTGATCGAGGCGCCGGTCGCGCTCCTGTCGACGAGCCCCAAGCGCGAGGACACCATCCTCGTGCGCGATCCTTTCGTGGATTGAGGCTCGGCATGGCCGAGCAATTTCCCTGGAAACTGGCGTGGGTTACGGGGGCGTCGGGCGCCATCTGTGGCGAGATCGCCAAAAGGCTCGCCGCGGGCGGCGTGACGGTCGCCGCCACCGCGCGCCCGGGCGAGCGGCTCGACGGCGCTTGCGGCCGGGAGCGAGCGGATCAAACCCTTCCCGGCGGATGTGTTGCAGCCCGACGCGCTCAAGGCGTGCGTGGCGAAGATCGAAGGCGCGCTCGGGCCGATCGAGCTCGCGCTGCTCGGCGCCGGCATGTATGTGCCCTTCGACATCCGCGCCATCGACCTCGACGGCTTCCATCGCACCATGGCGCTCAATGTGGACGGCGTGATCAACGGGATCGCCGCGGTGCTGCCGTCGATGCTTCAGCGCGAAGTCCGGCCACATCGCCATCATGGGCTCGCTGTTCGGCTATGCCGGCTGGCCCGGCAATGGCAGCTACGGCGCGAGCAAGGCGGCGGTGATCAATCTCGCCGAGAGCCTCAAGCTCGAATTGGAGGGGACCGGCGTCGATCTCACGCTGATCAATCCGGGCTTCGTCGACACGCCGCTCAACGCCTCCTACGACCCGAAGAAGAAGCTCTATGTGATGAGCAAGGAGCGTTGCGCGCGGAAGATCCTCGAGAAGCTTCCCCGCAAGCCCTATGAGATCGCCTTTCCCGCCGCAGGTCGAGCTGTTCCTCAAGACCGTGCGCTCGCTGCCGCGGGCCGTCTCCTTTCCCCTCATCCGCTGGTTCACGCGCAGAATGGGGTAGGGGGCTCGCTCAACTGGCCTTTGCTCTGGCCGTCTCGGTTGCGCGCGAGGGCGGGGGCGCCATGAATTCCGGGCCGACCGGGTCCTTGACGGTCTCGGCGAGGATGCGGTCGATCTCGGCAAGAGCGTCGGCATCGAGATGCCAGCCCATCACGTCCTTCACCGGCGCCAATTGATCGGGGCGGCGCGCGCCCCACAGCGCGATGATGTTGCCGCGGTCGAGCAGCCAGCGGACCGCGAGCGCCAGCACCGATTTGCCGAAACGCTCATGCGCGAGCCGGTCGAGCCGCTCGACGGCTTTGAGGTATTGCGACAGCCGCGGCTCCTTGAATTTGGGATCGACTTTGCGCAGATCGTCGCCTGCGAACTTCGTCGTGGCGGTGATCTTGCCCGTGAGCAGCCCGCGGCATAGCGCGCCATAGGCGAGCACCGTAAGGCCATGCTGCTCGGCGTAAGGCAGAACGTCCTTCTCGATCTCGCGCTCGAACAGATTGTAGGGCGGCTGCACGGTGGCGAGCGGCGCCGCCTTGCGGAAGCGGTCCATCTGCGCCGGGGAAAAATTGCTCACGCCGATGGCCCTGATCTTCCCCTCGCGGCGGAAGGCTTCGAGCGTCTTTGCCGTCTCCTCGATCGGCGTGGCGTCGTCCGGCCAATGCACCTGATAGATGTCGATGACATCGGTGCCGAGGCGCCGGAGCGAATCCTCGAGCTCCTGGCGCAGCCGGGCCGGGGAGGAATTGCGCAAGATCTTGCCGCTCGCCCAATCGAGCCCGACTTTGGTGGCGATGAGGGCCCGCTTCCTCCGGCCGCCGGCGAGCGCCTTGCCGACCAACTCCTCCGAGCGGCCGAAGCCATAAACGGGCGCCGTGTCGATCAGGTTGATGCCGTCCTCGAGCGCGGCGTGGATGGTGCGGATCGCCTCGGCCTCGTCGGTGCCGCCCCACATCCACCCGCCAATGGCCCAGGTGCCCAGCGCCACGCGGGACGCCGCGAAGGGCAATCCCGTGATTTCGATCGTCTCCATATGTCCGTTCCTTTCGCGCAAAATCCGTCCGCTATGCCCCTCAACGCGGAAAGGGGCCGTTGGGATCGCCCCGGCGGGGCCTAGATTCAGGCCTCGGACAACAAGTCGCGGAAATAGGAATCGAGCATGCGGTTCTTGGGATCGGCTTCGGCGCGCGCCTCGGCAAATAGCTTAAGCCGGTCGCCGAAGGCCTTTTTCACCTGGGCGGCGGTCAGGAACGGCGTCTGGTTGAGCAGCGGCACGCCACCCCGCGCGCTGCAGAAATCGTTATAGACGCGCAAGAACTCCTCCCATTCCTTGCCGCCGGTGGAGGCGGGGTCGATCGACAGCGTCGATGCCGTCCCAGCAATAAGACAGGAGCGCGTTGCGGTCGGCGGCGATGGCGTAGCCCACGCTCGGCAGGTCGCAGCGGAAGCCCGTCCTGTTTGGCGTAGTCCTCGCAGAAGTCGCAATAATCCTGGAGGATCTTGAAGTAGCTCGCTTCGCGGAAGGCCCACATGCTGAACAGATATTTGTTGGGGCCGGGATCGCGCGGATAGTTGATGTGCTGCGCATGGGGCCAGGTGGCGTCGTGGCGGACCACATGCACGAGGCCCTGGCGGAGCAGGAAGAAGTTGAGCTCATCGGCCATGGCGCGAAGGCTGCGGGGAGGTCGTGCGGCGCCGGATCCAATGGGACAGGGCCGGTCCGTATTTGCGCCAGAAGCGGTTGCGGTAGGCCCAGCGCCGGCGCGATTTGGGCGGCAGATCGGGATTGTCCTTGCGGAGCTCGACGACGATGCGCCGCGCATAGGGGAAGATGTAATACATCACCGCATAGCCTTGCGCCTTGAACACCGGGAAGCGCTTGCGGAACTCATCGAGCCCCATGGCAAAATGGCGCACGGATAGCGCCGTGGTCCGCCGCACCCGGATCGTCACCTCGAAGATGATGCCCATCAGACCGTAGCTCGAGCGGATGATCTGCATCTCCTCGGGATTGTCCCGCTCGGTGATGGTGCGCACCTCGCCCGCCGGCGTGACGAGGCGGACGCCCGTGACATAAGAGCTGATCTGGCCGAATTCGCCGGGGAAGGAGCTGTCCTTGGTGGCGGCGCAGGCCATGGCCGCGAGCGTCACATTACCGATCTCGGTGGTGACGTAGGGCTGCAGGCCGCGCTCCTTCAGCGCATAGGATAGATCGAGATAGGAGACGCCGCCCTCGACGGTGACCGTGTCCTCGCCGAATCTGAGGATGCGGTTCATGCCCTTCATGTCCACCATGGTGCCGCCGTCGTCGCCATTCATGCGCGCGGTGGAGTGCATGGAGCCGGCGGGACGCACGGGCGAGGGGAAGCGCACCTCGCTCGTCATGATCTCGATCAAATCCTCCACCGAATGGGGCGTGACCAGCACCTTCGGCCGGTAGGTCCAAGTGCCGTCCCAGCTCCCAATGGTGACGTCTTGCTTGATATCCATGAGTCCCCCGACGAAAGCGCGTGGCCGGACCATAATCGAAACGCGCGCGAAATGCAGGCCACCAAATGACCGCGCGCTCATAGAGGTCGCTCCGGCGCGGCAAAGATTTGATGCAGATCAAGGGGGCGGCTTAGCCGCGCTGCTTGGCGGCACGGCGGAGTTGGCGCGCGACGAGGCGGGGCGCGAGCGCGTTGAGCAGGAACAGGGCGCGCAAGATGGCGGGCTTCACCACCGTTCGCTTGCGGGCTTCGACGCCCGCGAAGATGGCCTCCGCCGCGGCTTCGGGGGTCATCGGCGGCGCAAGCTTCGGATTGGCGGCGGGGAGGTGCTGGCGGCTGCCGGGATTGTGCTCCCAATAGGAGCTCTCCACCAGGCCAAGCACGACGAGGGTGACGGTCAGCCCCGTGCCTGCGAGCTCGCTCCGCAGCACCTCGGCAAAGCCCGCAAGGGCCCGGCGCGCCGCGGTGTAGGCGGAAGCATTGGGCCAGGCAAGGTAAGAGGCGGGCGAGGTGATGCAGGCGATCGCCCCGCTTTGCCGCGCCAGCATGCCGGGCAGCAGCGCGCGGGTGAGGTTGAAGGCCGCCAGATACGGCACCTCGATCATGGCCAGGGCCTCTTCCGCCGTGGTCTCGAGGAAGGGCAGCCAGCGGCCGGCGCCGGCATTGTTGATGAGGATGTCGGGGGTGCCCAATTCGCGCTCGATCCGCGCGGTGAGCTCGGCGATCGCGCCCGCGTCGGCGAGGTCGATGGGGAAGGCGCGGGCCTCGCCCCCCTCCCGCTTGATGGCCGCCGCCACCCCTTCGAGGCGCTCGGCGTTGCGGGCAAGCAAGAGGGTGCGGGCGCCGCGGGCGGCATAAAGCTTGGCCGTGGCCTCGCCGATTCCGCTCGAGGCGCCGGTCACGAGGACAAGCTTTGCCGCCATCTCAAGCCTCGCCTCCGGCCGTTCGGGCCCATGGCGAGCCCAGCCCTACCGCTAGCGGTCGTGATCGCGCCTGGATGTCCCAGGAGGGGACGGAACTGTGGCCCAACGGCTACAGGCCAAATGGAACCGGCGATCGCGCCAAGCAAAGAAGCTGGCAACCGACTTGCGGCGCGATAATCTTAGCCCATCTCGTCGCTTCCGAGGGAGACCACTCATGCAGTCGCTTTCGCGCGTATCAAGTATTGCCGTGTTGGCGGTGGGGCTGTTCGTTGCCCTCAACGCGCCGGCGCAGGCCGGGGGATGCACAAAATTCGTCGGCACCGCCGACGGCTGGGACAAGGCCGACGCGGTGAGCGGCGCGCAGGCGGCGCTCGCGGGCGCGGTCGCCGACTTCAAGGCGAAGAGCAAGGCCGCCATCAGCGTCAGCGGGATGCGCGCAAGGCCGCAGCCTTATTGGCGCTCCTCGGTGTCGTCCGATCTTTACGTGAAGCCCGACGTCGTCACGGCCAAGTCCTACACCGTGTGCTGGCACGGCGTGGTCTCGCCCGTGGTGTGCAGCTCGGGCGCCAAGGTCTGCTGGTAGGCGCCCTGGGCTAGAACCGCCGGAACGTCCGGAAGCAAATCGGCGGCGTCCCTCGCAAGGGCGGACGCGGCCTTGGTGTGCGCGAAAATCGGCGCTACGGCCGATCACGCATGGGCGGGGATGAACAGCCCCTCGCGGGCCGGCTTCTTCATCATGAAGACGAGCGGCAGGATGGCGAGCGTCACGATGCCGATGAACCAGAAGAGGTCGACGAAGGCGAGCATCTGCGCCTGGCGTCCGATCTCGCGGGTGATGGCAGCCATGGCCGCCGGCGATTGCGGAGATAGCCCATGAGTTGCGAGGTCGGAGAGATAGGGCGGCACGGCCGGATTGAATGGACTGATATGTTCGATCAGGTTGGACCAGTGGACCTGGGATTGGCGCACGAACAGCCAGCTCACCACGGCGATGCCGATCGAGGAGCCAATGCCGCGCATGAGCGCGTAGAGGCCTGCCGCCTCGTCGAGATTCTCGTTGGAGACGCTGCCAAAGGCCACCGAGGTCAGCGGCACGAAGAATAGCCCCATGCCGATGCCGGCGACGATGCCCGGCGCGGCGATGGCCCAGGCGTCGGCCTGCAGGTTCAATCCCGCCATTTGTATCGTGCCGATCGCCGACAGGATAATGCCGGCGGCGACGAGAATGCGCGGATCGATCCAGCGCATGAGGAAGTTGCCGGTGATGCCGAGCGTGATGGCGCTGGCGATCGCCCGGGGGATGAACAGCATGCCGGCGTTCATGGCCGGATAACCCATCAGACGTTGGGTCAACAGCGGCAGCAGCGCAATGGTGCCGAACAAAGTGACGCCATAGGCGGTAATGGCGAGCAGGCCGGCGGAGAAGTTTCGGTCTCGCAACAGCGCGAGGTCGACGATGTTGTCGCGTTTGCCCCAGCCGCGCATCAGGAAGGCGGCGCCGGCGAAGCAGGTGATGGCGGCGAAGGCCTGAATGAAGCGCGAGTTGAACCAATCCCGCGTCTGGCCCTGATCGAGTACCAGTTGCAGCGAGCCGACCGCGAGGACGAGGAGAGTAAGCCCGGTCCAGTCGGTGCGGAGGTGCCGGACCTCGGTGCGCGGCAAATATCCCATGGCCAAGAGCAGGGCGAACAGGCCGATCGGCACGTTGATGTAGAACACGGCGCGCCAGACGAAGGTGTCGGTGAGCCAGCCGCCGAGAACCGGCCCGAGCACCGGGGCGACCATGATGCCGAGACCGAAAATGGCCAAGGCCTGTCCCTGCTTCGAACGCGGGAAGGCATCGAGCAGGATCGCCTGGCTCAAGGGTAGGAGCGGCGCGCCGGAAATGCCTTGGAGGAGGCGGAAGATGACCATGCTCTCCAGGTTCCAGGAGAGGCCGCACAGCGCCGAGGAGACGACGAAACCCATGATCGAGAAGACGAGCAGGCGCCTGCGCCCGAGCCGTGCGGAGAGATAGCCGGTCAGCGGCATCACCACGGCGGCGGAGACGAGATAGGAGGTGAGCACCCAGCTGATCTGATCGGAGGTGACGCCGAAGGAGCCGAGCATGTGCGGGATCGCCACGCTCACGATGGTGATGTCGAGCACCTCGAGAATGGCGGTGAGGACGACGGCGACGACGAGCGCGACCGGCGGCTTCTTGAGCGCGTCAAGGTCGATCGTGGGCATGGCGGGCTTGCGGGGCGCGCGGCGGCCGCGCGCGGCGGCGACGCTCCGCGTCATTTTTCGTCCTGGGTCGTGTCGATGGTCACGGTGGCGCTGGCGCCGACCCGGAGCGGACGGTCCGCGGTCGCCCCAGGATTGGTGAGGCGGATGCGCACGGGGAAGCGCTGGGTCACCTTCACCCAGTTGCCGGTGGCATTCTCGGGCGGCAGCACGGAAAAGGTGGCGCCGGAGCCGGCGCTGATGCTGTCGACGACCCCGTCGAAGGTCGCGTCGGGATACATGTCGAGGCGAACCTTGGCCTTTTGGCCGGTCTTGATGCGGGCGAGGTCGGTTTCCTTGAAATTCGCGTCCACCCACCAGGAATCGCCTTCGATGATGGCGAAGAGCGGCGTGCCCGCTTGCAAGGTGGCGCCGGGGCGCACGGTCACATTGGACAGGATGCCGGCGGCGGGCGCGATGACATGCGTCTTCACCTCGTCGTGGGTGGCCTTGTGCAGCTGGGCCGCCGCGGCGCGGAGCTGCACCGTCGGCGTGGTCACCGTCAGCGATTTGTCTTCGGCCTTGGAATATTCGTCCTCGGCGTCCCTATAGGCCTTGAGCGCGTCCTGCCAGCCCTTTTCGGCGTCGGTGAGGGCGGTCGAGGGCGGCTGGTCCGCGGCCTGGCCTTCCATCGCCTTTTGATAGGCTTGGGCGGCGTCCTCGAGCGCGGCGCGCTTTTTCTCGAGCTCGTTCGCGGCGGTCTTCAGGCTATCGGCCGCGGTGCCGGCGGCGGCAGCGGCGGCATCGAACTGCGCGCGCGCATTGCGCAATTGGGCCAAGTAGAGCGTGGGGTCGATGTCGAACAAGGGGTCGTCGGCCTTGACCGCTTCGTCGGTGTGCACATAGACGCGGATCACGGGACCGGAAACCTCGGGCGCCACGCGCACGATGTCCGTGCTGACATAGGCGTTCTCCGTGGTGGGGTAGAGCGCGCTATAGCGCCAATAGACAAAGGCACCGCCGATGGTCGCCACGACGACCGCAACGAGTGCGATCCACCTGATGGTGGCAAAGGCGCGGGCAGTGGTGCGAGCGTCCGTCGAAGCGTCCTGATTTACGGATTCCTACCTTCGTTGTTGCGCGGGCGCGGCTTCTACACCGTCACATCAAGATCAAGCAGGGCAGAATCATGACGAGCCATAATCCGCTTGAGCGCAACCCGCAAGATTTCCCTTATGCTTGTTAAGATGCCTCTGTGGCATGACATCCCGCCTGTTCCAGGAGGACATCTTGGCCGCTTCCTCGGACCGGGCAGAACGATTTCAGGAGACTTGCCTTCGCGAGGGATCGGCTTAAATTAGGCCAATTCCAAGTGGGTGCCCGCGGGGGATAGCACGGTTTGGAGCCGGTCGGCACCCTCCAATTTCAGTAAACGTTCGCGGAAAGATTGGTACGGCGTTGGGATCGAGCGGTCCCCGCGTCTCTACGCGTAGCTTGATCGCGCGGGCTACGGCGCGAGCGGGCCATCGTTCGGCGAACGCAGCAAAGTTTCCTTTGTTCGAACATCTTGGCGCATGGGCTTGAGAAGGGGGAGAAGCGGAACATGAAAACATCCATATTGATCGCACGTTTGATGGGGCCCGTATTGCTCGCCATCGGCATCGGCATCGCGCTTGGCATGAGCATGGAAGGCGACGGCTACGCCTCCATGATGAGAGAGTTCATGGGCAGCAAGCCGATGATCTGGATTGCGGGTGTTCTCGCGCTCGTGGCCGGGCTCGCGATCGTCAATTCGCATAATGTCTGGGAACCGGATTGGCGCGTGATCATCACGATCCTCGGCTGGCTCGCCATCATTCGCGGCCTTGCCAGCATCCTCTTTCCCGCCGCGGTGCAGACCATAGGGGACCGCATGATCACGAGCCCGACGGGCATGATCATCGGCGCGGCCGATCACGGTGGCGCTCGGGGCCGTCCTCACCTTCATGGGCTATGAGGCGCTGTGGGCCGAGGATCGGCGTCCACGCCGGGCCGCGCCGAGCGGTTCGCGTACCGCCAAACGCCCGCGCCGGCGCTAACGCGGCCGAATTCGGTTGATCGCGGCTCCGGTCGAGCCTAGAGTCAATCCGTTCCGAGGGGAGCCCCGGGAAGGGGCTGAAGTCCGCTGCCTTCGCATGCTTGCGACGGCCCTGCGGTGACCCTTCGAACCTGATCCGGGTCGTGCCGGCGAAGGGACAGGAACGCGCGTCCCCGCGCTTCTCTCCACCAGCGACGCCCGGCCGATCCTTGCCCATGGGAGCGTGCCGATGAACAAGCCCATCTCCGCCAAAGACGTGGTTCCCCCTAAGGTGACGACGGGGGCGCTGCCCGGCAGCCGCAAGGTCTATAGCGCGCCGGACGGCTCGAGCGATGTCGCGGTGCCCTTCCGCGAGATCGCGCTCACGCGGCGGCGAGCCGCCTTTCCGCGTCTATGACACTTCGGGGCCTTACACCGATGAGGCCGCCGCCATCGACGTGCGCCGGCCTGCCGCAAGCTTCGCGCGCCCTGGATCGAGGCTCGGCGGGCTTCCGGCCTTGTGACCCAACTCGAATGGGCGCGGGCCGGCATCGTCACCAAGGAGATGGCCTATGTCGCGCACCGGGAAAATCTCGGGCGCGCGCGTCAGGCCGAAGAGGCGGAAGCGCGGCTTGCGGACGGGGAGAGCTTCGGCGCCTCTTTGCCCGCTTTCGTGACGCCCGAATTCGTGCGCGTCGGAGGTCGCGCGCGGCCGCGCCATCATCCCCGCCAATATCAACCACCCCGAATCCGAGCCGATGATCATCGGCCGGAACTTCCTCACCAAGATCAACGCCAATATCGGCAATTCCGCCGTGACGAGCTCGGTCGAGGAGGAGGTGGAGAAGATGGTGTGGGCGACCCGCTGGGGCGCCGACACGGTGATGGACCTCTCCACCGGCAAGAACATCCAACTCACGCGCGAATGGATCATCCGCAACGCGGCCGTGCCCATCGGCACGGTGCCGATCTATCAGGCGCTGGAGAAGGTGCGATGGCGATCCGGTCAAGCTCGACTGGGAGGTCTATCGCGACACGCTGATCGAGCAGGCCGAGCAGGGGGTGGATTATTTCACCATCCATGCCGGCGTGCGGCTCGGCTACATCCATCTCACCGCGCCGCGGGTGACGGGGATCGTGTCGCGCGGCGGCTCGATCATGGCCAAATGGTGCCTGGCGCATCATCGCGAGAGCTTCCTCTATGAGCGCTTCGAGGAGATCTGCGCCATCATGCGCCGCTACGACGTGTCGTTCTCGCTCGGCGACGGCCTCAGGCCCGGCTCGATCGCCGACGCCAACGACCGCGCCCAATTCGCCGAGCTCGAGACGCTGGGCGAGCTGACCAAGGTCGCCTGGGACCATGGCTGCCAGGTGATGATCGAAGGGCCGGGCCATGTGCCGCATGCACAAGATCAAGATCAATGTGGAGAAGCAGCTCAAGCTGTGCGGCGAGGCGCCGTTCTATACGCTGGGCCCGCTCGTCACCGACATCGCGCCGGCCTACGACCACATCACGAGCGCGATCGGCGCCGCCATGATCGGCTGGTTCGGCACCGCCATGCTTTGCTACGTCACGCCGAAGGAGCATCTCGGGCTGCCCAACCGCGACGACGTGAAGGCGGGCGTCATCGCCTACAAGATCGCCGCGCACGCCGCCGACCTCGCCAAGGGCCATCCGGGGGCGGTCGCGCGCGACAATGCGCTGTCCAAGGCGCGTTTCGAGTTCCGCTGGGAGGACCAGTTCAACCTCTCGCTCGATCCGGAGACGGCGCGCAGCTTCCACGACGAGACGCTGCCCAAGGAGGCGCACAAGCTCGCCCATTTCTGCTCGATGTGCGGGCCGAAATTCTGCTCCATGGAGATCACGCAGCAGGTGCGCGACTACGCCGCCAAGCTCGCCGAGAAGGAGGCCGGCATGGCGGAGATGAGCGAGAAATTCCGCGCGCTGGGCGGCGAGGTGTATGTGGAGGAGGAGGGGTGATCAAGTCCGCTTCTGACCTAAAGCGGACATGGGTCGGGAAAAGGCCGAACGCAGACAGGAGCGCCGCCACCGGCGCAAGTCTCACCTAGTTGTGAAGCGTAATTTCATTGCAGGGCAGATACGATCAACGTGCCGGGGGAGGTTTCGGCATAAGGAGACCAAAAATGCCTTACCTCCTCGTCAAGACGACTTTGGTTGCTGTTATCCTTGGTCTGTTCGCCTTTTTCGCTCAGGCCGAAGCGACGCCGCGATTCCCCCTAAATGAGATCACTACGCTGGTCACACCAGTCGGTTACGGCCGTGGATACGGCGGATATGGCCGTGGATACGGCGGATACGGCGGCCGGTACAGCCGCTGGCATGGCGGGTTCGGCGGCGGGTACGGTGGGTATGGCGGCGGATATGGCCGTGGATACGGTGGATACGGCGGATACGGCCGTGGATGTGGCCGCGACTACTACTGACGACAGTAGAGAGGCAAGAGCTGATTAGAGGCTCTTGCCTCTCGCCGTCGTCGTGCGCGTTGCGGCATCGCCGGGAGGATAGCCTTCCACCTCGACGATGCGGCCACTTCGCCAGCCCGTCGCAAGATCATGGACCACCACAGGCCCGGCGCAGAGGCTCGATACTCCGTGTGGCTAGCGTCAGGAGGCCGCCTCGGCGTAGGCCATCACCTCGCGCAAACGGCCCGTGTTGACATCGAAAATGAAGCCCCGCACAGGAACTTCTTTCGAAATCCAGGGATGCGACCTGACCATCTCGATCTGGTCCTTCGTTTGCTGCTCCGGATCCTTGAAGGCAAAGAAGCGCATCGGGGCGGGTGTTGCGTCTCCAGTCAGCTTGGAGAATTTGGCGTTTAACTCTGCATCGGTAAAGGTCGCAAACCCGCAACCGGTATGATTGAGGAGCATGATCTCTTTGCTGCCAAGCACCCGCGTCGATACAACGAGCTCCGCCAGAACATCCTCGGTAACGTTTGGCCCCCCGGTTCGGATCACGTCGATGTCGGCGTGCTTCAGTCCAAGAATTCCCGGAAGGTCCGAAAGACGAGGATCCATGCAAGTCACGACCACAATTTTCGGCCGCGGAGGCCCTTCCCCCCACTTTGGATTATACGTGTTCGCATAGCGTTCATTGGCTTTCAGCGCTTGGTCGATAATGCTCATGGCTATCTCCATCTTGATTGCCCCAGCTACCGGATCAAACCGGTGGCCTGCGCTCGTGCGCGTTCGGAAAGGGACAACTCGGGACAACACCGAAGAGCCGGGTCGGGAGACCAGTGGAGCGGCGAGAGCGCCCTCCTATTAATAGCGCAAGCCCAAACCCCGAACCGGTCGATCGGTTCCTGCCTCGCACAGGAGCGGGCGATTTGCCGCATCGTCGTCATTGCTCTTGAGCGAGATGACGAAGCGCATGCGCCCGTGGCTTTTCGTGTCGGCGTAGCCCGCCAGCGTGCTGAACCATCCGGGCGGTCGTGGCTCGTCGCATCAGCGAGCGCCCACGCCGAGCTCAATAGGGCGCGAACGTCGAGTTGGAAGCTAAGAATGCCGCCGCTTGACGCGTGAAGGATTCGTGAAATTGGAACAAGGAGCCATGACCTGAGTCGGGATACGTCAGGAGAACCGCATTGGGCAAGTTCGCACTCAACCAATAGGAGTTCTGGATCGGAATCATCTCGTCATAGATTCCGTTCACCACAAGCGTCGGATGCGGGATGCTCTTGAGGTTCGCGAAGCGCTCACCGGTAAATTTCTCCCAGTCCCGAAACGCCGCCATCTGGGCTTGGGCGACAGCCGGCCCTGAGATAGGCTCCCGATCCCCCTTGCGCTGCATGAGCCTCTCGATAAACGCCGCACCCGCCATTTGGCTCGATTCCGTCGGCGCAAAGAAGATCTTCTGCAGGATGGTGTATCCTTGGAGCTTGGGGTCACCGAGATACTTTGCGAGGCTGGGCTTTTCCAGGTGCATGATGTCTTCTCCACCTCGGGGCGCCGTGCCAGCAAGGATCATCCGCCGAAAAATAGATGGGCGGTCCTGCGCCATCTGCTGCGCGACCATGCCGCCAAGCGAGAAACCAAGAACATCGCAGGATTTGAGCCTAAGCCCGTCCAAGAAACGCGAATGCATGGTTCGCCATGCCGGCGATCGTGTCAGGCACCTTGCCAGTTGACCGTCCGAGACCTGCGCTTTCGAACAGAATGACCTCTCGCCCAGATGCGAGAGGGTCGGTGACCGCGGGATCCCAGTTGTCGAGTGTTCCGGTGAAGTGTTGAAGACACAGAAGGGGAAGTCCGGGCCAGACCGAAGCGACGATAAGCGTAGGTTTCGTTGCTTGCCGGCAAAAATTGCGTTGGGGCGGTTGTGTTGCTGGCATTCTGCTCGGTCGACATGATTTCGCTCCTCCGCAGGCAAAACGCGCGCCCGGGGCGCTTGGTATCTCTGATGATAGATGAAAGAGATTGGTTTAAATGCCGCTTTCAAGAGCAGCGCGCACCAAGTGTCGGCGTAGCCCGTCAGCGTGCGGACGCCGGCCATGGTGCCGGTCTCGTTCGCTTTGCCGTCACGGCGCAGGCCGGCATGGCGGAGATGAGCGTGAAATTCCGCGCGCTCGGCGGCGAGGTCTATGTCGCGGAGGAGGAGTGAGCAAGTCCGCTTCCGACCCCCAAGCGGACGTCCGCGTGCCGGCGCACCGCAACCGTAATGTACGCAACCAATTGGGTCGTATATACTTCAAGGTCTTAGAACCAATGGGAGGACTATTTATGTTTGTTCGTATGCACACAAGGCTCGGGATAGCTATCTTTGCTGTCACATTCATCGCGTTCGGCAGCACTCCAGGATTCGCGGTATCTAACGCTAATTCTATCAGCAAGAATAAGTGCATCGGCTGCGGCTGTAAGTATGAGAGAGACTGCGATGCCGGGGGATGCACGATCAGTTGCAGTTGCCAGGCGGGGCCACAAAACGACTGCATGAGCAAGGTAATTGGTGGGATTTCCGGCGTAAACATCTCCAAGTTGCCCTCGAAGGTAACGACTTATGGCATGCATGAAGCTCCTCCCCCTGCCAGCACCAAACCGAGCCAAGCGCCCGTGCAAAATCAAAAGGCGCAGTAACTTCAGAGATTAGCCCGGAGTTCGAGTAGTCGACGCGGCAATTGATCGAAGTTCCGAAGATGCCGATCGGTCCACGCGGTGCGTCGATGTACCCACCCGATGTGAGGCTCGCCGAGAAAGAGCGCGGCATGGCCGAGATGAGCGGGAAATTCCGCGCGCTCGGCGGCGAGGTCTATGTGGCGGAGGAGGAGAAGGCGGAGGCCGGCTTCGGCACGGGCGCTGACGGCGCGGCGTAACGCCGGGGGACCGGCCAAGGAGGGATCATGGACAACCAAACCAGAGAAAAATATCTGAAGATGGCGCTTGTCGTGTTCGGGGTCGTCTTTTTGCTGGTCTATCCGCTCGGCATAATCTGGCCTGCGGGCTGGGTCTGGCATGGCGGGCAGGGCAACTACTATCTCCAGATGATCTGCGGCATCTATGCGGTGCTCGGCATCTTCTTGATCGCCGCGGCGAGGAACCCGGCGGCCAATCGCAGCCTGATCGCCTTCACCATCTGGTCGAGCGTCGTGCATGCGGCGATCATGGCGGCGCAGGCCTTCTCCGACAGTCAGGAACACGGTCACCTCGTTGGCGACGTTCCGGCCCTGCTGGTGGCCGCGGCCGTCCTTTGGTTCCTCTCGCCGAAGGGGGAACGGTTCCTCGGCGCCACGGGCTAACGCGCTCGGCGCGACCATGATGAGCATCACGCGGAAGGTGCGCGATTATGCGGCGAAGCGCTGACCGCAAGGAGCGCGGCATGGCGGAGATGAGCGTAAAATTCCGCGAGCGGCGGTGCGAGGTTTATGTGAAGGAGGAGGCTCCAAGGCGCGCAGAGATTCGACTCCGCACGGGAGCCCGGGTTTCGAATCTACGCTAGATGAAAACCACGCTCGGCCTCGTGAAGCGTCGCCTCTTGGGCTTTCCGCAGACGAGCGATGAAGCTGAGAACAGACGGTATTTCAGCGGCTCAGACATGGTATCTGTGGGTGTCTCCTGCGGGGAGGCAGCCGGTTCCCGCCCCCAGGTGTAACGAGCCTGAACCGCACGCCTGTGGCAATCGGTCAGCAATTCTGCAACGGCGCATTGACCAATCCAAACCACGATCTGCGATACGGCATGCTGGACAACTGATCACCACGCGTAAGACCAGCAAGATGCTGCGCCTTCGCGATTGCACTCTGCCGATCGATCCTCGTCGAGCGTAGATGCCGCTCGAAGGGGTAAGTGACACGTGCCCGAAGACCTCAATCTTAAAAGTGGGGCCACAACGGGGATCAATCGGCACGGCGCAAGGTGTCGGCTTTCGGCGCTAGTGGACGCCCTCCATTACGCGGCGGCCTGGCTGCTGTTTGGACAGGTTCGGTTATAGATGGGTGCGCGGGACTTCGCGCGCGGAGTCTCCCGCTACAGCCCGGCCTCGATGGCCTTGAGCAGCTCGAAGCGCAGCGGGCCGTTGGTCTTGAGCGAGATCACGAAGCGCACGCGCCCGTGGCTTTTCGTGTCGGCATAGCCCGCCAGCGTGCTGATGCCGGACATGGTGCCGGTCTTGTTCAAGCCGCCGTCATGGCCATGGAGCAGCTCGGCATGAGGCGCGAAGAGGTCGAGCACGTGCGCGAGGCCGCGTGCGGTGAAGCGGTTGTTGCGGCTGATGCCCGAGCCCTCCTCCATATGGATGTCCTTGGCGAGACCGTTGGCGGCGAGCATCGCGTTCGCCACTTTCAGCGATTTCTCCAGGCTGACGGATCCGCCCAGGGTGCCGCCGATCTCCAGGAAGACCTGGTTGGCGATGTAGTTGTTCGAGGCGATCAGCAGCTGGACGAGGATCTGCGAAAGGGGGCGCGACTTGTGAACATAGACCGGCTCCAGGCCTTCGGCACGGTCCCGGTCGTGATCTTGCCCTTCACGCTGCCGCCGGCGCGGTCGATGAAGGCGGCGATCAGCTCGCCGGCATATTGCAGGCTCACCGCGGGGTTTTGGCCAGGCTGATGCGGCCGCGTCCCTCCGGGCCCCGCGCCCGGAACTGGCTGATCGCCAGCGGCGTGATCGGGGTCTGTTGCTCGGCGGAGTGGACCGTGTTGCCCTTGCGCACGGCGGCGATCGTGTTGAAGTTCACCGCGAGCGCGGAGTTCAGCGCATCGTAGGCCTCGGTCGTGTCCTCGATGCCCGGGATGCGCAGGTCGGAGGGGTAGTAGCTCGCATCGAGCACGATGCCGGTGATGGCTCCTTGCCGATGGCGGCGACGAGCTCGGTGGCGAGCGGCGCCAGCTCCTCGGAGATCAGGAAGGGATCGCCGCCGCCGCGCACATACAGCACCCGATTCTTGTCCAGGTAGAATTGGTCTCAAAGCGGTAGTCGGGGCCCAGGACCTCCAGCGCCAGCCAAGCGGTCACGATCTTGGTGACGGAGGCCGGGACGAAGGGCTTATCCGCGTTCTGGGCGATCAGCTCGTTGCCCTTTTCGTCCAGCACGAGCACCAGCGCCGAGGGCGCCAGCGCCGCGACCTTCTCCTTGGCGCCGGCCAGCGCCGGGGCGGGCAGCAGGAGCAGGGCGAGGGCGGCAAGCAGGCGAGACCACATGGCAACTCCAGCGCGCGATCGGGGCCGTTATGCCACAAAGCAGAGGGAATTTTATCCCCGCCTATCGCCGCGGCATTAACTTCCGCACACCTCGCGTTGAGGGGCGCTCATGAGGGTGTGAGGGGGATGGGTGCGGCGCCCGCGGGTCTGGTCGCGCAGATCGGGCACTCGGGCGGCGCCGGGGCTCCGCCCGGGCTCACTACGAAGCCCTGCCAGGAGCTGGCTGACGACCGTCTGGCCTATGCCAAACGCGACCCCCTGATCTCCTTGAGAGATGACGGGGAAACGGGGCACTGACGGCGAAAGCGCGGCCCGGCGTTCGCCAAATCGCCGCTTATGGCGCGCCGAGAGGCGCCCGCGCGATCTCGCCGAGATCGCGATGCCACAGGATTGCGCTTTTCGGCGCGCCATCCCCCTTATCCTCGCGGACGCGCGCGCCGGGCGAGAAATCTTGGCGTGCCCGCGTCTCGTCATTGCCGGGCTTGACCCGGCAATCCATTCCATTGGCGCTTGTCGCCGAGCGGGGAGGGAACGGCATGGATGCCCGGATCAAGTCCGGGCATGACGAGAATTGCGTTCAGGGGTTTAAGGCGCGGCGGCCCAGGGCACGACCGGCACGACGTCGATCGAGTTCGCCGGCGAGCCGTTGATGATCTTCGAGCTCACGGCGACATAGACGAGGACGTGGCGGGTCTCGTCCGGCATGCGGTAGATGCGCGTGCGTTTGAAGAAGATGGAGGTCTTCTGGCTGAAGGCTTCCTCGTGCTTCGGCAGCTTGGCGAGGTCGACGTTGATCGGCCCGACCTGGCGACAGGAGACCGAGAAATTGGAGGGGTCCTCGTTCAGCCCCAAGGGCTGACCCCAGCCGCCCTTCCGCGCTTGCGAGATGTAGCAGGCGACCCCCGGCACGGCGGGGTCGTCGAATTCGCTGACGCAGACTTTGTCGTTGGGCGACAGCAGGTTGAATGTCGTGCTGATGCAGGGAAGATCGTCGGCCCGCGCGACTGAAGACATCGCCAGCAGGAATGATAGGCTGAGCAAACGCAATTTCATCGGTAACCTCCGTGCTTCGGGCCGCGTCGAAGAGGACGCAAAAGCGGTGCGGCACGGGATACATATAGGAGCTCAGGAGTGCGGCGGCGATGACCGAAGACGAACGCGCCATTCGCGAGCTGGTCGCCATTGGATGGAGGCGAGCAAGGCGGGCGACCTCGACACCATTCTGAGTCTGATGGCCGACGACGTCATCTTCATGGTTCCAGGACGGGAGCCCTTCGGCAAGGAAGCCTTCGCCGCCAATCGCAAGGCATGAAGGGGCTCGACATCGAGGGGACGAGCGACATCGAGGAGGTCAAGGTGTTCGGCGACTGGGCGTATTTGCGCAATCGCCTCACCATCACGATCGCGCCTTCGGGCGGCCAGGCGATGCTGCGGCGCACGGGCCACACGCTCTCCATCCTGCGCAAGGAGAAGGACGGGCGCTGGCTCCTCGTGCGCGACGCCAATCTGTTGGCCAAGCCGCAATAGCGGGGGGGGCGAACTCTTGAAAGCTGGCTGGACTCGACTACACGCTATAGTTGCGCAACGCTGATATTTCCCCTAAAAAGGGTGAAACGGGGGAGGCGTCCTATGGCAGTTCGAGCAAAGAAACGATCGTCGCGCCGTCCGGCTGCGCGGAACCAGCGCGCCCGAGGAAAATCGCCAAAGTCGGGACAGCGGCGGCGGGAGTTCGCATCCTCAACTGCATTCCCTCGCGCGAGACGCAGAACGATTGGCGCTTCGAGAACGCCATGGCCGCGGGCATCCTCGCGGCGCAGCCCATCCCTCCGAGCAAGGATCTGCGCGAGCGGTGGTGGGCCATCAACGATCAGGGCGCAACCGGCTCCTGCGTCGGCTCGGCCACGGCCGAATTGGTGTTGCGCTGGCACTTTGTGAAGGCGGGGCGGCTGACCACATCGCAGCTCTTGTCGCCACGCTTCATCTGGATGGCCGCCAAGGAGACGGACGAATTCACCGTCCGGCCGACCACCTTTATCGAAAGCGACGGCACGAGCCTCAAGGCCGCGCTCGATGTGGCGCGCAGCTATGGCTGCGTGGACGACACGGTGCTGCCCTTTGGCTCAGGCAAACTCTATGGCGATAAGGTCGAGACCTTTTACGATTGCGGCGCAGCTCAAGATCGCGAGCTACATCAATCTCGGCCGGGACTTGGCGAACTGGCGGCACTGGATCGCGACCAAGGGGCCGATCCTCACGCGGCTCGAATGCGACAATGCGTGGATGAACGCGAACGACACCGGCGGCAAGCTCGACATCTATGATCCCATGTCCAGGCAAGGTGGACATGCGGTCGCGCTCGTCGGCTATGACCCCACCCTGTTCATCGTCCGCAATAGCTGGGGCACTACGCAATGGGGCGACAAGGGGTTCGGCTATGCGTCGAAAGCCTATGCCGCCGCGGCCTTCACCGAGGCTCACGGCGTGAACGTCGCCTGACGCACGCTCCGGTCCACCATTTTCCTATTCACCTCGCGCACGCTTTCGGCGGTTGACGCTGGCGCTCGGATCACTTTCCTCTGCCGCTTGGCCATTGCGGGCCAGGAG
>CAWBUT010000015.1:0-13391 GCA_963792045.1 uncultured Alphaproteobacteria bacterium
CGATGGCCTTGAGCAGCTCGAAGCGCATCGGGCCGTTGCTGTTGAGCGAGATCACGAAGCGCACGCGCCCGTGGCTTTTGGTGTCGGCGTAGCCTGCGAGCGTGCTGACGCCGGAGAGCGTGCCGGTCTTGTTCAGGCCGCCGTCATGGCCGTGGAGCAGCTCGGCATGGGGCGCGAAGAGGTCGAGCACGTGCGCGAGGCCGCGGGCCGTGAAGCGGTTGTTGCGGCTGATGCCGGAGCCCTCCTCCATATGGATGGCGTCGGCGAGGCCGTTCGTGGCAAGCATCGCGTTCGCCACTTTGAGCGATTTCTCCAGGCTGACCGCCCCGCCCAGGGTGCCGCCGATCTCCAGGAAGACCTGGTTGGCGATGTAGTTGTTCGAGGCGATGAGCAGCTGGACGAGGATCTGCGAAAGGGGGCGCGACTTGTGAACGTAGACCGGCTCCAGGCCTGGCGGACGGTCCCGGTCGTGATCTTGCCCTTCACGCTGCCGCCGGCGCGGGTCGATGAAGGCGGCGATCAGCTCGCCGGCATAGTGCAGGCTCACCGCCGGGTTTTGGCGAGGCTGATGCGGCCGCGGCCCTGGGGGCCCCGCGCGCGGAACTGGCTGATCGCCAGCGGCGTGATCGGCGTTTGCGGCTCGGCGGAGAGGACCGTCTTGCCCTTGCGCAGGGCGGCGATCGTGTTGAAATTCACCGCGAGCGCCGAGTTCAGCGCATCGTAGGACTCGTCGTGTCCTCGATGCCCGGGATGCGCAGGTCGGAGGGGTAGTAGCTCGCATCGAGCACGATGCCGGTGATGGGCTCCTTGCCGATGGCGGCGACGAGCTCGGTGGCGAGCGGCGCCAGCTCCTCGGAGATGAGGAAAGGATCGCCGCCACCGCGCACATACAGCACCCGATTCTTGTCCAGGTAAAATTTTGTCTCGAAGCGGTAGTCGGGGCCCAGGATCTCGAGCGCGAGCCAAGCGGTCGCGATCTTGGTGACGGAGGCCGGGACGAAGGGCTTATCCGCGTTCTGGGCGATCAGCTCCTTGCCCTTTTCGTCCACCACGAACACCAGCGCCGAGGGAGCGAGCGCCGCCACCTTCTCCTTGGCGCCGGCCAGCGCCGGGGCGGGCAAGAGGAGCAGGGCGAGGGCGGCGGCAAGCAGGCGAAACCACATGGCAACTCCAGCGCGTGATCGGGGCGGTTATGCCACAAAGCAGAGGGAATTTTATCCCCGCCTATCGCCGCGGCATTAACTTCCTCGCACCTCGTCCGTTGAGGGGCGCATCATGAGGCGTCGTGAGGCGGGAGGGGTGCGGCGCCCGCGGGTCTGGTCCGCAGATCGGGCACCCGGGCGGCGCCGGGGCTCCGCCCGGGCTCATTACGAAGCCCTGCCAGGAGCTGGCTGACGACCGTCTGGCCTATGCCAAACGCGACCCCCATGTCAACTCTCGTCCGTCGGGGAAACGGGGCACTGACGGCGAAAGCGCGGCCCGGTGTTCGCCAAATCGCCGCTCATGGCGCGCCGAGAGGCGCCCGCGCGATCTCGCCGAGATCGCGATGCCAAAGGTTTGCGCTTTTCGGCGCGCCATCCCCTCCTCACTCGCGCTCGCGAGCGGCGGGATAAATTGGCCTGCCTACGCTCGTCATTGCCGGGCTTGACCCGGCAATCCATTCCATTGGCGCCTGTCGGCGAGCGGAGAGGTAACGGCATGGATGCCCGGATCAAGTCCGGGCATGACGAATAGAGTTGGCGCAAGGATCATGCGACTTACGGCGCGGGGCCAGGGCACGATCGGCACCACGTCGATCGAGTTCGCCGGCGAGCCGTTGATGATCTTCGAGCTCACCGCGACATAGACGATGACGTGGCGGGTCTCGTCCGGTAGCCGATAGATGCGCGTGCGTTTGAAGAAGATGGAGGTCTTCTGGCTGAAGGCTTCCTCGTGCTTCGGCAGCTTGGCGAGGTCGACAGTGATCGGCCCGACCTGGCGGCAGGAGACGGAGAAATTGGAGGGGTCCTCGTTCAGCCCCAAGGGCTGACCCCAGCCGCCCTTGCGCGCTTGCGAGATATAGCAGGCGACGCCCGGCACGGCGGGGTCGTCGAATTCGCTGACGCAGACCTTGTCGTTCGGCGACAGCAGGTTGAATGTCGTGCTGATGCAGGGAAGATCGTCGGCGCGGGCGACTGAAGACATCGCCAGCAGGAATGATAGGCTGAGCAAACGCAATTTCATCGGTAACCTCCGTGCTTCGGGCCGCGTCGAAGAGGATGCAAAGCGGCGCGGCACCGGATGACATATAGGAGCTCGGGAGTGCTGCGGCGATGACCGAAGACGAACGCGCCATTCGCGAGCTGGTCGCCCTGTGGATGGAGGCGAGCAAGGCGGGCGACCTCGACACCATTCTCAGTCTGATGGCCGACGACGTCATCTTCATGGTTCCGGGACGGGAGCCCTTCGGCAAGGAGGCCTTCGCCGCCGAATCGCAAGGCATGAAGGGGCTCGACATCGAGGGGACGAGCGACATCGAGGAGGTCAAGGTGTTTGGCGACTGGGCGTATTTGCGCAATCGCCTCACGATCACGATCGCGCCTTCGGGGGGCCAGGCGATGCTGCGGCGTACCGGCCATACGCTCTCCATCCTGCGCAAGGAGAAGGACGGGCGCTGGCTGCTGGTGCGCGACGCCAATCTCTTGGCCAAGCCGCAATAGCGGGGGGCGCGAACTCTTAAAAGCTGTCTGGACTCGACTACACGCTATAGTTGCGCAACGCTGATATTTCCCCTAAAAAGGGTGAAACGGGGGAGGCGTCCTATGGCAGTTCGAGCAAAGAAACGATCGTCGCGCCGTCCGGCAGCGCCGGCACAAGCGCGCCCGAGGAAAACCGCCAAAGTCGGGACAGCGGCGGCGGGAGTTCGCATCCTCAACTGCATTCCCTCGCGCGAGACGCAGAACGATTGGCGCTTCGAGAACGCCATGGCCGCGGGCATCCTCGCGGCGCAGCCCATCCCTCCGAGCAAGGATCTGCGCGAGCGGTGGTGGGCCATCAACGATCAGGGCGCAACCGGCTCCTGCGTCGGCTGGGCCACGGCCGAACTCGGTGCTGCGCTGGCACTTTGTGAAGGCGGGGCGGCTGACCACATCGCAGCTCTTGTCGCCACGCTTCATCTGGATGGCCGCCAAGGAGACGGACGAATTCACCGTCCGGCCGACCACCTTTATCGAAAGCGACGGCACGAGCCTCAAGGCCGCGCTCGATGTGGCGCGCAGCTATGGCTGCGTCGACGACACGGTGCTGCCCTTTGGCACAGGCAAACTCTATGGCGATAAGGTCGAGACCTTCTATGCCATTGCGGCGCAGCTCAAGATCGCGAGCTACATCAATCTCGGCCGGGACTTGGCGAACTGGCGGCACTGGATCGCGACCAAGGGGCCGATCCTCACGCGGCTCGAATGCGACAATGCGTGGATGAACGCGAACGACACCGGCGGCAAGCTCGACATCTATGATCCCATGTCCAGGCAAGGTGGACATGCGGTCGCGCTCGTCGGCTATGACCCCAACCTGTTCATCGTCCGCAACAGCTGGGGCACTACGCAATGGGGCGACAAGGGGTTCGGCTATGCGTCGAACGCCTATGCCGCCGCGGCCTTCACCGAGGCTTACGGCGTGAACGTCGCCTGACGCACGCTCCGGTCCACCATTTTCCGATTCACCTCGCGCACGCTTCCGGCGGTTGACGCTGGCGCTCGGATCACTTTCCTCTGCCGCTTGGCCATTGCGGGCCAGGAGCGGAACGAGGGCGTGGCGGCGCCGGTTATGGGCTATAATCGCACGTCTAGCAAAAGGAAGAGGCCGATGGCGAAAGTCACCTACCACATCGTGCGGCATGAGGACGGCTGGGCCTACAAGGTAGGCGACGTGTTCTCCGAGAGATTCCCCAGCCACGAGGCCGCGCTGTTCGCGGCGAAGCGCGCCGCCGCCGAGCAAAAGGTGCCGGGCGAAACGGTGGGCATCGAGTATGAAACCGCCGACGGCATATGGCACGAGGAGCTCGATCCCGGGACGGACCGGCCCGACACCGCCGTCGAGGACGAGGAGTAGCGAGCCGCGGCATGGTCGGGACGCTTGCCAAGGGCGATCGGCACCTGCGTCTGAGCGTGCTCTTCGCTGGCTTGGGCCGAGGTCGGCTTCCTCGTTTTTCTCACCGTCTTTCTATGGCGACATGCCAATCCGATGGGAGACGGCATGGAGATGGTGGGAGTGAGCGCCGCCTTCATGTTCATCTTCTTGCCGTTCACGCTGCCGGCACTCTTGCTCGCGCGCCGGGGCCGGTTTCTCGTGCTTGCCGCGGTCCTGGCCGCTATCGGGGCCGTCGCCTCTTTCGCCCTGTGGCTCGAGCTGCTCGATGAGATGCACCTCCCAAACTAAGCGCGTGGGGTGCATGGCCGGTGCGCTTTTCGTTGCCGCGCTCGGTGTCGCGCCCGCTTGCGCTCGAGCCGACGAGGTCAGCGACGGCGTGAAGGCAGCGGCGCTCGCGGCGGCCGGCGGCCCTAAGCCCTTCGTCGACACGGTGTGTCCATGGATGGAGCAGGAGGCGGAAGCAAAGGCGCTGCCGCCCATGGTCTTCGTGCGCCTGATCTGGAAGGAAAGCCGCTTCAATCCGGAAGCGGTGAGCCCGAAAGGCGCGCAAGGCATCGCCCAGTTCATGCCGGCGACGGCGGAGGATCGCGGCCTCGACGATCCGTTCGAGCCGCGCGCGGCGATCGTCCATTCGGCGAGCCTGCTCGCCGATCTCGAAGGCGAGTTCGGCAATATCGGGCTCGCGGCCGCGGCCTACAACGCCGGCGCCGAGCGGGTGCGGAAGTGGCTCGCGGGGACGAGCGGTCTGCCGGCCGAGACCGAGGACTACGTCTTTTTCGTCACCGGCCGCGCCGCCGAGGAATGGAAGCTCGCCGAGACCGATCTCCCCGACACGCTCAAGAGTCCGGCCGAGGACGTGGTCCAATCCTGCCGCAAGCTCGCGCCCTTGGTGGTGCGGGCGGTGTACGAGACGGAGCCGTTGACGGCGAGCGCGGCGTGGCGCCCTTGGGGCATCCAGGTCGCGACCGCTTTCTCCAAGGCGAGGGCGCTGTCCTGGTTTGCCCGGCTCAAGCAGAAGCACGCCGCCGTGCTCGCCGAGGCGGAACCCTTCGTGCTGCCGGAGCGCAATCTGAGCCGCGGCCGGCGTTATCTGTACATGGTCCAGATCGGCGCCGACAGCCGCGGCGAGGCCGAGACGCTCTGCGCGCGCCTGCGGGCAGCCGGCGGCGCTTGCATCTTGCAGAAGAACTGAGGCTCGCCTGGGCGCTGAATGTCGCGGCTGGCAAAGGCGGGGCACTGGGCTATGGTCGCTCTCACGCGATGCGTTTCAGGGGCCCGCCAGAGGTCGAATGCGCGAGGCCATCCAGGAAGCGTCCGATGCTCACCATCTACGAGGCCCGCGAGGGGGTGCTCTTCGCGCAGACCGGCAAGCCCAGGATCACCGAGCAGGCGGTGTGGATCGACCTCCTCAACCCCACGCCGGAGGAGGAGGCCAAGATCGAGCGCGCGCTCAAGCTCGACGTGCCGACGCGCGAAGAGCAGCAGGAGATCGAGGCGTCGAGCCGGCTCTATCAGGAGAACGGCTCCCATTTCATGACCGCGACGGTGCTCTACCAGGGCGATTTGCCCGCGCCGGAAACGACGCCGGTGACCTTCATCATCGCCGGCCAGCGCCTGGTCACGCTCCGCTATGTGGATTTGCGCGCCTTCAGCCCTGTTCGTGGCGCGCTGCAAGCGGTCGGAAACCCATCTCACCAACGGGACCGCGGTGCTCACCGGCCTGATCGAGACCGTCGTCGACCGGCTCGCCGACTTCATCGAGCACATCCAGGCGGAGGTGGACGCGCTGTCTCGCTCGATCTTCGAGATGCGCGGCGGCACGCGCCACGCGGCAACGCCGCTTCGACGTCTTGCTCAGGTCGATCGGGCGCGAAGGGGAGATCACCTCGCTCGCGCGCGAAAGCGCCCACTCGCTCGGCCGCCTGCTCACCTTCCTCACCCATGCCGCCAATGAGCGCAACGAGGACAAGCTGCTCAAGGCCCGCATCCGCACCGCGGCGCGGGACGTGCAGTCGCTGACCGATCATGTGAGCTTTCTGTCGGGCAAGATCGTGTTCCTGCTCGACGCCACGCTCGGCATGATCAACATCCAGCAAAACGACATCATCAAGATTTTCTCGATCGCTGCGGTCGTGTTCCTGCCGCCGACGCTGGTCGCCTCGATCTACGGCATGAATTTCGAGGTCATGCCCGAGCTGAAATGGATCTTCGGCTATCCCTTTGCGCTCTTGCTCATGGTGCTTTCCGCCGTGCTGCCTTACCTTTATTTCAAGCGGAAGGGCTGGTTGTGACAATTGCAGCGCGCCTCGCCATATTTCGTTTATCGTGCGATATTAAATTGTGGCGGCTCACTCGCTGAGAGACCGTCAAGGAGGACAGGCACATGAGCAAATTCCTGTATCTCGGCCTGGCTGTCGCCGCTATCGGCGCATGGCTCGGCGCAGCGCAACCGGGGCAGGCGGCTCCGGGCGCGATCCTCGATGCGCCGGCGCAAGGGTTGGTGCAGCAGATCGATGCCGGCTGCTATTATTGGCGCCATCACCACCGTTATGCGTGCGGCACGCATGTGCGCGCGCCGTTCACCGACGTCGACGTCGATGAGGGCACCCATGTCGAGGCGCCGTTCACGAGCGTGCATGTCGGCCGGCGCGGCACCTGGGTGCGGGCGCCCTTCGTGGACATCTTCGTCCCGCGCTAGGCCGGTCTCCGGGCAACCCGCGCCCTCGCGCCGGGCGATCTCCGCCTTGAACCCATCGACGAGTGCCGTTTGAGCCCGGCCTTGCGGAGCCTTGTCCCGGCCGGGCCGCGCGTGCCTAGCGGCCCCATCCTCGCCATGGTAACGAGAGGCGAGCAGGGCAGGCGCACGCATGGTGACGACGGAACTCATTCAAGTGGCGGTGTTTCTGGCCGCCGCCGCCATTGCCGCGCCGCTCGGCCGCTTCCTGCGCCTCGGCTCGGTGCTCGGCTATCTCGCGGCCGGCATCGTGATCGGCCCGTTCGGCATCGGCCTCATCTATTCGATCTACGACGTCGAGAACATCCTCCATTTCGCCGAGTTCGGCGTCGTGATGCTGCTGTTCGTGATCGGGCTCGAGCTGCGCCCGATGCGGCTGTGGGCCATGCGCTCGGCGATCTTCGGGCTCGGCACGGTCCAGCTCATCGCCACCGCCATTCCGCTGGCCGCCATCGGCTTGGCGCTCAGCCTCACCACGCGCGAGGCCGTGTTCATCGGGCTTGCTCTGTCGCTGTCCTCGACCGCGTTTGCGCTGCAATTGCTGGAAGAGAATGGCGAGATCAATACGCGCCACGGCCGGGTCGCCTTCTCGATTCTGTTGTTCCAGGATCTCGCCGCCATCCCGCTCATCGCGCTCGTGCCGCTCTTCGCGCCCGGGGGCGCCGAGCGGCCGGCCATGGACCTCGAGGCCGCGGCGCTCGCCATCGGCACCATTCTCGGCGTGATCGTGGTGGGGCGTTTCCTGCTCAACCGGCTGTACCATCTCGTCGCGGCTACCGGCGTGCGCGAGGCGATGACGGCAAGCGCGCTGCTCACCGTGGTGGGCGTGGCGCTCGTCATGGAGGCGGCCGGTCTCTCGGCCGCGCTCGGCGCCTTCATCGCCGGCGCGCTGCTCGCCGATTTCGGAATTTCGCCATCAGATCGAGGCGGACATCGCCCCCTTCGAGGGGCTGCTGCTCGGGCTCTTTTTCATCGCCGTGGGCATGTCCATGGACCTCACCGTGCTGCTCGGCAGTCCGCTGCAGCTGCTCGCCATCGTCATCGGCCTCGTCACGATCAAGGCGATCGTCCTTTATCTGCTCGGGCGGTGGTGGGGACTGAAAAGCCCCGCGGCGGTGCGGCTGGGACTCGTGATCAGCCAGGGCGGCGAGTTCGCCTTCGTGCTGTTCTCGGCCGGCGCGCTCGCCGGGGTGATCGGCCAATCCATGGCGAGCCTGCTGACGCTCGCCGTCACGCTGTCGATGGCGGTGACGCCGCTGCTGCTGCTCGCCGACACCATGATCCGCCGCCGGGTCACGCCGGAGGCGCCCGATTACGAGATGCCGCCCGGCGGCGACAGCCACGTGATCATCGCGGGCTTCGGCCGCTTCGGCCAGATCGTGGCGCGCGTGTTGCGCGCAAGGCGCATTCCCTTCACCGCGCTCGATACGAGTATCGAGCAGGTCGACTTCGTGCGGCGCTTCGGCGCCAAGATCTACTATGGCGATGCGGGGCGGCTCGACATTTTACGCGCGGCGGAAGCCCACAAGGCGCGCGCCTTCGTGCTCGCCATCGACGACGTGGAGGGCTCGCTCCGGGTCGCCGAGACCGTGCGCAAGCATTTTCCCGATCTGCCCGTCTATGCGCGGGCGCGCGACCGCACGCATGTGCACCGGCTCATGGATCTCGGCATCACCAAGATCGAGCGCGAGACGTTTCTGGCCGCGTTGCAGCTCACGCGCGAGGTGCTGAAGGGGCTGGGCTTGAGCGAGGCCGAAGTGCGCCGGCTCACCGAGACCTTCAAGCGGCAGGACGAGCGGCGGCTTTATCAGGACTATCAATATTACACGGACCTGGAGAAGGTCCGCGCCAATGCCCTGTCCCAGGCCTTGGAGCTCGAGGAGTTGTTCGCGCGCGATATCGAGGAGCAGCCCGAGGAAGACGGCCCGCTCGTGGGTGCCGAACGGCGCGATGGTTGAGGCTTGAGCTAGGCGGGTGCCGGATGCGCCTCGGCGGCGGCGGCCTTCTGCACCGCCTTCTGCACCTTCTCGAAGGCGCGCACCTCGATCTGGCGGATGCGCTCGCGGCTCACGCCGAACTCCGCGGACAGCTCCTCGAGCGTCAACGGCTCCTCGGCGAGGCGGCGCGCCTCGAACACGCGGCGCTCACGCTCGTTCAGGCCCTGGAGCGCGTCGTTGAGCATGTGGCGGCGGTGGTCCTTTTCCTCGGACTCGGCGAGCGCGGTCTCCTGGTCCATGGTCTCGTCGACCAGCCAGTCCTGCCACTCGCCGCTTTCGCTGTCGTTGCGCACCGGCGCGTTGAGCGATGAGTCGCCCCCCAGCCGCCGGTTCATGGAGACCACGTCCTCCTCGGTGACGCCGAGCTGGGTGGCGATGCGCTTCACCTGATCGGGGCGGAGGTCGCCCTCTTCGAGCGCCTTCAACTGGCCTTTGATCTTGCGCAGGTTGAAGAAGAGCTTCTTCTGGGCCGCGGTCGTGCCCATCTTGACGAGGCTCCAGGAGCGCAGGATGTATTCCTGGATCGCCGCCCGGATCCACCACATGGCGTAGGTGGCGAGCCTGAATCCCTTGTCGGGATCGAAGCGCTTCACCGCCTGCATCAGACCGACATTGCCCTCGGAGACGACTTCGCCGATGGGCAGCCCATAGCCGCGATAGCCCATGGCGATGCGCGCCACGAGCCGCAAATGCGAGGTGATGAGCTTGTGGGCCGCGTCGCGGTCGCCATGCTCGCGCCAACTCTTGGCGAGCATGTACTCCTCCTGCGGCTCCAACATGGGGAACTGACGGATCTCCTCGAGGTAACGCGTCAGTCCGCCATGCGCGCTCACACTCGGCAATGTTCTCGCAGCCATTAGAACTTCTCTCCAGCAGGCGAGGTGGCCCGCGCAACCCGTGGCGCCGATGACGCGGCGCCTCGCTCTCTATAGAAGGTTTGCCGTAGTGATTAAAGACCGGCACCCCTTCACAGTTCCTTGAATGATTCCACGATTTGAGCAAGATCGCGCGGCAGTTCACTATTAAATTCCAGCAATGTGCCGGTGACCGGATGGGCGAAGCCGAGCCGCGCCGCATGCAACGCTTGCCGGTGCAGCTCTGACAGTTTGTCGCGGAGCTTCTCCGGCAGACGCCCGATCTTGGTCTTGAAGCCTTGCGCGTAAAGCGGATCGCCGATGACGGGCACGCCCAAATGAGCGAGGTGCACGCGCACCTGATGGGTGCGTCCCGTCTCCAGGCGGCATTCGAGCAGCGAGGCGATGGGCGCGCGCTTGGCGGGGTCGTGGCCGAAACGTCGCGAGCACGCGGTAATGGGTCACAGCGGGACGGCCTTTGCCTTCTCCCACCACCGCCATCTTGGTGCGGCTCGTGGGATGGCGCCCGATCGGTGCGTTAATCGTCCCGTGGGGGCGGGGCGGCGCGCCCCAGACGAGCGCGAGATAGGCGCGGGTGAGCGAGCCCGTGCGGCCATGGTCGGCAAATTCGGCGGCGAGGCCGCGATGCGCCTGGTCGGTCTTGGCCACGACCAGAAGTCCGCTCGTGTCCTTGTCGAGACGGTGGATGATGCCGGGCCGCGCGACGCCGCCGATGCCGGAGAGGCTGTCTCCGCAATGGGCGATGAGCGCATTGACGAGGGTTTGGTCGGCGTGGCCGGCGCCCGGATGGACGACGAGACCGGCAGGCTTGTCGATGACGATGAGCGCGTCGTCCTCATAGACGATGTCGAGCGGCATCGCCTGGCCTTGGGGCACCGCAGGTGCCGCCGGCGGCACGATGAGCTGGAAGCGCTCGCCCGGTTTGACCCGATATTTGGGGTCCTCTATGGTCGCGCCGCTACTCGTCACCTGCCCTTGCTTGATCAGTGCCTGCAGCCGCGTGCGGCTCAAATCGGGCAGGGACGCGCTCAAGAAGCGGTCGAGCCGCATGTCGTTGTGGCTGTCGCCGGCTTCGATATCGATATGCTCAAGATGAGAGGGCATGAGACCGTGAAAAAGGCGGCGGGTGATGCTGGCAACGCGCCGCTCGCGGGGACCGTGTTCACGCCGCGTCAGGTGCGTCTGCTCAAAGTCGCCGTGATCGTGATGGGAGTGCTGCTCGTGGGCGGCTTTGCCTTCGTGCTCGCCGCCATTGTCTATCAGGCCTCCCATGCGGGGCAAGCGGGCATGGCGCCGCGCGCCGGTCCCGGCGCGGTTCAAGGTTTCGATCTGCCCGTGGGCAGGGACGCCCAGGTTACCGCCATGTCCCTTGATGGCGGCCGACTCGCGCTGCATCTCTCCTCGAGCGACGGACCGGAGATCGTCGTCATCGATCTGGCCAGCGGCAAGGTCGTAAGCCCGGATCCGGCTCAAACCCCAATAATCCTTGATCGGGTTCGGTCCCCCACGTTATAGCTTCGGACCTTGCTCGGCCTTCGATCGGAAGCCCCGTTCGTCTAGTGGCCTAGGACGCTGGCCTCTCACGCCGGAAACAGGGGTTCGAAACCCCTACGGGGCGCCAACCCAAAAATCAGCCGTTGATCTTGCTGGATTTTTTGCCAGTTTTTGTCCCAAGATCTGGCGATTCGATTTCTTCCTGAACCAAGATGGAAGATGGTCGAAGCGGTCGAATGCGCGTGGGTGAAGAAGTGCCCGATGAGGACCACCACGCTGAACGAGAGCGTTGGGAGCAGGTCGGCGCAAGCCCTCTTGATTCTCGGCCCAAGCCCGAAGAGCCGAGCGATGCGCGTACACGCGTTCGGATAGCACTCGCCCTAGAATACATTGCCAATAGAGTTCGGCAGATTCGGAAAAGGCTCGATGAGGACGCCTAATGCCTTGTTGGCTTCCGGCCGAGAAGCACCCAGGCGCCGACGGCGAGGGATAGGTCGAGAATCGCCATCGTCGCCAGCAAATGAGGGAACACGCCAGCTATCGCAAGGGGCAAGAGGACCGCAGGTACGAACACGAATCGGTCGACCACAGAAGCAGCAACGATTTGTCGTGCGCCCGAGCGACCGCCGAATAAGTAGAACCAGCCGATGACCACAATCGTCAGACCGATCACGCGAATGAGTGCCTCCTCGTGTCCAACAAAAGGTTGATCCATGAACAGCGCCTGGGTTGCTCTCGGCCAAGCAATGAGCAGCGCTCCGAAGCCCAGGTAAACGAGGCCATTTATCGCCGTGTATTTGGATGCGGCGGACAAAGTTGGGGGTTTCTCGAGAAGTACCTTGATGAGTGACATGTCGAATTGTCTCCGCTGAATAACGCCGCCGCCGCCGCCGCCGCCGCCGCCGTTAGCCGATCTTGCCGAATCCACGCAAAGGGATCAGTCTGTCTCCTGACGGCACATCAGTTGCCGTGCCCAAAAGGGGGGTGGAGCATGTCAAGCACCGTTATCAATCTAATCCTTCAGATCATAGCTGGGGCTATTGGAGGAAATGCTGCCGCATCGCAAATGGACAATGCCGACCTGGGCAAGCTCGGCAACTCCATTGCTGGGGCTCTTGGCGGCGTCGGTGGCGGACAACTTCTTGGAGCGCTAGTTCCTTCACTTGCGGCGGCTGCGAGCGGAGTCGATTTCAAAACAGTCATTGCCCAGCTGATCGGTGGTAGCGTGGGTGGTGCCATTCTCACTGTCGTCGTCGGCATGCTTAAAGGCATGATGGCGAAATAGCTGGATCCGGTTCGCGGCCCGGAGTTGGAGGTCCGATCACGCGGTTCCCCCCGCGGGGCTTCGCTCCGGGTCGTTTCTTTTCCAACTTTGTTGGAAAACGTCACATCGCTACGACACGCAGAGTGGTCGGCTTTCCTCGCCGGCTCACAGCCGCGATGCAAGAGAAGTTCTGCCGAATGCGCGGAGGGATTAGCAAAAAGGGAAGCCCGGCGATTGGCCAAGGCTTCCCCCGTAACGCCCTTTTTTCCCTCTCGTCTTCGCGCGATGTCGCCCATCAGAAAATAGGGCGACAGTGGCAAATCTCGGGCGGTTGTTAAATAAATCTTCGGTGTTACCGAACAGTCACACCGACCATCATGCCGGATAAAAAAAGTGCCTAACCACTTGACGCAGTCAGGCACCAGAAGCGCTTTAGCGCGATGCGCCGGGAGGGAATCCGGCGCAAACCGGGTTACGTCGGCTAGACGGGGGGCACTAGCGATTAATGGACGTTACCCGTGTCCCAACACATAGTGCGTTTGGATGTCATTCTCAAGCCCCCGCCAGCCGTCAGAACTGGGGCATTTTCGCCCACTATTCGGCTGGCAGTTATCGATGGCGGCTTAACAACGGCTCATGGTCACGCTTTGCGTCGACCCCATTCCGATAGCCTCTGCCGCCCCCGATGAAAGATCCAGCTCGACACCCGGCGTGAAGGGACCGCGATCGTTCACTCGCACCGCAACCTTGCGACCCGTCTTTGGATTCCCGATGACCAGGCAGGTACCGAACGGCAAGGACTTGTGTGCAGCTGTCCTTCCTCCCGGATTGAACGTTTCACCTGAGGCCGTGCGATGTCCCCGAAGTTCGTTGCCGTACCACGTGGCACGGACCAC
>CAWBUT010000016.1:0-14189 GCA_963792045.1 uncultured Alphaproteobacteria bacterium
GCGCTTGGCGGCTTCGGCCAGCCGCGCGCGGCGTGACACTATGCACACACCGAAGATCGTCGTCACATTGACACAGCAAAAATGAGTCATCGACGACAGCGCGGCACGAGGTCGAACATTCGCGCCGATTGCACTTTCGGGCCCTGGATGTGGAGCGCCTAGGTTCCGGAGAGGCGCTTCAGGGCGAGCGCGATCGGCACGCTCCGCCGGCCGATGGAAATGACAAGGCGCGGCCAGGGGGATCGAGCGGGGTATCGCTCGCGACGGCGCGCAGTAGGCGCTCCGGCGGCACATGGACCTGTGCCGTGGCGGGAGGGCCCGCATGGCGCCCGGTCACGCGCACCCGCTTGAGGTGAAGGGCGGCGACGGCCTCCGCCAGGCGATGCCCTGGGCCTCCATGCCGACGGAGCCGTCGGTCACGATCCGGCCAGTCTGGCAAAGACTGTCGGCAGCTGCTCGGAGTTGCTGGAAGCGGTGCAGGTTCGATTTTCTTCATTCTTGTCGCGATCGAACCTAAGAATGCGCAAGTAGGCCGAGCAGAGCCTGGTGTTGCCGCTTCTAGCCCCTCGCACCCGCCATCGTCCAGGAGCGAAAGCCATGCGTTCAGCCCGTCTCGATGCCACCGATTGGCGGATCTTGCGCGAATTGCAGGCGGACGGCCGCATCACCAATATCGAGCTCGCGCGCCGGGTCGGTATCTCGGCGCCGCCCTGCTTGCGCCGCGTGCGGGCGCTGGAGGAAGCCGGCATCATCCGCGCCTATACGGCGCTGCTGAACGACAAGGCGCTTGGCTTCGACGTGACCGCCTTCGCCATGGTCGGCCTGCACAGCCAGGCCGAGGCCGATCTCGTCGCCTTCGAGGAGTGGGTACGGCGTTCGACCATCGTGCGCGACTGCTACATGCTTTCGGGTGAGATCGACTTCATGCTGAAATGCGTGGCGCCCGATCTGACGGCGTTCCAGGAGTTCATCATTCACGAGCTGACCGCGGCGCCTAATGTGGCGAGCGTCAAGACCTCACTCGTCATCCGCGCTTCCAAGCATGCTCCCGGGGTGCCCATCGAGTTGACTCCCACGGCGGGCGTCCCAATCTCCTAATCATGGATAAACTCCGCGCCAGCGGTCAGATGCGAAACGACAACCCGATCCTTGTCGAGGTGGTACGCGGCGCTCTCGTCGAAAGCCGCATCGCGGTGCGGTCGCCATCGCAGATACAGAAGGACGCGTGCTGCTCGCGCTCGGCGAGATCGAGCGTCCGGTGTTTCCCCGTTCCGCCGTCAAGGCGTTCCAGGCGATGCCGCTCGTCGAGAGCGGCGCCGCCGACGCCTTCGCGCTCGGCGAGGCGGAGCTTGCCGTCGCCTGCGCGTCCCATAGCGGCGACGCCATCCATCTCGAAGCGGTGCGGAGCCTGCTCGACAAGGCAGGCGTGGACGAGTCGCTGCTCGCTTGCGGGGCGCATTGGCCGCTCAGCGAGGCGGCGCAGCGCGAGATCGCGCGCGCGCGGCAGCACTCCGCGGCCGATCCATAATAATTGCTCGGGCAAGCATGCCGGCATGCTGGCAACGGCCGTCCAGCTCGGGGTCCGGCCGCAAGGCTACGAGCTTCCCGACCATCCCGTGCAGATTGAGATTGCGCGCGTGATTTCAGAGATTTGCGGAGTCCGGCTGGATGCGGATCGAATGGGTGTCGATGGTTGCTCGGTGCCGACCTATGCCGTGCCGCTCGACGCGCTGGCCACCGGCTTTGCCCGGCTCGGTGTTCCTGCGGGTCTTGCCGCGCCGCGACAAGAGGCGACGCGCCGCCTCGTGCAGGCCTGCTTCGAGAAGCCGGCGCTGGTGGCGGGGGAAGGGCGGTTCGATACCATCGTTATGCGCGGGCTCGCCCCTGCCGTCTTCTGCAAAGGCGGCGCGGAAGGCGTGCATTGCGCGGCATTGCCCGAGCTTGGGCTCGGCATCGCACTCAAGATCGACGACGGTGCCAAGCGCGGAGCGGAGGCAGCGATGGCCCATCTCTTCGCCGCCTTGGTTCCCGGTGCCGACATGGCACTGGCGGACTTTCTCGACGGCGAGCTGCGCAATTGGAAGGGGCAAAGGGCAGGAGGAATTCAAGGCGAGTGCCGTACTCGCCGAGGCGGTCGCGGAGCTTGCCGCGTGCCATCATTCGGCGCCAAACCGCATGCTACGTTGATTGGCAATATGTCGGCGGCACCGCGCAAGTCGCGGTGTGGCCCGGTCACAGCGCCAATGTGCTCGTGAGCGGCAACAAGATCAATTGAACTCGGTCAGCGGCGACACCGTCTCAATATCGCCGCCGGGATCGCGGGTCTCGAACTCGTCTATGTGCATGGGCAATAAGCAGCGGGGGGTTACCCCGCGCGGGAGGAAGAAGACAATGCATCCGACACGAATGTTCGCGGCGGCCTTAGTGGGTTTGGCCGCAATGATGGGGGGAGCCGAGCTCAGCTACGCTCAGCCGGTCTCTCCGCCGGGTGGGCAGCTCCGTTGCGACGTCGAGGGCGGCGTGAGCTTCTTCGTGGGGTCGAGCCGCCGGCTCGATTGCGTGTTCATCCCGACCGACAGCCCGCCGGAATATTACAAAGGCTCGATCAACCGCGTCGGTGTCGATATCGGCTTCCAATCCGCGGGGGTGATCCTGTGGGCGGTGCTATCGCCCGGACTGACCTTGGGGCCGGGTGCGCTCGCCGGCAATTATGTCGGCGCGTCGGCGGCGGTGGCCGCGGGCGTCGGCGCCGGCGCCAATGCGCTCGTGGGCGGCAACAAGGTCGTGCTCAACCCGGTCAGCGTGAGCGGCAATATCGGGATCAACGTCGCCGCGGGGATTGCCGACATCTCCCTGACCTATGTGGTGGGTCCTCCGCCGACAATTCGCCAATATGTGCCGTTCGGCCGCTAGGCTTGAGCGCGGCGCGGAGCACGGCTAGCGCGCGACATTGGCGTAGATGGCGAGATTGCGATAAGCCTCGGCGCTCGCCTGGGTGAGGTCGGGGCCGACGGGCGTCGTACCGTCCATGGCGCGGATGGCGCCGTCCTTGGCACCGGTAATCAGATTGTCGGTGATCAGCGCCGTGCCGGCAGAAGCCGCGGTGGAGACGCCGATGCCGATATGGGAGTCGCGGATGAGATTGTCGGTGACGCTCACGTCGCGCAGATAGCTGCCCCAGCCGATGAGAATGCCGTAAGCGGGCGCGCCTTCCACCACATTGCCGCTGACCACGCTGTCGGCCTCCACGGCGATGCCGATGCCGCGAATCCACGTCCTTGCGGAAGAACAGATTGCGGATGAGATTGCCCTGCACCACGGCGAGGCGTCCACCCTGCTTGAAGTTGGTGACGGAGATGCCCATCGCCGCCTTGTCGACGAGATTGTTGGCAATGACCACGCCCTCGAAGGCGAACTCGGCATAAAGGGCGACCTCGCCCATCCGGGCGCAGGAATTGCCGATCATCTGGCAGTTGGAGCCCGCATTGGAGCGGATGGCGGAGAAGGCGCAATCGGTGACGCGGTTTGCGCTCACCAGCACCGAGCCTGCCCGGAACACATTGACACCATTGCCGTTTTGGCCGCTCCCGCCGCTCTTGGCGGCGATGCGCTCGATGCGGTTGGCGGTGACGAGGGTGCCGTCCTCGCCGGCTTCCGAGCGCCAGACGAGAATGCCGTTGTCGCCGCAATCGCGCACGTGATTGTGGCTGATCTCGAGGCCTGAGGCGTCCTCGCTGAACAGGCCGGCCTTGGCGATGTCGCCGATCTCGCAATCGCTGATGCGTCCGGCGACCTGCCGGAGCACCACGCCATCGCCGCCGCTCGCGAGAAAGCGGCAGCCGGAGATCTCGATCTCCTTGGACGCAGTGACGCTGAGGAGCGCGCCGCCGTCGCCGAGCGGTTTGCCGTCGCCGTCGAGCACGAGACCCTCAAGCCGGACACCGTCGGCTTGCTCGATGTTGAGAATCGCGCTGCCGGTGCCGCCATAGCGCAGGACCGATCGGCCCGGCACTCCCTGTATCTCAGTCCCGGCCTTCAGTTTGAGCGCGCCCGTGGCGTAAACCCGGGCGGAAGGAAGCACGGCGTTCCAGACTGGGCGGCGGCGTCGAGCGCCTGTTGCAGCTGGAGCGTCTGATCGATCCGCGCCGCCGGGCGCCAAACCGTAGGTGCTGAAGGCTTGCGGTGTTTCGGCGGCGCGCGCGCGTGCGGCGCGCGGGCCGGTGGCGGCGGCGACGCCGAGGCCGAGCGTTCCGAGCATCACTTGGCGGCGGCCGACGGTCATTCTGCCGCAACCTTCGTAGCGTTGACGGCGAGTGCAAAAGCGAGCACGGCTTCCGCGCCACGCAGCAGCTCGGCCTTGTGGAGCGGGCCGCCTTGAGGTGCCGCCAGGGGGACGTGCACGAAGACGGCGCGGCGTGGCATCGGTTGCCGGCGCGCCCAGTCGAGGGAAAGATAATAGAGGAGGTTGCAGAGGTAGCGCCCGGCGGAGCGGGACGCTGCGGCCGCGACGCCGTTCTGCCGCAGATGCGCGGCGAGACGATCGGCGGGGAAAAGTGAATTGAGCCGGTCGTGCCCTGCGGGGATGATGGGACCACGGCCGGGCAGCGCGCCCGCCGCATCGGCCCTTGGCAGGATGCGATTATGCGCCGAATGCTCGATGCGGAAGCTGCGTGCGCGACGCGAGAGGCCGAAATGAAGGATGAGCTGCGGCTGCAGCGTCTCGAGCAGGCGCGGCGCGCGCGCGGAGACCGCGGCCCATTCGCTGGGCAGCACCTCGGCGTGCAAGGAGATTTCGGGCCGCCGCGCAAACGCCGAGGAGGCGAGCGTTTCCGCGAGCCACGCGGACGGGTTTTCCGGCGCCCCCGGGAAGGGACCAAAGCCCGTGAGGAGAACCTTCGTCTGGACCATGGCTCGACTTATAAGAGGCGCTTCCGGGAGAAAAGAAAATTCGCCGGTTGCGGCTAATCCTGCTTAAGCGGCCCGATCTCGGCGAGGCGGGCGAGTTCCGCCGCCGCCGCGGTCGGCGTCATCTGGCCCGCCCGGACCTTTGCTTCCATCTCGCTCCAATGGCGGGCGGCGCGGCGGCTGCCGCGAAAGGCCGCGAGCAGCCTTTGCTCGAAGAGCTCGCGCATCCAGGCCGCGGCCTGATCGCTGCGCCGCTTGGTGAGCGCGCCGGAAGATGCAAGCGCCGCCTGCCGGGCCTCGACCTTCTGCCATAACTCATCGAGGGCAGTGTTCTCCCGCGCCGAAACCGTGAGCACCACCGGCGACCAGTCGGGGTTGCCGGCGGCAAGGATATGCAGCCCGGCGCGATATTCGAGTGCGGCACGCTCGGCGCGATGGATGTTGTCGCCATCGGCCTTGTTCACGGCAATGATGTCGGCTAGCTCGAGCAGTCCCCGCTTGATGCCCTGCAACTCGTCGCCCGCTCCCGGCAGCGCCACCACAACGAAGACGTCGACCATGTTCGCCACGGCCATCTCCGATTGGCCGACGCCGACCGTCTCTACCAGCACGACGTCGTAGCCCGCGGCTTCGACCAGCGCGATCGTCTCGCGCGTGGTCTTGGTCACGCCGCCGAGACTATCGCCCGCCGGGGAGGGGCGGATGAAGGCGCCGGTTTCGGTCGCGAGGCGCCCCATGCGGGTCTTGTCGCCCAAGATCGAGCCGCCGCTCTTGGATGAGGTCGGGTCGACCGCGAGCACGGCGACCTTGTGGCCTTGGGCCACGAGATTGAAGCCGAGCTGATCGATCAGCGTCGATTTGCCCGCGCCGGGCACGCCTGAAATGCCGACGCGGATGGCGTTGCCGGTCAAGGGCAGGAGGCGGTCGAGCAGCGCTTGGGCGCGGACCTGGTCCTCCTGCTTGACGCTCTCGACCAGGGTGATGGCGCGGGCGAGCGCCACGCGGTCGCCGGCCTCCACCGCCTCTACCATGCGATCAACGCTGCTCGAGGAATTGTCGCGCGCCTGCATGGCATGCGCGTAGGGGGAAACCGGGCCAAGCGCAAGATGGATTTGGCGGGCGGAGCGACCGGATTGCCGCGGACTGGTTCCGGCTCAGCGGCGCAAAACGCCGATCGCTTTGCTGGCAAAGCTGAGCCGCTCGGCCATCACGGTGATCACATAGGTGAGCAATGCCTGGCCAAGCGCACGGTTCGCGCCGGCGATGCGCTCATAGGCCTCGATGCTGAGGGCATAGACGACGCTGTCGGCCTCGGCCTGGATGGTGGCGCTCCGCACCTGTCGCGTGATGAGCCCCATCTCGCCGATGGTGGTGTGGGGCCCGAGGCTGCGCACGCGGATCGAGCGCCCGTCGTTGAACTTCACGATGATGCCGACGCGTCCGTCGAGGATGAAATGCATGCAGTCGGCCGGGTCGCCCTGCGAGGCAATGACGTCGCCCTCACGGAAGTGAAGCCGCTCGCAATTCTGGGCGAGCTCCTCGGCAAAGTCGGCGCTGCCGAGCGCCTCGGTGAACCAGTCGCGTAAACCGCGCCTGCTGAGATCCTCGTCGCAATGGGCGGCAATTACCGCCTTCTCGCATGCCTCCAAGGCGCGATCGAGATCGTCCGCCAGGATGACCTCGTCGGTGATGAATTGGAGGGGCCGGAAGGCGTTGCGCAGTTCCGGCGACAGGTTCACCAGAACGAGGCGAGCGCCGCGCTCGTCGGCGGCTCGCTTGATCTGGGTGAAGCTGTGGATGGCGGAAGAGTCGATGCCGGTGACGAGGCGAAAATCGAACAGCAGGAAGCGGCAGTCGGGCGTTTTGGCGAACAGCGCCTTGACCTGCTGATAAAGCTTGTTGGCCGAGCCAAAGAAGAGATAGCTCTGCAAGCTCAGCCCCTGGATCTCATGACCGTGGGCCGCGAGGATGGCGAGCTCGGCGGGAGCGCGATCGAGCGAGGAGCGGTATTCCGAGCCGTCGAAGCTGAACTTGATGGCATTCACACGGCTTGCGCTCACCGCGAAGGTCGCGCAGCCGATGACGACGCCGATGACGACGCCGGCGATGAAGCCCGCCTCGATGATGAGCAGCGCGATGGCGAGCAGCGAGATATATTCGAGCAGGGATATCCGTCGTGCCGGTTCGATCAGCCACGCATAGATCAAGCTGGCGCCGAGATAGAGCAGGAGGCCGCCCAACACGAATCTGGGGACGTAGGCGAGGAAGCTGGGGTTGACGACGAGCATCGCGGCTGAAATCGTCGCGACGACGAGGCCGCACATGCGTCCGCGGCCGCCCGCGGCATAGCTCAGGGTCGTGCGGCTGAGCGAGATGCAGCTCGGATAGCCGCCGAGAGCGGCGGCAGCGACATTGGCGACGCCAAGGGTCTTGAGCTCGCGTCCTAGGTTCGGCCTCGCGGTGGGTCACAAACTCGATCCCGGTCGTGTTCAGCAGCATGGTGACGGCCGTCACGAAGGCGACGGCGAAAATTTCACCGCTCAGCGGGGGAAGCGCCTGCCAGGGGAAATGGCGCAGATCCCCGAAGTCCCAGGTCGGCGCAAGTCCGATGGCTGCAGGCGCCTTGAACATCCAGCCCTGAACCTGTGCCGTGTCGAGCGGTGTGCCGGTGAAAATGAAGACGACATGCGCCGCGGCGACGCCGATCAGCAAGACTGTGGGCAGGACGAATGGGCTGCGCGCACGGCGCAAGGCCAGATAGAGTGCGAGCGCGATTGCTGCTGCTGCTGCGAGCTTGGCTAGGAACAAGGAGCCGATCAGTGTGCCGACGGTCGCCAAAGCGAGGCGGTGATCGGTGACGACGCGCACGGCGCCGCTGATCATCAACCAGCCGGTCGCGCCGAGAAAGCCGCCGATGACCGGGTAGGGAATGAAGCGAATGGCGCTGCCGGCGCGCGCCAGACCGAGGGCGAAAACGAGAATGCCGGTGAGCACCGTGACGAGCGCCACCACGATCATGATCGGGGCGAGAAGATCATCGGGAGCGCCCTCGGCAATGAGTTGCTCGGTCAGGGCGGCTACGAGCGTCGCCGTGACCGCGGCGGTGGAGCCGTCCGGTCCCGCGATGGCGAAGGGAAGCGAGCTGCACACGGCCACGATCGCGGCGCTGATCGCGCTCGTGATAAAGGTCGCGGCGATGCCGTAGGCGAGCCAGGGCGTCAGCGGCGGAGCGAAGATGAGAGCCGCGAAAGAGAGCCCGTAGGCGACCGACATAACGCTCGCGGCAAGGCCGGCGAAGATATCCGTCGACATCGCCCAGAATCGTTTCGTCACCGAGTTCGCACGGTCTTCAGCGACGCCATCGAAGTTCATGCAATCCTGCCCTGAGCCGCCGCGCCCCCGCGCCTGCTTGCGACCCGTCCACATTATTATCGTTATTCTCGGTCGCCTTCACTCCGCCGCTTGCGTGGTCTTCTTGCCTTGGCTTGCGCCGAGCTTGCCGAGGAGGTCGATGGCGGCCTCGGCGATCGACGTGCCCGGGCCGAAGATCGCCTTGGCGCCCGAGGCATAGAGCTCCTGATAATCCTGCGGCGGGATGACGCCGCCCACCACGATCATGATATCGCCGCGACCTTGCGCTTCGAGCGCGTCGCGCAGCGCGGGCACGAGCGTCAGGTGCCCGGCGGCGAGCGAGGACACGCCGACGATATGTACGTCGTTCTCGATGGCCTGGCGGGCGGCCTCCTCGGGCGTCTGGAACAGCGGGCCGATATCGACGTCGAAGCCGAGATCGGCGAAGGCGCTGGCGATCACCTTCTGGCCGCGGTCGTGGCCGTCCTGGCCCATCTTGGCGACGAGAATGCGGGGCCTGCGCCCGTGCTCGTTCTCGAAGCTCTCCACCAGCTCCTTGATCCGGGTAAGGCTTCCATCCATGCGTCCGATCTCCGCCTTGTAAACGCCGGTGACGGCGGAAACGTCCGCCCGATGCCGGCCATAAACCTTCTCCAGCGCGTAGGAAATCTCGCCTACGGTCGCCTTGGCGCGGGCGGCCTCGACCGCGCCTTGGAGCAAATTGCCGCTGCCTGTCTCGGCGTAATGGGTAAGCGCGTCAAGGGCCGCCGCGACCTTCTTTTCGTCGCGCTCGGATTTCAGCCGCGCGAGCTTGTCGAGCTGCTGGCGGCGGACGGCGCGGTTGTCCACCTTGAGGATGGCGATCTCGGCCTCCTCGTCGGGGCGGTATTTGTTCACCCCGACGATGGTCTGGCGCTTGGAATCGATGCGGCCTTGGGTGGCGGCGGCCGCCTGTTCGATATTGCGTTTGGGGATGCCGGCCTCGATGGCGCGCGCCATGCCGCCCAATTTCTCCACCTCGGCAATATGCTGAAGTGCGCGGCCGGCGAGATCGTGGGTGAGGCGCTCGACGTAAAAGCTCCCGCCCCAGGGGTCGATGACGCGCGTGGTGCCGGACTCTGTCTGCAGGATGAGTTGGGTGTTGCGGGCGATGCGGGCGGAGAAATCCGTCGGCAGCGCCAGCGCCTCGTCCAGCGCATTGGTGTGCAGCGACTGGGTGTGGCCTTGGGTGGCAGCCATGGCCTCGACGCAAGTGCGCACGACGTTGTTGAACACGTCCTGCGCGGCCAAGCTCCAGCCGCTCGTTTGGCAATGGGTGCGGAGCGCGAGCGAACGCGGGTCCTTGGGCTTGAACTCGGCCATCAGCCCGGCCCACAGCATGCGCGCGGCGCGCAGCTTGGCGATCTCCATGAAGAAATTCATGCCCACGGCCCAGAAGAAGGAGAGCCGCGGCGCGAACGCATCGACATCGAGGCCGGCCTTGAGCCCGGCGCGCACATATTCGACGCCGTCGGCGAGCGTGTAGGCGAGCTCGAGGTCGGCGGTCGCGCCTGCTTCCTGCATGTGATAGCCGGAGATGGAGATGGAGTTGAACTTCGGCATCTTCTGGCTCGTATAGGCGAAGATATCCGAGACGATGCGCATGGAGGGGGCGGGCGGATAAATGTAGGTGTTCCGCACCATGAACTCTTTGAGGATGTCGTTCTGGATCGTGCCGGAGAGCTCGGTCCGCCGGCACGCCTTGCTCCTCGCCGGCGACGATGAACAGCGCGAGCACCGGCAGCACCGCCCCGTTCATGGTCATGGACACCGAGACCTTGTCGAGCGGGATGCCGTCGAACAAAGTGCGCATGTCGTAGATGGAATCGATGGCGACGCCCGCCATGCCGACGTCGCCGGTGACGCGCGGATGGTCCGAATCGTAGCCGCGATGGGTGGCGAGGTCGAAGGCGACGGAGATGCCCTGCTGGCCGCCGGCGAGATTGCGGCGGTAGAAGGCGTTGGAATCCTCGGCGGTGGAGAAGCCCGCATATTGGCGGACGGTCCAGGGGCGCTGCACATACATCGTGGGGTAGGGGCCGCGCAAGAACGGTGCGAGTCCCGGATAGGTATCGAGAAAATCGAGGCCGGCGAGATCGCCCGCGCCATAGGCGGGCTTGACGGCGATGCCTTCCGGCGTCTGCCACGGCGCGGTCTCGGCCCGCGCTGCGGCAGGTCCTCCGCCGGGAGCGTCGAAGGCAATCTTAGCGAAGGCCGGAATGCGGCTCATGCGTCCAGTCTTTCATAGGCTTGTTGCAGCACCTCAAGCGTATCACAGCCCTGATGAAGGAATGTGCCAATCCCGGCCGCGGCCAAGGCCTTCCGGTCCTCGCCCGGCTTGCCGGCCAGATAGAGGGGCTTGGCGCCTGCCGCAACGAGGGCGTTGGCGGCCTCGGCCGCCTGACTCGCATAGACTTTATCCGACGAGCAGAGGCAGGCGAGTTTCGCCCCCGAATCCTTGAATCCTTTCACCACGTTGCTGCCGTCTCCTTGCACGGCTTCGATGCCGCCCGATTCGAACAGGCTCTTGGCGAAGCCGGCTCGCGCGTTGTAATCGGCGGGGCGTCCGAGGCAGGCGAGGAAGATCTTGGGCCGGCTGCCGGTGCGGGCGAGGATGGCGTCGCTCCGATCGCGCAGGCGCTCGAAGGGTTCGGCGAGCCGGATGCGGGGAAGCGGCCGTGGCATTCGGCGCGACTTTCTCGGGCGCGGCCAGCACGCTCACCGTTTCCTCGGCGAGATCGGGGAAGTCGCTCGTGCCGATCAGCGTGTCCTTGCGGCGTGCGATATCGCTCTCGCGTTTGGCGCGCACCTGGGCCACCTCGCGTTGGATGAGGCCTTGTTCGAGGGCGGCCACCGCGCCACCCGCTTGCTCGATCGCCTGGAACAGCGTCCAGGCCGTTGCACATAGCGCAGCGGTCAGCGCCTCGATGGCGCCCGAGCCCGCGGCCGGGTCGGCGACGCGGTGGAGGTTCGATTCCTCGATGAGGATGGTCTGCGTGTTGCGGGCGATACGGCGGGCGAAGGCGTCGGGAAGGCCAAGGGCGGCGGTGAAGGGAAGACCGTCACGGCGTCGGCGCCGCCGGTTGCCGCGGCAAGCGCGGCGATGGTGGCGCGCACGATGTTTCCATGCGGGTCGCGCTTCGTCATCATGCGCCAGGCGGTCTCCGCGGCGACGAAGGCCGGCTCGAGGCGCAAGCCCGCAGGCCTCCTCGACACGCGCCCACATTTTGCGCAAGGCGCGGAACTTGGCGATGGTGAGGAACTGATCCTGGTCGGCCGCGAGACGGAAGAAGATGAAGCGGCGTGCGTCGTCGAGCGGGATGCCGCGGCTCTCCAAAGCGCGCAGATAGGCCACCGCCACGGCGAGCGCGAAGGCAAGCTCCTGTCCTTCCGACCCGCCGGCGGCATGGATCGGCCGCCCATCGGCGAGCGCGAAAGGTCCGCGGAACCCTTGACCCGCGAAATCGGCGATGAGGCCGGTGACGACGGGAGCAAGCTCGCTCCAGGGCCGCGCGATGCCGCGCGTCGCCATGGCGCCAATGGGATCGAAGCCGAAGCGGATGTCCACTGAAGCGGGCGGCAGACCGAGCGCGGTGACGTACCGCGCGACGATGGTGGCGGCGTCCCGCGAGGGCGGACCGAATTCAAGGTCGAGCGCGATCCCGGCGTCGAGGTGGATGCCGCGCAGCGTCCGGCCGATCGCCTCTTCGCTCGCCGACAGCGCGTAGCCGTAATCGCTGGTGGATCCCGGGAAGACGAGCACGATGCCGTTCGCACCGTTGCTCAAATCGTCGAGATTTGCGCGTTGGCGGCTTCGGCGTCGGGCAGATCGACCCGCTGCATCACGGCCCAGGGCGTGCCGGCGGCGCGGGCCTCGATGAGACTTGCCTCCTTCGCGCGCGGGTAAAGCGGCTCGATGACGAGGCCGTCATAGGTGGTGGAGCGGAGAGATTGAAGCGCGCGCCCTTGAGCGCCTCGGCAACGAGCGCCTGCCACGCGGCTTCTGCGCGCCTCGCAAAGTTGATCAGCCATTGATGTTCGAACCTTACGCCTGTCTTCCCCCTCCTAGCACGAAGCCGAAGGCCCAAGAAACCCATGGCTGCGAAGGCGCCAAGGAGGTGCCCGCGACGGCCCGACCTCTTTGCGGATCGCCCCGCTGCCGCTAAAGTCCTGCCCGAAGAGGAGGAGCGGTCATGGCCAAGCGCAAGGCGCAAAGCGATAAGGGTGTAAGCCCCGGCTCGGCGATTGAGGTTGGCGGTGGCAAGCCCCCCGCCGACAGCGCCTATCTCGGGCAAAGCGAGAAGCCCGAATTCATCTATCTCCGACTTGCCAACCGCCATGGGCTGATCACTGGCGCCACCGGCACGGGCAAGACCGTGACCTTGCAAGGGCTTGGCGGAAGGCTTTTCCGACCAGGGGGTCCCGGTCTTTTGTGCCGACGTGAAGAGCGATCTTTCGGGCCTGGCCGAGGAGGGCGCGGCAAATCCGAAGCTCGAGGCGCGGGCCAAAGAGATCGGCTTCAAGCTCGAGTATCGCGGTTATCCCGTCATCTTCTGGGATCTGTTCGGCGAGCAGGGCCACCCGATCCGCGCCACGATCTCGGAGATGGGGCCGCTGCTGCTGTCGCGGCTGATGAACCTCAGCGAGGCGCAGGAAGGCGTGCTCAACATCGCCTTCAAGATCGCCGACGAGGAGAAGCTGCCGCTCGTTGATCTCAAGGACTTGCAGGCGCTGCTTGAGAATTTGGCGGCGCGGGCAGACGAGCTCACCACGAATACGGCAACGTCACCAAGGCGTCGGTCGGCTCGATCCAGCGTCGCTGCTCGTGCTCGAGCAGCAGGGCGGCGAGCATTTCTTCGGCGAGCCTGCGCTCAAGATCGAGGACCTGATGCGCGACCACGCGCGACGGGCGCGGCTATATCAGCATCCTTGCCGCGCAGAAGCTGATGGAACTCCCGCGGCTCTACGCGACCTTCCTCCTGTGCCTGATGTCGGAGCTGTTCGAGGAGATGCCGGAGGTGGGCGATCCCGACAAGCCGAAGCTCGTGTTCTTCTTCGACGAGGCGCATCTGCTGTTCGACGACGCGCCCAAGGCCCTGTTGCAGAAGGTCGAACAGGTGGTCCGGCTGATCCGGTCGAAAGGCGTCGGCGTCTATTTCGTCACGCAGAATCCGCTCGACGTGCCCGACACGGTGTCGAGCCAGCTCGGCAACCGCGTGCAGCACGCGCTGCGCGCCTTCACGCCGCTCGAGCAAAAGGCGGTGAAGGCGGCGGCGACGACGTTCCGCGCCAATCCTGCCTTCGACACGGAGAAAGCCATCATGGAGCTCGCATCGGCGAGGCGCTGGTCTCGACACTCGATGCCAAGGGTCGCCCACCATTGTCGAGCGCACGCTCATAAGTCCGCCGTCCTCGCGCTCGGCCCGATCACCGACGCCGAGCGCAAAGCGGTGATCAAGGCAAGCCCGGTTGCGGGTGTGTATGAGGAGACGGTCGACCGCGAGTCGGCCTCTGAAATCTGCAGAAGGAGACGTCGGAGCGCGCGGATGCCGCCGGCGACGCCGCCGCGCGACAAAGAAGCCGCCGGATCGCGCTCGGACGGGTTCTGGACCACTCTCGGCAAGCAGCTCGTCAAGTCGGTCGTCCCGCCGCGACGCGGCTCGGCGAAAAGATGTCAAGGATTCGCTGAAAAAGGAGGGCGCGGCGGCGGCGGCAGTTTCAGCGGCGGCATTACCGGCTAGCCGAACAGCGAATGGCCGTACACGCGTATGTCTTCGAGCAGCTGGCGGATGCTCGTAGGCGCGCGCAGAAAGCTCGGCATGGCGTTGCCAATCCATGTCGCCCACGTCCTCGGGCAGGGCGGCGTAATCAGCGAGTCCTCGGGCACGAGGGTA
>CAWBUT010000017.1:0-14576 GCA_963792045.1 uncultured Alphaproteobacteria bacterium
GGGTGAGGCGGCGACGAGCTTCGCCTCCACAATTTTGTCGAGGCCGCTGACGATGAAGAGGCCGGTCGCGATCAACATCGCCCCGAGCGTCATTTTGGCGCCGGTTCCCGCCGCATGCAGTTGACTCCGCCAGCGAATCAAGACCTCCCGCGACAGCAGCCCCAGGACGAGGAGGGGGAGGGCGGCGCCGATGCCGAAGACGACATGGTCGCGGCGACTTGGCCGAGATCCTTGCCTTGGGCGGCAAGAACGGAGGCCGCGCCAAGGGTGGGGCCGACGCAGGGGCTCCACACCGCGCCGAGCAGGAGGCCGACCAGGAATTGGCCCGTGACGCCCGGTAGGGTGACGCTGCCCCATTGCTGCTCCAGCCAATTGCTCACCGGGCCCGCGGCTACCGCGAGGCGCTGTTGAAGGGAGGGCATCACCAGCACGATGCCGATTGCGATCAGCACGATGGCGGCCGCGGAGCCGGAACACGCCCGCGTCAAGTCCGATGGAGAAACCGATGGCGGCGATGAACAATCCGATGGTGACGAAGGAAAGGGCGACGCCGGCGGCGAGCGCCACTGGCCCCAGCCGATGTGCCGATGCCGCCGATCCGAAGACGATGGGAAGGAGCGGCAACACGCAAGGCGAGAGCACCGACAGCAGGCCGGCGACAAAGGCAAAGCTAAGGATGCCCAAACCCATAGCGTGCGCTTACAGCGCCTTTTTAATCCGCCCGTTGAGCGCGCCGGGATTGGTGCTGCCGACGGAGCGGCGGGGCTTGCGCAATCGTCGCGCCTTATTCATCTTGCCGCCCATAGGGGTTCTGCAATCTTCCTTGCCAGAGGCGACGGAATTGATCGTTCATCTGCATGCGTCCTGCTGGAACGAAGAGCGCATGCTGCCCTTCTTCTTCCGCCATTATGACGGGCTGGTGGACCACTATTTCATTCGCGACAACCAATCCACCGACGGGTCGTTGCGCATCTTGAATGCGCATCCCCGCGTCACGGTCTTGCCTCTGTTCCTCGAGGGGGAATTGATGGTTGGGGCAGCCTTCGCGCAGGTCAACCAATTCTGGCACCCAAGCCGCGGCCAGGCGGATTGGGTCGCCGTGTGCAATATCGACGAGTTGTTCTGGCATATCGATCTGCCGTGGTATTTGCGCGAATGCCGGCGACGGGGGATCACCTTCCTGCCGAGCACGGGCTATCAGATGGTCAGTGAGAGCTTTCCCGAGTCAGGTGACAATTTGGTTCGCACGCACAGGCTTGGAGTAAGGCAGGGGACTTTAGACAAGCCGGCCTTTTTCAATCCTGACGCCATCACCGAATCCGGCTTCGAACTCGCCCGGCACAGCTGCAATCCCAAGGGCCAGATCGTCCGGCCCGCGCGCGATGAGATCGTGCTCTTGCATTACAAGTTTCTTGGGCTCGACTACGTGACCGCGCGTCATGCCGAACTGAACGCAAGGCGCCGGCCGGGCGACATCGCGTCCGACTATGGGTTCCATTACGAGCCCGACCAGACAAAGGCGGCCTATGACGATTTGTTCGCCAGGCGCAGCAAAATTATCCCTCGCTATCAGGGCATCCTCAGGCGTTTGAAGCGACGTCTGCTGGGGCCGAAAGTCCAGGCCAGAGGGGCAACGGCTTAAAGGAATTCGAAGTCCGCAGACGAGACGTTTCGGCGTCGTGCGGGCTGGCCGGTATAGATGCTCCAAGCCTCGGTATCTCGGCCGATCACGCTCGACAGGGCGGCGAGCGTGCCTTCGGCGAGCGTCACTCCGGCGTCGATCACGGCGCCCGCCGAAAGATAGCAATGGGGCTCGATGCGGCAGCGGCCGCTGACGCTGACGCTCGCCGAGATGAACACATGATCGCCGATCTGGCTGTGATGGCCGATATGGGTGTTGCACCAGATGATGCTGTTGTTGCCGACCTCGGCGAAGGGCTGAAGGTTGGCGCCCTCGAGGATGAAGCAGTTATCGCCAATGGCGTTGTCGCACAGGATTGCACGCGAGCTGACATAGGAGATGAGCTCGTAGCCCTTGCTTTTCGCCTCATGATAGAAGCGCTCTCGATCCCGGTTCATCTTGCGCCCGCTCATCGGCAGAAAAAATTTGAAGGCTGTTCGGCGGGAACGTGGCCTCAACCTCCTCGAAGGGAATAAGCGGGAGATCGAGAAAGCGGCTCTGCGTGCACCATTCCGAGGTGACGGAAAAGCCGGCCACCCGGTGCGGCGAATCGGTCGTCAAGTAATAGTGCGCCTGCAATGCGTAGTCGCCCACGCCGAAGATGACCACGTCCGCCATGGTCAGCGTCCGTCCGCGGCGCGCACCAGGCGGTAGTCGGTCAAGAGGCGCGCGATCTCCTGACGGCTGTTGAACATCATGACGTCAATGATCGACAGGCGCGGAACGAAACTCCTGGCAATTTTGCCGGTAAGGGCGCGGCTCATGCACGAGAAACAGCAAATCGATGCCGTTGCGCTTGAAGATCTGCGTCGCTCATAGAGCTGCATTCCGCCTTCGGCGTTGATGTAGATCTCGTGCGCCCTCGGCACGGCAGATCTCGATCACGCGTTCTTGTCCCTTCAAGACGCGATCTCGTGATATTTCTCGGAGGAGCGGACAAGAGGCGTGGAGATGCCTAAATACGTCATTAAGGACATCAAGCGAGTGGCGGATGTAACGTGGCGAGGTTCTCGTTGTCATGGACGATCGCCGCATTCCAGCACCGGCATCACATGCTCGTAATATGGCGCGCGACGATAGAGCAGCTCGATCGTTCTTAGCGAGCTTGCGCTGATTGGCCTTCGACTCGTGCAGCCGCATCTCGGAGATCGGCTGTCCGAGCCGCGGCTTGTGCACGGGCAGCGTGAAATCTTTGCGGCCCGTGCGCGTGCACCAGGACATTGCGATTGATCCAGCCCTGCTTTTCAAAGGCGACGTCATCGTACAGCACGAACAGATCGACGGCATTGATCAGCTGGAAGTAGCCGAGATAGGCGAAGGCATAAGGCTGCATGATGCCGAGCTTCATCGCACGATGTTTGGACGAGGGCGTCGGCAGATCCGAGTCGATATCTTCCGGTCGCAGGCTGAGATGAAACGGTAGGCCCAATAACTGATCTGAAAGCCGATCGGTCGCTATTGAGATCGTCGGCGCGGGGATACCGCGCAAAGGCCGCATGGCGATGCAGCGGCGGCCAATACCAGCGGCGCGTTTCGATGCCGTCATTCGGCCAGAGAGGCAATATGAGCGGTCGTCTATGCCGTCATGCAGTTGCACGCAAAGATTCGAGACTGGCGCTCGATCGCGTCGCCAGACTGACCGCCGATCGCAGGGCGGACGGTCCAGCGCCTTGGCATAAGCTTCGTAGAGGACCTGCCTGCGGGCGCTCCTTCTCCGGCCAGTGTCCAAGCGCGCCATGCCGACGGCGGCGTGATATTCACTCAGCTTCGCGTTCGGTCCCGCCGGTACCGCACCTCTCCTAACTCGAAACCGAAATTGGACTTGGTCCGGAGCCGGTCGGCGAACTCCGAGCGCGCCGTCGCCACGAAGCCGCCCTCGCCAACCGCGAGCGGCTTGGTGGCATGCAGGCTGAAGACGGCCGAGGTGGTCGAGCCGATCTTCTGGTGGCCCGTGGCGCCCGCTGCATCAATCAGCACAGGAATGCCGGTTTCAGCAGAGAATGCATCCCACGCTTCGGGCTCATGCACATGGCCGTGCAGAGCGACCGTCAACACCAGCGTCAATTCTGTGTGTCGCAAGCTGCACGGCGCGCAATTTCGGGCGTCAGCGAGAGTGTTCGCTCGTCGATGTCGCTGAACAATGGCGTCAGACCCGACCGTATGACGGCGCTCGCCGTGGCCGGGAAGGTCAGGGCGGGAAGGAGAACCCGCGCGCCCCGGCGGGATTTCCATGGCGTCGAGGGCAAGCTCCAGACCCAGAGTGCAGCTCGATAGACTACGGCATAGGTGCATCGGCAAGTCGGGCGAGCTCGCCGCTCGAATGCTTGGCACAAGGGGCCGAAATTCGTGTAGCGGCGGTTCTCGTCGATCTGATGCAGCCACGGCAGGATTTCGCCTGCGCTCGGCAGGCTTGGCACCATCAGCTTGATATGGCTGCGCGTTGCCACTTTATGCCCTAGGGCGGAACCAGCTCAGTGAACAACGCTGGACACGGAGTGGACCTCTTCCATCTCCAATGCGTAGATCCAAAATCCATCGTCACCTTCCCATCTCAGCGGCATGTTGGGATCGGTGGGCTCGACTTCGTGGAACATATCGTAGCGCCAGGCGAGGATGTCGCCCATGCGGAAATGTTCAAATGTCTTGACCCAAGCGCCGTGCGCTTTGAAGGAGACGCCACCGCTCGAATAGTCGACACCAGGCTGGGAAAGGTTGAGAAATATCGACACACGCTGCGGCAGGTAAGGATGACGATGGGGGACCAAAAAACCACCCCCGCGTGGGTGGCGCATGACTTTGGTCCTGAAACCGGGGACATCGAGCGCGAAATTCGTGCCGGCAAGCGCGTTCTGCAAATCCAGCATTGCCGTGCTAACGGGCGCCAGCATCGCCGCAAGATCGCCGGGCAGTTCCTGCGAGCTTGGCAAAGCCGAATTGATGAAAAATGTGCGGTATGGTGGTCGGCGCCGAGCCGTCGTCGAGGCGGTGGAAATTCAAGCCGGTCGGCTGGCGCTCTCGCCCCGAGGGAATGGCTCCGTCATTGCCGCCCATTGTTACCGCGCGTCGGAGGGCAGCGGCCTGGGCCTCCTCGAAGACGCCGCGAAATATCATAAGGTGCTGGTTGTCGATCGCTGTTTGGCAGTCTTCGAGGCTTTCTTCGAACCTGATCTTGCCGTCGCGTAACTCCGCAGCAATGACGTTGATAGGCTCACCCGGAAGGCCTGCATCGGTACGCACAGACAAACCTCACTTCACCAAGCGGTCGAGGGGGTCTAGTAGCAGAGTTAAGCTGCCTCTATCAAGAATGACTGACTTAAACCAGAGGCAAAATCCGTATCTTACGCGAAATGGCGGAGGCTTACTCCGCGGCCTCGGTGAGCGCGTCTAGGCCGGCGAGATGACGCTCGGCGTCGAGCGCGGCCATGCAGCCCATGCCCGCCGCCGTCACCGCCTGGCGATAGACATCGTCGGCCACGTCGCCGGCGGCAAACACGCCCGGCACGTTGGTCGCGGTCGAGCGGGGCGCGGTGAGGATGTAGCCCGAGGGCTTCATATCGATCTGGCCCTTGAACAGCTGGGTCTGCGGCACATGGCCGATGGCGATGAAGACGCCGTCGACGGGACAGGCTCGTGAACTCGCCGGTGAGCGTGCTCTTAGTCTCACCCCGGTCACGGTGCGCGGATCCTCATGGCCGGTGACCTCGGCGAGCTCGGCGTTCCACTGGACGTCGATCTTCGGGTTGGCGAACAGGCGCTCCTGCAGGATCTTCTCCGCGCGCAAGGCGCCGCGCCGATGCACGAGCGTCACCTTCTCGGCGATGTTGGCGAGATAGAGCGCCTCCTCGACCGCGGTATTGCCGCCACCGATCACGATGACCTTCTTGCCGCGGAAGAAGAAGCCGTCGCAGGTGGCGCAGGCCGAGACGCCGTAGCCTTTGAAGCGGTCTTCCGAGGGCAGGCCGAGCCAGCGCGCTTGCGCGCCGGTGGCGATGATGAGGGTGTCGGCGGTGTATTCGGTGCCGCTGTCGCCCTTGAGCCAGAAGGGCTGGCGCTTGAGATCCACGGCGTCGATATGGTCGGCGACGATCTCGGTGCCGACATGCATGCGCCTGGACGCGCATCTGATCCATGAGCCAGGGGCCCTGGATGATTTCGGCGAAGCCCGGATAGTTCTCCACGTCGGTCGTGGTCGTCATCTGCCCGCCGGCCTGGATGCCTTCGATGAGGAGCGGCTTCAGCATGGCGCGGGCGGCATAGATGCCCGCCGTGTAGCCGGCGGGACCCGAGCCGATGATGATGAGTTTGGCGTGACGCGATGTCATGCAGCTGGCCTCGATAGGCGTTGCGGGAGTTCAGAAGTAAGCCTGGGCGTCCCTTTGTGCAACCCGCCCCCTACCGGCTCATGGCTTTGTGTAATTACGTTACTTTTCAATGGCGAGGGCGCGCCGGATCACACTCGCCACGGCCTCCGTATCGTTGATGGGCGCATAGGACCAGAGTTCGAGCTTGCCCGCGAAAGGCCGCGTCGCGCCGCGCTCCCGCATCAAGGCATGGAAGCGGCGCAAGCGCCGCGAGTTGCCTTTGAGCGATTGAATATAGACCGGCTTGCCGGTGCCGGCGGCTTCGGTGACCATGTTGACCGAATCCTCGGTCACCACCACCGCGTCGGCCGCGGCGAGAAAGGCGTGATAGGGGTTGTCGCCGGTCCCGTCCCAGACGCGGTGGGGGACGCGCGCGATGGCGCGCCGCAAGGGCCGCGATCGATTCGGGCGCGGTGCGTCGCGACGGCGTGACCAGAAGCGAGCCGCCGCTCTCGCGAGCGAGGCGCGCGAGAGCCGCGCCGAAGGACGCGGCCTCGGGCGGCGCAAAGCGGAAGGCTTGGCTCGTGCCCCCGAGGAGCACGGTGATGCGCGGATGGGGCAGGGGTGCCACGGCAACGGCAAAGCGCTTGGCGGCTTCGGCCAGTCGCGCCGGCGTGACGCTATGCACGGCGCCGAAGGTGGTGATCACATTGGCGCCGGTGAAATCGTCATGGAGCGGCGCCGCCACGAGGTCGAACAGGCGCGCCGGCACTTTCGGGTTCTGGATGTGGAGCGCGTAGGCTCCCGAGAGGCGCTTCAGGGCGAGCGCGATCGGCACGCTCCGCCGGCCGATGGAAATGAGAAGGCGCGGCCAGGGGGGCCCAAGCGGGGTGTCGCTGGCGACGGAGCGCAGCAGGCGCTCGGGCGGCACATAGACCTGTAACCGCGCCGGGAGGGCCTGCATGGCCCCGGTCACGCGCACGCGCTTGAGGGTGAAGGGCAGGCCGACGGCCTCCGCCACGGCGATGCCCTGGGCCTCCATGCCGACCGAGCCGTCGGTCACGATCCAGGTCTCGCCGCGGAAGCGGTTTTCGCCGGTTTCGGGGAATTTCCGAAACGTTGTAGGTTCAATTTCTTTTCGATTCTTGTCGCGATTGGACCTAAAATTGCGCAAAGCACCGGGCAAGCCTGGTGCTGCCGCTTCTAGCCCCTCGCACCCGCCATCGTCCAGGAGCGAAAGCCATGCGTTCAGCCCGTCTCGATGCCACCGATTGGCGGATCTTGCGCGAATTGCAGACGGACGGCCGCATCACCAATATCGAGCTCGCGCGCCGGGTCGGCATCTCGGCGCCGCCCTGCTTGCGCCGCGTGCGCGCGCTGGAGGAGGCGGGCATCATCCGCGCCTATACGGCGCTTCTGAACGACAAGGCGCTTGGCTTCGATGTGACCGCCTTCGCCATGGTGGGGCTGCATAGCCAGGCCGAGGCCGACCTCGTCGCCTTCGAGGAGTGGGTGCGGCGTTCGACCATCGTGCGCGACTGCTACATGCTTTCGGGTGAGATCGACTTCATGCTGAAATGCGTGGCGCCCGATCTGACGGCGTTCCAGGAGTTCATCATTCACGAGCTGACCGCGGCGCCCAATGTGGCGAGCGTCAAGACCTCGCTCGTCATCCGCGCGTCCAAGCACGCTCCCGGCGTGCCCATCGAGGTCGAGGCGGGGCGGAGCGTGGCATCGCCTTAGTGGGGGTGAGGGAGGCGGTATGACGCGCGAGTGGTCAGCTCGTTCGCGGTTGCGAAGGTCGAGGCGGGTCGCGATCCACGCTCAGCGCTGCACGAAGCGCCGTTGAGGGCGCTGAATCCGCCGCGTCCCTGGGCCAAGCCGGGTGAAATCGAGGCGCTCGATCTTGTGGCGCTGGCGAGGTGCGAGCGCGAGCGTGCGATCGTCGAGATAATGGGAGAGGTCGGTGCTGACGCGAGCACGTCTGCCATCCATGAGCGCAGCGATGACGGCAGCGGTCTGTTGCGGCGGCACCGCGCCGACGAGCAACGGCACGATGGTAAAGCTTGCAAGCATCACTTGCAGGAAGGGCAGCTCGACTCGAGTGCGTGCTCGGGCATGGGCAGCATCGTTGATGTGGACGAGGCCTGCCTCTATGAGGGCCTGGATCGCGTCGAGATCCACGCTTACCTTGCCGAGCGGTGTGGCGAATGCTTGCGACGACGGCGCCGCGACGAGCTATAGGCACATAATGGGGCGGTCCGATCAGGAGCACCCGGCGTACCAGTTCGCGCAAGGCTATGACCGGTGCGAAGGCCTTGCCGGCCACGCTGCCCGAATACATATAGCCTGCATGGGGCGCCACCACGCCGCAAAGACTGCCCGGCAGCGGCGCTGGCCTCGGGAGAAGGTCCCGGACATAGGCTTCAAGCTCTTTGGCCCCGCGCGGATTGAAGCTTCCTCCCACGGCCGGCGGCCCCAATCTCCTAACCATGGATGGGATCCGTTTGACTCCAGATGCGAGCATTTTCATAGCATGAAGACTTCTTCCAGCAGCAGTGTCGTCGCGGGCCGTTACTGGCACGCGCTCGACGATGGCCGCGTCCAGTGTGATCTGTGCCCGCGCGAGTGCAAGCTGCAGGAGGGCCAGCGGGGCCTTTGCTTCGTGCGGGCGCGAGAAGGACGACAGGATCGTGCTCACCACCTACGGGCGGTCGAGTGGCTTCTGCGTCGATCCATCGAGAAGAAGCCGCTCAACCATTTCCTGCCGGGCACGCGCGGTGCTCTCCTTCGGCACGGCGGGCTGCAATCTGGCCTGCAAGTTCTGCCAGAACTGGGACATCAGCAAGGCGCGGGAGATCGACCGGCTGCCGAGCAGGCGACCCCGAGGCCATCGCGCAGGCGCGCGCTAGCGCAGCGGCTGCGCGCGGTCGCCTTCACCTACAACGATCCGGTGATCTTCCTCGGAGTAGCGGTGGATGTGGCGGAGGCGTGCCGCGAGCGCGGCGTGAAGACAGTGGCGGTGACGGCCGGCTAATCGCGCGCGGCGCGCGGCGGAATTCTACTGCCGCGATGGACGCCGCCAACGTCGACCTCAAGGCGTTCACCGAGAGCTTCTACCGACGGCTGTGCGCGCACCTGGACGCCGGTGCTGGACACCTGCTGTACGTGAAGCAGGAGACCGAGACGTGGCTGAGATTATGACGCTGCTCATCCGGGGGAGAACGATCGAGAGGCGAGATCACGCTGTCAGGAATGGTGGCAGCGAGCTCGGAGCGGAGGTGCCAATGCATTTCACCGGCGTTCACCCGATTGGAAGATGCAGGATATCGGGCCGACGCCGGCGGAGACTCAAGGCGCGCGCGTGAGATCGCGCGTGAGGCCGGTCTTCGCCACGTCTACACCGGCATGTTCATGACAAGGCCGGACAGAGCACTGATCGCGCCGGTTGCGGGACTAGATCGTCGGCCGCGACGGCTACATCGTCACCGGCTGGGGTCTTGACCCCGCAGGGCCGCTGCACTGCTTGCAGACCAGCCGTGCCCCGGACCATTTCGATTCCGCGCCTGGACGGTGGGGCGCACGCCGGGCGCCAGTGGTCACGCCAGCGGTCAGATGCGAAACGACAATCCGGTCCTTGTCGAGGTGGTCGCGCGGCGCGCTGATCGAGAGTGTCCATCGCGGCGCGGTCGCGGTCGCGGATACCGACGGACGCGTGCTGCTCGCGCTCGGCGAGTCGAGCGTCCGGTGTTTCCCCGCTCCGCCGTCAAGGCGTTCCAGGCGATGCCGCTCGTCGAGAGCGGCGCCGCGGACGCCTTCGCGCTCGGCGAGGCGGAGCTTGCGGTCGCGTGCGCGTCCCATAGCGGCGACGCCATCCATCTCGAAGCGGTGCGAAGCCTGCTCGGCAAAGCGGGCGTGGACGAGACGCTGCTCGCTTGCGGCGCGCATTGGCCGCTCAGCGAGGCCGCGCAGCGCGAGATCTGGCGCGCGCCGGCAGCACGCCGCGGCCGATCCATAACAATTGCTCGGGCAAGCATGCCGGCATGCTGGCAACGGCCGTCCAGCTCAGGGTCCGGCCGCAAGGCTACGAGCTGCCCGACCATCCCGTGCAGATTGAGATTGCGCGCGTGATTTCAGAGCTTTGCGGGGTCCGGCTGGAAGCGGGCCGAATGGGCGTCGATGGCTGCTCGGTGCCGACCTATGCCGTGCCGCTCGACGCACTGGCGACCGGCTTTGCCCGGCTCGGCGCTCCTGCAGGTCTTGCCGCGCCGCGACAAGAGGCGGCGCGCGCGCCTCGTGCAGGCCTGCTTCGAGAAGCCGGCACTGGTGGCGGGGGAGGGGCGGTTCGATACCATCGCCATGCGCGGGCTCGCCCCTGCCGTCTTCTGCAAAGGCGGCGCGGAAGGCGTGCATTGCGCGGCATTGCCCGAGCTTGGTCTCGGCATCGCGCTCAAGATCGACGACGGCGCCAAGCGCGGGGCGGAGGCGGCGATGGCCCATCTCTTCGCCGCCTTGGTTCCCGGCGCCGACATGGTACTTGCGGACTTTCTCGACGGCGAGCTGCGCAATTGGAAGGGGCAAAGGGCAGGGGGAATCAAGGCGAGTGCCGTTCTCGCCGAGGCGGTCGCGGAGCTTGCCGCGTGCCATCATTCGGCGCCAAACCGCATGCTACGTTGATTAGGCAATATGTCGGCGGCACCGCGCAAGTCGCGGTGTGGCCCGGTGACAGCGCCAATGTGCTCGTGAGCGGCAACAAGATCGAATTGAACTCGGTCAGCGGCGACACCGGTCTCAATATCGCCGCCGGATCGCGGGTCTCGAACTCGTCCATGTGCATGGGCAATAAGCAGCGGGGGTTTACCCCGCGCGGGAGGAAGAAGACAATGCATCTGACACGATTGTTCGCGGCGGCCTTAGCGGGGTTGGCCGCAATGATGGGGGGAGCCGAGCTCAGCTACGCTCAGCCGGTCTCTCCGCCGGGTGGGCAGCTCCGCTGCGACGTCGAGGGTGGCGTGAGCTTTTTCGTCGGGTCGAGCCGCCGGCTCGATTGCGTGTTCATCCCGACCGACAGCCCGCCGGAATATTACAAAGGCTCGATCAACCGCGTCGGTGTCGATATCGGCTTCCAATCCGCGGGCGTGATCCTGTGGGCGGTGCTATCGCCCGGACTGACCTTGGGCCCGGGTGCGCTTGACGGCAATTATGTCGGCGCGTCGGCGGCGGTGGCTGCGGGCGTCGGCGCCGGCGCCAACGCGCTGGTCGGCGGCAACAAGGTGGTGCTCAACCCGGTCAGCGTGAGTGGCAATATCGGGATCAACGTGGCCGCGGGAATCGCCGACATCGCCCTGACCTATGTGGTGGGTCCTCCGCCGACAATTCGCCAATATGTGCCGTTCGGCCGCTAGGCTAGCGGACAGGCTAGCGCGCGACATTGGCGTAGATGGCCAGATTGCGATAGGCCTCAGCGCTCGCCTTGGTGAGGTCGGGGCCGATGGGCGTGTCCCATCCATGGCGCGGATGGCGCCGTCCTTGGCGCCGGTGATCAAATTGTCGGTGATCAACGCCGTGCCGGCAGAAGCCGCGGTGGAGACGCCGATGCCGATATGGGAGTCGCGGATGAGATTGTCGGTGACGCTCACGTCGCGCAGATAGCTGCCCCAGCCGATGAGAATGCCGTAAGCGGCGCCCCTTCCACCACATTGCCGCTGACCACGCTGTCGGCCTCCACGGCGATGCCGATGCCGCGCAAATCCACGTCCTTGCGGAAGAACAGGTTGCGGATGAGATTGCCCTGCACGACGGCGAGGCGTCCGCCTTGCTTGAAGTTGGTGACGGAGATGCCCATCGCTGCCTTGTCGACGAGATTGTTGGCAATGACCACGCCCTCGAAGGCAAATTCGGCGTAAAGGGCGACCTCGCCCATCCGGGCGCAGGAATTGCCGATCATCTGGCAGTTGGAGCCCGCATTGGAGCGGATGGCGGAGAAGGCGCAATCGGCGATGCGGTTTTCGCTCACCAGCACCGAGCCTGCCCGGAACACATTGACACCATTGCCGTTTTGGCCGCTGCCGCCGCTCTTGGCGGCGATGCGCTCGATGCGGTTGGCGGTGACGAGGGTGCCGTCCTCGCCGGCTTCCGAGCGCCAGACGAGAATGCCGTTGTCGCCGCAATCGCGCACATGATTGTGGCTGATCTCGAGGCCTGAGGCGTCCTCGCTGAACAGGCCGGCCTTGGCGATGTCGCCGATCTCGCAATCGCTGATGCGTCCGGCGACTTGCCGGAGCACCACGCCATCGCCGCCGCTCGAGAGAAAGCGGCAGCTGGAGATTTCGATCTCCTTGGACGCGGTGACGCTGAGGAGCGCGCCGCCGTCGCCGAGCGCCTTGCTGTCGCCGTCGAGCACGAGGCCCTCGAGCCGGACGCCGTCGGCTTGCTCGATATTGAGGATCGCGCTGCGCGCCGCCATAGCGCAGGACCGCCGGCCCGGCACGCCTTGGATCTGGGTCCCGGCTTTCAGATTGAGCGCGCCGGTGGCGTAAATGCCGGCCGGAAGGAAGCACGGCGTTCCCGACTGGGCGGCGGCGTCGAGCGCCTGTTGCAGCGGGCGGTCTGATCGATGCCGCCGCCGCCGGGCACGATGCCGTAGGTGCTGAAGGCTTGCGGTGTTTCGGCGCCGCGCGCGCGCGCGGCTCGCGGGCCGGTGGCAGCGGCGACACCGAGGCCGAGCGTTCCGAGCATCACTTGGCGGCGGCCGACGGTCATTCTGCCGCAACCTTCGTAGCGTTGACGGCGAGCGCAAAGGCGAGCGCGGCTTCCGCGCCACGCAGCAGCTCGGCCTGGTGGAGCGGGCCGCCTTGAGGTGCTGCCAAGGGGATATGCACGAAGACGGCGTGGCATGGCGTCGGTTGCCTGCGCGCCCAGTCGAGGGAGAGATAATAAAGGAAGTTGCAAAGGTAGCGCCCGGCGGAGCGGGACGCTGCGGCCGCAACGCCGTTCTGCCTCAGATGCGCGGCGAGACGGTCCGCGGGGAAAAGTAATCGAGCCGGTCGTGCCCTGCGGGGATGAGAACCACGGCCGGGCAGCGCGCCCGCCGCATCGGCTCTTGGCAGGATGCGATTATGCGCCGAACGCTCGATGCGGAAGCTGCGTGCGCGGCGCGAGAGGCCGAAATGAAGGATGAGCTGCGGCTTCAGCGTCTCGAGCAGGCGCGGCGCGCGCGCGGAGACCGCGGCCCATTCGGTGGGCAGCACCTCGGCGTGCAAGGAGACTTCGGGTCGCCGCGCAAGCGGCGAGGAGGCGAGCGTTTCCGCGAGCCAGGCCGACGGGTTTTCCGGCGCCCCCGGAAAGGGACCAAAGCCCGTGAGGAGAACCTTCGTCTGGACCATGGCTCGACTTACAAGCGGCGCTCCCGTGAGGAAAGGAAATTCGCCGGTTGCGGCTAATCCGGCTGCAGCGGCCCGATCTCGGCGAGACGGGCGAGTTCGGCCGCCGCCGCCGTCGGCGTCATCTCGCCGGCCCGGACCTTTGCTTCCATCTCGCTCCAATGGCGGGCGGCGCGGCGGCTGCCGCGGAAGGCCGCGAGCAGCCTTTGCTCGAACAGCTCGCGCATCCAGGCCGCGGCCTGATCGCTGCGCCGCTTGGCGAGCGCGCCGGAGGACGCAAGCGCCGCCTGTCGCGCCTCGACCTTCTGCCACAACTCGTCGAGAGCGGTGTTCTCCCGCGCCGAAACCGTGAGCACCACGGCGACCAGTCGGGGTTGCCGGCGGCAAGGATATGCAGCCCGGCGCGATATTCAGCGCGGCGCGCTCGGCGCGATGGATGTTGTCGCCGTCGGCCTTGTTCACGGCAATGATGTCGGCGAGCTCGAGCAGTCCCCGCTTGATGCCCTGCAACTCGTCGCCCGCTCCCGGCAGCGCCACCACCATGAAGACGTCGACCATGTTCGCCACGGCCATCTCCGACTGGCCGACGCCGACCGTCTCCACCAGCACGACGTCGTAGCCGGCGGCTTCGACCAGCGCGATCGTCTCGCGCGTGGTCTTGGTCACGCCGCCCAGACTGTCGCCCGCCGGGGAGGGGCGGATGAAGGCGCCGGTTTCGGTCGCGAGGCGCCCCATGCGGGTCTTGTCGCCCAAGATCGAGCCGCCGCTCTTGGACGAGGTCGGGTCGACCGCGAGCACGGCGACCTTGTGGCCTTGGGCCACGAGGTTGAAGCCGAGCTGATCGATCAGCGTCGATTTGCCCGCGCCGGGCACGCCTGAGATGCCGACGCGGATGGCGTTGCCGGTCAAGGGCAGGAGGCGGTCGAGCAGCGCCTGGGCGCGGACCTGGTCCTCGGGCTTGACGCTCTCGACGAGGGTGATGGCGCGGGCGAGCGCCACGCGGTCGCCGGCCTCCACCGCCTCCACCATGCGATCAACGCTGCTCGAGGAATTGTCGCGCGCCTGCATGGCATGCGCGTAGGGGCAAACCGGGCCAAGCGCAAGATGGATTTGGCCGGGCTTTCCCTAACGGCTCACTCCGCCGCTTGCGTGGTCTTCTTGCCTTGGCCCGCGCCGAGTTTTCCGAGGAGATCGATGGCGGCGTCGGCGATG
>CAWBUT010000018.1:0-68439 GCA_963792045.1 uncultured Alphaproteobacteria bacterium
TCGTTGCCATGCTCGTCGGCGAGCCGATCCGTCCCATCGAGGCGCTCATCTCGCCCTCGGGCGAGCTCGCCGCCTGCGGGCTCCTGCAGCTGCGCGAAACGAACGATGTGATCGCAGGGTCCGGCGGCCGCTTCGCCATCCCCTGGCGCATCGACAGCTGCCTCGATCATCACTACGCCGATTTTCCGGCGTTGCGCGGCGCCTTTCTCGGCGCCCCGCTCGAGGCCTCCCTCAACCTCTCCGACTACGATCATGTGGCCGACGACCTCGATCTCATCACCCGCCTCATCGAGGGCGCGAGCCTGGAGAATGCGCGCGGCGTCAACATCCTGCTGTTCGGGCCGCCGGGCACCGGCAAGACCGAGCTCGCCAAGCTCGCCGCCGCCGCCGCGGGCGTGACCCTCTACGCCGCGGGCGAGGAGCAGGTGGCCGGCCGCGAGATCAACCGCGCCGAGCGCTTGAGCGACCTTGCCGTCTTCCAGCGCTTGCTCGCCGGCAGCGTCGGCACCGCGATCCTGTTCGACGAGTTCGAGGACGTGGCCTGGCAGCTCATCAATCGCGGCGGCTCCAAGCTCTATCTCAACCGCCTGCTCGAATCGAACCCGGTGCCGGTGATCTGGACCTCCAACAACATCTACGAGATCGACGCCGCCGTGCTGCGCCGCATGTCGCTGATCGTGGAGATCAAATCGCCGCCGGTGAAGCAGCGCGCCCGCATCCTGCGCCGCCTCGCCAACCGCTACGAGGTCGAGCTCGAAGACCATGAGGTGCATGAGCTTGCCCGCCGCTTGCCGGCGACGCCCGCGGTGCTGGAGAACGCGCTGCGCGCCGCGAAGCTGTCCGGCGGCGGCCGCGAGGCGCTCGAGCGCGCGGCGTCCGGCATCATCCGCGCGCTGAGCGGCGGGGGCGGCGGCGCGCGCCCCGTCATCTCCGTGTCGGATTTCGACCCGGCGCTCACTTGCGCCAACATGGACCTGCTCGCCCTCGTCAAGCGCGTGGTCGAGGGCTCGAACCTCGCTTTCTCCTTCTGCCTCTCGGGGCCGCCCGGCACCGGCAAATCGGCCTTCGCGCGCTACCTCGCCCGCCGGCTCGGGCTCGAGATCATGCAGAAGCGCGCCTCCGATCTGCTCGGCATGTATATCGGCCAGTCGGAGAAGAACATCGCCGAGGCCTTCGAGGCCGCGCGCGAGGCGCAAGCCATGCTGATCTTCGACGAGGCCAACTCGTTCCTGTTCGACCGGCGCGACGCGGTGCGCTCCTGGGAGGTGAGCCAGGTGAACGAGATGCTCACCTGGATGGAGCACCACCCGCTGCCCTTCTGCTGCACCACCAATCTGATGGAGCGGTTCGATAGCGCCTCCATCCGCCGCTTCACCTTCCACATTCTGTTTCACTATCTCGACGTGCCGGCGCTCCGCCGCGCCTACGCCCTGTTCTTCCAGCTCGACCCCGTTCCGGCCGCGGGCCTCGGCTTTGCCAATCTGACGCCCGGCGATTTCGCCCAAGCCCGCCGCCAGGCCGACATGCTGGGCATCGCCGAAGACCCCGACCGCGTGGTGGCGCTCATCGCCGAGATCAGCCGCGCCAAGCCGGGCTCCCCCCGCTCCTCGATCGGCTTCGTCCGCCAGCCGAGCTGATCCGGAGGCACGGAAGGGGTGACATGACGGGGCTTGCCCCATATGGTCCGGCCCCTGGCGCTGACGCTCAAGACCAGAGGCTCCCATGGCCTGGATCTATCTCATTCTCGCGGGGCTGTTCGAGGTGGGCTTCGCCGCGACGCTGAAGCTGACCCAAGGCTTCACCAAGCCGCTGCCCACGGCTGCTCTTCCTCGCCTGCGCGGTGGCGAGCTTCGTGCTGCTCGCGCGCGCCGCCCGCGATCTGCCCATCGGCACGGCCTATCTGGTATGGACCGGCATCGGCGCCGCCGGCACGGCGCTGATCGGCATCCTCCTCTATCACGAGCCCGCCACGGCGCTTAGGCTCCTCTTCATCGCCACCCTCATCGGCTCCATCATCGGATTGAAACTCGCGACCCCCACATGAGCGACAAGCAGCAGAACGCCACCGACAAGACGGTCACCGGCAATTATTTCGAGGACTTCAAGCTCGGCCAGCAGATCGTGCACGCCACCCCGCGCACGGTGACCGTGGGCGATGTGAGCCTGTTCACCGCCCTTTACGGCAACCGCTTCGCCGTGCAGTCCTCCGATGCCTTCGCCCAGGACATCGGCTATCCGCGCTCGCCCATCGACGATCTCCTCGTCTTCCACATCGTCATCGGCAAGACGGTGCCCGATATCTCCAGGAACGCCATCGCCAATCTCGGCTATGCCGAGTTCCGCTTTCTCGCGCCCGTCTATCCCGGCGACACGCTCGCCTCGGTGACCGAGATCATCGGGCTGAAAGAGAACTCCAACCGCAAGAGCGGCACGGTCTATGTGCGCTCCACCGGCCGCAATCAGCATGGCGAGCCCGTGCTCTCCTTCGCCCGCTGGGTGATGGTGAACAAGCGCGACGAGAATTCGCCGGCGCCCGATCCGGTCGTGCCCAAGCTCGCCGCGAGCGTGGAGCCGTCGACCCTCGGCGCCGCGCTGCCGCTCCTCTCGCTGCAAGGCTACGACTTTGCCCTCGCCGGCTCGCCGCGCCGCTGGGGCGACTACAAGAAGGGCGAGAAGATCGACCATGTCGACGGCCAGACCATCGAGGAGGCGGAGCATCAGCTCGCCACGCGCCTGTTCCAGAACACCGCGCGCGTCCATTTCAACCAGCATGTGGAGGGCAAGGGCCGCTTCGGCCGGCGGCTCGTCTATGGCGGCCACATCATCTCGCTCGCCCGCGCGCTTAGCTTCAACGGGCTCGCCAACGCCTTCCACATTCTGGGGCTGAACGGCGCCCGCCATGTGGGGCCGTCCTTCGCCGGCGACACCATCTATGCCTGGAGCGAGGTGCTCGACAAAGCCGAGCTGACCGGCCGCGGCGACATCGGCGCGCTCCGCCTGCGCACCGTCGCCGTGAAGGATCGCGCCGCGTCCGACTTCCCGGGGCTCAAAGCCGATGGCAGCCCGGAAGACGGCGTCGTCCTCGACATGGATTATTGGGCCGCGCTGCCGCGCTAGCAGTAGTCGAGACAAACCTGACCGGCTATCCGACCCGCCCGGCACTGCCCTTCGGCAGGCCGTTAGGGCTTTGATCTCCTTGTCTCATGGCTGCCCCGGCGCACGCCGCCGAAACCGCCTCCGCCGTGCTCAAGGACAAAGACGGCAAGGAGGTGGGCACCGTCGCGCTCACCCAGACGCCCTCCGGCGTGCTCATGCGCCTCAATCTCACCGCCGTGCCGCCCGGCGATCACGCCTTCCACATCCACGCCATCGGCAAATGCGAGCCGCCCGACTTCACCTCCGCCGGCGGCCATTACAACCCCGACCAAACCAAGCATGGATTGATGAGCCCGGAAGGCCCGCACGCCGGCGACATGCCCAATCTGCACGTGCCGGAGGGAGGCACGCTCACCGTCGAAATCCTCAACCCGATGGTGAGCCTCTCCGGCGATCCCGCGCCGCTCCTCGATGAGGACGGCTCGGCGCTGGTCATCCATGCCGGCGCCGACGACTACCAGACCGACCCGGCCGGCAATGCCGGCGCCCGCATCGCCTGCGGCGTGGTCGCGCAATAACGACCGCTCGAATGCAAGCCATGCATTTAATTCGCCGTTAGCGGACGCTATGCGTTGATGGGCATCGCATGCACAACCGCCGTGGCAGGCTTGAATTTCGCCCCGAGATGATGATTGCCGTCTTCGCCCAAAAAACGGAGGAGGTGACCAGATGAAGCGCTCCGCGCCCAAAACCAAGCAACGGCCGGCCGCCGCCAAGGCCCGCCGGGACAAGCAGCCCGCGGAGCGGGAAGAGGTGCTGGTCGATCAGGAAGGCTGCTACCGCCGCGGCTTCGAGCATGGCGCCTTTCTCACCTTCGAATGCGCCAAGCATCTCTTCGCCTCGGAAGCCGGGCGCGAGCGCCTGCGCCAATGGGTCGAGGTCGAGCTCCGCCAGTGGCGCTTGGCCGCACATGAGCGCCGCGTGCCCGACCCGCCCATGCCGGGCGACCGCTAGGCGGACGAAAATCCGCACGATTTAGGCCGATTTCGCGGGCGCCGGCGGCGCCCTCGCGAGGCCGCTGGCGACGGCGCGCCGTCATTGCCCCTGCGCGGCCCGTGCGTTATGAGAGGGAGACCGCCACCCTCACCGCGACACCGCCATCATGCATGACAGCGCCACCAAGGACGTACGGCCGCTCTCGCCGCACCTCCAAATCTACCGGCCGATGCTGACCATGATGATGTCGATCGCCCACCGCATCTCGGGCATCGCGCTGGCCACGGGCTTCCTGCTCTTTGCCTGGTGGCTCGTGGCGGCAAGCTCCGGCGCCGAAGCCTATGGGATCGTCGAGCCGGGTCTTTACCAGCGTGCCCGGCCAGGCGCTCCTCTTCCTCTATAGCTGGGCGCTCCTGCACCACATGCTGGGCGGCATCCGCCACCTCATCTGGGACACCGGCCACGGCCTCGACAAAGTGAGCATCGAGATCTTTGCTCTGGGCCACCCTGATCGGCTCGACCACGCTCAATCTGCTGCTCTGGCTCGTCTTCTATTGGCTCAAGGGGAGCGCCTAAGCCATGGCCACGCCCCTTGCCCGCGCCCGCGGACTAGGCTCCGCCCATCGCGGCACCGAGACCTTCTGGCGCCAGCGGCTGACCGCGCTCGCCAACATTCCGCTCGTCCTGTTCCTGATCCTGTCGATCCTCACCCATATCGGCGCCGACTATGCGACGGTGCGCGATTATCTCGCCAAGCCCGCCGTCGTCCGTGCTGATGCTGGCGCTCGTCGTCTCCGCCTCGATCCATATGCGCATCGGCTTGAAGGAGATCATCGAGGATTATGTGCATGGCCATGGCGCCAAGCTCGCCTGCCTCGTGCTCGCCACCCTCTATAGCTGGGGCGTCGGCCTTGCCTGCATCCTTGCGCTGCTGAAGCTTAGTCTCGGAGGCTGACGGCAATGCCGCAGGACGCCACCCCCGCCTCCACGCCCAGCGTGAACGGCCGCGCCTATCCCATCATCGACCATAGCTATGACGTCATCGTCGTGGGCGCGGGCGGCGCGGGTCTGCGCGCCGTGCGTCGGCTGCAGCGAAGCGGGCCTGCGCACCGCCTGCATCACCAAAGTGTTTCCCACCCGCTCGCACACCGTGGCGGCGCAAGGCGGCATCGCCGCGGCGCTCGGCAATATGGGCCCCGACGATTGGCGCTGGCACATGTACGACACGGTCAAGGGCAGCGATTGGCTCGGCGACCAGGACGCCATCGAATATCTCTGCCGCAGCGCGCCCGAGGCCGTCTACGAGCTCGAGCATTGGGGCGTGCCCTTCTCGCGCACCGACGAGGGCAAGATCCTGCAACGCGCCTTCGGCGGCATGACCATGGAGTTTGGCAAGGCGCCGGCCATGCGCACCTGCGCCGCCGCCGACCGCACCGGCCACGCCATGCTGCACACCATGTACGGCCAGGCGCTGCGCCACTCCGCCGAGTTCTTCATCGAATATTTCGCCATCGACCTGATCATGGACGAGGAGGGCCGCTGCCGCGGCGTCATCGCGCTCTCCATGCAGGACGGCACGCTGCACCGCTTCCGCGCCCATCAAGTGATCCTCGCCACCGGCGGCTATGGCCGCGCCTATTTCTCCTGCACCTCCGCCCATATCTGCACCGGCGACGGCAACGCCATGGTGCTGCGCGCCGGCCTGCCGCTCCAGGACATGGAGTTCGTGCAGTTCCACCCGACCGGCGTCTATGGCGCGGGCGTGCTCATCACCGAGGGCGCGCGCGGCGAAGGCGGCTTCCTCACCAACTCCGAAGGCGAGCGCTTCATGGAGCGCTATGCGCCGCACGCCAAGGACCTCGCCTCGCGCGACGTGGTCTCCCGCGCCATCACCATCGAGATCCGCGAAGGCCGCGGCACCGGACCCGACAAGGATCACATGCATTTGCATCTGAGCCATCTCGATCCCGTCATGCTCGCCGAGCGCCTTCCCGGCATCACCGAATCGGCGCGCATTTTCGCCGGCGTCGACGTGACCCGCGCGCCGATCCCCATCCTGCCGACGGCGCATTACAATATGGGCGGCATCCCCACCAATCTGCATGGCGAGGTCGTGTGTCCCGAAGGACGGCGATCCCGACGCCGTCGTGCCCGGCCTCTTCGCCGTGGGCGAGGCGGCCTGCGCCTCGGTGCATGGCGCCAACCGCTTGGGCTCCAACTCGCTCATCGACCTCGTCGTCTTCGGCCGCGCCGCCGCCAAGCGCTGCGCCGAGATCATCAAAGAGGACGGCGCGCATGCCCGAGCTGCCCAAGGGCGCGGGCGAGGAGGCGATCGCGAGATTGGATCATTTCCGCTACGCCGATGGCGGCACGCCGACCGCGGCGCTGCGCTTGGCGATGCAGAAGACCATGCAGCGCGACTGCTCGGTGTTCCGCACCGCCGAGGTGCTCAAGGAAGGCGTGCAGAAGATCCATGCGGTGTGGGAGGAGAGCGACGACATCCATGTCACCGACCGCTCGCTCATCTGGAACACCGATCTGATCGAGACGCTCGAATTCGACAATCTCATTTCCCAGGCCGCGGTGACCGTGGCCGGCGCGCTCGCCCGCGAAGAAAGCCGCGGCGCGCATGCCCGCGAGGACTTCCCCAAGCGCGACGATAAGAATTGGATGAAGCACACGCTCGCTTGGGCCGACTATCTGAAGCGCAAGCTCCGCCTCGACTACCGGCCGGTGCACTCTTTCACGCTCTCCAACGAGATCGCCTATATCGAGCCCAAAGAGCGCGTGTATTGAGGAGCGGCCTGCCGGCTTGCCCGATTCATGGCCGCTATCCCGGCCACCATGCACTGTGTACCGGTTGATGCCGACATAGAGACGCCAACGATCGTGCAATCGAAACGATCAAACGCGGCTACTCTTGGACTGGCCGCGACATCGTCGGCGGCGCTTTTGGCAAACGCCTGAAGACGGCGGCGAATTTCACCACGGTGCACTTCTCATCGGTCTTGCCTATGCCGCGCAGATCCTTGCCGCAGTGGGCGGCGATCGCCCAATATCGACGTTGCCGAATTTGTCGGTCGGCTGGATCGGGACCGCAGCTGGCTTGCGTCGTCTTTAGCGGTCCTCGCCCATTACGCGCGCCGAGGCGTGGCACGCCCGTCTTCCGCCGCAAGGATCGGAGCGGCCTAGCTGCTGCGGCCTGAGCCCCGCTGGAGCAGCTTGCCCAGCACGGCCTTGACCGCCTCGAAGTCGAACGGCTTGTGCAACACGATCGCCTCGCCGAAGCCGTGGGCCGCGTTCGCGCCGCTGTCCCCCGTGGCGAAGGCGAAGGGCACGCTGCGGCGGAAGCAGCGCATCGGCCACTTCATAGCCGTCCTCGCCGCCGAGATTCACATCGAGGATGGCGCCGTCGAGCCCCCCGCTGGCCACGAGATCGAGCCCGTCGCGCACCGAGCGGGCGGGACCGACCACCTCGCAGCCGAGCTCGGTGAGCCAGTCTTCCATCAACATCGAGATCATGGGTTCGTCGTCGACGATGAGGATACGCGGCACGAGATGGGACCCCGGAACGGCTGGTGGAGGATGAGCTAAGTCTATTCGGCATCGGGGAAAAACGCTAGGGTTGGCGCGGTTCAATGTTTGAAGGGTAAATCGTCTTGCCGGCGCGGATAGCCCAGGCGCAGCAGCTCCTTTCCAGCGCGCGGTGGATCATTATCGTCGGTTTTGCGCTCGTGGTTGCGGCCGCGCTCACGGTCGCCATCCTCATCGTCCGCGCCGCCGACGCCGACCGCCTCGTCGATCATAGCTTCGAGGTGCAGCAGACCGGCCAGCAATTGCTGAGCGACCTGCAAGCCGCCGAATCCGGGCAGCGCGGCTATCTGCTCACCGCAGGACAAGGGCTATCTCCAGCCGTTCGAGCGGGCCATGGCGGGGGTGCCCGGTCTCCTCGACAACCTCCATCGGCTGACCGCCGACGATCGCGAGCAAACGACGCGGGTAAACGCGCTCGAGCCGCTCATCGATGCCAAGACTGTCGAGCTCAAGCGCACCATCGCCCTCGTCGAGCAGGGCCGGCGCGACGAGGCCATCGCCATCGTCAACTCGGACCAGGGCCGAAATTTGATGGAAGCGATCCGCGGCGAGCTGACCGGCTTCTTCCGCACCGAGCGCGATCTCCTGCGGGCGCGGCAAGCGAAATCGGCCGAGCTGCGGCGCTGGCTCGCCGCGCTCATCATCCTCACGCTCTTGTCGGCGGCGATTCTTGCCGGCGTGCTTGCGGGCGCCACGCGGCATGCGCTCTTGCGCCTCGTGGAGCGCACGCGCGAGCTGGAGCAAGAATCCCATCGCCGGCAGGAGGCGGAGGCGACGTTGCGGCAGGCGCAAAAGATCGAGGCCGTGGGTCAGCTGTCGGGCGGCATCGCCCACGACTTCAACAATCTCTTGACCATCATCATGGGCAATCTGGACACGATCAAGCGGCGGCTCGCCGGCAAGAACGAGGATGCGGGCGAGCTGGCGGGCAAATTGCGCAAGCCGCTCGACGCCGCCTTGCAGGGCGCGCAGAACGCCGCGCAACTCACCCACCGGCTCCTCGCCTTCTCGCGCCGCCAGGCGCTCGAGCCCGCGCGTCTCGATCTCAACCGGCTCGTTTCCGACATGCTCGACATGCTGCGCCGGGCGCTCGGCGAGGAGCTCAACATCGAGACGATCTTGGCCGCGGGGCTGTGGCCCGCCTTCGCCGACGCCCATCAGGTGGAGAACACCTTGCTCAATCTCGCCCTCAACGCCAAGGCCGCCATGACCAAAGGCGGCTGCCTGACCATCGAGACGGCGAACACCTATCTCGACGAGACTTACGCGCGGCAGTTCGGCGACATCGATCCCGGCCAATATGTGCTGTTGAGCGTCACCGATACCGGCAGCGGCATCCCGCGCGACATTCTGGAGCGCGTGTTCGAGCCCTTCTTCACCACCAAGGGGCCGGGCGAAGGCTCAGGCCTTGGGCTCGCCATGGTGCATGGCTTCGTCAAGCAATCGGGCGGCCACATCCGCATCTATAGCGAGCAAGGCCACGGCACCACGGTGAAGATCTATCTGCCGCGCATGACCGAGGCCGAGGAGGTCAGCTCAGTGCCGGCCCCGAAGCCCCTCGACGTTTCCACCGTGCCGCGGGCGCGCCCGCATGAATCGATCCTCGTCGTCGAGGACAATGACGGCGTGCGCGACTATGCCAAGGCCGTGTTGCAGGATCTCGGCTACCACGTGCTCGAAGCGGTCGAAGCGAAGGACGCGCTCGCTCTGCTCGCCACCGCGCCCCGCATCGATCTTCTCTTCACCGACGTGGTGCTGCCGGGACAAATGACGGGCCGCATGCTCGCCAACGCGGTGCGGGAGAAATATCCCGGCCTGCCCGTGCTCTTCACCACCGGCTACACGCGCAACGCCATCGTCCATCAAGGGCGGCTCGACCGCGACGTCCATCTCTTGAACAAGCCCTACACGCAGCAAGACCTCGCCCGCAAAGTGCGTGAGCTGCTCGACGCCGCCCAAATGAAGGCGCGGGCGGCGCCCGTCGCCTGAGGCACGCGCGGCAGCGCAACGGTTTGCCTCAAGCCGGCCATTCGGTTTACAACCAATCCCGCCGCCTCGTCATGGACGGGGCGCAACAGAAGGTCGGACGCCGTGGTCGAATTCACCCTCCCCAAGAACTCCAAGGTCAAGCAGGGCAAGACGTGGAACCCGCCGCAAGAGGGCGCGGAGAAGGGCCGCTGGCGCGAATACCGCGTCTACCGCTTCGATCCCGAGACGGGCGAGAACCCGCGCCTCGACACCTATTGGGTGGACATGAGCGAGTGCGGCCCGATGGTTCTCGACGCGCTGCTGTGGATCAAGAACAACGTCGATCCCACCCTCACCTTCCGGCGCTCCTGCCGCGAAGGCGTGTGCGGCTCCTGCTCCATGAATATCGGCGGCACCAACACGCTCGCCTGCACGCTGCATGCCGACGACGCGCCGGAGCGCGTCACCATCTATCCCCTGCCGCATCTGCCGGTGATCAAGGACCTCGTCCCCGACCTCACCCATTTCTACGCCCAGCACCGCGCCATCGAACCCTGGCTCAAGACCGACACGCCGACGCCGCCCAAGGAATGGCGCCAGTCGCGCGAGGACCGGGCGAAGCTCGACGGGCTCTATGAATGCATCCTGTGCGCCTGCTGCTCCACCGCCTGCCCGTCTTATTGGTGGAACGGCGACCGCTATCTCGGCCCCGCCATCCTGTTGCAGGCGGACCGCTGGGTGGAGGACAGCCGCGACGAGCACACGGGCGAGCGGCTCGATCAGCTCGAGGACCCGTTCCGCCTCTATCGCTGCCACACCATCCTCAACTGCACCAAGGCCTGCCCCAAGGGGCTGAACCCGGCACGCGCCATCGCCGGGCTCAAGCGGCAGCTCGTCGAGCGCAGCGAATAGGCGCAAGAGCGCTAGGGAATGATCGACCATATCGGCTTGCAGGTGCGGGATCTTGCCCGCGCCACCCGCTTCTATCTCGCGGCGCTGGCCCCGCTCGGGCTCGGCATCGTCATGGAGGTGTCGGCGGAGGAGACGGGCGGTCAGCGCTTCCGTGGGCTTCGGCGCCCCCGGCAAGGCGGACGATTTCCAGAGCGGCAAGCCGTCCTTCTGGATCGGCGAAGGCGAGCCCGCGAGCGGCCCGCTGCATGTGGCCTTCGCGGCCAAGACCCGCGCCGCCATCGATGCCTTCTATGCGGCGGCGCTCCAGGCGGGCGGCACGGACAACGGCCCGCCGGGCCTGCGGCCTCATTACCACGCCAATTATTACGCGGCCTTCGTGCGCGACCCCGACGGCAACAATATCGAGGCCGTGTGCCACGCGGCCACGTGAGCGCGTCCGCGTGAGCGCGCCTGAGGCGTGCGGCCTCTATCCCCCGCAGGCCGGCAGCACGAAGGTGCAGGGCTCCGGCTGCTTCACCGGCACCCTCTCATGGGTCTTGCCGACCTTCTTCGTGGCGTAGGGGCTCTCCACGTCGCGCGGCGCGAAGGTGAGCCGCGTGAGGCGCCCATTCTCGAAGGTGACGCTCGCCGAGCATTGCCAACTCTTGTCCTTCTTGCCGCCGCCGAACAGGCCGCGGCTTGCGCGCCGCCTGCGCGCGCCGCCCTCCTCCTTCTTCTTGGCCGCGCCCGGCACCGGCCCCGCGCCGCTATAGTGATAGACAAGGACCTCGCTGCCGCCCCGGTCGAGGCTGCTGGAGGGCTCCCCGGCGCAGGCGACGATCTCGGCCCTGGTCTTGCCGAGATAGGGCTTGGCGGGATCGCCCGCGACCACGCGCTCGAAGGTGGCGGTCGGATTGCCGCAGCCCGCGACGAGAAGGCCCGCGCCTAAAACCGCCAGCAATCCCCGAACAGCAACCATGGCTCTCGCCCGCGAAGAACGGCCTCGCTCAGTCTAGCCCTGCATCCAGATTAAGGCATTTGCGGGAGCAAAGTGCGATGGAAAAGACCGTCAATCCATGCCTTGTCATCGCCCGGCTTGACCGGGCGATCCAGTATGCACGGCGAACTTGCTCGCAGGCGCGGTTACTGGATTCCCGCCTTCGCGGGAATGACGTGAGTCAGGGCCGGCTCACCCTCCGGTGGCGAAATCCCACACGAGCTTGGCGTTGAGGACGATGATGACGGCCGCGACCAGCGTCGCCAGCGCCGTCATCCAGCGGGGCGCGGCGAGCACCCCCATCTTGCGCCGGTCGGCGGTGAACATCACGAGCGGCACGATGGCGAAGGGCAGCTGCAAGCTCAACACCACCTGCGACAGAATGAGCAGCTTTGCCGTGCCCGCCTCGCCATACCAGATGGTGACGACCGCCGCCGGCACGATGGCGATCGCCCGCGTCAACAGGCGCCGCAGATAGGGCGGCAGGCGAATGTCGAGAAAGCCCTCCATCACGATCTGCCCCGACAGCGTCGCCGTCACCGTGGAGTTGAGGCCGCAGCACAGGAGCGCCACGCCGAACAAAGTGGGCGCGAGCGCCGAACCCGAGCAGCGGCGCCAGGAACGAATGCACCTGCGCGAGCTCCGTCACGTCGGTCTGGCCGATGCGGTGGAAGGTGGCCGCCGCCAGGATCAGGATCGAGGCGTTGATCAGGAGCGCGAAGGTGAGCGCGATGGTGGAGTCGATATTGGCGAGCATGATCGCCTCGCGCTTCTCCGGCACGGTCTTGCCGAAAGCGCGCGTCTGCACGATGCCCGAATGGAGATAGAGGTTATGCGGCATCACCGTGGCGCCGATGATGCCGAGCGCGAGATACAGCATGGCCGGGATTCTTCACGATCTCGACCGTGGGCGCGAAGCCGCGGATCACCTGCCCCCAATCCGGATCGGCCATGGCGATCTGGATGCCGAAACAGGCCGCGATGACGAGGAACAAAGTGACGACGAAGGCCTCCACATAGCGGAAGCCGAGCTGCTGCATCCACAGAATGAGAAACACGTCGAGCGCGGTGAGCAGCACGCCGAACTCGAGCGGAATGCCGAACAGCAGATTGAGCCCGATGGCCGTGCCGATCACCTCGGCGAGATCGGTGGCGCAGATGGCGAATTCCGCCGCCGCCCACAGCGGCCACGACGCCCAGCGCGGGAAGGCGTCGCGGCAGGCTTGCGCGAGGTCGCGCCCCGAGGCCACGCCGAGCCGCGTGCACAGCGCCTGCAACAGCACCGCCATGAGATTGGAGAGGAGCGCGATGGACAGCAGCGCGTAGCCGAATTTCGAGCCGCCGGCGAGCGAGGTCGCCCAATTGCCGGGGTCCATATAGCCGACGGCGACGAGATAGCCCGGCCCGAGAAAGGTGAGCAGCTTGCGCCACAGCGGGCCCGTGGGCCGCGTCTTGATCGAGCCGAACACTTCGGCGAGCGACGGCGTCCGCCCCGCGCGCCGCCAGCCGCGGTCCACGTCATGCGGCCTCCAGCGGGCGCAGCTTCTGCAGGTTTACCGGCGAGACCGGGCTCAGCATGAACTCCCTCTTGCAGGGAAAGGCTTGCGGCCGGACGGCCCCAAGGCCCAGCGGCTTCCGTCAGCCGCTCATGCCCTATCTATCTCACATGCGAATAATTTGCAAGTGCAAGTGACACGCCCGGAACCCGACCCCGCCGCCGCCCGTTGACTTTGGCGGCCCAAATCCACCAGAAAGTGCCCATGAAGACCATGCGGACAGGCATATTGGCCCTCGCGGCGCTCGGCGCGGCAGTCATGCTCGCTGCGGCGCCGGCGATGGCCGAGTCGAGACACGCGGAGGCCGACTCGGTCCGACATGTCGGGCATGGACGCCCCGAGCTCCCACCACGCGCGGCGCCACCGCCATCGCGGCTATGCCGGCTACGAACGGCCGCGCATTTTCGCCGTCACGCCGCGCGGCGTCTATTACCGCTATAGCCCCGGCATCCGGCCTGAGGGCCCGGGCTTCGGCGTCGGCTTCAGCGCCTATTAGCGACAGGGCGCCGCAGCCCCCGGAACTTAACCCCGCCTCCGCCCGTTGGCCTTTGAGACCAAAGCCAACGCATGGAGGCTGACATGAATAGGACCATCGCGGGAGGCGCGCTGGCGCTGGCGCTTCTCGGCGGCGCGGCGCTGTTGCCGGCGCCCGCCTCCGCCAATTCCATCCACGACAATGGCGATTTCGGCGGCACCTGGAGCCGCATCGGCCCGAGCGCAGCCACGGCGCACCGCGACGATTTTTACGGGCGGTACGGGCCGCGTGACTGGGGCTTCGGCTATTACGGCCGGCCTTACGCCTATTACGGCCCGAGCTACCACGACCGCGATGTTGCGCCCGGTCCCGATTATTCCGGCCCCGGCATCGACACCGGCCTCTGACCGCCCTTTCCAGCTCTCTCTCCCTCCAGGAGAGGGTTCGTCGTTTCGCGTCGTTGCCCACCAGCGCGGCGCAAGCGGCGAAGGGTGAGGGGATCACATCCCCTCACCCGCCCCGCGCCCAAGCCGAGAGCAATCACGAGGAGATATCCATGACGACATTGCGCAACAGCGCGCTCGCCCTCGCTCTCCTGGCCGGAGCGAGGCTGGCGTCCGCGCCGGTGCTCGCCGCCGAGGCGGATGGCGGTGCCGCCGCCGCGGGCCGTGCCGCGACCGGCGGCGCTCCCGATCCGGCGACTCGATCGCGCCGTCGAGCCCGAGTGCGGAGGTCTTTACCGGGCCCAACGGCACCGACATGCAAGTCGGCCAGCATGCCCGTGGCGCCGCGATGCCCGCGCCGATGCCGAACACGAGCGTGCCGGTCCGGCGCGACTGATCCAGTATCGCTGTGCCTAGTTTCCGTTCGGACCGAGCGGCGGCGCGATGGATTCGTTGCCCGGACCGCCGGCGTCTCCGCCAGACGGGGGTTCCATTCCGCCCGGTCCGAAAGTTGCGCCGCCTCCCGTGCCTCCGCCGCCACTCGACGGAGCGCTCGCCTGCCCCGGCACGGACGTGGTCACGCTTTCATCCGCGTTGAAAGTGATGGTGGCCGAGACGGGGCCGTCGCGTCGATTGCGGACCTTTGGAGAACCCCACCAGGCGGGAATCGAGCACGCGCTCGGCGGCGTTCCAATATTGAAAATTGGAACTGGTTTTGACGGCGAAACGAAATTGATTGTCTCTCGCCCCCCACGTCTCCGTGAAGCTGCGGCGCCGCTCTTTCCAATAGCTTTCGGCGTGATAGTAGAACGTATCGACGCGGATCGCCGTATCGAAGTAACTGCAGTCGCCCGTGTCGATCGAAATCCAGCCGCGCGAGATGTACTGTCCCGACACCTGCTCATAGGCGATGGCGACGTACACCATATGCGGGAAGTCGTTGCAGAATTTTATTTCGCCTTCTTCGGCGGAAGCGGTCGATGCCGCAAGCAGGCCGATCGCAATGACGGTGCCGCAAACGCCAAGTCCTCGACCTCACGACGCCCCTCCCCATGGCCACTCCCTATCTCGCGAGCTGCGCTCCTGCCTTCGGCACCACCTTCCAGCCGAGCGCGGCGAGATTGGTGGTGGCGGCGGGGCTCGCTGTGCCGGTGATCCACAGCTCGCCGCCCTTTCCGCCCGAGACGAGCTGCTCGAGCGGCGGGGTCCAGATGAGATCGTCCACGGGCAGGATGCTGACGAGGCCCTTGCCGGTCTCGAGCATGGGCGCGCCGCCCACCCGCACGAAGGCGCGCACCGGCGCCACCCGCTTGTTGAAGGCCGCGATCAGCTCGGCCTGGCGGCGGTAGAAGAAGCCCATCTCGATCGAGGGCGCGCGCGCCGCGCCCTCGATGAAGATCTCGCGCCCGCCCGCGCCGTGGAGACTCTCCAGCGCCTCGACGATGATCACCTTGTCGGTCGGAGTGAGCGTGGCACTGCCATAGAAGGCATCCATGGCCGCGTCGGAGATGCCCATGGCGGCGAGACGCTCGCGCCCCTCCTTCTCCAGATCCGCCGCCGATTTGTCGCGCAGCAGATCACGCAACCCTTCGCTGGTGCCGGCGGCGCTGATGGCGAAGCCGGCGGGCCCGGCGACGAAGCTGAGGCCGACATTGGCGCCGGTCTCGCCCACCGCGCTTGCCGTCGCCAGCCGTTTGAGCTGCTCCTCGAGCGGGGGAAAGCTGGTATTGGGATCGACGCCGATATCGAAGGCGAGCTTGCGCCGCGCCGTGGCGCCGCCGGTCACCGACGCAAGCACGCTATCCTTATGCGGGTCGGTCGCCTTCATCGAGGCGTCGGCGCTGCCGAAGATGCGCCCCACGCCGCGGACAGTGTCGCCGATGGTCTGGCCCGGCGCGGTGACGAGGTCCTTGGCGGTCTCGACCGGCTTCAGCGCCGTCTGCGTTGCGGTGTTGACCGCGGTCTCGCCGCCATTGACCTCTTCGAGCTTGGCCGTGGCCGCCATCTCCCGCGCGCGCACGCGCAAGAGGTCGGTCCCCTTGACGACGAACGGTCCCCATTTGGTGTCGAGCCGGAAGGCGTATTGGAAGTTCTCGAGGCCGACGGGACCGCCGATCCGGTAATAGGGGCTCTGCGCCAGATCGGGCGGCAGCGACCTGGCTCGCCGACAAGGTCGGCGGCGACTCGTATTGGCCGGCCTGCAAGGCAGCGGCGGCGCCGCCGAAGAGGAGCCCAATGGCCAGCGCCGCGGTGCCTGCTCCCCTTGCGGGGAACCTATGAGCTGTTCGCAATTGTCGCCCCCATTGCTGACGCAACCTCACCTTCCCGCCGCGGGGCGGACTCTAGCCCTAAAACCGGGTGGCGAGAAGACCGCCCTATTTGCTCGTGCAGGTGCCAAAACCGCTGAGCGAGGCGTCGGCCGAGGTAAAGGCGATCGAGGCGGCTTCGCTTGAATCGGCGACCGTCAATTGCCAGCCGAAGGCGCCGTCAATGCCGTGAATGATGAGCTGACCGGCGGAATCCGCGGCGGCATCGAATTTGTCCGTGCGCGCAAAGCCGGTCTCGTCCACGGCGGAGACCACGGTGTTCTCGAAGTCGACCGTGACCTTGAGCGGCAACGGCATGCCCGCCAGGTCCTTGCCGCCCTTGCACGCGCCGTCCGGCGTGCATTCGTTGACGGTCTTGAACTCGCAATGCAGCGTCGGGATCGGCGTGGGTGTGCGCCGCCGCGGCGTCCTTGGCCGGCTCCGCCTGCGCCGCGACGCTGGCCGCGACGGAAAAGGCAGCCAGGGCAACTAATCTGCTGATGATGGTCATGATCGTCTCTCCTTGCGCGCGGCTTGCGCGCGCCGATGAATCCGGTTGCAGAAATTTAGACTGTCGAAGCGGAATGTGCGGCGTGCCGGTCAGCGGCAGTAATAGGGCAACGGCCCCACCACCGGGCACACCGGATAGGGCGCATAGACCGGCGCAGGCGCCACGACCACGGGCGGCGGAGGCGCCACGACCACGGGCGCGCCATAATAATATCGCGGCGGGTAGTAAGGCGCCGAGAGCGCCGCGCCGGCGATGGCGCCGGCCGCGAAGGCCCCGCATCCCCAGCAGCCGCCGCGCCAGCGGGCAGATGCGCTGTCGTTCATCATGCTCAATGCGGCCATCGCCACGATCGCGATCGCTGCCATGCGTGCCAAACTTACTGTCGTTCTCGTCATGTGACGTCGGCTCCTTGGCTGTGGGGCAGAAATGAAGACCTTCACCCGCCGCTGGGTGGGGCCGGGCACTCTAGCCCGATTTGAGCCGAAATCCCACCGCTCGCCAACCCGAATTATTCCCTCCCGCCCGAACGCCGCTATGACGGCTCGGCGAAGACGCGGTGGCACCACAGCCCGTAAAGACCGATGGCCCAGGCGAAGGGCGCGAGCAGCCAGTGGAACAGATTGACCCGCGGGCGTGAGCTGCATGCCGAGATGGTAGGGCGTGAAGGTGCCGAGCACGGCAAGCAGCGTGAGCAGCGCGGCGGAAGCGAGCACGAAGCCCGCGGCCAGGCGCGGCCGGTAGAAGCCGATGGCGCAGCCGATCGCGCCCCACACGAAATAGAGTCCGGCCTGAATGGGATCGAGCTGGAACCCCAAGGGGAAGCTTTGCGGATCGGTGCCCATACCCTTGATCGCATAGACCGCGAGCAGAATGCCGCCGAGCACGAGGAAATAGGCGCTGAGCCGCGCCGTCCACACCACGAGCGGGACGGTCTCGATCTCGACCGTCTCGATCTCTTGCCGGGGTTGCGGTCGCGGCTTGGGAGCGTCCTCCGGGGACGCGCGCTTCTTCGCCGGTTCAGTCGTCATGCGTGGCCTTCCTCTCGGCGCGGGAGCGAATTTATCCCATCGGCGCCCGCCCGCAAGACGCTGCCCGCGGCAAAACCCATTTTTGTCATGACGGCCACGCGCCTCATCCCTTAGACACGCGCGGGCGCGACGACGCAAATCCCCTTGCCAGCCAACCCCTGACAGCCATGGCCGACGGTCCTCTCCAATCCTATCGCGATCTTGTGCACAGGGGCGAGCTTGCCCCCGATCCGGCCCAGGAGCTCGCCGCCGAGAAGTTGCAATTGCTGGCGAGCCGGCTTGGCGGCCGGGCCCAGCCTGCGCGCGGCGCCCTGCTCGCGCCCTTGTTGCGCAAGCGGCGCGAGGCCCCGGAAGGGCTCTATCTCTTCGGCCGCGTCGGCCGCGGCAAGACCATGCTCATGGACCTTTTCTTCGCGAGCGTGGCGCATGCGCGGCAAGCGCCGCGTCCACTTCCAGGAATTCATGAGCGAGGCCCATGAGCTGATCGACCGCGCCCGCAGAAGCGATGCGGCCGACCCGGTCAAGCAGGCCGCCACCCGCATCGCCGCCGAGGCGAGCCTGCTCTGCCTCGACGAGCTCGAAGTGACCGACATCGCCGACGCCATGATCGTGGGCCGGCTGTTCCAGCATCTCTTCGCCGACGGCGTCGTGCTCGTCGCCACCTCCAACGCGGCGCCCGCCGACCTCTACCGCAACGGGCTCAACCGCCAGCTCTTCCTGCCCTTCATCCGCCTCATCGAGGCGCGCATGGATGTGCACGAGCTCGAGGCCCATCACGACTACCGGCTCGAGAAGCTGGAAGGGAGCGAGCTTTATGTCACCCCGCTCGATGCACGCGCCCGCGCGCGGCTCGACGCAAGCTTCCGCACGCTCACCGGCCACGACCGGGGCGAGCCCGCGACCCTCACCGTCAAGGGCCGGACGCTTGCCGTGCCGGAGGCGGCCTTCGGCGTGGCGCGCTTTTCCTTCGCCGATCTCTGCGAGGCGCCGCTGGGGAGCCTCGACTATCAGCGCATCGCCCACACTTTTCACACCCTGATCATCGACGAGATTCCGCTGCTCGGGCCGGAGCAGCGCGACGCCGCACGGCGCTTCGTCACGCTGATCGACGTGCTCTACGACAATGGCGTCGGCCTGATCGCCTCGGCCGCGGCGGAGCCGCACGCGCTCTATCCCGCGGGCGACGGCGCCGAGGCCTTCGCGCGCACGGCGTCGCGGCTCATGGAGATGCGCTCGCACGACTATCTCCAAGAGCGGCCACGCCACGCACCGCGCCCCTCCCCGCAAAAACCCCATGAGCGCCTTGCACGGAAGCGGGATTGCCGGTAACCAAACTTCGGGCGAGACTGAGGTAGAGCGGGCCCGGCGCGGCCGATGTAGCGGAGGGTAAAGCATGGCGCGGAACCGCATTGCGCTGATCGGCGCAGGCCAGATCGGGGGCACGCTTGCCCATCTTGCCGGCATCAGGGATTTGGGCGAGGTCGTGCTGTTCGACGTGGTCGACGGCATCCCCCAAGGCAAGGCGCTCGACCTCTCCCAAGCCGCTCCCGTGGAGGGCTATAGCCCGAAACTGAGGGGCGCCAACGAATATGCCGAGATCAAGGACGCCGATGTGGTGATCGTCACCGCCGGCGTCCCGCGCAAGCCCGGCATGAGCCGCGACGATTTGCTCGAGATCAACCTCAAGGTCATGGAGCAGGTGGGCGCCGGCTTGCGCAAATACGCGCCGGAAGCCTTCGTCATCTGCGTCACCAACCCGCTCGACGCCATGGTCTGGGCCTTGCAGAAGACGAGCGGGCTGCCGCGCAACAAGGTGGTCGGCATGGCCGGCATCCTCGATGCCGCGCGCTTCCGCTTTTTCCTCTCCGAGGAATTCGACGTTTCGCCCGAGGACATCACCGCCATGGTGCTGGGCGGCCATGGCGACACCATGGTGCCGCTCGTGCGCTATTCGACCGTGGCCGGCATTCCCTTGCCCGATCTCGTGAAGATGCGCTGGATCACGCAGAAGCGTCTCGACGAGGTCGTGCAGCGCACCCGCGACGGCGGCGCCGAGATCGTGGGCCTGCTCAAGACGGGCTCGGCCTTTTATGCGCCGGCCGCCGCCGCCATGCAGATGGCCAAATCCTATCTCAAGAACAAGAAGCGCGTGCTGCCTTGCGCCGCCTATCTCAACGGCGAATATGGGGTGAAGGGCCTCTATGCCGGCGTGCCCGTGGTCATCAGCGCCAAGGGCGTCGAGCGCGTCATCGAGCTCGAGCTGACCTCGGCCGAGCAGGATGCGTTCATGAATTCGGTGGCAAGCGTCAAATCCCTGGTCGAGCTTTGCCAGCGCATCGCCCCCGGCCTTGCCGCCAGCGCCGCGTGAGCCCCGCAACGCCGAAGCCTGCCTCAGCCATCCTCCCAGAGTAAGTTCCGTTGAATATCCACGAATATCAAGCCAAGGCGCTTGCTCGGCGAATACGGCGCGCCGGTGGCCGAAGGCCGCGTCGCCGAGACGGCGCAAGACGCGGCTGCCGCGGCCCGCGATCTGCGCGGCGAGACCTTCGTGGTGAAGGCGCAGATCCACGCCGGCGGCCGCGGCAAGGGCGGCGGCATCAAGCTCGTGCGCACGCTCGCCGAGCTGCATGCCGAGGCCGACCGCATGCTGGGCAAGCCGCTCATCACGCCGCAGACCGGCCCGCAAGGCCGTCTCGTGCGCCGCGTCTATGTCGTCGAGGACACCTCGATCGCGCGCGAGCTTTATCTCTCGCTCCTGGTCGACCGCGGCTCGGGCCGCGTGGCCTTCGTCGCCTCGACCGAAGGCGGCGTCGACATCGAGGCCGTGGCGGCGAACACGCCGGAGAAGATCACCACGCTCAGTGTCGATCCCGCGACGGGCTTGAGCCCGTTTCATGGCCGCATCATCGCCTCGGCGCTCGAGCTCACAGGCGAGCAGGCGAAACAATGCGCCAAGCTCATCGGCGCGCTCTACAAGCTCTTCCTCGACAAGGATGCGAGCCTGATCGAGATCAACCCCCTCGTCGTCACCAAGGAGGGCAAGCTCCTCTGCCTCGACGCCAAGATGGGGTTCGACGACAACGCGCTCTTCCGCCACCCCGATATCGCCGGCTTGCGCGATCTCGGCGAGGAAGACCCGGCCGAGGTGGAAGCCTCGCGCCACGATCTCTCTTATGTGAAGCTCGACGGCTCGATCGGCTGCATGGTCAATGGCGCCGGCCTCGCCATGGCGACCATGGACATCATCAAGCTCTATGGCGCCGAGCCCGCCAACTTCCTCGATGTCGGCGGCGGCGCCACCAAGGAGCGCGTGACCGAGGCGTTCAAGATCATCCTCTCCGACCCGCATGTGAAGGGCGTGCTGGTCAACATCTTCGGCGGCATCATGCGCTGCGACGTGATCGCCGAAGGGCATCATCGCCGCCGCGCGCGAGATGGCGATCTCCGTGCCGCTGGTGGTGCGGCTCGAAGGCACCAACGTCGCCCGCGGCAAGGCGCTGCTCGCGGAATCGGGCCTCGCCATCATCCCCGCCGACGACCTCGCCGACGCGGCGAAAAAGATCGTCGCCGCGGTCAAGGGCGCACGCTGATGGCCGTGCTCGTCGATAAGAACACCCGCGTCATCTGCCAGGGCTTTACCGGCGCGCAAGGCACGTTCCATTCCGAGCAGGCCATCGCCTATGGCACCAAGATGGTGGGCGGCGTGACGCCGGGCAAAGGCGGCAGCATGCATATCGGCCTGCCCGTGTTCGACACCGTCAAAGAAGCCGTGGCGGCAACGAGCGCCGATGCGAGCGTGATCTACGTGCCGCCGCCCTTCGCCGCCGACGCGATCCTGGAAGCGATCGACGCGGGCGTGCCGCTCGTGGTCGCCATCACCGAAGGCATCCCCGTGCTCGACATGGTGAAGGTGAAGCGCGCGCTGCCGGCTCCAACACGCGCCTCATCGGCCCCAACTGCCCCGGCATCATCACGCCCGACCAATGCAAGATCGGCATCATGCCGGGACACATCCACCGCCCGGGCTCGGTCGGCATCGTCTCGCGCTCGGGCACGCTCACCTATGAGGCGGTGGCCCAGACGACCGCCGCCGGGCTCGGCCAATCCACCTGCATCGGCATCGGCGGCGATCCGGTCAACGGCACCAATTTCGTCGATTGCTTGGCGCTCTTCCTCGCCGACGACGCGACGCAGTCCATCATCATGATCGGCGAGATCGGCGGCAGCGCCGAGGAGGACGGCGCGGCGTTCCTCGCCGCGGCCAAGACCAAGAAACCGGTGGTGGGCTTCATCGCCGGCGTCACCGCGCCGCCCGGGCGCCGCATGGGCCATGCGGGCGCCGTGATCTCCGGCGGCAAAGGCGACGCCAAGCACAAAATTGAGGCAATGCGTGCCGCCGGCATAGTCATGGCGGAATCGCCGGCCGCCCTTGGAACCACGCTGGCAGGCGTATTACATAAGGGCTGAGGCCCCACGCTCGCCGCTTTTGCCTGGAAAGCCGGTTCCGAGCACGATACCTGCAAGGTTCGCCCCATGACCCGACACGAGCTGAACGACGTGTTTAACCGCACGTCGTTCCTGCACGGCGCCAACGCCACCTATCTCACCGAGCTTTACGCCCGCTTCGAGCAGGACCCCAATTCGGTCGACCCCGAATGGCAGTCCTTCTTCGCCAGCCTCGAGGATGAACGCGACGCGGTGCTGGCCGAGGCCCGCGGCCCCTCCTGGAAGCCGTCGAATGGGGCCCTGCGTCCCCTTGTCGGCCCCGCGCGCCGTGCGCGCGATCGACGCCGAGGAATCGATGGCCGCCGCCCGCGACACCCTCGGCGCGCGCATGCTGATCCGCGCCTACCGCACCCGCGGCCATCTCATCGCCAAGCTCGATCCGCTCGAGCTCACCAAGCGGCGCGAGCATCCCGAGCTCAAGCCCAAGACCTACGGCTTCACCAAGGCCGATTACGACCGCCCCATCTTCATCGGCGGCGCGCTCGGGCTCGAATTCGCCACGCTCCGCCAGATCCTCGACATTCTGCGGCGGACCTATAGCGAGCATATCGGCGCCGAATACATGCACATCTCCGACCCCGAGCAGCGCGGCTGGATCCAGGAGCGCATCGAGGGGCTGGACAAGGAGGTGCGCTTCACCCCGCAAGGCAAGAAGGCGATCCTCAACAAGCTGATCGAGGCCGAGACCTTCGAGCGCTTTCTCGACGTGAAATATACCGGCACCAAGCGCTTCGGGCTGGACGGCGGCGAGTCGCTCGTGCCGGCGCTCGAGCAGGTGATCAAGCGCGGCGGCCAGCTCGGCATCGGCGAGATCGTCATCGGCATGCCCCATCGCGGGCGGCTCAACGTGCTCGCCAACGTCATGGGCAAGCCGTTCCCCGCCATCTTCCATGAGTTCCGCGGCGGCAGCGCCCAGCCCGACGACGTCGAAGGCTCGGGCGACGTGAAATATCATCTCGGCGCCTCGTCCAACCGCGACTTCGACGGCAACCAGGTGCATCTGTCGCTCACCGCCAACCCCTCGCATCTGGAGAGCGTCGATCCCGTGGTGCTCGGCAAGGTGCGCGCCAAGCAGGACCAGCGCCACGACAAGGAGCGCAAGCAGGTGCTGCCGCTGCTCATGCATGGCGACGCCGCTTTCGCCGGCCAGGGCGTGGTGGCCGAATGTTTCGGCCTTTCGGCGCTTGCGCGGCCACCGTGCCGGCGGCTCGCTGCATTTCATCGTCAACAATCAGATCGGCTTCACCACGGCGCCGCGCTTCTCCCGCTCCTCGCCCTATCCGTCCGACGTCGCCAAGATGATCGACGCGCCGATCTTCCACGTGAATGGCGACGACCCGGAAGCCGTGGTGCATGTGACCAAGATCGCCGTCGATTACCGCCAGCGCTTCGGCAAGCCCGTGGTCATCGACATGTTCTGCTACCGGCGCCACGGCCACAACGAGGCGGACGAGCCGGCCTTCACCCAGCCTTTGATGTATGCCCGCATCCGCGAGCATCCGCGCGTGTCGGAGGTCTATGCCGCGCAACTGGTCGCCGAGGGCCTGCTCACCCAAGCCGATGTCGAGCAGATGCAGGCGGATGTGCGCGCGAAGCTGGAGGACGCCTTCGCCGCCGCCGACAGCTACCGCCCGAACCGCGCCGACTGGCTCGACGGCAAATGGTCGGGCATCGGCCATGCCGAGGAAGGGGCGCGGCGCGGCCTGACCGGCGTCGATCTCGATCTGCTGCACGAGGTCGGGCGCAAGATCACCTACATCCCCAAGAGCTTCACCCCGCACAAGACGGTGGCGCGCATCATCGCCGCCCGCCGCAAGATGATCGAGGACGGAAAGGGCATCGACTGGTCCACCGCCGAGGCGCTCGCTTATGGCACGCTTCTGCTCGAGGGCTATCGCGTGCGGCTGTCCGGTCAGGATTCGGAGCGCGGCACCTTCTCCCAGCGCCACTCGGTGCTCATGGATCAGGAGACCGAGAAGAAATACACCCCGCTCAAGCACATCGCCAAGGACCAGGGCGAGTTCGAGGTCATCAACTCCATGCTGTCGGAGGAGGCCGTGCTCGGCTTCGAATATGGCTACAGCCTCGCCGAGCCGAACGCGCTCGTGCTGTGGGAGGCGCAATTCGGCGACTTCGCCAACGGCGCGCAGGTGATCATCGACCAGTTCATCTCCTCCGGCGAGCGCAAATGGCTGCGCATGTCGGGCCTCGTGCTCCTGCTGCCCCATGGCTATGAGGGCCAGGGGCCGGAGCATTCCTCCGCGCGGCTCGAGCGTTATCTGCAACTCTGCGCCGAGGACAATTGGCAGATCGCCAATTGCACCACGCCCGCCAATTATTTCCACGTGCTGCGGCGCCAGCTCCACCGCCAATTCCGCAAGCCGCTCGTGTTGATGACGCCGAAATCGCTGCTGCGGCACAAGCGCGTCGTCGTCCACCCTCGAAGAGTTCGGCCCCGGCTCGAGCTTCCACCGGCTGCTCTGGGACGATGCGCAATCGCTGCCCGACCAGGCCATCAAGCTCGTGCCGGACGACAAGATCCGCCGCGTGGTGCTCTGCTCCGGCAAGGTCTATTACGATCTCTACGACGAGCGCGAGAAGCGTGGGCTGAATGACATCTATCTGCTCCGCGTCGAGCAGCTCTATCCCTTCCCCGCGCGCGCGCTGATCCAGGAGCTGTCCCGCTTCCGCGACGCCGAGATGGTGTGGTGCCAGGAGGAGCCGAAGAATATGGGCGCCTGGAGCTTCATCGAGCCGAACCTCGCTTGGGTGCTCGACCATATCGAGGCGAAGCACCGGCGCCCGGCCTGCGCCTCGCGGCCCTCCTCCGCCGCCACCGCCACGGGGCTCGCCAGCAAGCATCAACACGAGCTGAAGACCCTGCTCAACGAGGCGCTGAGCTAGATGAAGAAGCGCCTCGCCATCGTCTCGGTGCCGGTCTCGAACCAGAAGAAGGCGCGGGACTTCTATGTCGAGGTGATGGGCTTCGTGCTGTTGCGCGAGCAGCCGATGGGCAAGGAGCAAAAATGGGTGCAGCTCGCCCTGCCCGAGGACGATACCTCGATCACGCTCGTGACCTGGTTCGAGACCATGCCCGCCGGCTCGCTGCGCGGCGCTGTCATCAATACGAATGACATCGAGACCTATCATGCCGAGCTGATCGGCAAGGGCGCCGCGCCGTCGAAGATTGCCACGGCGCCTTGGGGGCGCCATTTCACCCTGGCCGATCCCGATGGGAACGGCTGGGTCGTGCAGCAGAACCCGGTCTGAGGGGGAGCCGAGGCCATGGCCAAAGAGATTCGCGTGCCGGCATTGGGAGAATCGGTGGCCGAAGCGACCGTCGGCCAATGGTTCAAGCAGGCGGGCGATGCGGTCACCGCCGATGAGCCCCTGGTCGAGCTCGAGACCGACAAGGTGACGGTGGAAGTCCCGGCGCCCGTTTCCGGCATTCTCGGCGAGATCAGGGTCAAGGCGGGCGACACCGTGGCCGTGGGCGCCGTGCTCGGCGCCATCCGTGACGGCGACGGCAAGGAGGCCAAACCCGCGAGCGCCGCAGCGAAGAAGCCGGCACCCGCGCCTGCCAAGACGCAGGCCGCGCACTGCCGCAGCTCCCGCGCAACCCACGAAGCTCGAACGCGAGCCCTCCCCGCGCGAGGAGGTGAGCGAGGAGGAGATGCCGCCCTCCCCTGCCGCGCGCAAGCTCCTCGCCGAGAGCGGGCTCGACGCGCGCGACGTGCAGGGCTCCGGCCGGCGCGGGCAGGTGCTGAAGGAGGACGTCTTGCATCCGGCGAAAGCCCCGGCTCCGTCAGGCGGCGAGGACGATGCCGGCCGCGCCGCCGCTTCGCTGCTCGCCCGCGAGCGCAAGGCCAAGCCGCCTGCCGCCCCGCGTGCCCCCGTCCCCGCCGAGGATGCGTCGCGCGAGGAGCGCGTGCGCATGACGCGGCTCCGCCAGACCATCGCCAAGCGGCTGAAGGAGGCGCAGGACATTGCCGCCATGCTCACCACGTTCAACGACGTGGATATGAGCGCGCTCATGGATCTCCGCCGCGACTATCGCGAGGCCTTCGAGAAGAAGCACGGCGTGAAGCTCGGCCTGATGGGCTTCTTCGTCAAAGCCTGCGTGCTGGCGCTGAAGGAGATCCCGGCCGTCAATGCCGAGATCGACGGCCCCGACATCGTCTACAAGAATTATTATCACATCGGCGTCGCCGTCGGCACCGAGCGCGGCCTCGTGGTGCCGGTGCTGCGCGACGCCGACCGCATGAGCCTCGCCGAGATCGAGAGCGCCATCGCCGATTTCGGCGTCCGCGCGCGCGAAGGAAAGCTGAGCCTGGAGGAGATGCAAGGCGGCACCTTCACCATCTCCAATGGCGGCATTTACGGCTCGATGCTCTCCACCCCGATCCTGAACGCGCCGCAATCGGGCATTCTCGGCATGCACCGCATCGAGGAGCGCGCCGTGGTGCGCGACGGCCAGATCGTGGCCCGCCCGATGATGTATCTTGCGCTCTCCTATGACCACCGCGTGGTCGACGGCAAGGAGGCGGTGACGTTCCTCGTCGAGGTCAAGAAGGCCATCGAGGACCCGAAGCGCCTCGTGCTCGATCTGTGAGCCGACCATGAGCCCATACGATCTGATCGTCATCGGCACCGGCCCCGGCGGCTATGTCGCCGCCATCCGCGCCGCGCAATTGGGCATGAAGGTCGCGGTGGTGGAGAAACGCGCCACCCATGGCGGCACCTGCCTCAATGTCGGCTGCATCCCGTCCAAGGCGCTGCTGCATGCAAGCGAGCTCTATGCCGAGGCCGCCAACGGCTTCGCCGCCATGGGCATCAAGGTGAAGCCGAGCCTCGACCTCGCCGCCATGCTCGCCTTCAAGGAGTCCGGCGTGAAGGGCAATGTCGACGGCGTCGCCTTTCTGCTCAAGAAGAACAAGATCGACAGCGTGCATGGCCAAGGCCGCATCGCCGGCGCCCGGCAAGGTCGAGGTCACGGGCGCCGACGGCAAGAAGCAGACGCTGGAGGCCAAATCCATCCTCATCGCCACGGGCTCCGAGGTGGCGGCCATCCCCGGCATCGCCATCGACGAGAAGCGGATCGTCTCCTCCACCGGCGCGCTGTCGCTGCCGCAAGTGCCGCAGCGCCTGGTGGTGATCGGCGCGGGCTATATCGGGCTCGAGCTCGGCTCGGTGTGGCACCGCCTCGGCGCGCAAGTGACCGTCGTGGAGATGCTCGACCGCGTCGCCCCCGGCCTCGACGGCGAGGTGGCCAAGGCCTTCCAGCGCATCCTCGAGAAGCAGGGCATCGCCTTCAAGCTCGGCATGAAGGTTCTCGGCGTCGAGACCAAGGGCAAGGCGTGCAAAGTCACGCTCGAGCCCGCCGGCGGCGGCAAGAAGGAAACGCTCGACTGCGATGTGGTTCTCGTCTGCGTCGGCCGCGTGCCCAACACCCAAGGGCTGGGGCTCGCCGAGCTCGGGGTCAAGACCGACAATCGCGGACGAATCCTCGTCGATCCCCATTACGCCACCAATGTCTCCGGCATCTACGCCATCGGCGACGTGATCCAAGGGCCCGATGCTCGCGCATAAGGCCGAGGAGGAAGGCGTGGCATTGGCCGAGATCCTCGCCGGCCAAGCGGGCCACGTGAATTACGACGTCATCCCGAGCGTGATCTACACCGCGCCGGAAGTGGCGAGCGTGGGCAAGACCGAGGAGGAGCTGAAGGAGGCGGGCATCGCCTATCAAGATCGGCAAATTCCCCTTCACCGCCAATGGCCGCGCCAAGGTCAATCGCACCACCGAAGGCTTCGTCAAGGTGCTGGCCGACGCCGCGACCGACCGCGTGCTCGGCGTGCATATTCTGGGCGCCGATGCCGGCACCATGATCGCGGAGGCCGCGGTGCTGATGGAGTTCGGCGGCTCGGCCGAGGATCTGGCGCGCACCTGCCATGCGCATCCGACGCTGAACGAGGCGGTGAAGGAAGCAGCGCTCGCCGCCGACAAGCGCGCCATCCATATGTGAGCGCTAGCCGCGCCTCGGGGCCCGCCGCCGTGGCCGCCGCTTGGGCTTTGGCCTCGCCGCGCGGCGGGGCCGCGGCGCCTTAGCGGGCTCGGCTTGCGGGTTTGCGTCGAGTTGCGGCGTGTCCGCCAGCACCGAGCCGACCAAGAGCGCGAAGCCCACGAACTCCACCGAGGCGATGGTCGCGTGGCCCCACTCCCAGCTCGCCCGCCAGCGCGTCCAATCCGCGGGCACGGGCCCATTCACCCATTTCGCGAGCTCGACATTGACGGGATAGACGAGCACCCACCACAACAGGAGCGCGAGCGCGAAGAAAAGCGCGGCAAGAAACGGCGAGCCGAGCCCCGGGCCGGCCGTGCTCCTTCACGAAATAGGCGTTGAGCGCGAGCACGATCACGGCGGTGATGAAGATCATCGCCCCCACGCTGCCGAACCAGGCGTAAAGCCCGCCCTGCACCGTCGACCCCACCCACAGATATTGGTCCCACGCCATGCGCGCCGGCAGCTGCATGAGATGGCAGAAGCCGAGCCCGAGCGTGAGCGCCGCCAGCATGACGGCGATGAAGCGCCAGACCTTGAGGAACATCGCGAGCCCTCCGATCGTTGTCCTATTTTCCGCGTCATGGCCGGGCTTGTCCCGGCCATCCGCGTCTTTTGAACAGAGAAATCGCTGATCGTCATTCCGGACAGCGCGCCTAGCGCGTCGCGTGATCCGGAATCAGCGCATGATTTGGCGAAGCCACACTGGATCCGGCTTTCGCCGGAATGACGTAAGCTAATCGAGCGTCTTGCGGAAGCGGAACAGCGCGAGCCCCATGGCCGCGATCATGAAGATGAACAGCGCCAGCACGTCGAGCTGCATATCGGCGAAGCCCGTGCCCTTGAGCATGATGCCGCGCACGATGCGGATGAAATGGGTGAGCGGCAGCGCCTCGCCGATCACTTGCGCCCATTCCGGCATGCCGCGGAAGGGGAAGGCATAGCCGGACAAGAGGAAGTTCGGCAGGAAGAAGAAGAACGTCATCTGCACCGCCTGCAGCTGATTCCGCGCAATGGTGGAGAAGGTATAGCCCACGGCGAGGTTGGAGGCGGCGAACAGGGTCGAGAGCGCGATGAGCAGGGCCGACGCTCCCCAGGATCGGCACATTGAAGAGATAATGCGCCGCGGTGAGGATGATGGTCATCTGCACGAAGCCGACGAACACGAAGGGCACGATCTTGCCGATCATGATCTCGATCGGCTTGATGGGCATCGACAGCAAATTCTCCATCGTGCCGCGCTCGATCTCGCGCGTCACGGCGAGTGCCGTGTACATCATCATGGTCATGGTCAGGACGACGCCGAGCAGGCCCGGCACGATGTTGAGCTGGGTGATCCCTTCCGGGTTGTAGCGCCGCTGCAGCGTGAGCTGGAACGGCGCGGGCTCGGCCTTGACCGGCGCGTCGGGTCCGCGCAACTCCCGCCGCAACGCCGAATCGATGACGCCTTGGGCGGCGCCGATGGCGGTGCCGGTCGCCACCGGATCGGTCGCGTCGGCGATGACCAGCACCTCGGGGCGGTCCCCGCGCCGCACGTCGCGCTCGAAATAGGCCGGAATTTCCACCGCGAACTGGGCCTGCCCCGACCGCACCAATTTGTCGAGTTGCGCCGCGTCATGCACTTCCCAGCGCAGATCGAAATAGTCGGTGTTCTTGAGCGCGGCGAGCACGGCGCGGGTGAGCGGACCGTCGTCGCGCACGAGCACGACCGTCGGCAGATGCTTGGGGTCGGTATTGATGGCGTAGCCGAACAGCACGAGCTGCATGACCGGCACCAGGATCATGGTGGCGAAGGTCACGCGGTCGCGCCGCATCTGCACGAACTCCTTCACCACCATGGCCCATAGGCGGCGGAAGAAGCCGGGGTCGCGCGCGGACACCCGCGCCGTTGTAGCGGAATGGCGGTCATGCGGCCTTGTCCCTTCGCCCTTGCTCATGAACAGGATGAAGACGTCCTCGAGGCTCGGCTCGCCCCGCTTCCAGCGATGGGCGCCGTTCGCCTTCTTGGCTTCGGCCACGGCCGCATCGAGGGCGCTGCTTGTCGTTGACCGCTGACATGCAACTCGTTTCCGAACGGCGCCACCATGTCGATACCTTTGCGCCGGTGCAGCGCTGCCGAGAGCGGTTGCAGGCCGGGGCCGGTCACGATCCAGGTACTCAGGCCCGACTGCGCGACGACGGCCTCCGCCGTCCCGCGCGCAAGCAGTTCGCCAGACGCGATATAGGCGATCTCGTGACAGCGCTCGGCCTCGTCCATGTAGTGGGTGGAGACGAGCACGGTGATGCCTTCCGCCGCGAGCGCGATGAATCTCCTCCCAGAACTCGCGCCGTGCCTTGGGATCGACGCCGGCGGTGGGCTCGTCGAGCAGCAGGAGCTGGGGCTGGGGCAGGATGCAGGCGCCGAGCGCAAGCCGCTGCTTCCAGCCGCCCGACAGATGCCCCGCAAGTTGATCGGCGCGCGCGCCAAGCCCGAGCCGGTCGATGGCCTCCTTGGCCGCTTCCCTCGGCTTCGGCACGCCATAGACGCGCGCGACGAATTCGAGATTTTCGCGGATCGACAGATCCTCATAGAGGCTGAAGCGCTGCGTCATGTAGCCGACATTGCGTTTGATCGCGTCGGACTGGGTGAGGATGTCGTAGCCGAGGCAGGTGCCGTGGCCTGAATCCGGCGTGAGCAACCCGCACAACATGCGGATGGTCGTGGTCTTGCCGCTGCCGTTCGGCCCGAGAAAGCCGTAGATCTCGCCCTTCGGCACCTGCATGGTGAGATCGTGCACCACGACGTTGCCGTCGAAGGACTTGGTCAGGCCTTCGACATCGATGGCGATTTCCTTCATTGCCGTGCGATCCGATCGCCCGGCTCGAGCGTCACCGTGACCGGCTGGCCCGCGGTCAGTTTCGCCGCGTCGCCCTCGGGGCGGGCCTCGATGAGGAAGACGAGCTTCTCGCGCCGCTCCTGGGAGAAGATGACGGGCGGGGTGAACTCGGCGTCGCGGGCGATGAAGCTGATCTTGGCCTCGAGCCCCGGAGCACAGCCGTCGCAGGTGACATGCACGATCTGCCCGAGCTGCAACGTCGCCCGCGCGGGCTCCGGCACGAAGAAGCGCACTTTGAGATTGCGCGGCGGGAGCAGCGCCACCACCGCCTGGCCCGCATTGACGACCTCGCCGGGGCGGAAATAGACCTCCTCGATCGTGCCGTCCTCCTGGCTCGCCACCGTCCGCTTGGCGAGATTCTTCTCCGCCTCGTCGAGCGAATGGCGCGCCTCCTCGACCGCGGCCTCGGCGGCCGAGATCACATCGGAGCGGCTGACGAGCTTGGCCGCCGAGATGCGCTTCTCGGCCTGCGCCACCGCGGCCTCGTTGCTGTCGTGCTGGGCGACGGCGTCGTCGAGCTGCGCCTTGGCCACCCAGCCCTTGTCGTAAAGCTGCTGGATACGCTCGAGATTGGTGACCGATTGCTTGAGCATCGCCTTGGCCTGGTTGAGCGCGGCTTCCAGCACCTCGATCTCGCCCGGCCGCTGCAATTCGGCCTTGGCGTCGGCGAGCCGCGCATCGGCCTCGTCGAAGCGTGCGCGCGCGGCGGCGACGCCCGCCTCCTCCGCCTTGCTCTCCAGCGTGAAGATCGGCGCGCCCTTGGTGACGTGATCGCCCTCCTCGACCGCGAGCGTCTCGACGCGGCCGCCCTGCTCGGAGCCGACCAGCACGAGATCGGCCTCCATATAGCCGGGGAACTGGCTCAGCTGACCGTCCGAGCAGCCGGCGAGCGCGGAAGCCGCGGTCATCAGGAGTGCGGCGCCAACTACGCGGGACACGAGCGCCATTACGTGTCTCCCGTGTTCGGCGCCCGGATCGCGTCGAGGAGGAGATCGATATTGGTGGCGAGCAGCGCATCGGTGTCGAGGTGGCGATAGCGCTCGAACAGCGCGCGCCACAGAATGGCCGTCAGCGCCGGCGCGACGAAGAGTTGCGGGTAGTCGCGCAAAGGATTGGGCTTGAACTCGCCGCGCGCGATGCCGCGGTCGATGAGCCGGGTGAGCGTCTCGATCCCGCGCGACACCACCGTCTCGTAATAGAAGGCGGTCAGCTCGGGATGTTTGTGCCCCTCGGCGATCAAGAGCCGCGCGATGAAGGCGCGCTTCGAGGTGACGAGCTCCTGGATGAAAGTGAGGAACGGTCCTTTCAGGAATTGCTCGGCCGAGAGCTCGGTCGATTCCATCCTCTCGCGCATGATGTCGAAATGCGCGGTGATGACGCTGCGCACGACCGCCTTGAACAGCTCCTCCTTGGTCTTGAAGTAGAGATAGGGCAGGCCCTTGCTCACGCGCGCCCGCGCCGCCACGTCCTCGAGCCGCGTGCCGGCGAAGCCCTTGGTCGAGAATTCCTCGAAGGCCGCGTCCACGATCTGCTGCGGACGGGCATCCTTCTCTTTGCGGCTCTTGCGGGTCTTGGCCCGTGAGCGAAGCGAATGTTGCGCGACCATGGCCTGCCGCCTCCCAAGCGGATAGCCCTCAATATAATGACTGACCGGTCAGTACTGCAATGGGCTGCATCGGGGCTTCCGGCGGAGCGCTGTCAGGCCCGGAAAATCGCGCTTTGACGGGGATCAAACGGCCGGAATCCGGCCCTCAGGCCCGGGGGTGGGCCTTGTCGTAGACCTTGAGCAGATGGGCGCGGTCGACCTCGGTATAGACCTGCGTGGTCGAGAGGCTCGCATGCCCGAGCAGCTCCTGGATCGCGCGCAGATCCGCGCCCGCGCCCAAGAGATGGGTGGCGAAGGAGTGGCGGAGCGCATGCGGCGTGGCGGTGTCGGGCAGGCCGAGCGCATCGCGCGTCCTGGCGATGAGGAGCTGGATGATGCGCGGGCTGAGTTGCCCGCCGCGCACGCCGATGAACAGCGGATCGTCGGGCAGGAGCTTCGCCGGGCAGAGCGCGAGGTAGCGCTCGACCGCCGCCCGCGCGATGGCGAGCACCGGCACCACCCGCGTCTTGTCGCCCTTGCCGCGCACGCGCAGCATGTCGCGCCCCTTGATCGGCGCCTCCTTGCGCGTGAGCGACAGCGCCTCGGAGATGCGTAAGCCCTGAGCCGTAGAGCAGCGTGAGCACGGCCGTGTCGCGCGCCGCGATCCATTCCGGCGCTTCGACATCCTCGATCTCGCCGCCGCTGACCAGCGCCGTGGCCTTGGGCGCGGTGAGCGGCTTCGGCACCGAATGGGGCAGCTTGGGCAGCGCCACGGCGCGCACGGCGTCGTTCTTGCCGAAGCCGCGCCGCTCGAGGAAGCGGTAGAACATGCGGAGCGCGCTCAAGGAGCGCGCGAGGCTGCGGCTCTCGACCCCCGCCTCGCGCCGCGCGGCGAGAAAGGCGCGCACGTCGCGGGCATTGAGCGCGAGCAGCTGCCGCATATCCGGCAGCCGATTGAGATGGGTGGCGAGAAAGGCGAGGAACTGGCCGAGATCCCGCGCATAGGCCTCCGCCGTGTTCGGCGACAGCTGGCGCTCGATGGTGAGGTAGTCGAGCCAGCCCTGGGCCGCCTCGCGAACGTAAGGCGTCCCCATGAAGGCAGGCGCTTTGGCCTCTTTGGTCACGCTGGCGATCCCGTTCCGGTCTTCTGAGCGACTCACGCGTCACGCGCTACTATATGGGAGAGGAACTCCTTCCCGTCCCTTAACCCCGCACGCCATGGCCCTGGCCCAACCCAAAACCAAGACCCCATCCAAGCGGAAGACGGCGCCGGTAACGGTCCCGGTCCTGCTGCCGCTCGCGCTGCCCGCGCCCTACGACTACCTCGTGCCGGAGGGCATGAGCGTCGAGCCGGGGCAGTTCGTCGTCGTGCCGCTCGGCCCCGTGGAGCGCCTGGGCGTGGTGTGGCCAAGGCGCGAGGGAGAGGAGGCACCCGCCATCGAGCGCAAGAAGCTCCGCCCGATCGTCGAAGCCATCGACGACGTGCCGAAGCTGCCGCGCGTCTCGCTCGACTTCGCCGATTGGGTGGCGAATTACACCCTCGCCACCCCCGGCATGGTGCTGCGCATGATGATGAGCGCCGGCTCCGCCTTTAACCCGCCCGCGCCGCGCTATGGCGTGCGCCTCGTAGGCCCCGCGCCCGCGCGCATGACCCCGGCCCGCGCCCGCGTGGTCGAGGCCGCCGGCAACGGCCTCCTCTGGGTGAAATCGAGCCTGGCGGAGGTGGCGGGCGTGAGCCCCGGCGTGATCGACGGGCTGGTCGATGCCGGCACGCTCTTGACCGAGCCCGTGCCCGACCCCTTTACCGAGCCGCTCGATCTGTCGCGCGCCCGCGCTCGCCTCACCCCCGAGCAGGCCGCCGCCGCCAAGGCGCTGCTCGCCAACACGGGCGACGGCTTCACCGTCACGCTGCTCGACGGCGTCACCGGCTCCGGCAAGACGGAAGTCTATTTCGAGGCCATCGCCCAGGCGCTCGAGCGCGGGCACCAGGCGCTCGTGCTCATGCCCGAGATCGCGCTCACCAGCCAGTTCCTCGCCCGCTGCGAGGAGCGCTTCGGCGCCCGCCCCGCCGAATGGCATTCGGGACTCTCGGCGCCCCTGCGCGGCCGCGTCTGGCGCGCGGTCGCGGAGAACAAGGCGAAGCTCGTGGTCGGCGCGCGCTCGGCGCTCTTCCTCCCCTTCCCCGATCTCGGCCTCATCGTCGTCGATGAGGAGCACGACCAGGGCTACAAGCAGGAGGACCGCGTCGCCTATCAGGCGCGCGACATGGCGGTGTTGCGCGGATCGCTCGGGGCCATCCCCGTGGTGTTGAGCTCGGCCACGCCCTCGATCGAGAGCCTGGTCAATGTTGCGCAGGCGCCGTTACCGCCACATCCGCCTTGCCGAACGCTATAAGAGCGCCGGGCTCCCTGCCATTGCCGCGATCGACATGCGCGCCGATCCGCCCGAGCGGGGCAAATGGCTCTCGCCGGTGCTGGTCGAGGCGGTCGAGCAGACGCTTGCGCGCGGCGAGCAGGCGCTGCTGTTCCTGAACCGGCGCGGCTATGCCCCGGTCACGCTCTGCCGCAAATGCGGCTTCAAATTCGAATGCCCGAATTGCTCGGCCTGGCTCGTGGAGCACAGATTCCGGCGAAGGCTCGAATGCCATCATTGCGGCACCTCCATCCCCACGCCGGAGATCTGCCCCAATTGCGGCGCCGAACATTCGCTCGTGCCGTGCGGGCCGGGCATCGAGCGCATCGACGAGGAGATCGCCGAACGCTTCCCGCAAGCCCGCCGCGTGCTGCTGTCGAGCGATTTGACGCCGTCGGTGAGCGATCTGCGCGAGACCTTGCGCGAGATCGAGGAGCGCGAGGTCGACGTGATCATCGGCACCCAGCTCGTGGCCAAGGGCCATCATTTCCCGGGGCTCGCGCTCGTCGGCGTCATCGACGCCGATCTGGGGCTCGCCCATGCCGACCCGCGCGCGGCCGAGCGCACCTTCCAGCTCATGCATCAGGTGACGGGGCGGGCGGGACGCGAGGCGGTCGAAGGCCGCGGCCTGATCCAGACCTATATGCCCGAGCACCCGGTGATTCAGGCGCTCGTCTCGGGCGACCGCGACACCTTCCTCGCGCGCGAGATCGAGGCGCGCAAGGCAGCGCTGATGCCGCCCTTCGGGCGTCTCGCCGCGCTGCTGGTGACGGGGAGCAGCCGCGAGGCGGCCGAGTCTTACGCCCGCGCCGTGGCCCGCGCCGCGCCCGCCGCCGCCAAGATCGAGGTGCTGGGGCCGGCCGAGGCGCCGCTGTCGGTGATCCGCGGCCGCTACCGCTTCCGCCTGCTGGTCAAGGCCACGCGCGAGGCGGATTTACAGGCCTATCTGCGCCTATGGCTCGCGCGAGGCGCCCAAGCCCAAAGGCGATTTGCGCCTCACCGTGGACGTCGATCCCTATAGTTTTTTGTAGCCGCCCCTTGCTCTCTATTCTCACCCCGGGGCATGACGAGTGTGGGGCGGGGCGGCACCTTTTGCTATGGTCGCGCCATGGCGGCGGACCTCAAGACCGATCCTGAATTTTTCGCCCTGCTCACCGAGAGCTATAAGCGGCTCGTCGGCGTGCCGCTCGTGCCGGAGGGCAAGGACGCTGGCTGGCTCTACGCGGAAGCGCCCTTCGCCGTGGTCGCGCACGACACCGAGGCCGATCCCAAATTCATCTACGCCAACGGAGCCGCGCAGAGCCTGCTTCGAATATTGCTGGGAGGAGATGATCGGCCTCCCCTCGCGGCTCTCGGCCGAGGCGCCGGAGCGCGCCGAGCGGCAGGCGCTGCTCGACGCCGTCGCGCAGAAGGGGTTCATGTCCGGCTATTCCGGGATCCGCGTTGCCAAGTCCGGCCGGCGCTTTCTCATCGCGAACGGAATTGTCTGGCAGCTCACCGGCCAGGACGGTCTGGTGCACGGCAGGCCGCGACCTTTCCGTCCTGGCGGAATCTCTGACTCTCGTTCGGCAAGCTCACGCGTTGCGGACGTCCTGCGCGGCGCGGGCCAAAATCTCCACGATGCGCGTCTCGGCATCGCCGCGAGCGGTATCGCCGCGAGCGGGATCGCCCTCGGCACCGTCGGCCTCCAGCCGCTTCACCGCGACGGCGCGGAGATTGTCGAGCGCGGCCTCCACGAGCTGCGGCACGCCCTTGCTCTCCTCGCTCTGCCGCTCCCAAGCGCGCCGCCGCCGCGCGAGCTTCTTGCCGATGGCGGTGAGCCGCTCGAGCACCATGTCGGCGACGTCGCGATTCTCTTCGAGATGCGCGCGGCCCTCTTGGGTGATGGTGTAGCGCTTCTTCGCCCCCTCGCTCTCGGCGGTGACATAGCCCGCCTCCTCGAGGAAGGTGAGCGTGGGATAGACCACGCCCGGGCTCGGGCTGTAGCAGCCGCTCGTCTTCTCCTCGATGAGCTTGATGAGCTCATAGCCGTGGCGCGGCTGCTCGGCGATGAGCGCGAGCGCGAGCAGCTTGAGGTCGCCTTGCGCGAGCATGCGGCCGACGCGGAACCAATCGCCGCCGCCGCCCTGCCCGGGTCCCCAGCCGGGGCCGCGGCCGAAGCGCCCGCCCTCGCCGAAGCGGGCGAAGCGCCGCCCGGCCCACCGCTCGAAGCGGTCTTCGTGATGTCTCATTCCATGCATGTCGTTTCTCTCCTCATGCGATAAGATATATCTTACGATAGAACGACAACTGGCCTATCGCAAGATATATCTTCTGATCCGGATCAGAGGCGGAAAATCGCGGGAAGCCGGGGCCCCCGACGCCGGTTGCGCGAGCCCCGGGCGCTATGTTACAGGCTCGCGCCAAGACTTCCGGGGGCCGTCGGCGGCGCCGTTGCGGCCGTTGACGCGGAGGCTTCAATCCCAGAATTTCTGGCTTGGCGGCGAGGCGCCTTGGCAAAGGGCGCCCGCTGGGGAGGAAGAGGCGTTTGGCGACCCAGGGCGAGGACCCCATCATTGCCGGTGTGGCGGGCCGCTATGCCACCGCTTTGTTCGAGCTTGGCCTCGAGGCGAATGCGCTCGACCCCATCCTGAACGAGCTCAACCGCTTCCATGAGGCCATGGACGCGGTCGACGACCTCGCCCGCCTCGTCAAGAGTCCCGGTCTTCACCGCCGACGAGCAGGCGCGCGCCATCGCCGCCATCCTCGAGGAGCTGAAGATCGAGGGGCTGACCGCGAATTTCCTGAAGCTTGCCGCCAAGAACCGCCGCCTCTTCGCCGTGCCCGACATGATCCGGGCCTTCCGCGCGCTGCTCGCCCGCCATCGCGGCCAGATGAGCGCCGAGGTGATCTCCGCCACCAAGCTCGAAGAGGGTCAGCTCCGCGCGCTGCGCGAGGCGCTCAATGCGGCGCTGCACAAGGACGTGCAGCTCGACCAGCGCGTCGATGCGCAGCCTGCTCGGCGGCCTGATCGTCAAGGTGGGGAGCCGCATGATCGACTAGCTCGCTGCGCACCAAGCTCGTTAAGTCTCAAGCACGCCATGAAAGAGGTTGGTTGATGGATATCCGGGCCGCTGAGATCTCCGCGATCCTCAAGGAGCAGATCAAGAATTTCGGACAGGAGGCCGAGGTCGCCGAGATCGGCCAGGTGCTGTCCGTGGGCGACGGCATCGCGCGCGTCTATGGGCTCGACAATGTGCAGGCGGGCGAGATGGTCGAGTTCGCCGACGGCACCCGCGGCATGGCGCTCAACCTCGAGGTCGACAATGTCGGCATCGTGATCTTCGGCCCCGACCGCGGCATCAAGGAAGGCGACATCGTCAAGCGCACCGGCGCCATCGTCGAGGTGCCGGTCGGCAAGGGCCTGTTGGGCCGCGTGGTCGATGCGCTCGGCAACCCCATCGACGGCAAGGGGCCCGATCGAAAGCCACGAGATGCGCCGCGTGGACGTGAAGGCCCCCGGCATCATCCCGCGCCAATCGGTGCATGAGCCGATGCAGACGGGCCTCAAGGCCATCGACGCGCTCATCCCCATCGGCCGCGGCCAGCGCGAGCTGATCATCGGCGACCGCCAGACCGGCAAGACCGCCATCATCCTCGACACCATCCTCAATCAGAAGGCGGTCAACGCGCGGGGCGACGACAAGACGAGCCTCTATTGCATCTATGTCGCCGTCGGCCAGAAGCGCTCGACCGTCGCGCAATTCGTCAAGGTGCTGGAGGACAACGGCGCGCTGCCCTATTCCATCATCGTCGCCGCCACCGCGTCCGACCCGGCGCCGATGCAGTTCTTGGCCCCCTTCTCCGGCTGCGCCATGGGCGAGTTCTTCCGCGACAACGGCATGCATGCGGTGATTTTCTATGACGATCTGTCCAAGCAGGCCGTCGCCTACCGCCAGATGTCGCTGCTGCTCCGCCGCCCGCCCGGCCGCGAGGCCTATCCCGGCGACGTGTTCTATCTCCACTCGCGGCTCTTGGAGCGCGCGGCCAAGCTCAACAAGGACAACGGCTCGGGCTCGCTCACCGCGCTGCCCGTGATCGAGACCCAGGCCAACGACGTGTCCGCCTATATCCCCACCAACGTCATCTCCATCACCGACGGGCAGATCTTCCTCGAGACCGATCTGTTCTATCAGGGCATCCGCCCGGCGGTGAATGTCGGCCTCTCGGTCTCCCGCGTGGGCTCCTCCGCCCAGGTCAAGGCGATGAAGCAGGTGGCCGGCAAGATCAAGGGCGAGCTCGCCCAATATCGCGAGATGGCGGCCTTCGCCCAATTCGGCTCCGACCTCGACCCCACCACCCAGCGCCTGTTGAACCGCGGCGCGCGGCTGACCGAGCTTCTGAAGCAGCCGCAATTCTCGCCCATGCAGGTCGAGGAGCAGGTCGTGGTCATCTATGCCGGCGTCAACGGCTATCTCGATCCGCTGCCGGTGAAGGACGTCTCGCGCTTCGAGGCGCGAGCTCTTGCGCTACATCCGCGCCGAGCATCCCGACATTCTGACGTCGATCCGCGACTCCAAGGAAATCTCCAAGGAGACCGGCGACAAGCTGAAGGCTGCCGTCGACAAATTCGCCAAGGCCTTCGCGTGAGATGAGCCATGCCGTCGCTGAAAGACCTGCGCAACCGCATCGCATCCGTGAAGGCGACGCAGAAGATCACCAAGGCCATGCAGATGGTGGCGGCGGCGAAGCTCAGGCGCGCGCAAAGCGCCGCCGAAGCCGCCCGCCCCTATGCCGAGCGCATGGAAGGGGTGCTGGCCAATCTGGCGACGGCGCTCAAGGGACGCGAGGGCGGCCCGCCGCTGATGGTGGGAACCGGGCGCGACGACGTTCATCTGCTCGTGGTCTGCACCGCCGAGCGCGGCCTGTGCGGCGCCTTCAACTCCTCCATCGTGCGCCTGGCCCGCGACCACGCGCGGCGCCTGATCGCCGACGGCAAGAAGGTGAAATTCTTCTGCGTCGGCAAGAAGGGCTTCGACCAGCTGAAGCGCAATTTTGCCTCCAGCATCGTCGAGGTGGTCGAGCTGAGGGGCGTCCGCCAGCTCGGCTTCGCGCAAGGCCGAGGCCATCGCGGCCAAGATTTTCGCCATGTTCGGCGCCGGCGAATTCGACGTGGCGACGCTGTTCTTCTCGCGCTACCGCTCGGTCATCAGCCAGATCCCCACGGCGCGCCGGATCATCCCCGCCGAAATCCCGGCCGAGACGGCCGGCGCCGAAGCGGCCCTGGGCGGCGCCGTCTACGAATACGAGCCCGACGAGAGCGAGCTGCTCGCCGAGCTTCTGCCGCTCAACGTGGCGATCCAGATCTTGCGCGCGCTGTTGGAGAACGCGGCGTCGGAGCAGGGCGCGCGCATGAGCGCCATGGACAACGCCACCCGCAACGCCGGCGACATGATCGATCGCCTGACCCTCAGATACAACCGCACGCGCCAGGCGATGATCACCAAGGAGCTGATCGAGATCATCTCCGGCGCCGAGGCGCTCTAAGATGCAAGAGACGAGAAGGAAGCCTGATATGGCACGCAAGTCCCCGGTCGTAGCCGAAACCAAGAAGCAAGAGAAAAGGATCGCCGAAGGCAAGGGCCCCAAGGGCCATGTGCGCCAAGTCATGGGCGCCGTGGTCGACGTGCAGTTCGGCGAGCACCTGCCCGCGATCCTGAACGCGCTCGAGACCGACAATCACGGCAGCCGCCTCGTGCTCGAAGTGGCCCAGCATTTGGGCGAGAACACCGTCCGCACCATCGCCATGGACTCGACCGAAGGGCTCGTGCGCGGGCAGGAGGTGACCGACACCGGCGAGCCGATCGCCGTGCCCGTGGGCGACGAGACCTTGGGCCGCATCATGAACGTGGTGGGCGAGGCGGTGGACGAGGCCGGCCCCATCAAGACCGCGGAGAAGCGGCCGATCCATGCGCCCGGCCCCGTCCTATGTGGATCAATCGACCGAGGCCGAGATCCTGGTCACCGGCATCAAGGTGGTGGACCTGCTCGCCCCTTACGCCAAGGGCGGCAAGATCGGCCTGTTCGGCGGCGCGGGCGTGGGCAAGACCGTGCTCATCCAGGAGCTGATCAACAACGTGGCCAAGGCCCATGGCGGCTTCTCGGTCTTCGCCGGCGTCGGCGAGCGCACGCGCGAGGGCAACGACCTCTACCATGAGTTCATCGATTCCGGCGTGAACAAGGACCCCAAGAAGAACAACGGCTCGACCGCCGGCTCCAAATGCGCGCTGGTCTATGGCCAGATGAACGAGCCGCCGGGCGCCCGCGCCCGCGTCGGCCTGTCCGGGCTCACCGTCGCCGAATATTTCCGCGACCAGGGGCAGGACGTGCTGTTCTTCGTCGACAACATCTTCCGCTTCACCCAAGCGGGCTCCGAAGTGTCGGCGCTGCTCGGGCGCATCCCTTCCGCCGTGGGCTATCAGCCGACGCTCGCCACCGACATGGGCGCGCTGCAAGAGCGCATCACCACGACGCAGAAGGGCTCGATCACGTCGGTGCAGGCGATCTACGTGCCGGCCGACGATCTGACCGACCCCGCGCCCGCCACCTCCTTCGCCCATCTGGACGCGACCACGGTGCTCTCGCGCGGCATCGCCGAGAAGGGCATCTATCCCGCCGTGGACCCGCTCGATTCCACCTCGCGCATGCTGACGCCGCTCGTGGTCGGCGAGGAGCATTACGCCGTCGCCCGCCGCGTGCAGGAGATCCTGCAACGCTATAAGGCGTTGCAGGACATCATCGCCATTCTCGGCATGGACGAGCTCAGCGAGGAGGACAAGATCACCGTGGCGCGCGCGCGCAAGATCGAGCGCTTCCTGTCGCAGCCCTTCCACGTGGCCGAGGTCTTCACCGGCACGCCCGGCAAATTCGTCGACCTCGCCGACACCATCAAGGGCTTCAAGGGGCTGTGCGACGGCGACTACGACCATCTGCCCGAGCAGGCCTTCTACATGGTGGGCACCATCGAGGAGGCGTCGCCAAGGCCGAGAAGCTGCCGCCGAGGCCGCTTGGCGGAGCCATGATCCCCCTCCCCCGGGAGGAGGCCTGTCTCTCGAGGAGCATGGCCGACACCTTCAAATTCGAGCTCGTCTCGCCGGAGCGGCTGCTTCTCTCCGAGCAGGTGGCGCAGGTCGAGGTGCCGGGCGCGGAGGGCGACTTCACCGTGCTGCCGCTGCACGCGCCGCTGCTCTCGGCGCTCAGGCCGGGTCTCCTCGCCGTCGGCCAGGCGGGCGGCACCCTGAGGCGCTATTTCGTGCGCGGCGGCTTTGCCGAAATGGGCCCCGCCGGGCTGACCGTGCTCGCCGAGACCGCCATCGATCTCGCCGAGCTCGACGCCAAGCACCTCGCCCAAGCCGTCAAGGACGCCGAGGAGGACGTGACCGACGCCACCGACGACCTCCTCCGCGACCGGGCGAGAACCCGCCTGGAACATCTGCGCCAGGTCCAGGCGAGCCTCAACCTCTAGCGGCAAAAGGCCCTATCCGATTAGGGCCATTGCCCTTCTCTTGCTATAAGGCCAGGCCAGAATCGGAGCGCCCGAAAGGGCGTGTCCGGATCGTCCGGGGGCTTGGCGGAGAGAGGGATGCAGCAGCGGACCGAGCCGAAGCGCGTGCGCTCCTTGAGCTTCGGGCTCGAGCGGCTCGGCCTCACCGTGCTGCGCTATCCTTATGTCGCCGCCGGTCTGATCGTCCTCATCACCATCGCCGCCTTCTTCGGCATCTCCAGGCTCACGGTCGACGATTCGCTCTCCGAGCTGTTCCGCACCGACACCCCCGAATTCCACGATTACGAGCTGATCTCCAAGCGCTTTCCCTCGAGCGAATATGACGTGCTCATCGTCATCGAGGGGCCCGGCCTGCTCGAGCGGCGCTCGGTCGCCGCGCTGCGCAAGCTCGTGAGCGAGCTGCAATTCGTCGACGGCATGGACGGAGAGGTGTCGCTGTTCTCGGCGCGCGAGGCGCCCGAGCCCGGCAAGGTGCCGGGGCCCGTCTTCCCCGCGCGGCTTCCCTCCGGCGACGGACTACACCAAGCTCATCGACCAGGTCCGCAACAACGAGATCATCAAGGGCAAGCTCCTGTCCGACGACGGCACCCTCACCCTCGTCCTGCTCGCGCTCGACCGCGAGGTGGTGGCGAGCAAGGGCCTGAACTCGGTGGTGACGCAGATCCACGAGACCGCCGACCAATATTTGAAGGGCACCGGGCTCAAAGTCTCGCTCTCGGGCGCGCCGGTGATGCAGCTCGAGATCAGGAACGCGGTCGAGCGCGACCGCAACCTCTATAACGCGCTCGGCTTCTTCTTCGGCGCCATCATCGCCTATGCCTTCTTCCGCCGCTTCTCGCTGATGGCCATCGCCGCCCTGCCCCCCGTCATCGCCATCATCTGGTCGCTCGGCCTGTTCGGCTGGCTCGGCTTCAAGCTCAATCTGTTCCTGAACGTCATGGTGCCGCTCATCATGGTGCTCGGCTTCTCCGACTCGATGCAGCTCACCGTCGCCATGCGCAATCGCCTGATCGACGGCGACCGCCGCATCAAGGCCGCGCGCTACGCGGTCCTCGTCGTGGGACCGGCTTGCGTGCTCGCCACCGCCACCGCGGTCGCCTCCTTCGTCGCGCTGTTCTTCTCCAACTCCGCGCTGATCCGCACCTTCGGCTTCGCCGGCGCGCTGTCCTGCATGATCGCCTTCGTCGTCGGCATCTCGCTCGTGCCGCTCCTCACCCGCGCGCTCATCGGCCGCAACACCAAACGCTTCGTCGCCAGTCTGAAGCGCCACGACCTCGCCATGGACAAGCTCAAGCGCTTCTGCGGCATCATCGGCGAGATCGGCGTGCGCCATCCGAAGACCGTGGTGAGCGCAGGCCTGGCTTTGGTGCTCGCCTTCGGCGCCATCTATCTGACGCTCACGCCGCGCTATCGCCTCGCCGACCAGGTGCCCGACCGCGAGCAGGCGGTGGCGGCCTCCGCCCAGCTCGACGAGAAGCTGACCGGCGCCAATCCGCTGCACGTCATGGTCGACTGGCCGCAGGGCAAGACGCTGTACGATCCCGAGGTGCTGAAGGTGCTCGGCGACATCCATGCCATCGTCGAGACCCAGTCCGGCGTCGGCAATGTCTGGTCGGTCGAGACCTTGCGCCGCTGGCTCGCCAAGACCCAGGAGGACACCCCGGAGAAGCTCAAGGAATATATCGACATCCTGCCCGACTATCTGACCAAGCGCTTCATCGACGAGAAGGACAATTCCGCCGTGGTGACGGGGCGCATCCCCGACGTCGATGTGAGCGACTTGCTGCCGGTGATCGAGAAGCTGGACGCCCAGCTCGACAGCGTGCGCAAGGCGCACCCCGATTACCGCATCGTCGTCACCGGGCTCTCGGCCATCGCCGCGCGCAACAGCGCCACCATGATCGGCAAGCTGAATGCGGGGCTCACCACCGAGATCGTCTTCATCTGCATCTTCTTGGGGCTCGCCTTCCGCTCATTGATGGTGAGCTTCGTCAGCGTCTTGCCCAATCTGTTCCCCGTGCTCACCGCCGGCGCGGTGCTCGCCGCGTCCGGCGAGGGCCTGCAATTTGCCTCCATCGTGGCGCTGATCGTGTCCTTCGGCCTCTCGCTCAACGCCACCGTCCATTATCTGAACCGGTTGCGGCTCGAGGATCGCCCGGGCGAGAACCCCGCCATCGGGGTGGAGCGCGCCACCGTGCTCATCGGCCCTGCGCTCGTGCTCACCTCGCTCATCCTCGCTTTCGGCCTCGGCATCACGGTGCTGTCGGACCTGCCCTCCTTGCGCCTGTTCGGCAAGCTTTCGGGGCTCACGCTGATGGCGGCGCTGGTGGGCGATCTCCTGCTCCTGCCGGCGAGCGTGCTGCTGTGGCGGCGCTACATCCGCCCCTGGCGCAAGGGTGAAGCGGGCGCGTCCGCGCGCGCTTAAGCGCCGTCCGCTATTTGCGGGGCGAGCTCCGCGATCACGCGCTCATAGACCGGCCGCTTGAACGGCACGACAAGCTCAACGAACCGTTTCGAGCGGCGCCCATTGCCAAGCATCGAACTCGCGCGCGTGACCGGGCTGCGGCGCAAGGTCGATCTCGCTGTCCTGGCCGAGAAAGCGCGCGGCGAACCACAGCTGCCTCTGCCCGCGATAGCGGCCCTCCCACGCCACGCCGATGAGATGCGCGGGCAGATCGTAATGGTGCCAGTCGCGCGTGCGCGCGATGAACCGCGCCGACGAGACGCCGGTCTCCTCGGCGAGCTCGCGCCGCGCCGCCTGCTCCGGGCTCCTCGCCGGCATCCACGCCGCCTTGCGGCATCTGCCACCACGTGCCGAGCCCCTCGGGCTGGTCGGGCGCGCCGGCGCGCTTGCCGATGAAGACGAGGCCTGCCGCATTGACCAGCATCACGCCGACGCACGGCCGGTAAGGCAGCGCCGCCGCAGCTTTCGTGACGTCTGACAAGATCAGCTTTGCCGCTGCGAGCGCACGGCGGCGCTCACCGGCACGAGCACGATGCCCTTGGCCTCGAGCTTGTGCGCCCATTCGGCGAGCTGCTTGACGGTCGTGGCTTTCGCGCTCGCCACCCCGATGGCGCTGCCGCGCTCCTTCGCCAGGGCCTCGAGCTTCGCCAGCGACTGCGCGCCGTCGATCTGGATGCTGGCCACCGAATAGTCGAGGCCGAGCGTGCCGGCGATCTGCCCGGCCGTCGAGTTCTGCACGGAGCCGTCATCGACATAGAGCAGCCCGCGGGCTTTGATCTCCTCGAGCACGGGCAGGAGGGAATCCTGCGTTGCCTCGAACTTGGCGCCCATGAGGTTGGTCACGCCCACATAGCCCGTGAAGCGCGACATGAGCCATTGCAGCCGCTTCATGTTCTCCGCGGGCGGCAGCGTGGTGAGCAGCGTATGCGGCCCCGGATCGGCGGTGGGATAGTTCATGGGCTCGAGCGGCACCTGCAAGAAGACCTCGTGTCCGGCCGCGCGCGCTTTGTCGACCCCGTCCTGCAAATTACGGCCATAGGCGCCATAGGCCACGCTGATCGGCGCCGGCAGATCCTTGATCGCCTCGCCGGTGGCGCTGTCGGACAGTCCCATGCCGCTCACGAGCACGGCGACGCGCACCGGGCCTCCGGCCGCGGCCTTGGCGGCATAGCGCGAGGGCCGCGCATAGGCCTCGAGCGGACGCTTTCCGTCCGCCGCCACCTTGGGCAGCGGGCCGTATTGCGACTGTTCGACGAGCTCGGCGATGGGCACGGGCGGGAGCGGGATCGAGCCCGTCTCGGCGCTCGCATCATTGGCCGTGTCGGGGCCACCTGCGGCGGCCACCTGTTGCATCGGCGGCGCGGGCGCCGCTGACGCCTGCGTTTCGCTTCCGTCGAGCGCGCCTTGCGGCGGCGGCGGACCCCATTGGGCGGAGCGGGCGGCTCCTGCGCCTGCGGGTTGGCCGGTGGCATCTCGGGCATGGCGGCCGCCGGCGGCGGCGCGGCCGGGGTGGCTGGAGCGGCCCCTGGCGCGCCCCCTGACGGCGGGAGCGAAATGATGAAGCCGGGCGGCGGGAGCGAACTGCTCGCCGCTCTGCGGCGCGCCGCTCGGTGCCGCGCCTTGCGCCGGTGCGGCGGGCGCGCTGGGCGCGGCCGGCCGGACGGCGGGTTGAAGTTCGAGAATCGCGACCGGCTCGCCCGCATCCGACCCGGGGAAAAAGGCGAGCACGGCGATGACGAGCGCAAGCGCCGACAGCAGAACAGAAGCCGTGATGGCCAGAGCCTTCATGTGGTCTGCCCCTCCCCGCATCGCCGCCAGTCTAACCGGCAAGCATCCTTGAGGCCACGACTACCTGGCAATAGCCCTAAAGGGCGACGCTGCACGTGCCCAAAACCTCCTTCGTCCGGCGACCCGCCGACACGACCGGCGCCCTGCTCAAGGCAGGACCTAGTTGGCTTCCGCCTTCTTCTTGGCCTCCGTGTCGACCGACTTGATGCCGCGCAAGAGGTCGAGCGCGTATTTCAGCTGCGTGTCCTTATCCTTCTCCGGCGCCACATAGGACGAGCTGCCGGACTCTTCTTCCGGCGGCGTGCCCGATTCCTCGTCTTCGCCCTTGAGGTGGCCGCGCAAATCCGCCTCGCCGCGCGTGGCCTGCGCCGCGGCCTTGTCTTTGAGCTCGTCGGGCAACTCCTCCTCGACCACCGCCTCGGGCTCGATGCCCTTGGCCTGGATCGAGCGTCCCGACGGCGTGAAATAGCGCGCCGTGGTCAGCCGCAGCGCGCCGTTCGAGCCGAGCGGGATGATGGTCTGCACCGAGCCCTTGCCGAACGACCGCGTGCCGACGATGGTGGCGCGGTGGTGGTCCTGCAACGCGCCGGCCACGATCTCCGAGGCCGACGCCGAGCCGCCATTGATCAACACCACGAGCTTCTGCCCGTCGGTGATGTCGCCCGCCCGCGCATTCGACCGCTGCGTCTCCTCGAGATTGCGGCCCTTGGTGAGCACGATGGCGCCCTGATCGAGAAACGCGTCGGAGACCGAGATCGCCTGATCGAGCAAGCCGCCCGGATTGTTGCGCAGATCGATGACGTAGCCCTTGAGCTTCGGACCGATATCCTTCTTCAGGCTCTCGATCGCGCTCTGCAGATTGGCCGTGGTCTGCTCGTTGAACGTGGTGATGCGGATATAGCCCACGTCATCCTCGGCGTTGTACTTCACCGGGTTGATGTGGATCACGTCGCGCGTGACCTTCACGTCGAACGGGTCATCGACGCCCTTGCGCACGATGGTGAGCGTGATCGGCGAGTTCACCGGCCCCCGCATCTTCTCCACCGCCTCTTGCAGCGTGAGGCCCTGGATCTGCTCCTTGTCGAGCGCGGTGATGAGGTCGCCGGACTGGATGCCGGCCTTGGCCGCGGGCGTGTCCTCGATCGGGGACACGACCTTGACCACGCCGTTCTCCATCGTGACCTCGATGCCGAGGCCGCCGAATTCGCCGCGCGTCTGCACCTGCATGTCGCGGAAATGTTTGGGATTGAGATAGGCCGAGTGCGGGTCGAGCGCCATCAACATGCCGTTGATCGCCGACTCGATCAGCTTCGAATCGTCGGGCTTCTCCACATAGTCGGAGCGCACCCGCTCCAGCACCTCGCCGAACAGATCGAGCTGCCGGTAGATCTCCGAGTTCGTGCCGGAGGCTTGCTGGCTCCGCGCCAGAGTCACCATCGTCGAACCGGCGGCGAGCACGGCCAGGACCAGTAGCACCCACAGCGCGTATTCGGATTTCCGCATCATCCTTGCACCTTCTCGGAAGCCCCGGCCCACCATGGATCCGGGTCAATTGGCTTACCGTCCTTTCTGATCTCCACATAAAGGACGGGGCGCGAATTATCGTCACTGCCTTGGCTCGCCGGTGGGGACGTACCCATCACAGCAACCGGCTCGCCGGCTAGGACGAACTGGCCGAGGCTTACGTCGATGCGGTTCATGCCCGCAAGCAGAACATGATAGCCCCCGCCAGCATTGAGGATCAAGAGTTGCCCATAGGACCGGAAGGGGCCGGCATAGACCACCCAGCCGTCGGCCGGGGCGGTAATGCGGGCCTCGGCGCGGGTCTCGAGCGAAACGCCCTTGACCGGGGCCCCCGTGGCGTCGGTATCGCCGAAATGCTTGAGCCGCTTGCCTTGGGCCGGCAGCGGCAAACTGCCCTTGGCCTCCTCGAACGGCATGGCCGGCTTCATGCGGTCGGGGCTGGCAAAGGCCAGCTTGGTCTGGTCGGGCTTGATTTCGATGACCTTCTGATTGTCGGGCGTGGCGAGCGCCTCTTGCTGCTCGCGCGCCCTGAGCGCCTGCTCGGCCGCCACCTCGGCATCGTATTGGGCGACCTCGGCGCGGGCGATCTGCGCATCGAGCTGGGTGATCAGATCGTTGAGCTCGGTCACCGTCGCCGCCTGCGCCGCGGCGGCCTCGCGCACGGAGGTGAGTTGCGCCTCGCTTTGCGCGAGCTTGGTCTTCTTCTCGGCCAGCAGCTGGTCGATGTTCATCTGCTCTTGCGCGAGCCGGTCCCGCTCGCTTTTCTCCGCGTCGCGCTGGTCGCGGATGCCGCCCTCCAGCGTCACCAGGCCCTCGAGCTCGTGCGACAGATTATCGGCCTGATATTTGAGCTCGGGGAAAACCTCGGCGAGCAGCATGGCGCTGCGCACCACGGCGAGCGCGTCGTCGCGGCGGGTGACGAGCGCGGGCGGCGGCGTGCGGCCCATCCTCTGCATGGCGCTCAGCATCTTGACGATGGTTTCCTTCCGCTCGGTGATCGAGCTCTTGATGACGTTGACCTGGTCGGTGAGGTCGGCGAGCTTGGTCTCGGTGGCCGACAGTTTGGCTTCGCTTTCCTGCACCTTCTGCGCCGCCCCGATCAGCTCGCTGTTCAGCCGCGCCCGTTCGGCATTGAGCGTCGCCACGTCTTGGGCGAGGCCCTGCTCCTGCGCGCGGCTCGATTTGAGCTGCTCTTCGGTCGCATCGAGCTTCTGCTTCGCCTCCTCGCGGGAGAGGTCGTCCGCGGCGCGCGCGACCAAAGGCACGACGAACGGCACCGCCAGGATGAGCCCGCCCGCCAAAAGGAGGGCGGCGCGGCAAGATTTTGGTCTTTGGGAAGCAAAGCGATCGGATCGCGCCATGCGCTTGGCTAGATTGCCCTCCGCCCGTTCTTTTTCGCCAGTTCGGAAGACCGGATGTTGCCGGACCCGACGACAGCGGAGCCATAAGGCAGAATCATGGCGATTGGCTTAAACAACTTTAATGATGGCCCGCCCGGGCCACTTCCGGGCTCAGGCGCGGTGATAGGGATGGCCGGACAGGATGGTGGCGGCGCGGTAGAGCTGCTCGGCGAGCACGATGCGGGCAAGCCCGTGCGGCAGGGTCATGGGTCCGAGCGAGAGGGTAAGGTCGGCCTGCTTGAGCGCCTCCTCCCCGATCCCGTCGGCGCCGCCGATGATGAAAGGCGAGCGCGCGAGTCCCCTCGTCGCGGAACTTGGCGAGACGGGCCGCGAAGGCCTCGCTCGTCATCGCCTTGCCTGTTGCGGTCGAGGCAAATGAGTTTGTGGGGAGAAGGAAGCTTGGCGAGCAGCGTGGCCGCCTCGTCCTGGCAGCGGAGCGGCGCGGTGCCGGCCTTCGATTCCGGCACCTCGATCACGCTCACGGGCGCAAGCCCGAGACCGCGCCCTGCCGCCTCGGCGCGCGCCACATAATGCGCGAACAGCTCGCGCTCCGGCCCCTGCTTCAACCGGCCCACCGCGGCGATCAGGAGCCGCATGGTCAAAATCTTGCCGCCTCGCGGCGAGGCCGCGCGGAAGCGCCTAGCCTAAGGGCGAGGTGCGTCAGATCACCATTTGCTCCATGGGGCGGTCGGCCGACCACATCTTCTCGAGGTTGTAGAAGTCGCGTACCTCGGGCCGGAAGATATGGACGATGACGTCCCCCGCATCGATCAGCACCCAGTCGGCATGGGGCAGGCCTTCGACGCGCGCGCGTCCGAAGCCTTTCTCCTTGAGCTTTCTGATGAGCTGATCGGCCATGGCGCCGACATGGCGCTGCGAGCGCCCCGAGGCCACGACCATTTGGTCGCCGATCGACGTTTTGCCTCTCAAGTCGATGCACACGACATCCTCTGCCTTGGCGTCGTCGAGAGTGTCGAGCACGACGTTGAGTATGGAAGCCGGCCCAGCGCGAAAGGACGCAAAGCCGGAGGGAGGCGTGCCGCTATGGGCACCCTCTCTGGGTGAGCGCATGTTGTGGTGGATGTCCTTCTCTCATTGCACCTTGCGAAGCAGCGTGCCGCATTGCTCCTGCTAAACGCATGAAGGGCGGATTCGGTGCCGCTTCGCCCATAAACATAGTATGCCGCGCCGATAAGTTTCAATAGCTAGTGTTGCTTGGGTTAAGCCTTTCGTGCCCCTCCTGGTCGAGGAAGCGTGTCATGGTGCGCGCCGAGTGGCTAACGAGATCGGGGTTCGCTATGGGCACAAACCTATCCGACAGTCGGATTTCAGCTCGCCTCAAGATCGTCGACGAGCACATTAGGCTGGAAAACCAGCACGATCTTGACGGCATTATGGGGACCTTCGGCGCAACGGCGCGTTACGACGACGAGCCATTGGCTGCGCACCACACCGGCCGGGATGAGGTCCGTGCGTATTATGCGGGGCTGCTTTTGGCCATGCCCGACCTGCATATCGAGGTCCACAAGCGCCATGCAAGCGACGACGCAATCGTCTTAGAGGCGGTCATTGCGGGCCAACACTTGGGCACCTGGTGCGGCCTCCCGCCCACCGGGTGGCGCGTCGAGTTCCCGCTCTGCGCCATCTTTTCTTTCGACGATGCCGATCGATTGGCCGGCGAAAAAATCTACTATGATCGCGGGACGGTACTGCGCCAGCTCGGACTATTTCACGAGCCGGAAGACGTATTGGGTCGCATCAACGTCTTTTTGATGCACCCCCTCACGATTGTACGCATGCTGCGCTGGAGGATCTGGGGACGAAGCTAGTAATAGTCGAATACCTAGTGCTTGGACTTTTTCTTGGTCCCTTTGTCCTTCTTTTTGGCGCCCTTCCCCGCCTTCTCCTTGGCCCCCTTTTTCTTGCCTTGCTTGGATTTGCCGGACTTGTCCTTGCCGGGCTTGGCGCGCAGGCCGCTCGAGGAGAGCTTCGACAGCGGAATGGTCAGCAAGGTCCAGGCCGGAGGCTCCATGAGCGCAAGTCCGGCCGCATCTGATTCGTCCCTTGCCGCGGAGGCGAAACGCTGCGCCGCCTTGCTCGCCCGGGCCTTGAGCCGGAATCCGGGCCGGTCGAGCACGGCGATCGGCACGCGGCGGAACAGCTCCTCCCAGGCGCGCCAGCGATGGAATTCGGCGAGATTGTCGGCGCCCATGAGCCAGACGAAATGGACTTCCGGATAGCGCCGCTGGAGAAAGCGGATCGTGTCGATGCTGTAGCCCGAGCCGAGCGCGCCCTCGAAGCCGGTGACGGCGATGCGCGGGTGGTGCGCGATTTCGCGCGCCGCCGCGACGCGGGTCCCGAGATCCGGAAGCTTGGAGACGTTCTTCAACGGATTGCCGGGGCTCACCAGCCACCAGACCTGATCGAGCCCGAGCCGGGCGAGCGCCACGCGGCTGATATGCAGATGTCCCGCATGGGCCGGGTTGAACGATCCGCCGAGCAGCCCGATGCGCATGCCGGGCGCCGCCGCCGGCACTTTGAGATGCTCCGGCAACGCCTCGGCTGCCGTGCTTGCTCAAGGGCGCGTCTGGCCTTGGCCGCGCACCACATATTTGAAGGTGGTGAGTTGCTCGAGCCCCACCGGCCCGCGCGCATGGAAGCGCCCGGTGGCGATGCCGATCTCCGCGCCCATGCCGAACTCGCCGCCATCGGCGAATTGGGTGGAGGCGTTGTGCAGCACGATGGCGCTGTCGACGCGGTTAAGAAAGCGGTCGGCCGCGTCCTGATCTTGCGTGACGATCGCGTCGGTGTGCTGCGAGCCGTAACGGGCGATATGCGCGATCGCCTCGTCGAGACCGGCCACCACTTTCACGGCGATGATGGGGCCGAGATATTCGGTCGCCCAATCCTCTTCGCTCGCCGGCTTCACGCGGGCGTCGGCGCGTTTGCGTCTCCGCATCGCCCCGCACCTCGCAGCCCGCCTCGATCAGCATGGCGACGAGCGGCGTCGAGCATCGTCGGCGCGGCCTTGGCGTCGACGAGCAGCGTCTCCGCCGCGCCGCACACGCCCGTGCGCCGCATCTTGGCGTTGAGCACGATCTTCTTCGCCATGTCGAGATCGGCGGCTGCATGCACATAGACGTGGCAGACGCCTTCGAGATGCGCGAACACCGGCACGCGCGCCTCCTCCTGCACGCGCGCGACGAGGCTCTTGCCCCCGCGCGGCACGATCACGTCGATGGCGCCGCCGAGGCCGGCGAGCATGAAGCCCACCGCCTCGCGGTCGACCGTGGGCACGAGCTGGATCGCCGCCACCGGCAGCCCCGCCTGCTCCAGCCCCTCATGCAGCAGATTGGTGATGACGAGCGAGGAGAGGAAGCTGTCCGACCCTGAGCGCAGGATCACGGCGTTCCCCGCTTTGAGGCACAGCCCGCCCGCATCCGCCGTCACGTTCGGCCGGCTCTCATAGATGATGCCGATCACCCCGAGCGGCACGCGCACGCGCGAGATGGCGAGCCCGTTCGGCCGCGTCCACGACGCCATCACCTGGCCGACCGGATCGGGCAAGGCGGCAATCTCGCGCAAGCCCCGCGCCATGGCGGCGATGCGCTCCTCGTTCGAGCGTCAGCCGGTCGATGAAGGCCTCCTCGCGGCCCTTGCCGCGCGCGGCCTCGATATCGTGGCGGTTGGCTTCGAGGATGGCCGCGGCGCGGGCTTCGAGCCGCGCGGCCATGGCTTCGAGCGCCTGCGTTCTTCGCCTCCGTCGAGGCAAGCGCGAGCTCCGCCGCGGCCTCGCGCGCGAGGCGGCCCATATAGAGCATCATCGGCTCAAGGGTCGATTGCGGCTGCTCGGCGACGGCGGTCATCCGACGCTCCTGATCTTGCGATGTAACGCCATGTCGTCCCGGTGGATCAGCTCCGGGCGCCCAAAATAGCCCAGAATCTCGGCAAGTTCACTGCTCTTGCGGCCGATGATGCGGCTTGCGTCGCTATGGTCGTAGGCGGCGAGGCCGCGGCCGAGCTCCACCCCCTCGCCATTGCGGATCACGACGCAATCGCCGCGCCCGAAGCGTCCTTCCACGCCGGTGACGCCCGCCGGCAGCAGGCTCTTGCCCGAGGCGAGCGCGTCCGCCGCGCCCTCGTCCACGATGATCGCGCCCTTGGGCTCGAGCGTGCCCGCGATCCAGCGCTTGCGCGCGGCGATGGGATCGGAGCGGGCGATGAACCAGGTCCCGGTCTCGGCGCCGAGCGCGGCCAGCGGATTGCGCACCTTGCCCGAGGCGATGACCATATGGGTGCCGCCGGAGACCGCGATCTTGGCCGCCTCGATCTTGGTCACCATGCCGCCGCGCGACAATTCCGAGCCCACATCGCCGGCCATGGCCTCGATCTCGGGCGTGATCTCGCGCACCTCCTCCAGCCGGTGGACATCGGGACGCGAGCCCGGCGCCGCGGTGTAGAAGCCGTCGACGTCGGAGAGCAGCACGAGGCAATCGGCGCTCATCATCAAGGCGACGCGGGCGGCGAGCCGGTCGTTGTCGCCATAGCGGATCTCGCTCGTCGCCACCGTGTCGTTCTCGTTCACCACCGGAATCGCGCCGAGCTTGAGCAGCGTGGTCATGGTGCTGCGCGCGTTGAGATAGCGCCGGCGCTCCTCGGTGTCGCCGAGGGTGAGCAGCACCTGCGCCGCGACGAGGCCGCGGGCGCGGAACGCATCCTCATAGGCATGCGCGAGATCGATCTGCCCCACCGCCGCCGCCGCCTGACTGTCCTCGAGCTTGAGCGCGCCCTTGGGCAGGCCGAGCGCCTTGCGCCCGAGCGCGATCGCGCCGGAGGAGACGACGATCACCTGCCGGCCGGCGTGGCGCAACACGGCGATGTCGTCGGCGAGCGAGGCGAGCCACGCGCCCTTGAGCTCGCCCGTGGCGCTGTCCACGAGCAGCGACGAGCCGATCTTGACCACGAGACGCTTTGCGTTCGACCACTCGGCTCTCATGGGCGCCAACCCGCGGCTTGCGCCGATTCATCCTTGGGCTTGCTCCTGAGGGCGGCAATCTCCGCCGCGAGCGCGCGCAGCGCCTCCTTCACCCCCTCGCCGCTGACGGCGGAGAGGATGAGCGGCTTCTGCCCCGCCGCCTTGGCGAGCGCCTTTGCCTTCTTCTTCATCTCTGCGGCCGGCACGGCGTCGGCCTTGGTGAGCGCCACGATCTCGGGCTTCTCCGCGAGCCCCGCGCCATAGGCGTCGAGCTCGCCGCGAATGACGCGATAGGCCTCGACCGGATCCTCGCCCGTCGCGTCGACGAGATGGAGCAGCACCGCGGTACGCTCGACATGACCGAGGAAGCGGTCGCCGAGCCCCGCGCCCTCATGCGCGCCTTCGATCAGGCCGGGAATGTCGGCGAGCACGAAGTCGGTCGAGTCGATGCGCACCACGCCGAGATTGGGATGGAGCGTGGTGAAGGGATAGTCGGCGATCTTGGGCCGCGCCGCGCTCACCGTGGCGAGGAAGGTGGACTTGCCGGCATTGGGCAGCCCCACAAGCCCGGCGTCGGCGATCAGCTTGAGCCGCAGCCAAATCGCCATCTCCTCGCCCGTCTGGCCGGGATTGGCGTGGCGCGGCGCCTGGTTGGTCGAGGACTTGAAGTGGGTATTGCCGAAGCCGCCATTGCCGCCGCGGGCGAGCACCATGTGCTCCCCCGGATTGGTCAAGTCGGCGATCAGCGTCTCGCCGTCCTCGGCGAAGATCTGCGTGCCGGGCGGCAGCTTGAGCACGACGTCCGCGCCCTTGGCGCCGGAGCGGTTCTGGCCCATGCCGTGGCCGCCCTTCTTGGCCTTGAAATGCTGCTGGTAGCGGTAGTCGAGCAGCGTGTTGAGATTGGCCACGCATTCGACGATGACGTCCCCGCCCCGCCCGCCGTCGCCGCCGTCCGGCCCGCCGAACTCGATATATTTCTCCCGGCGGAAGCTGACGGCGCCGTTGCCGCCGTCGCCCGAGCGCACATAGACCTTGGCCTGATCGAGGAATTGCATGGGGAAGCCTTAGCACCACTGGCCCTGCCGTTACATAAGCGCCACAACCACTCAACTTTTCACTTACGGCGCTTGGTCCCGGTAGAGGCGGTAGGTCATGCAGCGGGCGCTGCGTCCCCCGCGCCGCGCAGTCGCGCTTCTCCTCGCGATGGGCGGCAAAGCCGAGCTTGGCGATCACCCGCGCCGAGGCGGGGTTGTCCTGGAAATGCCCGACCGTGAGATAGTCGAACCCGCCTTGCTCGAAGGCGTAAGGGATCAGCGCGCTCGCCGCCTCGGTGGCGTAGCCCATGCCCCAATAGGGCTTGCCGATCCAATAGCCGAGCTCGGCATGGAGATCGCCTTGCGCGCGATAGCCGACGCAGCCGATCAAGTTGCCCCGAACGCAGGATGGAGAAGACGACGCCCTCCTCTCCCGCGAGCACGCCCTCGATCCACTCCGCCGCCATCTGCTCGCTATAGGGATGGGGAATCGTGCCCGTCATGCTCGCCACGTCGAAATCGCCGGCGAGCAGGCTGATGCGGGCCGCGTCGGCAGGCGCGGGCGTTCGCAACAGGAGTCTCGGGGTGCGCATCTCCACGGGGGAGCACGCTACACGAGGAGCGCGTCCTCGCGCGAGAGCCTGCCGCGCGGCGCGGCGCAGATTCAAGCCGGATGAAGGAATGCGCGTGGGAAAGGGAGGCCTAGTTCGACTTGACCGAGACGTAGACGCGGCCCTTCTGCTTGGTCGCCATTTCCACCTCGCCCTCGACGAGCGCGAACAGGGTGTGGTCCTTGCCCATGCCCACGCCGTCGCCCGGGTGCCATTTGGTGCCGCGCTGGCGCACGATGATGTTGCCCGGGATCACGCGCTGACCGCCGGACTTCTTGAGACCGAGGTGCCGTCCGGCCGAGTCGCGGCCGTTGCGCGATGAGCCACCGGCTTTCTTATGTGCCATGGGTTACGTCCTTCAGCTCTTCTTCGGCTTCGGCTTCGGCTTCGCCTTGGCCGGTGCCTTGGCCTTGGCCTTCGCCGCGGCTCTTGGCTTCGCCGCCGCCTTGGCTGCCGGTTTCTTCTTCGCCGGGGCGGCGGGCTTCGCGGCCTTGGCCTCGGCGGGCTTCTTCTCGGCCTTCTTCGGCTCCGGTTTCGCCGCCTTGGTCTTGGACGGCTTCTTGCCGTCCGTCAGAATCTCGGTGATGCGGAGCATCGTCAGGAGCTGGCGATGCCCCTTCTTGCGGCGATAATTCTTGCGCCGCTTCTTCTTGAACACGATGATCTTCTCGCCGCGCATCTGCTCGACGACCTCGGCCGCGACGCTCGCGCCGGAAATCGGGCTGCCCGTCTTGGGGCCGCCATCGCCGCCGCCGAGCAAGAGCACCTCGGAAAGCTCGATGATATCGCCGGGCTCGCCCGCGATGCGCTCGATCTCGATAATATCGTTCGGCGCCACGCGATATTGCTTGCCGCCCGTGCGAATGACCGCGAACATGTCTAAATCCGTTCCGAACTCTTGGCTTGGAGGGCCAGGCGAGGGTGGATAGGGAAGGGCCGGTAGGGGCGCTGCCGCCGACCGGCCTTCAGGCGGCGCACTATAGAAGCGCAAAACCATAAGTCAATTGCAGGCTGCGGCCCAATAAAGCCCCAGGACCGGCGCTCAGGAGCCGGACGCCGGCGCCCTCACCCTTGCGTTAAGGCCTGCCCGCACGCATTTCTCATTCCGAATTCGGCCAAAGCGCTTTAGAAACGCCGCGGGCCGACTTCGGCCTGGGAGAGGTGCCAGAGTGGTCGAATGGGACGGTCTCGAAAACCGTTGTACGGGTAACCGTACCGTGGGTTCGAATCCCACCCTCTCCGCCAATTCCTTTGCCGTTGGCTGTCTAGGTAGCGGCGCAATGCACACGCGCTGCAAACGTTTCAGAACGGCTCTGAACGCTATTCAGAGTCCGCTTTGAGCCTGTAAGCGGACATGGCCATCGGCAAGTCTCAGGTCCGTTAGGTGCCATAAGCAGACATCGCGGCCGATCGACGAAGGCCTGACCGCCTGGTTCTGTCCTGAGGGTCATACGTCGATCACAACCCGCTGCGCTGGTTCGAGATGCTCGGCGAGTAGGTGGCCGGGGCCGAGTCGGGCCCGAGGTCCCGCTTTGTGTCCTTTTTGCTACGAAGATCAATGCAAATCGCCAGTGTTCAAAATTTGCACTTACACGCGCCGGGGTAGTGATCTAGCTTGGCCGTGCGAGTCGCGGCTTCCCGGCTTCGATGACCCCCCCCCATACAACCCTGTCAAGGGCTGCTTCACCTTGTTGGTGTTGAGTTTCGCTCGTCTCGACACACCGTCGAACGAGGTCCCATTGGATTGGTTGCCGAAGTCACAACGATGAACTCGCGACGTCGAGCCTTTAAGGAGACATTCAACGACGGGGGAGTGAAGCCTAACCGAACCGGCGTCGGCGCACGTCTTCCGAGCGCCTTGCTGGTGCTCCTCGCCTCCATTTCCTTTGCCCACGCGCAGCAAAACCTCAATTGGGATGCCAACGGCGTATTGCCTGTTTCGGGCGGGACCGGTGCCTGGGATACGACTTCACCGCTGTGGTTTAACGGCGTGACGTTTCAGGCATGGAACAACGCCACCGCTGACAACGCGATCTTCGGCGCGGCCGCCGGCAACGTTACGCTGGCCGTCCCCATAACCGTCCACGACATGACGTTCAATGTCGGCGGCTACCTCTTTCCATCAGTGGGCGCGGTAGCGCTAACATTCGGGGGGGTGAACCCCACGATTACGACCAACGTCGGCATGACACAGTTCTTTCCCCCACTGACCGGCAGCACGGGATTTACCAAGAGCGGCGCTGGCAGCCTGCAGCTCAATGGAACCAGCGTGGGGTACACCGGCGTAACCACGGTCAATGCGGGTACATTGATTGTGTCTAATACTTTCGCGCTCGGCCTATCGAATACTGCGGCGAGCAATCTCGTGCTGAACAACGGCTCGACGATCGCTTTCTCCAGCCCCTCCTTCAATCACAACTACACGCTGACCGGCGGCATTGTGAACTTACAAATCACGGGGATTAACACTTTGGTGAGCGGCTCCCCCACGTTGACCGCATCGACCACGCTGAATTTCAACGGAACCAGCACGACCGGCTCGCTCTCGGGGAATCTGGCCGATACAGGCGCCAACATATTGTCGGTCACGAAGAATGGCACTGAGCCGCGTAATCCTGTCGGGCAACAACAGCTACACGGGCCCGACAACCGTCACGCGGGGTCGCTTGCAGTTGAACAGCGCCGGCGCGCTTTCCTCCGGCAGCAATCTGGTCTTCAACGGCGCGGTGGGCACGGGTGGCACGATCGAGCTGACCAGCAATTTCGGCGAACTTTACGCGCGGTCTGGGCGCGGGTGCGGGCCAGGTGCAGTGGCTTGGCGATGGCGGCTTCCTCTCCTCGGGCTTGGGCCGGAACCGTCAATCTCGGCGGTGCAGGGGCGATGCTGACGTGGGGGGCAGGCGGCTTCGTGCCCGATGGCAATCGTCTAATTCTCGGAACAAGCAGCAATAACATGCTCGACTTCCAGAATGGCATCGATCTGACCGGCGGCGTCCGCGCCATTCAGGGGGATGGCGGCAACATCACGGGCCATGCCCGGATGAACGGCATCCTGTCCGGCACGGGCGGAATAAACCAGGTCGGCAATGGCTTCTCTGGAACTGACAGGATCAAATACTTATACGGGCGGCACCTTCCTGACTTCGGGAATCCTGGTGGTCAGCTCGGACGCAAATCTGGGCGATGCCTCCGGTACGCTCACCTTCGACGGCGGCACACTCGAGAACACCGGGGCATTTACGACAGGGCGGACCGTCACGATCAATGCCGCTGGCGGAACATTCCGGACGGATGCCGATCTCGAAGTGGGCGGACCGATCGGTGGCGCCGGGCGACTGACAAAGACGGGCGTGGCGAGTCTGACGCTGACGGGCACAGATAGCTACCTCGGCGGCACGACGATCAGCGCCGGTACCCTGCAGACTCGGCAACGGCGGGGCCACCGGATCGATCGTCGGCAATGTCGTTGACAACGGCACTTTCGCTATCGACCGCTCCGACATCTTCACCTTTGGCGGTGCGATGTCAGGCAGCGGCGAGTTCGAGCAACGGGGCGCCGGCACCACCATCTTTACTGCTGCCAATAGCTATAATGGCGGCACGACGATCGGCGCCGGTACCCTGCAACTCGGCAACGGCGGGGCCACCGGATCGATCGTCGGCAATGTCGTTGACAACGGCACTTTCGCTATCGACCGCTCCGATACCTTCACCTTTGGCGGTGTGATCTCAGGCAGCGGCGCGTTCGAGCAACTGGGCGCCGGCACCACGATCTTTACTGCTGCCAACACCTATACGGGCGGCACCGTCATGACCTCCGGAATCCTCGTCGTCGGATCGGACGCAAACCTGGGCGCTGCCTCCGGTACGCTCACCTTCAATGGCGGCACACTCGAAAACACTGGCGCCTTTACGGCTGGGCGAAGCGTCACGATCAACGCCGCTGGCGGAACATTCCGGACGGATGCCGATCTCGAAGTGAGCGGACCGATCGGTGGCGCCGGGCGACTGACAAAGACGGGCGTGGCGAGTCTGACGCTGACGGGCACAGATACCTACCTCGGCGGCACGACGATCAGCGCCGGTACCCTGCAACTCGGCAACGGCGGGGCCACCGGATCGATCGTCGGCAATGTCGTTGACAACGGCACTTTCGCTATCGACCGCTCCGACATCTTCACCTTTGGCGGTGCGATCTCAGGCAGCGGCGGCTTTATGCAGATCGGTCCCGGAACCACTCTCCTGACAGGCTCGAGCATCTATCTAGGCGCAACCAGCGTCGATGCCGGCAAGCTTGTGGTCAATGGCTCTATCGTGTCACCCGCAACCGTGCAGAATGGCGGCGCGCTGGGCGGCACCGGTACTGTCGGATCGTTGGCGGTGATGTCGGGCGGCATTCTGGCGCCTGGTCACCTGTCGGCACGCTGACGGTCGATGGAAATCTCACGCTCAATGCAGGTGCTATTCTCGACATGGAGGTGAATGGCCCGCTCCCCAGCGATAGCCTCGCGGTGAACGGCACCGTGGACCTGACCAGCTCAATTCTGAAGTGCTGCTCGTCGGCCCCGGGCAGGTCGCGCCGGCCACGACCTATCTCCTCATCGACAATGATAGCGGCGACCCGGTGCAGGGCACCTTCGCGTCAGTGATCCTGAACCTCCCCTTCCTCACTCCGTTCGTCTCCTACGATGCCGGCACCGGCAACGACGTGGCTGTGCGGCTGCTCCGCAACGATGTCGACTGGTGCTTCGTGACCGTCACAGCCAACCAATGCAGCGTAGTGAGGGCGCTCGAAAAGTTTCCGTTAGACAACGAGTTGCTCCTCGCAATCGTCACACAGACGGCGGAAGGCGCTAGGCAGGCCTTCGACGCGCTGTCGGGAGAGATCCATGCGACCTCTCGGGCGTGCTCGCCGACGATAGCCGCTTTGTGCGCGAGGCTGTGCTCGGGCGGCTGATACAGGCAACTTACACAAACAAGGCAAACCAGGTCGCCTCGCTCGGCACGAGCTGGTCCGCAAGTGGCCTCGCTCGAACTCACAAGCCATGACGCTGGCTACGACGACAAGTCCTCTACGCCTCCACCTCCTGCTTCCGGCCTCGCCTTCTGGACGCGGAGCTTCGGCGCCTGGGGCGATTTCGACGGCAATCTGAACGCGGCCTCGGCCTCCCGCAATCTCGGCGGCTTCGTCTCCGGCATGGATGCGAATATCGGTGGCACGTGGCGGATTGGGCTTGGCGCCGGCTATTCGCAATCCGACATCAGCGTCGATGCTCGCCGCAGTGGCGCCGACGTGAACAGCTTCCATCTCGCCGGCTATGCTGGCGGCATGGCCCGGTCGTTTGCGTTTCGCGGCGGCGGAGCCTGGACCTGGAATGAAATCGATACGTCGCGCGCGGTGATCTTCCCCGGCTTTTTCGAGCGCGAGAAGGCGAGCTACGACGCCGACACCGGCCAGCTGTTCGGCGAAGCGGCGTATCCCATCGTCAGCGGCCGTGGCGCGTTAGAGCCTTTCGCTGGGCTCGCTTTTGTCAGCATCAATACCGATAGCTTCAAGGAGAACGGCGCGCTTGCTGGGCTGCGCGGCCGCAGTACCGACCAGGATGTGGGCTATTCGACCCTTGGCCTCCGCGCTGCATCTACGTTCAGCTGGAACAGCGCCGTCGTCGTTCCACATGTCTCCGCAGCCTGGCAACATGCCTTCGACGACATCACGCCCGACGCGGCGCTGCTCTTTGCCTCGACCGGCATCGGCTTTACCGTCACCGGCGTGCCGCTCGCCGAAGACACCACGCTGATCGAGGCGGGTCTTGACCTCAGCCTCTCGCCTACCGCAACGCTCGGCGCCTCCTATTCGGGCCAGTTCGGCGACGGAGTTGATGACAACGCGGTCAAAGGCCGCTTCACCTGGGTGTTCTAACGTCCGCTTTGGGTCAAGAGCGGGGACGTGTGATCGGACCCTCGTGAAAGTCCGCTATGGCAGGGTAAGCGGACATGGGCTGGTGATCAGAGTCTGCAAACGGATTTGCAAACGAACCACACAACACCGCACGGTACCGAGCATCAAAGGATAGGATGGTCGTAGGGGAAATGTCGAACCAGAGCACACGCTTAGCTACTGCGCGGCACGCGCCAACATGGGAAAATCTTAGAACTCGAAAGCCGTTGTGCGGTTATCCGCACCGTGGGTTTCAAATCCCACCCTCTCCGCAATTCCTTTGCCGTTGGCTGTTCTAGGTAGCGGCGCAATGCAAACGCGCTGCAAACGTTTCACAACGGCTCTGAACGCTATTCAGAGTCCGCTTTGAGCCTGTAAGCGGACATGGCCATAGGCAAGTCTCAGGTCCGTTAGGTGCCACTAGCGGACTGTCAGCTGATACCGAGTGGCTCTACCCCATCGCAGGTTTCATATCAAACCAGCCACTGTCGCAACCAGCCGATAGCCGCGCAGCGTACGTGCGTTCGTCTTCCCGGGGCGCCGCTTTTGACGCTTCCTCAAGCACGTCTGCCAGTGCTGCCAGGTAAGTAGGCCGATGGCTTTCAAGTTTTGCAAACCGTCCGGGCGGTGTGCGTGGAGTTTTGCTCGCGGGACCGAAAGGTCGGAATACTTGGATATCCTGTTCACGCCTTCGGGCGAAGTTCTTTCAGCGGAAATCAATAGGCTGAAAAAAAATTGGCGTACGCCAGCATGGTAGCTGCCTACATCGAGATTGCGCAGTACTTGGTCATGCTCGGGCCTCGTGGTTGTCCCAAACGAAATGTCGCTTCGATATTTTGCCTCGATAAACCATATCCAAGTGGAAGCCTCGATGACGACGTCAATTTCGGAAGCACCCTCGTCACCACCAGCGAGCAATCCGACTGGCGGTGGGATGCTTTGCCACAGCCTGACCACTGCACTCAAGGTCAGAGGGGCAAGCACACGCTGGGAATGCTCGTTGCCATAAACCAGGCAACCATGCATGCGGTGCTATTTGTCGCAGCGAGCGAAAAACGTTCCAGGTAACTGCATCTTCGCTGTTCGCGCTCTCAGAATGTTGGATCTTGCTGCCTGTATGTCAGCAAACACGGGATCGTGCCGATCGATAATCAAGTTATCTCTGAAGTCGTCTGCGATTAAGACACCACTTGGCGATAAATAGCCTTCGGCCTTCTGCATAGGGTTCATCCTATTAGACAGAGCGCTAAGATACGACGTCGAACTCGATGGCTGAAAAGGGATTGATGGAAACTACCGGCTTGGTGTTGGCCCCGCCAATATCAAAGTCTGCTCTGGGTCAGTAGCTGTGGGGAGCAGACTAAGTAACAGCGGCGGATTATTTACTGCGCCTTGCCGGGGCTTGCCTTGGGTGGCTGAAACTTTGGCGGCTGCTGGGTGGGTGGCGAGTGATTGGCTGGGCCGCTGGTGCGGTTGAGGCATTGCCCAAGGACGTAGTCGCATGCGCTAAAGCAATCGGAGACGTCTTCTTGCGTCTTGTTGAACTTTGGGTCCGGGCAGCCATGCGTGCATTGTGAGTCGGATTTGTAAGCAGCCCTGCGGAGTTTCTCCACCCGACCCGGCCTTAGAGTCTGCGACCGCAGGGCCAACCCGTGCCTAGACCGAGACCGCCAGTCCAATGCCAACCACGATGTCTCGTTTCTGCATGTCATCTTCCCTGACTTCACCAAGCGCCCGCCTGCCTGCCTCTCGCGCGTACGCTTGGCCAGAGTAAAACTAAGCTACTGTGCCTTTTGATTTTGTACGGGCGCCTGGCTCGGTTTGGTGCTGGCAGGGGGAGGAGCTTCATGTATGCCATAAGTCGTTGCCTTCGAGGGCGACTTGGAGATGTTTACGCCGGAAATCCCACCAACTACCTTGCTCATGCAGTCATTTTGTGGCCCGTCCTGGCAACTGCAGCGAATCGTGATCCCCCGGCATACAGTCCCTCCATACTTACAGCCGCAGCCGATGCACTTATTCTTGCTGGATAGAATTAGAGTTAGATACCGCGAATCCCGGAGTATTGCCGCACGCGATGAATGTGACGGCAAAGATAGCCATCCCGAGCTTTGTGTGCCTACCAATAAGCATAGATGTTCCTCCCATTGCTCCAAGACTCCAAAGTATATGCGGGTTTATTGGTGACGTACATAATGATTGCGCTGCGTTCCCGCCGCCATGGCCCACGTTCAACCGGCGAGCGTCGCAGCCTGATCCTTAGGCGGGGCCTGCCCGTCATGGTGGCAGGACGCTCGACGCGCTCATCACCGGCGACGGCGGACCTCAGGGTGCATAGAACGTTTGATCGGGTCTCCTGGTCAACATTGGCCGGCGAAAGTTGATGTCCGCTTTGGGTCAAGAGCGGACGTGTGATCGGACCCTCGTGAAAGTCCGCTATGGCAGGGTAAGCAGACATGGGCTTGTGACGAGAGTTTGCAAACGGATTTGCAAACGAACTACGCGGCACCGGACGGCACCGAGCATCAAAGGATCGGATGGTCGAAGGAGAAATTGCCGAACTAGAGCGCACGCTTAGCTACTGAGCGGCACGTGCCATCATGAGAATTCTAAGAACTCGAAAACCGTTGTACGGGTAACCGTACCGTGGGTTCGAATCCCACCCTCTCCGCCAGTCAACGCCCCCAAATATTCTCCGCGGCAGCCGAACACGGTCGGATGCGCGCGGTTCTGCGCCATTCCCCGACAAACCTCCGGACTCGTCAGAGCCGCTAACGGCGACGTCGTTCTCTCTTTACGCTTCTTTTCTCTGAACCTCCGACTCCCACTAGTCAGGTACGGAGCTTGAGATTGGCCGAAAGTCGTCCTTTTTCGAGGTAGAGATCGCTGCCGAGTTGCTGTTTCTCTTCCTAGTCAACTTCCGCCGTCCAAACACGAGACAGCCATCGCCGCATCGGCGTCTGCCCCGTGGGTATGGACACATTCACTCATGCGCAATATGGATGGAGATGTGGTCTGCCGTGGCGCTCACATTTTCGCCGCGTCGCTAAGGCAGGCGACGAAGACGTTCGTTCAATGACGCTGCACCGGGCGGGTTAGCCTTCCGATTTGATGCCGCCCCGCAAAAGTGTCGATATCGGGGAACCTGGTCATGACCGACAAAAAGCCGGCCGCAGACGTTACCAAGGATTGGCAAGCAACGCAGGGCCAGAAGTCCGCCGCCAGGCGCCTCCGCCTTTTCGCCGCGCTCTCGTGGATCGTTGCCATTGGCGGCGAGATCGCCGGGGTTGTCTTGCTCTACCAGCACAAGTTCGACCACGGAAACCTGCCGCTGCTGATCGGCATTCTGGTCGGGATCGCGATTTTCGCAATCGCCGGCAACTTGCTGTGGAAGGCGGCCAACAGGCACGATCCGGCCCGCGCATCCGACACGTTCAGGTTCTTCTTCCAAAACCAGCTCGGCGCGATCATCACGCTGATTGCCTTCCTCCCGCTGGTTCTCCTGATCTTCACCGACAAAAACATGGATCCGCAGACCAAGAAGGTTGCCGGCGGCGTGGGCGCTGTACTGGCGGTGGTCGCGACGCTGATCGGGGTCAGCTACAGCCCCCCATCGGTCGAGCAGTACACCCAGGACATGAACACGTGCGCGGCCCAGATTAAGGCGGGGCAGCCGACCACGGCCTGTTCGCCTGACGTCGCCGCCCAGGCGCAGGAGATCGCCACGGATTCCGCCGCGGTGACTGCGGCGACCAAGGACGCGGAACACCCCGCTGGTCAGGATGTCGTGTACTGGATCGCGCCGGAAAACGGAGCCAAGAAGTCCGAGACGCCGCATGTCTTCCACCTCTGCGCAGGCGTGAGTCCGCTGAATGGCAAGACCGTGAATAGCGGCTCCGTGACGGAGGCCTACGCACAGAACGCCACCCGCATCACGAAGCAGATCGAGATGGAGCAGAAGCAGTGCGGGTTCTCGGTCTCGCAATGAAATCCGCCACGTCCCTCCTTGGTCCGGCCGCAAACAGACATCAGTTTGCAAACCAAATTGCAAACCAACTGTGCGGCACAGCGGGACATCACAAACCGGGATGATCGCATCAAAAATGCCGAACCAGAGCACACGCTTAGCCACTGCGCGGCACAGGCCAACATGAGAATCTTAGAACTCGAAAACCGTTGTACGGGTAACCGTACCGTGGGTTCAAATCCCACCCTCTCCGCCAACAATTAAGCTATTGATATTGTTTGTGTTTGCGGTTTGAACGCGCCGCATTTCCTTCGCGTTCTCGGGGCCTTGCAGGCACGCCTTGTCGCGCTTGGTAGCTAGAGATTTTTTCGTGCGCCAATCGACCGTCTCTTCGCGGGCTCGTCTCTTACGGCCGGGTTGGCAGTACCACTGTCTCTCGTCCAACACCCCATATCTTGCTGAGCGAGCGAGACGCTAACCGGAGATTCGCATGAACATTGGGCTACTGAGACGGTCTAAGAGCAGAGCAGTTCGCGCTGAGCTCTCCAATCGAGGGGCAGGCGAGTGTCGTCCATCAGCCGGTTCGCGGTGAGCTGTGGAGGATGCCTGCCGTTCAAGATAGCCATGACAATGTCGGGGGCGAGAAAGGCGAGCCTGACGAGACGCGAGACGTAGGAACTCACGACCCCCTCCTCTGCGGCGATCTCTTTCAGCGTTAGGCTCGGATCCTGAAGCAGGCGCGCGCGGATAGCGTGGGCCCGGAAGAGAAGACGTACCAAAACGGGATCAACTTTCGCCGGCTCGGATCCATCATCGACCACCATTCTCATCTCTGCTCCCATTCGCTTCAGCCGCGCAGGGATCGTCAAGACTGTCTAATGCTGTTCGCGATCACCCAGCGGGCGTGAGCAGATTGCTGTCTATCCGGCTTGGCATTCAGCCACAGAGCAAGGCCCATTTGATCGAGTGTCACGTCGACCCGGTCGGAATGAACCTGGACTTTTGCGACCATCGCACGGAGAAGAGCGCTCAGTTGCTCAACATCGCGATCCTGCCAGCCGGCGGCAAGCCGCATGGCCTCGTCCAGAAGCCTTTTCTGGGTAACGGCGTCGGGTCCACGACACTGAACTTGGTCTTTGCCGATGATATCGCAGCAAAGGTGGGGGCGGCGAAGGCGGTTGCAAACGCCAGCGTAACGAACGCCAAGAGAAACTTTTTCATAATGCACTCTCCTTTTGTGATGTTTGACCGCATGGGCCATATGCGAATAACGAACGGCGGCCCATTTGGGTTCGGGATACGATGGTACGACGGCACCGCCGCTTCACCTTCCGCGGTCCCGCGTTGCCACAACAGGGTTAGGAAGGGCGCTCTAGAAGTCGAGTGCTGATGCGCGATAACCGCCGTCACGGCGTTGGCAAGGCGGCCTTGATAGAGCGGCTTGGACAGCACCGGTGCCCCCGGTACCTGTTCGTGGATGCGCTCTACGGTAGCGCAATCCGTGTAACCCGTGATGAACACGATAGGAGCCTCGCATGTCTTACGGAGCCATCTAGCGACCTCGATCCCTTCTCGGCCTCCTTCCAGATTGATGTCCACGAGGGCAACATCGGGCTGATTGTCCATCGCCAGCATGCAGGCTTGTTGTCCATTTGCGGCTAGATCGCAGATGTCGAAGCCTAGTTCATGCATGTCTGCTTCTAGGCCGATGGCAAAAAAGATTTCATCATCGACAATCAGTGCGCGTCGACGGTTTGGGAGTGAACGATTTGGCCATAGTGGCCCTTCCTTTCCCGGCAATGCCCTTATGGTTTTAACGCCTCAAATTGGTTTCGGTGCCACGTCCGAGTTCGAGAAATGGTGGCTTGCGCTTGCCCCGAGGCGCGCCCGTGCCAC